>JALOON010000116.1 GCA_025454405.1 Oscillatoriaceae cyanobacterium Prado104 | reverse complement strand
CAGATGGGTGGCAACTTTCTCGCGATGTCAAACAATCTCACTTGACGGCTTTACAAGCAGAGATTGCTGAATACGAAACATTGATTGAGTGCGAGCGAAATCAGCCGATTTTAATTAAAATTGACAGCATAAATAAGCTGCCAGATGCTTTAATAAAAGCGAGAATAGCTGCCCAAATCGGTCAGCAAGAACTGGCTCAAATACTAGGAATTGAAGAACAGCGAGTTAGGCAGTATGAAGATACAGATTATCAATGTGCCAGTTTTGTAGAAATCCTCGAAGTTAGTACGGTTTTAGGTGTAGAGTTTGAAATTGCCACGATCCGAGTCGATTTTGAGGAAATAGAAGCTGTTAAACAAAGTGTTCGGAAGTGGCGAAAGGAAAAAATTAACCTGACAGCTAAAGCATCATAAATGTTAGGCTGTATCGACTATTCCCGAGCTTAAGTTTCCTTTCGCAGCCTCAGACAATATAAAATTATGTCCTCTCATCCTTTACGCAGCAGCCGCCAACTCTTCGGTTTCTTGCCCCAAAAACCGCTGGTTCACAATTTCCCGGTAAACTTCTAAATCGGGCTGCCAGTTTTCCAAAAGTTTGTACAAGTGTTGCAGCTTTTCTCCTTCTAATTCCCCAGCATTTTCGTCGTACTGGAAATTGCCGGAAAACAGTACGGCCGGAGTTGGTTCGGCATCTTGGAGTTGCAGCAAAGCTTCGGCAACGCCCAAGTTGAGTTTCATACAGCGCTGGGGCAGTTTATTAACTATCGGGGTGCATTGCGCCGTGAAGAACCAGATCGCGTTCTCTATCTAGCCGTCCCAGATCGAGTCTATAACAGTTTCTTTAAACTAGATTTTCCGGCATCAATGCTGCAAGAAAATAACGTAAAAATGATTGTTTGCGACATTGAATTGGAGCGAATCTTACAATGGAATCACTGACAGATAAATTAACAAACTACCAGCAAATTATCCAGCAATTGTTGGTGGAGTACGCAGAAATTAAGCCAGCTTATGGTGAGATTGAGGTTGAGACTATTTTTGATACGCAGCACAATCGCTACCAAATCGTGCATTTAGGTTGGCAGCACAAGCGCTGGGTACATCATTGTGCAATGCATCTTGATATCCGGCATGAGAAAATCTGGATCTTTTACAATTCAACGGAACACGATATTGCGGCAGATTTAGTTGAATTGGGCGTACCAAAACAAGATATTGTGCTAGGTTTTCATCCTCCTTTCATGCGTGAAATGAGTGACTATGCAGTGGGCTAAAAGCAGAAGGATTAAAGAAAAGATTCTTGTTTTGTTTCTGGCTTATTGGCGTAGAAATAGCGAAGCTATTTCTATGCCAAGTAACCGCTACCTATTAAGTCTTTTAAGTCGGGTGTGTTGGCTCTATTCTTTGCAACTTCCTCATCGTACTATAAGTACAAGTTATAACGTTCTACATATTCTGCTGCTAGTTTATAAGCCCAATATGGAAAGTTTTCTTCTACAAAACACCGAACTGCTTGCTCTAGCTTGAGCAAATCTCCACTGCGAACAGCAGTTGCACTTCCCAAATGGAAACATTGGAAACATCATTGAAACATTGAAATATTTTATTGACACGCCAGTGATGGGGGTGTGAGAATAGGTCACACCCCAGATTTAGGAGGGCGACCCGTGAAAGTCACCAGACATAGAGAGAAAATTTTAGAGGCGCTGCGGGAGTGGTTTCGCGTCCACAAAGAAGGACCAACCCTGGAAGAGTTGTGCGTGGAACTGGGAATGCAACCGCGACAGAAAGCAACGGTACAACGCTGGTTGCAGACCATGCGAGGTATTGACGTGGAATGGGAAGACAATGCCGCCCGCAGTCTCCGCCTGCAAGCAGGCGACCCTGAAGCTGAACCCGGACTGCAGATATCGATACCGGAAACCTTGCGCTACTTAGCAACAGGGCTGGCGGAGTGGGAAAAATGCGAACACAACGAGCGCCAGCGCATTCCAAAATCACTCCGCATCGGAATGTCCCGAATGTACCTAACATCTTTACTGCAAGGAGATGAAGAAGTCCCCTCGAACCTCCCAGAATTTTTTGACTGGGCAAAAAATCCAGTAGTCGAATGGAAACCGGCAGCAGAAATCAAACACCTTTCACCAGATGTTACCCTCATCGAAGACGGATTAGTTTCCAACTTTGCCGAACAGTGGCAAGTTACAGGTGCCGACGTAGAAAAGCAGGTGCAAGAGAAAATCTTGCAAGAGGTTCTCGAACATTGCCGAGGGCATCAACTAGAAGATGCCTATCGCGCTTTCCGCAAACTGATTATTGAACGTCCCGTCCTTCCCTACCCAGAATACCGCCGCCTTCTGTCCTCGCCCCAACTCAGACCCCTGCGCGAATTCTTGCTACAAACCTACATCGATTTAGTCGATTTAGCAGCAGAAAACAGTTATCATCTTTGCCCGCGCTGCAAATATGTAATGCGCCGCCGCCAAGATAAAACCTATAGCTGCCGAAACATAACTTGCGAACAACTGTGCGCCCAACTCCATCTTCCGCCATCGCCACCCATTCCCAAACATGAAGCAGAAACTTGGAAAGCTGTAACCCCAGGCGTACATCGGTACGGGACAATCCCTGGACTTTGGGAAATTCAATTAGCAGAAACTCTTACAAAATTAGGCATCCGCGTCACCCTGTGGCCGGAGATTGATGAATTTGACTTACTTGTGGAATTTAGCAAGAAAATCCGCTGGGCAATTGACGTTAAAGATTGGTCGTACTTGGATGAAGAGCGCTTGCAGAAAACTAGAGAAAAATTGCAACGTCGGTCGTCGGAATTTACAGAAATTTTTATTGTCTTCCCAAACGAGCGAGAAGAAACCTTGCGAATCACGGTAGTACGCCAACAACTGGAACCGTCCCTCGGTGGCTTGCGGTTGAAGCTGGAGAGCGAAATCATCTCTGTTGCCGAAAAAATTTTGGAGAAAAGAAACCATGCGTGACATCACTAACTGGAGCCAACAATTGCGCCAAGCTCTACGTAATTCTGATGACTTAAAATCTCATGTTATTTCTTATCTACTTGATGGTAATGAAAAAGTACATAAGCGAGAAATACAGCGCACAGCCCAATTGATTGTAGAAGTAGAATTGGGGCTAACATTATTGAAAGAGATCGCCCCTGAAGAAGCTGCAAATTCAGTCTCTGCTCTACTTTCTGGTTATCGTTTTCCGGTTCCATTTCTGCAAAGCGATTTTAATTTGCCAAGCGATATAAATTTACAAAGCGACAACATCAATCTGCCTGGTAATATCAATCTGCAAAGTGATGCCAACTGGCTCATGGTAAAAAAAGCTCGCTTTTATCTCCAGCGTCGCAAAGGAAATCAATGGGAGCGATCGCTCTGTGAATACATCAAAATCCCCGAAATTTTGAGAATCTACAGCTTAACTGACATCAACCAATGCCCGCAATTAATTCCCTCCAGTACCTATCCCCGCCGCCAGCAGCTATACCGCCAAACCCTATCAACAACCCCATCGCACAAAAAAACCAAAATTCAGCTAGCAAAGCCTGGGTATTGGTATGCTAAAATTTCTCACAAAGGAAATGCTCCTATTGAGATTCCCATCAATATTCCCCAAGCTGTTTCTCATCTTCCACCCTCACCGCAGGTTTCTTGTCACCGCACGCGCACTCAGGATAATCCATCGCATACCATTACTCTAGAAGAGTTGCTGATTTCAACCCGAAAAATGGACAGTCAACTGGCTGAATCGGGGTACGAACCAGAAAATTACTATACCCGCCTTCAGGGAATTGCCTTGCGACTTTATGACGATAATAGCGATGATTTTTATCCAGGTTGCGAACTGAAATTAGAACAATTAATCCACATTGTCGGCTTATTGAATGTCGGGAAATCTACCGCGATCGAAATTCTTATTTACCATTTAGCCTCGCAGGGACACCGCAGCGCTTTAATCGTCAATGATGTGGTAGCTGCCGTGCGCCTCGCTTCCCTATTTTGGCACGGATTGGGAATTCCTGCGGCTCCGATATTGGGGAGCGATCGATCGCAGCAACTCGAAAAAGTCTACGAACCTATTTTAGCAGCAATGGGTGAGGAAATTGAACGAGGTGCAATTCATCCAGCATGGCGCTGGTTTAGCCCCGTCTGTCCTTTACTCGCTTTAGTGCGATCGGAGGATAAGTGGGAATTTGGTTCAGAACCCTGTCACAACCTTTACCAAAAAGAAACTGCAACCAAAACAGACAAAAATAATGATATAGACTTGGAGGATTTAGAAGATTGGGAGGAAGGCGAAATAAAAAATAAACATACTTGTCCTTTTTATTACAAATGTCCGCGCCACCAGTTAGAACGAGACATCGGGCAATCTTTAGTATGGATATTGACGCCTGCTAGCTTCATTCATACCCGCGTATCGGGTCAAATATTTGAGGAAAAACTTACCTTTGCCGAAGCAGTTTACCGCGAATGCAATTTTCTATTTATTGACGAAGCAGATCGAGTACAGGTGCAGTTTGACGAAGCTTTTGCGCCTGATGAAGTGTTAGTCGATGCTTCGGGAAACTCCTTATTAAATAAACTCGGAAACAAATTTGCTACTGCTATTTACAACTCCGATCGCCGCAGCATGGGGGCTGAATTAGTAGCAGCCGCTAAAAAAGCACATGACTACGCTCAAATTGCGACTGACATTATCCTTCCCAAACTGCACGGCCAACCTAAACTGGTTGAATGGTTAGGTTCCAACCCTTTCACTGGCCGTTCCGTATTTGCTCGAATTATCCGCGATATTCTCGAGCCAACCTCAGACAATGAAAATGAACAGCCCAAGACTAAACTGACCCGTAAAGAACGCAACCAACAACGGCTAAAACAGATTGAAGCGGGTTTGCCACCTGAAGAAGAACGCCAGCAGCGCAAACAGCTATTGCAGACAATAGAGGGTTTTTTGCAAGCACCCCTCAACCGCCGCCAGGGAGGAGAACTTTCGGATATTGCCTTCACTTTATTGAGTGAAGAAAGCGAAGGGGCAGCATTAGATGAAGTGGCTTCTTGGCTAAAGAGATGGCTTGCATCTTGGGGAATTGCGATCGCAGACAACAGTAAGTTTGAGGAAGCAACACGCCACTTATACTTCGCTATTCTCGTAGCGGTGCTGACGAATCGGTTGAGTTTTTTAGTTGACCATTTGAGCGCCTTAATGCGGACAGGAATTATTGATTTGCACGACACCAGTCTTTCCCTCGTGTATCGCCCTCCCCGCGACTACCTGCCGATTTTGCCATCTGCACCTGTGGGAAATATTTTGGGTTTTAAATATACGCGCGAGCGCGGCAGCAACAGAGGTGGAAAATTGGAGTATTTTCGCTATGTCGGAGTCGGGCGCTACTTGCTGCTAAATTTCCCTACTCTTTGGGCTGTTGACGGTTGGGATGGTCCCCATACGGTGCTGATTTCAGGCACGAGTTACGCCCCTGGAAGCCCAGCTTATCACATTCAGAAACAACCTACAGTTTTGCTAGAACCAGCGCTGAATAATGACAAAGCCGGCGATGCGGGAATTGGCGAAAGTGAGTTTTTCTTTAGGGCGCAGCAGAACTTACTTGGAGAGTACATTGCTTTATCAGGAATGCCGCCTCACAGGCGGAAAAAAGCGGCTGAAGACATGATTAAAGCTATCTGTGACAGGCCCGGACAAGCTAAGAGCGATCTGCAACTCTTATTTGAGGATTTAAAAGATAAAGAACAACTTGACCCGCAGCGGTGGGGTAAGCGCGATCGGGTGCTAATAATTACCAACAGTTATGATGAAGCTGAATTAGTTGAATCGGTTTTGAAATCGGTTTTCCGCGTTAAAAATATCCAAGAAATTCAAGTTCTGCGCCGCGACAATGCTCCTGCTCATTTAAGCGGAATTCGTCGGGGAAAAATTCGGGATTTAACTCAGCTTCCTACCCAAATTGTGGTAGCACCTTTAATGGCTTTAGAGCGAGGCCACAACATTCTCAATGAGAGCAGGATAGCAGCATTTGGCGCAGCAATGTTTCTGTGTCGGCCTATGCCCGTCCCCGATGATTGGCAAACTACTGTCCAGCAACTTAACAGTTGGGCGCTAGAAAATGCTTCTAATTCTGCTCTTTACGAACCCATGCAACGGCGCGGTGATGCTCTCACGCTGGCGAATGTTGAGAACGAATTTTACAAATATGCCGTCGCGAAGATGCTCGATTTGAGTTGTCGGGCGATGTCTTTCAAACAGTTGACTCATGACGAACGCTCTGTACTTTGCTGGACTCAATTAGTTAGTATTTGGCAAATAATCGGGCGTTTAGTGCGCGGCGGTGTGCCTTGTGTAGTTCAGTTTTTGGATGTCAAGTTTGCACCGAAATCAGCGTTAGGGGAATTAGACAGCGAAGTTACATCTATTTTAGTTGGAATTATCAAAGAACTTCAACTATCGATTGAGGGGGAAGAAAAAAGACCCTGGGAAAGAACTTTAGGGCGCTCGCTCTACGGTGCTTTCTTAAATGCACTCAAACAAACAAAGGAATTACACTATGACATTTAAAACAATTCTACCAGGAGCTTGGGAACTGACGCAGGATGTGCGATACAATCTCTTTTCCCTAATTGTTCCTACTGCATGGCAGCAAGTTGCGAAATCTCTGGCACAAAAGCGCGTAAAACTACTTGGGAAAGGCTATCCGTCTGTACCGGTGTACTCTCTCGATCGCATTATAGCTGCCAGCTTCCCAAGAATCATCCAAACCGCTCGTTATGGCTGGCAAATTCCCGGTGCTTCTTGGGTGTTTGCAACAGAAATCGCTGACCTTTCTGATTTCTCAGAATTCATTAAAGATTGGCTGCGAGAAGAATTTAGCGAGTGTTTGGGAGAGTCGGAAGTCGAGTCGAGTCTCAAAATTCTAGATAATGATGCTTGGCATTGGGAAGAGCCTAAAAGTTATTCTCTGCGACGCCAGTCCGAAAATCAATATGATGATATCCGCTTCCAAGCAATTCCCGATTATCTAGCTATTGAATTTCTCAAAAATCCCCAAGTCTGCTTTGGTGAAAACAATCAGTATCAACTGAGATTCTACCGAGTAGTCAGCCTCAATCGGGGTTCAGAACTGATGTCATGGCCTCCTCATTCGGTGTCACTAATTGAGAAAGACAAACAAATGGGTACGGCAGATATCTCATTTGTCATCCGCTTTAAATTACAAACAGTCCCCTGGCGCAAAGAACCGATTATTTACCATCAACTTTCAATCCGACAATGGGTTGTCGAGCCTTTCGATAAATTTCCCTATGGAGGTGCTACTGCTTATGTTGGCGATAATCGTCGGTGGTTGGATGGGCTTCGCCAGCCGTTTTGTTTTATGCCTTTACCAATCAAGCAATTGATGACAGAAGAAGGAAGAAAACCAAAATGGTCTAGAGCCATTAGTGAGCTGCTAAAGATTAACGATTCTCCACTTCCTGAACCTGATATTTTAGTCTCTAATCCCAAACATCAATGGTCAAGTTTTGGAGAAGAACCAAGCGGATTACAGGTGGGTGTATCCTACCATACTTCCTGGGGTAAACTCCCTTGCCTTCGCGGTGTCAGTCCGCTAGATTTAGCTAGCCTGGATGTGGCAATTCAAAATCAGATTGAGTCAGCTAATTTCCCTATTCAACGACTGAGTGAAGCCGAAAAGGTATCAGGCACATCTGTACCTTTTTGGGAGCGCGGAACCCCAAAAAAGAGAGGAGATCGATCGCTGAAAAACCGGGACGATTTATCTACACCGATGCTGCGCCCTAAAATTGCTGTACCCGCTGTATTTTGCTCGGCTGAAAACTCTTTGCATACAATACTTATACTTTGGGAAACCCAAGAGTGTCGGGATGCGATCGTTGCTGAAATCTGCGAGATACTTGACTTATCACCCACAGGAGAATCTGAGATTTATAACCCCGAAGTAGAAGGGGAGGAAACTATGTATGAAGGCTCGTTAGGTTCCCTGCGAATTAAAACTCAGCACGTTCAAGATTTGACACAGAAACTAGATGTCAATAATTTATCAGTCAAAGGCAACAGCCGACAACAACGGCGCATTAAATTAATCGAGGAGCGCGTCTGTCAGATTGTTTCATCTCTGCCCAAATCTCAAGGAATCTGCGGTGCATTAATTGAAATCAAGCCTAAGAAATCGTTTTTTCCAGCACAATCAGATCCCAAGTTAGCATTAAGAATTGGAGCGATGCAAGCAGGCTATGTCAACCAACACATCCACGCAGTAACAGCTCAAACTAAAGAAGGCAAGCAATATGTCCCTAAAGGTACTCTTAATCGAGTGCAAAAAGCTGTCTCGGATTTATTGCGACAATTTGGGATTCTGCCTGCTCCTATAATTGACTTAGAAAAGGATGGCATCGATCGAAATTTGTGGCTGACGTGTTTCCACGTGCTGCGACGCACTCGAAAAACAACGGCTAGCAATACGCCTGCTACTGTGGCATTAATGGTGCGAGTTAACCCAGTCAAGGGAATCGTACAAGTTACCACTCCTTCTTTATTCTTAACGCAAAAATGGGTATCGTATCCGATCGGGCTTAGCTATCTAATTACTGAAAAATGGGATGTGGATTCCTATTTAGATGAAGTAATTGGTGACAGCGGCGAAGCACAGCCATCTAGCGATAAAAAACGCGAACAGCAGTTGCTTAATAAATTTATTGCTGATTGCTTGCGCGATTGCCTAAACACCCCAGTTGCTAATGATAAATTACCCCGCGTACTCTTCATGGCTCAAGCGCAAAATGCTCGCAAAATGCTGACGTGGCTGCAAAATCCCAAGCTCCCCGCTAACGATTTACCCAACGAACTGAAACAGCATATTCTCGCAGAATCAGAACAAAATCGATTGTGGTTGGTGCGGTTGCGAGTTGCAGAAAACGGCGAGGCTCCTGTCGGTATTGTCAAGGGTTCTCCTGGCAGCAGAACTAGCGGTTTATTCTGTTGGAAAGATGTGTGCGATGAGAGAGAAAATGTGCTTTATCTCAGCATGAGAAAGCCATTAACTACTGAACAAGGCACAAACACCTTACAGCGAAAACAGTCTCGACTTGATAATGGCAGCCGACAAGCTGGGAACCCAAAACTTCTAGAGGTAGCTGTCATTTATTCTCCTGAAATAGATGCAGAAAAATTGGCTTGTTTCGTCCACAGTCTCAGAGACCGTTGGCCCTATTTTGCGGATGAGGTTTCTTTACCGTTTCCGTTTCCTTTTGCTATTTTGACCAAAGAGTATGCGGTTAGTGCTAAAGATCCGGTTGATTCATCAGAGGAATCAGAGGAATCAGAAGATTTAGAGGAATCTCTTGACTAACAGCGATCTCGGTAGCCCGAATGTCGGGGGCAGCAACTTCATCCAAAGCAAACGATAGGGCTCTTTGCTGAAGGCTACCGGATTCCGACACCGGATTTGAGATCGCAAATAGCAACCCGAATCATCCAAATCCCAGCCAATTTTTTAGCGACTTCCCCCGCCGTTGGTTTTAATAATTCCACTTTCTCCACTTTCAGCGGAATGCCTGCCCATTCGGAGCATTTGCAGTTTTCGGGGAGAATTTGACCGGAC
Organism: Oscillatoriaceae cyanobacterium Prado104; assembly: GCA_025454405.1. GTDB lineage: Bacteria > Cyanobacteriota > Cyanobacteriia > Cyanobacteriales > Microcoleaceae > Microcoleus. The sequence goes on along the minus strand of JALOON010000116.1, from coordinate 3,461 downwards.
ATCTTTCTCAAATCAGCATTGCTATCAGATAAGGTGTCTTGGATTACCCAGTCGCGCTTAGCTGGAATTTTGTTTGAGTCTTCTTTGCGAAGCCGAATCAGAATTAAAATGTCTTTTGGCACGGATTCTGACTGGCGATAGTTGCGATCGAGCGTGTTGTAAAACAAGTTTTCAATATCGATCGGACACTGATGGCGCTCTGCTTCAAAGCGAATAGAGGAATCGCGCAGGTCGTCTAACAGTTTTTCTGAGTTTTGTGACAATTGTTCTAAGTTCTGTGACAGTTGTTCTAGCTTTTGTGAAGAAAGACTGGACTCCGAAAGGTGCGCAAGAGGCTTCTTTGCTAATTCCATCGGTTGAAAGAGCTTTTGCCCAAAGCTTTCGTCCGCATCCCGTAGCACTTTTTGTGTTTGGCTGGAAGTTCTTTGGATACTGTTTAAAAAGTCGCCTATTAAGGTGAGCAATTCTTGTTCGGTCTCCTTGAATTGTCCGTTTGTTTTCTGGATAGCATGGAGCTTTTTAACCAAATTTTGCAACTGTTCTTCGTTCACGGTTACTCCTCCTGAGTTTCAGCAATAACCTCACCTTCTCTAACCCAATCCTTAGTCAAGGAGTGCTTTATGCTTGGGGCTGAGTCACTAACGCTTCGTCAATGAAAGTCACTCCAAGCGGCTGCGAGTTCCAGACCGGGGCGATCGCAATTCCTGTCTGACAGGATGTCAACAACTTTCAAAGTATAAGTCTATAATTTTACCACTTGAGTATTAAATCAATTCAAACTTTGTTAAAAACGCTTTTAATCGCGCTTTTGTTTTGGAGGGTCAAAGTCTGGCAAATGCCGTATAAAATCAGGCAAGAGCTGTACAAAAACAGGTATAATCCAGGCAAGAGCCGGGACTGTATTATACCTGTTTTTATCCGAAAATGTCCGGCAAGAGACTGAGTTTTTCTGTAACTGCTCACCGCAACTACATTGCGGTATCGCAAATAGAGCCACAAGTGCTGAGTGAAACACTGCCCCGTTTTGTAGAAATGGGAAGCTTCCCAAGCTCAAAATAGAGGCTCCCGCTAAAAATAGCTGCCGTCAAAAGCTGAAAATTAAGTTGAGTTGAATAATAAACCCGGAGGACTACGACCTGCTAAACAAAGTAACTGATTAGTAGTCATGGTACAGGAGAAAAAGGTAAGGAACGCGATCGTGTTTCCTGAAATCCAACCCTCATTATTCATCGTTTGACGCTTGCTCGGACATTGACGCACCATGACTTTCCCATTGTTCCTGCCACTGGGCAACCAAACGAACATTGCTCAAAGTCACGTCCATCAGTTCCGATAACACTTGACTGAATGAAGCCGATCGATCGCCACCAAACATATGCGCGAGTTCGTGCAAATAAGTGCTGAGTGCAGTCCCGAAATTGGCTGAATGCAGCAATGATGATTTGAGCGCGACATAGGGCAACCGATATCGAATCGCAATCCCACGGAACTTGGAGATTTTTCCAGATAGCGGGATACACGCAGTCATCCCGCGCCAAGCCGCCTTTTCACTTTTGATTATCTTGCACGGTGGCAGCGGCATGACGGCAACTAGATCTGGAACTAATAATCTAGTAAACTGCTCGAGCATCTCCACCCGTTCTTGTTCGGAAGCGTCAGGATCGCGGGTAACACTAAAGCCATCGCATTGTTCGCAAACCGCTTCCAATGTTGGATAACCTAACGCCAGAAATGCCTCTTGAACCAGGCGAAACGACCGTTCCGACTGTCTCAGCCAATCGAGCGCTTGCCGACGGCGATTATACTTGGGTAAATCATTGCGCTTCACCATATTGGCAACCAACAAATTAGGATAGGTTTGCTGCCAGAGTGCCTTCTGTTCTGCCGAAGCAGCAATATTTTTGATTAGCGCACTGACGATGCCGTGCCAGGATTCAAAGTCATATTTTTTTCGCGGTCGATCGTACCAGCGATTTTTTAGCACCTGAAGAACAACAACCGATGCCTCTGCAGGGAGACGCGATACAGTATTCCGAATCAGGTCGATGACATTCATGCGATAGAACGCATTCCGTTCGCGATCGAGTTGTCGGTAGTCATGCAGACAGAAAATCAGTGGATACTCAAATGAACCCACCGCCTGATAACCTGCAAATACAATGCCTGAACCATCATTTCGATCGGTCTTTGGATATCCAAAGGGTTTCTGTTCTTGCGATCGCCCATAGACTGCACAGGTCGCTGAGGTCCAAATTGGCTGACCGAATAGCGGATTGCTGGGATAGTAAAAGCTCTGAAGAACGCTATCGAGCAGTGTCTTATCGCTAAAGGGAGAGAGTTGTAGAATAGCTTCTCGCCTGACGGGCTGTCCGCTTTTAATTTTGTAAGCCAGGGACTTGAGCGATCGCATATCGACAGTTATATCGGTGGTAACAACCTCTAACGCCCAATCACGAGAAAGCATTTTTACCGTCCAGTGGTGGTCGCGGACTCCGCACAACGCCGCAATCTTGAAACCCTCACCAAAGTGTCCGGCATAGTTGCCAGCCGTCTCGCGTTTGGTTGATGCGCCAATATGCAGCAACCAATCATAACTAAATTCAACATCTTGGGCTTTTAGGGTCAGTATTCCATCAGCCAAGGTATAGGAAAATCGATTGTCCCACTCAGACCAATGCACGGCATCATAGAAATTCTGAACGAAGTCTCGTAAGGTTTTGAACCGACTCCAACGAACGGGGTAGTCGTAGATTAGGTTAATTGAGACTAATTCAAACTCTTGGGTTTCCTTTGCGATCGTTTCGGAGTTGGAAGCTTGTTCATCTAGCATGATTCGTTTTATAGAGGTTGATTGGGGCAACTAAAATTTTGAGTGGAAATGCGATCGCAGCAATCGCCAAAACAATTTCCCACGCGATCGCACCGGAATCTTCGTCGTTTTGTAAAACGCCGAGGTAAATTTGTAGAAGTGTGATTTTCAAACAGTTTTCATCAACAATGATAATGACAATAGTGTAAGATATTGTAAAACTCTTACCAAATACAGATTGCAAATAAAAATGGCTCGGAAACAAACCGATACAACAGATACGCGCAATTACGATGTCCTTCACGTCTTGGATATCGAACAACTCAAGCTTTTGGCATCAACGTACAAACTTAAAGGCTATGCAGAGATGAGTAAATTGGAATTGATAGAAGGATTTAAAGAATTGTGCAAAATGAAGGATAAAACTTCAGCGAATCGCAGGCGCAAGCGAAAATAAGTTTGTTCGATCGTTTGCTCGGACGATCGAACGATTGCGCTCCATCCTACTGTTGCATTATTTTGGATAATTGGTATGACAGCGAGGTTCTATCGGTAGCCCTATAAGCTTAATAGCTTTGAGTTCCTTTCGATCGAACAACTGCTTATTAGGTTAAGTTATTGTTCTGTTGGTTGCATCCGCTCACCTGCTCAT
>JALOON010000115.1 GCA_025454405.1 Oscillatoriaceae cyanobacterium Prado104 | reverse complement strand
TGTACTTTGATGCGATCGCCCAATCCCTTCTTGCGCAATCTTTTGGCAACGTGAGTTACTTTCTCTTTCTTCCAACCCAACAGGTTAGCAACTTCTCGGTGCCAGTTTTTGGTGATGCCTTGCTGTTTGATTCGATCGAATGCTTCTAGAAGAGAATTCTCTTCTTGCTTGAGCCTTTCATCCCTGCGACTTTCTGTGCGTCCGAGCGAGACGATCGGCTTGGGTTTCTGTATTTTTGCGCAGCCAGCTCCGCGCGAACGTCCGAGCTGCTCGGTTTCAGTTTTTTGTTCGCTCGAAGCGGCACCAGTTGCAGGCTGAGGTGTCCCTGACGGTCTGTATTTGCGCGAACAGTCCTCGCACATTCCATCAAACAACTGCCGGAATCTCTTCCTACCGATTCTCAACTGGCACTTGACACACCATCCTGCTTTCATAACCCCATTTCCTTCATATTTTTGCTTTATTGGTGGTTGGAAAGCCACTAACCACTAATATTTGCCGTAAGGCTAGCCTTCCATTAAAATAATGACAGGCTAACCTTACGCTGTCAAGCGTAAGATATGAAAAACCAAACTTTTATGGATCTATTAAAAAGAAAGGGACTGACTCAAGAACAGTTTGCCGAAGCAGTTGAGAATGCTTGGGTTTCGATATCCGGCAGGAAACTCTCCCGGCAAGCGGTTTCTGCTTGGATTAACGGCAGGGCAACACCCAAGCTTTCGCCTGCGGAAACTCTGGTATTGGTTGAAATCTTGTCTTGTACCCTGACCGAACTGGCGATCGCTTTTTCGTCAGCAGAGCAACTTCAAAAAAATTCTTAGATACGGTTGACTGTATAAGGTTAACCTGTCATAATTAGATTTAAATGTAAGCTTTGCCTTACATCAAATCGGGACTATGGGTTGAGTGGGTTGATGCAACTTGAAACAAGGAAAAAATTCGCACGGATAATTACAGATCTCAGAGGTTCGCAAAGCTATCGGGAATTTGGGAGAAAAATCGGGATATCTCACCCGACAGTGAAGGCTTGGGAAAATCTGGAAGTTATTCCAGATACGGACAGCCTCAGAAAGATCGCTCAGTTGCGGGGCGAAACCCTGGAAGAGTTTGAAGTTTTCCTTGGGGGAACTCGCGAGTTCAGTTTGGTACAGCGACTCGTGCAACAAATTCACGTTATTTCAAAAGCCGAACTGGCAATCGTGCTGAGAGCGGTTGCCGAGCGTTTAGAGGGAAAAAAGGAGGGAGAATGATGAAATTACCGACAACATTTACGAGCCTCAACTTAGAAGGTTTCGACATCGATCGATCGACCAACGGGACTGTTACGGAGTCTATGGTAGCTACGGCTTGCGCGGTATTGCAGAGAAACAAGATAGGAATCGTAGTGCGATCGGTTCGCGCTGCACTTAAAGAGATTTACGGATTCGGGGGTTCCAACGAAGCTCTCTCAAAATTAGTCAGGGAATGGCAGCAGGAAAATCTCCCGCTGCTCAAATCAAAAGTAACAGAAGGAGATTTGGGAAAAGTCCTCATAGAAATTGCCGACGATGGAATTTTGGCAGAGGCAGAAATTCCGGGGGAGTTTTTGCGGGTTGCAGATCGAATGGCAGTTGCAATTTTTCGGATGGCTTACCAACAGGCAGATACGGCAATCGCGGGCGATCGGATGAAAACGCTCGCTCAGGAAAATGATGCGATGAGAGGGCAACTGAAAGATTTCCCGCAGTTGCAGATGGAAGTCAATTTTTACAAGTCAGAGTACGATCGGCAGAAAGAAGAACTGCGAAATTGCTATATGAATCTCGATCGGCAGAAATTAGCTGATTCGGAAGAGTTTCGATTCCAGCTAGAGCAAGCAAGAGCCGAACGATTGGAATTGGAAATCAATTTATCTGTAGCGCAAAAGCGCATTGAAGAACTAGAACAAAACGAAACTGCATCCTACTCGCAGTTAGCTGAGTTTTCCCAAGTCAGGGGGCATTTGGATGCCCGCGAAAAAGAGATATTTGCAATGCGTTCCCAGTTGCAGGCTTTGCAATCTGAGATCGGCGAAAAGCAAATTCTTTCGGCTCAGCTAGCCGAAACTCGATCGCAATTGGCTGCTGCCAATCAAACTGTTGTGAGTTTGCAAGCCAAGCAAAAAACAGTTGATTCCCTAGAAGTCGATGCGGACGTGACGGGCATCATGCTGGAGAACGAAACCCTACACGGCGATCTAGACAAAGCATTGCAGGAAATTGAAGATTTGAAAGCTCAACTTGCCAAAACCGGAGTGTAACAGGAGCGTAATAATGAATGCAGCAGAAGAAATCAAGTTAATGTTACTTGCACGTTACCCGTTACTGTGGGTAGTATCCCCGGAAGAACCGACAGCAGAAAGGGTGCTGGCATCAGTAGCAATTGCCAACAAATCTCAGATTTATTTTTGGGATTTTGCCAGGGGTTGGAACGATACCGGGGCAGCTAAAGGCAATCCGATGCAAGGGTTAGAAAGGGTAGGTAAAGCCTCCCCAAATCAAAGTGCAATGTTTGTGATGAAAGATTTAGCGACTTGTATTGCGCCGGGAACTAACGGTCAGATTGCTGCCAACCAATTGTCGATCGTCCGGGAGATTAAGAATTTAGCAGCAGAGATAGTAAAAGACAAACGATCGATATTGTTGGTTTCCCACCAATTGCGATTGCCGTCAGAGTTAAAAGAAGAGACAACAGTTATCGATTTAGAACTGCCCGATGTGGGGGAAATAGATTCGATCGTCACCAAACTGGTAGACGGTCGATCGAAGTTAGAGCCTCCTGAGTGGGAACAACTAATAGCAGCCTGTCAGGGACTTACCCGCACGCGAATAGCGAGGGTGCTGTCAAAATCCCTAACGAAAACTCTGAAAATCAACAGCAGTACGATCGCGTCAGTTATCGAAGAAAAACGACAAACTATTCGCGAGACAGGAATTCTGGAATTTATTCCAGCAAACACTCTTATGGAATCGGGACTAAAATGTATTGGCGGGCTGGAAAACTTGAAACAGTGGGTGAGATTGCGATCGGACAATTTTACCAAAGAAGCGCGAGAATACGGATTGCCGGCACCCAAGGGTTTGCTGTTAGCCGGGATACAAGGAACTGGAAAATCGTTGTCAGCAAAAACTATTGCTGCGGAATGGAAATTGCCATTACTTAGGTTAGATGTCGGTCGGTTGTTCGGTGGTATTGTGGGGGAAAGTGAGGCAAATACCAGACAAGCAATTAAATTAGCCGAGGCGATCGCTCCTTGCGTGTTGTGGATTGATGAAGTTGATAAAGCGTTTGGCAATCTTACATCTGGAACCGATGGCGATTCGGGAACTTCGCGCCGGGTATTCGGCAGTTTGATTACTTGGATGCAGGAGAAAACCAGCCCGGTATTTGTTGTCATGACTGCCAACAATGTAGAAGTTCTGCCAGCAGAATTCCTGCGCAAAGGCAGGCTGGATGAATTGTTTTTCGTACACCTGCCGAATCAAAAAGAGCGCGAGGAAATTTGGGGAGTGCATTTGTGCAGGATTCGTCCCGATCGCTTTACAAACTGCGAATTCGATTTTGAATTACTAGCCAGTCATTCCAAAGATTTCAGCGGTGCTGAAATTGAGCAATGTATTTATGAAGCAATGCAGGAAGCTTTTAGTGTTGGTTGCGAGTTCAAGGAGCAGGATTTATTGGATGCAATTTCTGAATGCGTACCGCTGGCGCAAATTGCCCAACCTCAAATTCAGGCATTGAAAGAATGGGCACTGCGAGTTGGCGCTCGATCGGCTTCGCGGGAGCATAATGAAATTCCAGAATCTAGAATGCTTTCGCCTTTGGAAGTTGATTTTAATTAATCAAACCCCAACATGAAAAAATACAAACTCAAACAGACTAAACAATGCAAAACCTGTCCGTGGCGGGCAGGTGCAACAGTTGCTGACATTCCCAATTACTCGATCGAACAGCATCAAAGCTTGCGGAATACGATCGCGATCGATGGTGATATCAGCGGAATCGGTCGTTACTACAAAATACACAAGATGGCTTGCCACCAACCGACAAACAATGATGAACCCTACGAGTGCGTTGGTTGGTTGCACAATCAATTGGGCATTGGCAATAACATTCCCCTGCGCATTTCGATGGCACACTGTGAAAATGCCAAAGATATTCAAGTTACCGGACAGCAGAAAAAGCACTTTGAAGAAACATTCTCATAGTCTCATAGTTTTTCTAATAGCTTTGCAGTTAAAATAATTCAATCGCTATCGCTCGAAATGTGACAGTTAATTTAGATAGAGGTTTTATGAAAGCTGCAAAATTACTAGCAATATTCTTGTATTTGGTGTTTGCTGTTTGTGCCAAAAATACTGCACCAATACAACACCAAGAATATACCCAAGAGTATCAGGAAGAGGCATTCTTCATCGGGCAACAAGAGGAAGAATATCGCAAGCAAATTCATAATAGGTAATGCTTTCGCTCGATCGATGGTGTAGTTGTTACATTACTTCTGCATCATGAGTTACGTGTATTTGCTGCACTTCTCAAAACCTATAACCCCAGGTCGCCCCGCCCAACACTACCTTGGTTGGGCAAGCGATTTGGACGATCGAATCAGAAAACACCGCAATGGTAAAGGCTCTCGCCTGTGCCAGGTTGCCAAAGAACGAGGAATTAGCTTTGAGCTAGCTGAAGTTTGGAAGGGCGATCGCGCACTCGAACGCAAGCTGAAACAAAATAAAAACTCCCCGAAAATCTGTCCGATTTGCTACCACAACAAACCAAACAGAAAATGACACACGATACTCTCAAAACCATTATTGCTGGCTATCAAGAAGCTCTTTTGCTTCTAGTAGAAACCCCTGAATTTTCATCTTTTGAGAATCTCCAACACAGGTCAGAACTGTTCGATTTGTTGGGTACTCAAGAAAGGGAGAACTTTGGCAGCTTGATTGAAAAATCTGCTTCGCTATTAGGTGAAGCTTGGGAAATTTTGGACAGCCAAATCAGAGATTAGAACTTTGTGCCGGGTAGTTCCCGGCCAGAAACAATGACAGGCTTTGCAAAAGACCCATTCGTAGAATATCCATCGGGACAACTGGAATACAGAAAACAACTGTTTGCTGACAATTACCTGCGCTACCCGCATCCGCAGGACGATCGACGCAAAGATAGAGGCAAGAAGCAGAAATGGAAATCAAAATTAACACATTAGGTGAGGCAGTAAAATTCAAACGCTGTCTGGCAGGAATGACCCAACGAAAGTTGGCAAGTCTTTTGGGGGTGGACTATACTTACATCTCCAAAATTGAAAACGATCGTGTTATTCCCAGCATTGAAACAATTGAGAAAATTGAAGAAATTTTGGATTTTCAGCCGGGAGAACTACCAAGCTTAGCTGGTTTTGTTTCTGAAGAGGTAATGTTTCTAATTAAGGAAATATTAACTCAGAAAGGAGAAACAACACTTGTCAGTTTGCTATCAAACTTTTTGAAATAATAGCGGAAAAGTCGGTTCGCTACCGACTGCAATCATGACTGTTACGAAATACGCGATCGCCAACTGCGGGTATTCGATCGGCACCGCTACAGAACACGGCTGGATTTTTTATCTGGATTCTGCTGGCGTGTTTGTTTCTGACTTAGAAGATGCGGTGTTTTTCGATTCGATCGAAGAAGCTGAAAAAAAGATTAACGATTTTGGCGATGTAGAAGTTTCAGTAATTAAGGTTAACTGGCATGAGGCATCCTAACGATTTTTATCCAACTCCAAAACTGCTAACAAAGCAATTGATCGATCGAATTCCCATTCATCTTTCCGATTCAATATTCGAGCCTTGCGCTGGAGATGGAGCGATCGTGCATTTTTTGCAACAACTTGGGTATTCGATCGAAGGCAACGACATAGACCCGCAATTCGGATGGAATTATGATTTAGGCGATGCAACCAAAGATATGTGGGTATCCCTGCGAACCCGACCTGATTGGGTGATTACTAACCCGCCATTCGATCGAGCGCATTTAATCTTGCCACTGGCTTATGAATGCGCAACAGTTGGCGTAGCTTTTCTTCTGCGACTGACATATTTAGAACCAGCAGGCAATAGAGGAGAATGGTTGCGATCGCAATCTCCAAACTTCAGCAACCTAATTATTTTTGGGCAACCGCGCCCGTCCTTTACCAACAACGGCAAAGTTGATTCCTGTACTGTTGCTTGGATGGTTTGGCGCAAGCATTGGGCTGATGGATGCCAAGTTGATTTTGTATTTGATTGGAAATAGGGCAACTGCTGGGTCGCTCCCAGCATTATTGCGATCGCAACAGCACAATGAAACTAACCTACAGCACGCAACTTTCTACTCGCATACCTTATGCAAAAGTAAAAGTTGAAAAGAGTTTGACAGTCATTTTAAAATATGTTGCCGAACGCATTGTCGAAACGGGCGCGGGTGGCAGGCTGACCGAATTTATGCCAGCGATCGAACTCATGAATCCAATTTACATTAACAATTTCTCGTCAATGTATCATGTTTGGGAAACAGATATTGTGGCAATGGGCTTCTTGACAATTGATGCTCCGAAGTTATTTTTTCTTTTTACCAACACGCGGATAGTTTCTGAAGTAGATCCGCGAATAATTATAGATTTGCATTATGAAAATTAATGCTTTCGCTCGGTAGAATTGATAATTTTACTTACGATCGAACAAGAAGATGAATTTAGAAAAATTGGTGCAAAACCTGAAGGCAATGGATACCGATCGAGTATTTCAACTGTACGATTTAGATCCGGGATTTCAAGCCGGAGAACATCCCAGTCCCGAAGAAATTATCCTTCTCACGATCGCCCTGGGAGTCAGCGACAAGAAAGATGGATTGCCACCAAAACATCAAAACAAGCTCTACCTGGATGCTTATCATTTAGCTTAGCTTTGATGCTTAATTTTGGCGATCGAGATTAGGTTGGATGGGGCGCTATCGCAGTAGGGAATTGAGTGAGAAATATTTCTTGCTATTTATTGTCCTTTCGTTACTTGGTGATTATCATGGCTTTAACTATTCCCACCAAAGATGCAAAGCGCCAGTCCCTGCTTGTTGATGGATTGCGAATTCTAGCGTTCCAATCGTGGAAAATCGAAGAAGGTCGCGTGCTGGAAGATTCGCTTAAATCTCAAGGCGCGTACAGTTACCTTGATGAGGTGTATTCTGTATTCTTGGCTGAATTCAAAAAGCTAGAAATACACCAGTTCACGTTTGCCGAACTTTCCAAATACATCACCGAAGATTTGGGATATACTCTCAACGATATACTCCAAATCCGAAGCGAGTATTACAACAAGCGCAAGAACTCAGCAACACCACGTCAAACTCAAAGTCAAGCTCAAAATGACTTTGGCAATGACGAACTCTTCTAGATAGAAAAAAGCTCCAGTCCTTCGGGATTGGGGCTTTTTTTTAAGCTGGCAGGTAGTCGAAGAATATCAGGCAACGTAAATTATTGCCGATCGCGCATAACAGCGATCGGTTTTTCTGCCTAAAGATTTCTTATTGGTATGTCAATCTCTTTAATTCCAACAATTGTTGGCTAGCTTCTGATACTAAAATTTCAATAAACTGTTTGTTTGAAACAGTTTTTACTAGCTCATCACCATCTTGAATTGTTTCTTGAGTTATCGATCGCCCGTCGATCGACCCTTCAGGATAACCCAAAATATATTCAATACTAGCACTGGAAAACCTTTTTTGTCCCTCAACTGTTACGTAGGATTTTAGCATTCCAAATCCTAGGTTTACTAAGTAGCATTTACTTTGTGCCATACATTCTCCTAAAATTACAGTGTAACATTATTTCAAATTACGATCGCTACCAACAAAAACAACAATCAACGTACATAAAGTTTATTTGTGAGGCCGCTATCGCGATAAGGAACTGAGCGAGTTAATTGATTTGATTTTATCGATCGCTCAGTTCCTTATTTTGGTGATTATGCTAATTGAAAAGTTAACCGCAATTTCCATCATTGGTTTGTTGGCAAATGCTGCCGTGCCGACAATGTTAAAAGCAATCGGCGATGCGAAACTTACCGCAGCACTTTTGCAATTGCATCAAACTTCCAAACAGTCCAGATACGACGCGATCGTGCATTACGGCAGCATTCGATCGGTCACTATATACAGCAATCCCCCAGCAATTAGCGAGTGCCGCGATACGGCTAACGCCACGCTACGCGATCGGGTTTGTAACAAGTCTGTTGCCTTACCATCGGGTATTGTTGTCAAATCTACTTTTCGCGGTATCGGCAGTCCGATCGCTGGTAAGAAAGATGCGGGTGTTGCCACAGTTATTAGTTGGGCTAGCGAAACTAATGCCGGCATCGGCGGTTCCTACGGGCAACACGGCACCGTAACCTTTTCTCACCCCTGGACTCACAGGCGCTTCTGTTTGGTTCGAGGCGGAGCATTTGGGAATACCGGTGAATGGATAATTCGCAAAGATAAAGAATGCAAATGACGGTTAAAAAAAAGCCCCGATCGCTCCTGAATAACAGGTACGATCGGGGCTTTTTTTAATTTCTACCTTCTGGTAAAATCTTTCTTTTCTGCTTCGTGGTCATCCTTCGCGTGGTCTGTTTCGGCTGCGAGTGTTGCAGAGACAAAGCTGAAATAAGGAACGATTGACAGAGAAAGAACCAGGACTAATTTGATAGCATTCATGATTTTTAATTGAACAACATCGCTCCCTCATTGCGATAGCATTCTACGAATAACTTTTAGGTAAATTGTTATAATATAAATTGTCAAATTAGTTAATTTAATGGAGGTTTAATGGATATTGTTGCGACCAAAGTAGAAGGATTAGTCTTAGAGGATTTGATTTCAAACCTTCCCCAAAATATCATAACAGATAAACTGTTTTCAGGCGATCGCCTTGGCGAAATCGAATTTGGAACGACGGTTTTTCTTTCCGACGATAAGTTTGCCGGATTGGTTACTGTAGCCATGACAAGCGATACTAATTCACCAACTAGAAACCGAGCGATCGCGGGCATATATGTATTTCCCGAATACCGCCGTCTGGGCTACGGTAAAGCGATGATGAAATTGGCGATCGAACTGTGCGTCCAGCAATCTTTAGTTCCCATTCACATAGATTCAATGTCCGGTGCAATCTTGGCTTTTATTGAATCGCTAGGGAGTGAATTCTTGCAGTATCTCGATCGAACTTCTTTCGATCGAACCATCGATTAAATAAAAAAAAACCAGCAACTTATTTGTAGGTCGTACAAATAAGTTGCTGGTACAATCTGAGGGTTTAGCGGTGGGGTGTACTCAATAATAGAATACACTGCCCTTAGTTATTCCTCGCCGCTAAGACAATCATCTACTGCGTGACCATCCGAACAAACAAGACTCCTCCAGAACAAGCAATTATCGCTGTCGCAAGAGCGATCGGTACGACCTTGACCTGGCTCAGGAGACTGTTCGGGAGATTGTTCGGGAGATTGTTCGGGAGGCTGCTCGACAAATTGGACTTGTTCGATGGTTTGAGGAATAACTGGTTGAAAGAAAATCATTGTTTTGTCCTTAGTCTCGTAATTAGTTGCGAGAGTTTCCCCTCAACTCCCGATCGCGATAGCGCCCGCAAGCGAAGCTTGCAGAAGAGGATCGTTCTAATTCCAAATACCAATTCCAAACAGTCAATGCTTTCGCTTGGGGTTGTTGGTGATTTTGGAATAGCAAGTGTTTGATTTTAGCAACGAGTACGAAACTGCTTTTGTTACGGGTCACAGGTATGTCAATCGATCTGTAATTCCGGCAACAGGAAAATTAATTGACATGGCTGTTGCTCAAGGCGTTACCAAATTTATGGTTGGCATGGCACTGGGAACAGACCAAATTGCTGCCCAAATACTTATCGATCGAAAACTCTGGTGGCGGGCTGTTGTTCCATGTAAAGGTCAGGAGAAAGTATGGCCGCAACATTTCCAGGACAAGTATCGCAAACTGCTCGAGAAAGCCGATGATATTGTGGTGCTGCAAGAACAATATACCAAAGGTTGTCTCAACCGACGCAATACTTGGATGGCAGCCCGATCGCAGTTGTGTTTGGCTGCGTACAACGGCAGTGAAAGCGGAGGTACGGCGCACGCGGTAGGTGAAGCTAGGAAACGCGGGATGCTTATCTACTGCTACAATCCCAAGTCTCAGAAATTCTCAGTTGAAGAAGCCCATCCAAAACTAACATTCGCGATCGATGGCACTGTTCCCGATCGCCAAACCAGCAATTTATTTCAGTTTGGAATTGACAACAGTTTTTAGCTTTTAGCAAGTTATCAAAAATGCCAAAACCCAAAGTTCGGGCATTTTTCACCGGGCATGAGTGGTGTACTTATGCCCGGCGGACTAATGCCATGATTGACAAAGCGATCGAACTCGGTTGCGAAGAATTTGTCTGTTCGATGATGCCGGGATTCGATCTCGAAGTTGCCGAGATTTTGCTTTATCGCAATCTTCCTTGGATTGCGTTGCTACCCTACTCAGGAACAGGAGAAAGTTATCCCAGGCGCGATTGGACGAAATACAACAGAATCTTCAATCGCAAGAAATCTCTCAGGGCGATCGATCGGGGAAAACTTAAAATTCTCTATCCTTTCAGCAATTCAATCGATAGAAGTATTTCCCGATCGCTCCAAATTAATTGGATGGTTAAAAACTGCGAAGTTTGTCTGTCTGTTTCTAATTTTGATGAGACAGACAAATTTGCCGATCGCGCTGCCGATCGCGCCTATCACAGTAACTTGCTGGTAGTTAACTTTTATCCAGACAAAGTGGATGAATTTAACTACTTTGTCCGTTACAAACAACTGGAGTTATTTGCATGAGTGACGATCGAGAACAGTAACAAAATTGGTAACAAGATAGTAACAAATGCTTTCGCTTGGTGGGAGTGTTGTTACTGTTACTGAAAACCATGCTGAAAGAAACTGAACTGAAATACGATCGGCTGTTTGAGGAGAAAGTTGGATTTATAGTCGATCTGAATGCAATTGCCGATCGCCTTCAAGGCACTGGCTGTTGCGGTTGCGAGCCTTTTGAAGCCGAGCAAGTAAAGTTAGCTTTCATCAAGTGGCTGGAAAATCATTTGGAGTCGATCGAACAGAATCCCGAATGGTTCGTGCGCCAGAATCCCAAACACTTTGAAAAGTATTTGCCAGAACTAGATAGCTCATTTTTCCCAGAAGAAGAGTATGACTGGCCGGCTATTTACGACGGAATGCAAGAAGGAATGTCGCAGAAACCAGTGCAAGAACCAGCAAATGCCTAACAAAAAAGCACGATCGATAAATCTAGAATTCTCGATCGTGCTTGTTACGTAGCTTCTATACACTACCCCAACTTACCATGTATCTGAGCAAACTAGCAGCATTGAGACTGCAAATTCAACAATTATCTGTGGCGATCGACAGCATCATGCCCGATGCCACAATTGAAGCTCTGGACATTGCAGCCAGCGGTACGGCGAAAAACGGCAAAAGTATCGTTTTTCAGGAACGAGAAACGAAAATTGTTCTTACCTTTCGCAAGCAGTACGAAGAATCCGAAAGACTCAAGCGGATCGACGAAGATATCTTGACCGAAACTGTTGCGCTCCAAAAGAAAAATGCCGAGCGTTTGTTCGAGATCGATCGCGCGATCGAACAGTTGCAATTGGAACGCGAAAGGTTGCTGAATTCTCCTTACTTAGAAAGCCTAAAAAAGGAGTACAATATTACTAAGGAAACCTTGGCTTTCTTGTCTCCGCAACTGGCAGTATACCTGCCGAAATAAATTACCTGCCAATACAAATCTTGCTTTCGCTTTGTGTTGGCGGTTCTTTTTTAGTTCTTTTAACGAGCTAAAACCTGAAACTAAAACCTGAAACTAAAACCAATCTGAAATCATCATGCAAGTAATAACGCAAGACGGATTTGCATTTCGCATTCCTGCAATCCCAGCAAGGTATCGAGCAAACTGTTCCCGAGAATGGGGAATGTTCGTCGTCGGCGACACGAAGGGAATGCGAGCCAGCGATGCCGAAAAAGCTGGCTTGACGCGAGGCAGTTTCGTTGAAATGGCATTGTGCGCGATCGACCTCAAAACCCTAACTTTCGAGCCGAACTACATCAACGAAGAATTCCTAGAAATTTGGGGAATTCCCACTGGGGGAGAAATGAAAACCAAATTTCATGAAAAGTGCAGCGAGCTGTCTACATTTCTGATCCACCGCCAAAGCAAAGACCGAATGGGTTACGCGATCGAGCAACTATCTCGCGAGGCTTTCAACAGTTGGGTTTCCGAAGGAATGTCAGGTGATGTAAATCAATACATGGCAGACAAAGGAGCGCAACTAAGAACCAGCAGCATTTACCGATTTGAAATGACGGCTAAAGAGGGACAATTTGGCTCTTATTTCATTGTTTCAGTATCTTCTCGATCGCCCCAAAACGATTTTGAGTGTGCGGCGCTCAATGCTGCCAAACAGATTTACTCTATGGCGGGAGTTTGCACCGATCCGCGGATTGAAGAAAATCACCAGCGCTCTCTCGGATTAATTAACTTGCCCGCACTTCCTGAAGCCGAGCCAGCAATTTTGCCGAACTCCAGCAAATCAAAAGGACGCAGCTAATTTAATCCACCTGGGCAAACTGTCGTAAAACTGCCCTGCAATTCCGATCGTACCTGAAGCGTGCGATCGGATTTCTTAACTAGCTTTATACCAACAAAAATGAACAATACAATATGTGCCGATCGATTGCTAATTGGCAACACAATTATTTCGGTATCGGCAATTGTTCGCGCTGATTACAATTCAGACAATCGCAAGCTTACCATCAAACTGATTGATGGAAGCAATGTAAATTTGCAAGACAATTTTGCTGAGGCAACGTGGGATTACCTGAGAGCTTTCGTTTACGGTTGCGTCTCGCCGCTGCCAACTTGGGAAAAAAACTGCATCCGAAGCAGTCAGGTCAGAGTTAACGAATAATCACATATACCTTGGACGGACGAAACCTGGAACCCAATTGTAGGTTGTTCTAAAATCAGCGCCGGCTGTGCTAATTGCTATGCAGCAGAAGCAGCAAAATCTGCACGTTTGCAACAATTCCCGCAATATCAAAAGGTTGCCGAATGGGATGGAAAACTTGAATTTGTGGAATCTCAATTGCTCAAACCACTATCTTGGAAAAAACCCCGCAAGGTTTTTGTTCCTTCAATGGGGGATTTATTTCACGATTCTGTTATTGATGAATGGCTCGATCCGATATTTGCAGTAATGGCGATCGCGCAGCAACACACTTTTCAAGTATTGACGAAACGCCCGGAACGAATGCAAAAATACTTGTTTCATCCCAATGCATTCGATCGCATTAAGAATGCAGCGATCGAATTTACGCGCAAACCCAATTTTAATTGGCCTTTGCCTAATGTTTGGTTGGGCGTTTCAGTTGAAAATCAGAAAGTAGCAGATCGTATCCCAGTTTTGCTAAAAACTCCTGCAACAACTCGGTTTCTAAGTTGCGAGCCACTGTTGGAGAATCTAGATCTCGAATCTAACAAATATTTGTACAAATCCCCAAGTTCTCCCGGTATCGATTGGGTAATTATTGGTGGCGAATCGGGGAATAATGCTAGGGTTTGCAATCTCAGTTGGATTCGATCGCTCGTAAATCAATGTTGCTGGGCTAATAGTTCAATTTTTGTAAAGCAGCTAGGGTCTAATTGCGTAAACCAGCACAGATATATTGACGGCGTAGCAACCTGTAACAATCAAGTAAAAACTCGCGATCGCAAAGGTGGCGATATCAATGAATTTCCCGAGGATTTAAGAATCAGAGAATTTCCGCTTCCTTTTTAGAGGCGCTATCGCTTTCTTGGTGGCGTCTGATGTTTTCTCCCCGCCTTCGAGGAGTATCGCGCAAAAAGGAAAAACAAAATGGCAATTTCCATTCCCGCAAAATGGGGTTCTAAAGTTCCCGAAGAACCAAAACCCGAAGGTTCACTATTCGATCGCAGGCGATCGAAACTTCAAGCCCAAGAAGAAACTGACAAGTATCTGGGCCCGCACTTGGGAGACTTGATGCCACTGTTCCGGCATGAATGTACGATCTTCATAGCAGGTCAGTATGTAGGAAAGGGATACGGAAACTACAGAGAAGAGTTCGATCTGTACGATCGAATCGGTCAGATTTTGTCAAAAGTCTAATAAAAATCCCGATCGAGTTTATCTAACTCGATCGGGACAACCCGTCACAATCATAGAGGTTTTATGTACTTTCAGTATAAACTAAATCGCAACTACAATTTGAGAAACTTGGCAAAAGTCGAGGGAGATCTAATAAAACAAATCAGAAAAGACCGCTGCTATAAAATGCCCGCAAATTACATTGAATGGCAGATACTTTCTTTAGTAGTTGCAGCAAGTTTGCTAACAGTTAACCTCAAAGGTTTGACAATTCCTGCTTTCGTGCATTCCCACAGAATCGCCCGTTGGTTTGTCGGCGATTACCCGATCTATTGCATCAAGCCTGCAATATTGGAAGCATTCGATCGCACCGATGCCCTGTCAAAAGAAGGAATTCTCGCAGATTGGCTTCCTTCTTTACCGTATTTTTTGCTAGCACTTCCATCCGAAAATGATATTGCAGTTCCTGGGGGTGGCAAACTAGATTATTTAGTAGTTTTCTGCTCTGAGGAACCTCAAGTCAAAGATGTTTTGTATCGGGGCATAACAATCCCCGGACATAAAAATAATTACGGCAGGTACATTCAAATTACAGCGACAGATACTCGCGAAACAGTTTGGATGACCGGGACTGTAGTAGGGGATAATGGGGAATTAATTCACGATGGCAAGGATTGTGGAGGCAGCCAGCTAAATGAAGAAGATAGATTGTTTATCGATCGCATCCGCAATATCATAATGAACGCGGTATTGGCGATTGAATACTCTCCCGAATTACTGTCTGATATTTCTGAAAAAGAAATAACTCAAACTAAAGGATTTGGCAAACCGATCGATCGCAACCCTTCAACAGTGCGCTACCCCCGCTGGTTGGGCGAGAATTACCAGCGCAAAGTTTGCGTTGAATCTGGGGTTATTTACGCATCCCCTCACGCACATTGGAGGCGCGGGCATTGGAGAAATCTAGAATCTGGTGACGGCAAACGGTGGAGGGAAAATCGCAAAATTTGGATCGAACCTACTTTTGTCAATCCGCTATAATAGAAGAGTTCGATCGAAAATATTTCCTCATGCTTGTTCCTGGAAATGGTTACAGGGTATCGTCGAAATTTGTTGCTGACGGCGATACCCTAAACTTGGATTACAACGGCTATCAATTTGCTGCGAGATTGCAGTGGATCGACGCGCCGGAAACTCAGAAAAACCATACCAGTGTCAAACCTGAAATCCTCAGCCACTGGAAATGGGCAGCTCGAAGCAGAACTGCAGCAATAGACTTTATAAATAACCGATCGCTGATTGCAGTTGTCTCCCAAAAAGATCAATTCGATCGCTGGCTGACCGACCTGTATGTCGATCGCATATCGGCTGCAAATAACTTGCAAATTCAACTGTGCAAGCAAGGACTAGCGGTATCCTATCTACCTTTTAACAGGTATCAATTCAACACCAGAGAATTGGTAATCCTGCGGGGTATAATTACCGAAACCGCATCCGCTGCAAGGAAGAAAGTTGGTATCTGGTCTGAGTCAAATTTTCTCATGCCGGCTGATTTTAAAAAATTAACAAGTTACTAAGCCATTACTAAGCCATTACTAAGCCATTGCTCATTACTAAGAACGATAAAATACCATGAAAAGCACGACATTTATTGGCAAACTAATTGAATACATGGAGCGCCAGAATTACAGAATTTTCAGGCGACCTCATGAAAAGAATATCGTCTACATTGAAGGAGTAGACAGCGATCTAAATCTCAATCCCGATCGCGCCAACGAGTTCAACGACGCCAGAATAGTATTTGAATTCGTCGATCGCGATCCGGTAATTCTCGGTCGGTGGGATGCCACTACAGAACCCGGATATCACTATACCGATAACCCGATGAACCCTAAAGGGGCTGCCAGAATTGCGTTTAACCAATACACTGCGTGGCAGGTTGGCATACACGGCTACAGCGAACCTCACGAATCCCTAATTCAGGTCGAACCGGTTGGAGTGTGGCGGGATTGGAACCGGGATATGATTCGCACCGGCGATAAGTTTGACGAGGGGCTGTTCGGTATCAACCAGCACTGGGGATACGACCATCCCAGAAATGATATTCACACGGCTTCTGCCGGGTGCTTAGTAGGTCAGACTCGGGAAGGACACCGCAATTTTATGAGATTGGTCAAACTCGATCCGAGGTATCAAGCAGACAAAAATTTTGTGTTTACTACGACTGTTATTGATGGATCTAAAATTTAATATCTAAAATTTAATTATGTCAAGAGTTAGTATTTTAAGAGAAATAGTTGATATTGTTGATATCGTCATTATGATTTTCGGCATTATCGGCAGCGTCGGTGGTTTTGTTTTCTGGTGGGATTCTCTAACAATTAGAGAAAAGGTAGACGAAAAGCTAGATAATTACGAACAATTAATCCAGCAAGAAGTTAAGAATGCTGCAATTGCAATTGCAGCTAGAATGCAGCGCCGTCAGGATTCTAACACAGTAAGAATATCTACTGTGGAGGAAGAAATAGAACAATTAAAAAGTTTGATTCGCTGTTGTTCTAAAGATAGTAAATGCATCGATTCGATCGAACCTACTAATTTGAGCAAAATATCTCATTCGATAGATAATACCGATTTTACTTAACTAACATCTTCAATAACCACGGTTGCTGTATTTGGATAGCCGATCGAATTGTAATCGACTGCCAATAACTGAATTGTTAAATATTCGTCAGGTTCTGTCAGGTAATCAGACTTTGCATGGAGTTTGACATACTTGACAGTTTCTCCAGCAGCAAAACTAACCGTACAGTTCAGAGGTTCGTAATCGCTGCCGGCAGTCGCCGAACAGTTTTCCCCGTCAATCCAAATGTGCCGATCGCTCGTAGCAACTCGAACGCTTTGCGATCGGCTGTAGTCTCCAACCCTTAAAATGGGAATCTCGACGAATTCACCCTCTTTGACCGTAAAAGACTCTCTACCTAAAACAAACATACTCAATCTACTTGACAGACACTCGATGTCTGGGTTAAACTGCAAGCATAACAAAAAAAATTTAAATTAAATTGCAGGCAATCCCAACTCTTATCTTTTTAAGAGTTGGGATTGCCGTTTGTTTTTGAGATTAAAGATTTTCAACCAACCAGTGTACGACTTCCGGCTTAAGTCCCCGGCATTTGAGCTCTAAAGGATAACCTAGAATCGTTTTGGCCGATCGAAAATCCATTTCTTTGCCGCGCAACAAGAAACTTGCAGGTCGCACTTCGGCAGCCTCGCGCAGTCCGATGTAAGTTATGAAAGACTCAAATCCCGAATCTGTTTCCGGCATCGGTTCCCAATCAAACTGATTGTTGTAAGTGCCGACAATCCAAATGCGATCGCTCAACTTAACAGTAACGTAACTGCCGTGGGGCGATACTTTTTCGATAGTACCGACCAGACCCATAAATTTGATAGTTTCAGTTTCAGTTTCCATCACAAAAATCCAATTCAACACTACCCCGTTGCGATAGCACCCAGAAACTGAATTCTCATCAGGGCAACAACGGCGCAAAGGGGAACGATCGATCGACCGTACAAACTCACGCAGTCCCTCCGCCCGCGAGTCCTGCGAGCTATTCCTGGCTGTTGGGGATAGTGTTTGAGCCAGAACCCATCAAAACGGATTCCGTCCAGCCAACTGGGAATCCCATCTGCCACTGACACACTGCCGGATTCAGTTTGAGGGTGCGGGGCAAACGATTTTGCGATTTCAATATGAGTTCCAATCTGTTCTGACCAGCAGGTCCACCCTTCCCGCTGCTGCAAGGATAAGTCGTCGGTGTGGGCAACAACAAACACTCGGTTTCTGCGGTGGGGCGCGCCAAACTCCGCCGCCGAGATAAGCTCAACTTCTGTTTGATATCCTGCCATTCGGAGTCCGTCAAGCACCGATCGCAACCCCCGATCGATAAATCCTTCCGGCTGCTCGATCGCAATGTATTTCGGCTTTCCTTCGACAATGCACCGCAATGCCTCAAACCAGAGATTCGATTCTTCATGATTCAATCCTTCCTTTTTTCCCGCTACTGATGTCCCCGTGCAAGGGAACGAAATCAGGTGGCAATCTGTTTTTTTGGGGGCATACGATCGAACGTCGGAGTGAATTGGAATTTGTGGGAAATGCGATCGCAATACTTTTTGAGCTTGCGAATCTATTTCAATAAATTCAACTGTCTGAAACTTAATTTCAGATAACATATTTACCATCTCGCAGGCTATTTCCCAAGCCCCAAT
>JALOON010000047.1 GCA_025454405.1 Oscillatoriaceae cyanobacterium Prado104 | reverse complement strand
CAGCAACGCCGACATGAGACAGGCAAATTTGCAGCAAGTGAATCTCAGCGGTGCCGACTTGAGCGGAGCCAATCTCAAATGGGCGGATTTGAGCGGAGCAAATCTCAGCGGTGCAGATTTGAGCGATGCTAAATTGAGCGGAGCTAACCTCAGCGGCGCGGATTTAAGGAATGCTAATTTAGCCAATGCTAGTTTAGTTCACGCCGACCTCACCGAAGCAATTTTGATTAACGCAGATTGGGTGGGCGCAGATTTAACCGGAGCAACTTTAACCGGAGCAAAACTTTATTTAGTTCCGCGTTTCGGGATTATTGCAAACGAGATTAATTGCGAGTGGGTTGACCTCAGCCCCAGCGGCGATCGCTCTCAAATTCAGCATTTTAACTCGGTTGAAGAATCGAGAAAGTTTTTAAATCACCAACCGGGCTTAGTGCAAATAGCTGTTGACGCGCTGTTAAACCAAGAAGCCAACCGTTTCTTAGCAAATGTTTATTATGAAATATCCCAGCACTACGCACCGATGAGCAGCCCTCCCAGTATTGAAATTGGCTACCGCCGGACAACAATAACTTTTAAATTTGCCAAAGACGAACATTTGTTGCCGGCCGCTTTTTTAGCAATTCTTCCCTTTAGCGACGCCCTGCAAACTCAGAAAAATATTGTGGCGATCGGCAAAATAATTCAAGTTCAAAATTTAGAGAAAAAACGCATCGTGCAGTTGTGTGCGGCTCTCAACGAAGCAATTAATAACTTACCTGAAGTTAAAAAATCATTGCCCGCTGCTAATTCTGGATCGGAAATGAAATTTTTTCAGTCTCCCAACCAAACAGTTTTAATTAGTTCTGGGCAGCAAAGTTTAACCGCACAATCTCATCCAAATTTTGGCAAGCGGGGCGGCAATCCTCAGGAAAATAAATTCACTTTGCCTGGTGAGAAAAAAATTCTTGATTTTCTGGCAACCTTTGATTTTGGTGAGTAATGTTTAGTCCGATCGATCGCGAAAAGTTCGGTTCGTAGTGTGGACTTTAGTCCGCAACTCGGTTCGTAGTGTGGACTTTAGTCCGCAACTCGGTTCGTAGTGTGGACTTTAGTCCGCAACAAGGAGTGGACTTTAATGGAGTTATAAAAATTTAATACAGCCATCTTTAATTTCAATCTTGGAATCGTCTTTAATCTCAACTTTTCCACAGGAAGTTTCGATAACTGCTGTTTTCCCGCTGCCTTGAATTGTTGCTGCCCCTGTCGTCCTAGCATTGAATGTAACTTCTTTAGTTACACCATCCATTTGAACTTTCATCACGTGCTTTTCTGAGTCCTTATTGGAGTATTTGATGTAGACAGCAGCAAATGAAAGAGTTGGCAAGACAAGAGTGGGGATAACAGACAGTGCCAGGACAGCAAGTGTTTTTTTCATCTTTTTACAAGCAATATTTGACAGAAAAATGGGATAATAAGAGCAAACAACGGAACTGAATAGCTGCCAACGATCGCTCGATTTTTCTCAGTTTGGCAAATATTTTCATGCCTGTCAAGTAGCTGCTGAGCTTGGGTTAAAAGTTGGGTACTTGACGGTGATATATTAACATCGGATGCGCTTTACTTTGCTGCTGCGCTCCTCTGACAATATCTCGAAGGTTTTGCCCCGATCGTCCGAGTAAAAGATGATTTTTTCTGGTATCATTTGGCATTGCCATAATTGAAAAGTGGAAAATAACAGGATTTTGCCTGAAAATTGTATCGTTTACGAGGGTTCGGGAGAACCACCCCAACTCCCGCGCGATCGCTCAGTTTTACTACTACCAAATTTACCCAATGCCGAACCTCTCTCGATCGATCGCACGGTAACTCATCGCTACAACTACTATGAAGGTCACGTTCAATTAACTATTAAACTACAGCCCATTGCAGCCAGAAAAATTATTGTCACGAATCAGCTAAGTGCAGAAATCGATCGCACCTTCTGCAAAACTAATGAAGTAATTGAAGGAGTTTACAGACAGCTATTACTGGGAAGAGCGTCGCGTGAAGCAACTGAAGAATTCACCAGCAAACCGCATACAGGCATTGAGGTTCTGCTGCTAGATGCCAGAGAAAGTTTTAGCGTTAAATCTTTTCGCGTAACGATCGCCACGATCGCCACACTCAAGCAACTACTGAAAATCGATACAATTGACTAAGCCAAAATTCAAACTACCAAACAGGACATTAAAACTGATTGATTGAGGTAGAAGTCCACAATTCGCTACTCCGCTTTTTGCGCGATCGCTCCGAACCGCAGTGGCCCCACCATCTTACAATGGGGCGACTCGTGGCGCGGGCTTTGCGTTTGGGGCGCAGCGCTTTGATTCAAACGGGGTTTCCCGCAGGGGCTTACCAGCAGCGGTATCGAGTCAGCTACTTGATGCCTCTGTTGCTGCGGGCCGAACCTGCGATCGTTGTGGCTGCAGCACCGATACTGGAATATTTGCGACTTGTGGAAATTCCCCGCTTGCAGGAATGGCTCGAAACTGACAAACCTGTGGAGATGTATTCTCAAAACGCTGATTTCCGAGGATTGGTGCTGGCAGAGCCCGAGGCTTGGCTGGCAGGTTGTACCGAGGGAGATCCGCAACTTCACAGCGGTATCCCCACAATTATCGACGGTGCGGATGAGTTGGAAACTTGGACGCGGGAACATTTAACGGCTTGCCTGCAATCGGCTGATTGGAATGAATTGATGCAAGTTAGCGCGGCGAAGCTATCGGGCAGGGAATCGCCCTTAGCCGATCTCATCTTGCAAGCGCGGGTACAGCTAACGCAGGCTTTATTCCGACATCCGGCGAATCCCTACGAGTGCTATTTGTTGGACACTCCGGAACTAGAAATTTTGCAGGGGCTGTTTTGTGCGATCCAAGAAGCCCCAGAAAGCATCGAAATCGCTGCTTGGGATAATTTTTGGCAGCGTTGGGAAAGTCGGGGACAGCTTAAATGGGCGCAAATTAATCGATCGGCCGGTTCATTTTCTCTGTTTTGTGCCCCCGTGGAAGTAGCATCGGTGTTGGGAAAAATTTGGGAGTCGAGGCCGGTAGTTTTAATCGGCGGGGCGCTGGATTTAGAAACTAAAGCGCCGATTTTCCGGGAAACAGTGGGACTTCCGGAGTTAACCAGCGTGAAATTTTCGCCCGATCGCCAGAACGAATTAATTCAACTTTACATCCCCGACGGTCTGCCTTCGCCGAACACGCCGGAATTTCAGGGAGTGTTAATCGAAGAAATCCGAACTTTGCTGTGTGTCAGCGCGTCGGTACCGGGGCTGACAGTGCTCGCCATTGGAGATGTACCGCTGAAAGCTCGACTGGGGGCGCTTTTGGCTTCTGAATTCGGTTCTCGGGTGCGGGTAGAAACCACAGATGTCGGCGAAAACGGGATTTTAGTAACCGGGTGGGAGTTTTGGCGGCAACATCAAGGGAAATTCAAAGCGCCGCACTTGCTAGCGGTGGCAACTTTGCCGCTGCCTTCTTTAGAAAATCCTTTAGTTGCGGCGCGGGTAGCTTACTATAAAGAGCAGCGCAAGGATTGGTTTCGGTTGTATTTGCTGCCGTCAGCGTTGAACGAATTGCAGCGGGCGATCGCGCCAGTGCGTCCCAGTCAAGGAGTTGTGGCAATTTTTGACAATCGCGTCATTCACCGCAGTTACGGACAGCAAGTTTTGACAGCATTGAGTCCGCTGGCGAGGATCGATTATTTAGATACTATTTGGCTGATGCAAGGTTGAGGCTGTTTGTAGTGCGGACTTCAGTCCGTAATATCCTGCGGACTGAAGTCCGCACTACAAACTGGGACGCACCGATCGCCCCAGATCCAAAACTTCCTATAATTTGGTATGACCGATCGATTTAAATACTACTGTTGAGCGCGAAAAAATTATGGGTGAAGCCAAGCGTCGCAAAGAAACACTCGGGGACAAATACGGTCAAGAAGAATCCATTGTTTCCTGGCTCCCGATTACCAAGACCCAAAGCGAGCAGTTTGTCAAGTGGACGACTCGCGGAAGCTGGTACGGGATTACATTTTTGGTTCTGTGGTGGATTACAGTCCGCTTCATCGGTCCGGCGGCGGGCTGGTGGCAAGTTGACCTGTAGCGTGACATTATCCGACAAATGCCCCAGAGTACGGTCATTTGTCGGGTTGACTAACAGTTTAAATCTTGAGTTGGAAGGTTCTGCTAAATTGTTGGAATTTTTGGTTGCTTTTTATAATTAAACCTGTTATTATAAAAGGCTGCGGGCGATTAGCACAGTGGTAGCGCGCTTCCTTCACACGGAACCAAGCCAAGCACAACCTACGGTAGATTAAGGGTTTCGGCTTTTAGCGGATTAGAGAATAATAAAGTTTGGGTACGAAAAAGTCTCGGTCGAAGTCCGAGGCGGAAAAAATTACAGGCTTAGGTGGTATTACGGCGGTACGAGATATTGCCTTACCATCGGTTCATCGTCGGACGGCACTGCGTTCAACGTAGCGCAAGCGAAAGCTCAGGAAATCAACGGCGACATCCTGATGGAGCGCTTCGACTCGACCTTAGCTAAATATTCCCAGAAACACGCGATCGAGCAAGAAGAAAAGCAAAGGGAACCTACCCTGCGGGACATCTGGCAGAAATACCAGCGCGCGAACGCCAAAAGGGTAGCAAAGACGACACAGAAGGGGTTCTGGAAAACTACGACACTCGCAATTGCTCGACTGTCTGCCGTAGGTGGTAGCGGCGGCTTAGAGCATCCCGATCGCCTGCTGGCTGGGAACTACCTAAGGAACAGCAGTCCAGTCGGTCAAGAGCCGCATTCGAGCCGGATGAGGTCAAAGCGATCGTCAAAGCATTTGAGTCACAAAAGTACGGAACCTACGGCTACTACGTCGGGTTTCTTGCCTTGACGGGGTTTAGACCCGAGGAAGCAATCGCGCTGACTTGGGATGACCTCAAGCAAAACGAAAAAGGGTCGTACATTAGGGTCAACAAAGCGCACTCTAAGGGTGAATTAAAAGCTACAAAAACCTACGATAGTCGGCTCTTCCCTTGCAACGTCCAACTGTCAGAATTCATCAGCAAAATACCCAAGATTTCTAATAAAAATAATCTCGTGTTTCCTAGCAACAGAAAGGACTACATCGACCAACACAACTTTTTGTCCCGCTATTGGCATCCCGTAGTTTGGGAGCTGTTCGACCGGGGGGAAATCAGTCAGTATTTGCCCTGTTACAACTTGCGACATTCGTTCATCACGCGACTGGTACGCGACGGAATAGACCCCGCTACCGTAGCTAAATTAGCGGGAAACAGTCCCGAAATCATAATGAAGCACTACCTATCCGCAAGGAATGACGTAGTTTTGCCCGAACTTTGACTTTGTACCCGCGACCTCTCGCTTCTAGTCGGCAAAATATGCCTAAACCTATAGGGTTCCCAACAGAAAAATTTGCGAAGTTCAGCCGAGAAAAAGTCACGCTTCTGGGCTGAAAAATTTTGCAAACCCATAGGGATTGTCAACCTGCGCTTTGGGGAGAGACGCGATCTTTACCTAACAGCTTTGCGCTACAATTCAAGCATCGACTTTCGCGGTGGGTACGGGTAATAAAATACCCCTCCCGCGAAGTGTCGGAGAGGGGCTGAAATGCCTACCTTTTCGTCGAGTACCGCCTCTAGAGCCGCCTCTAGAGCCGCCTCTGGTACCAGGTACAGTTACGAAGGGGTCATCAGTCAAAAAGCCAAAAAAAATATCCGCTACTTCTTGGGGAAGGGCGGAAACAAAAACAAAAAATATTTAAAAATACTCTAACTCAATTCAGCGGCATTTTGTGCGGCAGTCCAAAACCTCCTCAGGTAGCGGTGAATGGGTAGAGCCTCGCCCTTCCCCCTAGATGTAGCGGTTGTAAACCTATCTCACTGGTGAAAAACCACTAAATCTATGATATCACATTTCAATACGTCCCGTAGCGTTTCTCCCGTTCCGCAACAAAATTTAACAACAAACGGGTTTCAAAAGGTCAGCAAAGCTAATCCGTGTCCCCTGTGTGGCAAGCCGGACTGGTGTAAAGTAGCCCCCGACGATACCGTAATGTGTCCCCGCACGGATTCCGCTCCGATCGGTTGGAAGCGCATCAAGACAAACGCAGGCGGTGGCGGCATCTTTAAACCCGAATCGACTTTGACCGATCGCGCAACAACTGTCACCCGCGCTCCGAAAAAACAGCCCGTATCGAAACAATTCGTATCGAAACCCGCCCCCGTCCCAGAAGGGGTTGAACTCCTGAGACTCCCCGCCCCGGCTGTAGATTGCCCGCAACCGCAAAAGCCGACATTCTTGCCTAAGGGGGTTCCAAATCACGCGACACAGACGATTTACAGCTACAACAAAGATAAAACTCAGCTTGTCTACCGCTTCGAGTGGGCCGATGCCACAAAACCCAAGGGACGCGACAAAACCTACCGCCAGAGCCACGTTGAAGGCGGTGAAACGGTTTGGACTAAGGGCGAGGGTTACTGGGGTATGTATCGAGGTTTGGAAGTTTTTAGCATAGCGACAGACCAACCAAAAGGACAGCCGTTCGGCTTGCTGATTCTAGAAGGAGAGCCAAACGTAGAATTAGCCCGGTCGATCGGACTCGCAGCTATCACGTTTCAAGGGTCTAACTGGAACGAATCCGAGATGGAGACTGAGCTAGCGTTTTACGGGATATTTCAAAAACACGGCGGTGTCCCCGTTATCCTCCAAATGCGGGATAACGACGATGAAGGCATCAAGAAAGCGGAAAAAGTGCGGGCTGTTTGCGCTAAACTCGGCATCCCTTACGTTTTAATAAATCCAGTTGAAATCTACCCCGAAATCCCGCATAAAGGGGATATTAAGGAGATTTTAGACGTTATGGAACCCTTGGAATTTATTCGCCGATTGGAGGAGCAGATACACGCAGTAGCGTCGGGAGTAGAAACAGACAGCCCCCCGATCGACAGCGCAACCCGTAAAAGAGACAAGCAACCGCTACCGCAAGAGTTGGGGTCTGAGTTTGCGGAAGATTTGCGCGACAGGCTGTGTTACTCGGACTCACACAAGTCCTGGATGAAATACGAACTCGATCGCGCTGGCGTTTGGGCGGAAGTCGGAGATGACTACGTACTGAGCGCTATTGACACCATGTGCCGTACCCGAGGCGTACAGCCCAATAACTCCTATTGCGCGAACGTTTTGGGTACGCTCAAACGACAGCTATTCGAGTTGAAATGGCTGGAAAGTCCGTCAAACGAATTGATGCCCTTTGAGGATGGTGTACTAGAAGTCGAGGGCGGTCAATGGCACGAACACGCTCCCGGATTCCGACTCACCTGGTCGCTACCCCGCTCCCACAAGGGAAACGCAGTTAACACGGGCTGGTCGAGAATCGAAACCTACCTTTCTCAGGCAACAGAGGGTAGCGAGCGCAAAAAAAATATCCTGCTGGCATTTGCAGCAGCAGCCCTGCGCGGGTTGTCAGAATTGCACAAGTTTCTCATGCTTACCGGGCCCGGCGGAACTGGGAAGGGTATCTTTACTCGACTGTTAACGATGGTGGTAGGCGAACGCAACACATGGATAGGGAACTTAGAAGATTTGACCAAAGACCCGAAAGTAGCCGAACTGCAGACTAAACGACTGGCTGTATTTGACGATCAAGAGAAATATGTAGGCAACCTGTCGAATTTTCGATCTATGACAGGGGGGGGACTCCTAAGTGGCAGACCCCTGTATAAGAGTCCGATTAAGTTCCGGTTCCCCGGACTGGCGTTGGTTACGGCAAACCAGCCGTGTTTTCCCGCGAGCGGACTGTCTTGGCTCAAACGCCGGATATTGCAGGAAGAATTCCGGTTCTCCCCGCACAAACGAAACACCAAGCTAGAGCGCGAACTAGAGCTAGAAATGAGCGCGTTTACCCAATACCTGCTGTCAATCCCGGTAGCCGAAATCGAGAATACCTTAAACCCGGAAAGCGACCAAATAAACCTCACGTTCTGGCAAGACAGGGTAAGAGCCGATCCGCTGGCTGCATGGCTTGATGAATGTCTTATCTACGACCCCGCATCCCAAACAACAATCGGAGCGGACAAGGAAAGAGACGGCACTTTATTCGGCAATTACAATCTTTACTGCCGTGCGAATAACTACAGCCCTAAAGGCAAACAGAATTTTTCTGCCGACCTAGAGGAAATGTGCCGCAGTGTACTCGGATGGAAAGGAGTAGAGAAGAAAAAGACTGAGGCTGGAATGGCGATACTAGGACTGAAGTTGCGCAAAACTTTCGACACCGCCCCAACTGCTGAGGAAATGATAAGCAGCAAAGATGCAGACCTAAACCTTCAGGATGCAGACCTGGCTGCAGACCTGAAACCCTTACAGTGCAAGCATCCTGCAGACCCTGCAGACCTAATACCAAAAATTTCAGCAGAAGTTCAAATAGAAAATTCTTCACCACCGCTTGATTCGATCGACAGTGAAAGCAGCGCTGGGGAAAGTTTACCCGCTCAGGTCTGCAGGGTCTGCAGGAACGATACAGAGCAAGGGTTTCAGTCTTCGGAAGGTGTGCAGCCGGAAACAGAAACGGTATCAGATATCAAGGTAGGCGATCGAGTCGAGGTAGTCGGTAGCACGATCGGTCACTACAACGGGGTCAAGGGTGAGGTTATCGGCGAGTGGTATACGAACAAAGGTAAGGAGTACACGGTACAGTTCGACACCCCTATCGGCAACGCAGACTGCTGTGACTTCCCTGCCTGCGAGTTAAGGAAGTTGGAATAGTACGATCGCATATTTCCCGGCTAACTCGAATGAGCCGATCGTCCTCTGACCGGGGATGGTTTGGCTCAAATCACCGCTCGACATCGGCACTGCCAGCACAAAACCCGACTGATAGGTATTTGCCTCTTGTGGAAATGGTGAAAGCAAACTGTTGACATCCACTTATGGAAATGGTTAGATAGAGACATCACACCATTTATGGAAGCGGATAGATTCAGTCATGGCTAACAATATGAGACAAACCGGGGGGAAATTTGCCCCTAAGTCTGACACGCCCCGAAAAGTGCGATCGGTGAACCTGACGGATGCTGCGTGGGAATGGCTGGCACGTGTCGCGAAGGATGCTGACTTGACGCGCAATGACTACCTAGAGGCTCTGGCGCAAAGCAATTCACCTTTTATGGAAACGGAAATACAGCCGTCTATAGAAATGGCAGGGCGGACTGGGGCGGATGCAGCTACCCTATTAAACCAATTAAAAGCCAAGCGCAAAAAAACTAAGTGCGACCTGCGGGACATTGAAGCACTGTTGGAACTGCTTTAGTTCAAAGTTGCCCCAGTGTTGCCCCCAATGTTGCCCCCAATTTCTGGAATGTACCCCAGCCACAAAACTTTACGCTTAAGGTATTGACAAGTAGGTACACTTCGGCGATCGTTATGTGTGTAAGGAAGATTTGATATGCGCGGTTAGCGCGGTCTAACACACCGTCACTAACTACGACTTCCCCAACTGTCACAAACACAATTGGAGCCTGACAATTATGGCAAATCGAAGCGGTTGCAGCCAGCAGCCGTCGCAAAACTTATCGATCGCGAAAAAGTCCGTTTCCAGTACCCGCCGGATCGAACTCCTCAAAGAGGTAGCCTCCGGTATCGGCTTGACCTACGACGATGCCCGCCCTTTCGGCAAGCTGACGAAAACCTCCACTTGGGAGGCGTTGCTCGAATCGAAAGGTATCGACACCCGGTCGCTCTACCCCAGTAAATCACCTGACAAAACTGATATTTCGATTGAAAGCACCGACGCAAAAGCAGCCGCAGCCGGGTTCATTTCCTGGGTTGACCCATTGCAATTAATGGCGTGTTTCTTCGCGTCGGTTGGATTGTTCGTTCTGCTTTGTCAAGTGATATCCAACCCCTTAACGCTGCTTCCGCCCGTAAGGGTCACGATTCAAGTAG
This sequence comes from Oscillatoriaceae cyanobacterium Prado104, assembly GCA_025454405.1. Lineage (GTDB taxonomy): Bacteria > Cyanobacteriota > Cyanobacteriia > Cyanobacteriales > Microcoleaceae > Microcoleus. Next base: position 70,285 of record JALOON010000047.1, on the reverse strand, counting down.
GGGGTTCGCAGCCGTGAAACACCAAGAGTTTACGGTCACGGCTTCTAAAAGCAGCGGAGAGTTTGAATTGCTCGACCCCTGCTTGGACTATTTCATTAACGGCTACCGCCCGCACGGCGACCTGCCCAGTCCCGAGGAGATGGAGGAAGATTTTTTGCTGTGGATAACCGGTGCGATCGAACGATTTTGCGCCGGAGCTAGTTGGGAAGATGCCTACATAACCTGGCTTGTGGAAAAAGACGTGAAAGCTAAAGAGCGCAAGGTGCGAAAGCAAAACACTAAGTTCTGGTTGAATTCTGAAAACAATCTGTACGGTCACAAGATGCTCAAAAAGATGTACCCAAAGGAGGAAAAATAATCATGGGAGCAATGACAGCCTTATTCGGTGGCGATCGGAGCGATGCTATCAGCAGCAAGAGCGAGAAATTAACCTCGCCAACCGACTCCAAAGTCATCACGCCAACCAATCCCGGTAACTTCAATTCCATCCGCACGACTCCAGTCCTCGACAGCCCCCGCTATTTCAACAAGGAAGAAGCCGACGCTTTGAAGGATTTAGCTAAGGAGAAAACAGACGGGGCAAAGCAAGCCAAACGCGCTTACAACGCAACGGGGCGAAACTAGCAGGTTTGCTTACTACCTAAACAACTTTGCGACACCTGCGACTGTTCCACCAACACAGCCCGCACCCGTCCAAAACAGCAACGAACCGCAGCCTCGACCGTATGACGCGGTATTAGGTGACAAAAAATCTTGCGATCGAGAACAGACATCTGGTACTCTTTAGGTACGACCAACTTTGACCCCTTTATTTCTCAATCCGCTAGAATTCCCTACCTTAATCCATTGCGGGCGATTAGCACAGTGGTAGCGCGCTTCCTTCACACGGAAGATGTCACAGGTTCAAATCCTGTATCGCCCATCAGAGAGATTTTTAATACAAATAATCTCAATATAAATATTTAAAATATAAATACAGTGCGCTACGCCTGTAAAGATTTTTCCTGAGAGGGGATAGTCTTTGCTTGCTGTGTTTTCTATGGTTTTTACTAATATGCTGTCCGTTAATTGCGATCGCAACAATATCCGTTTGTAGTGAGGACTTTAGTCATCAAAATCTGCGGACTAAAGTCCTCACTACGAACTCTTCGATCGCCCCCGATCGACTCTTTAGCAAAATTCCTCGGCATTGCTCGATCGAACAACAAACCAGTCAGCCTCATGCAGCACTTACCTGAAAGCGTTACGTTGAAGGATATTTGCATTACCCAGGAGCTATCGGCCCGATCGCCCCGTCCCGCAAACTGGCAAGCTGAAGCTCTAGCAATGCAGTCTCTAGCGCGACAAATGGCCTGTGCCTCGCAAACTGTTCTTCAAAGCTTGGTAGAAATAGCTGCCGACTTGTGTCAAGCCGGAACAGCAGGCATTAGCTTGTTAGAAACAACAGACGGTGGCGAAGCAATCTTTCGATCGACCGTATTGGCAGGAACTTTAGCACCTCGCGAGATCGCCACACCCCGAAACTTCAGCCCCGACGGTGTTTGTCTCGATCGCGCCGCCCCCCAACTTTTTTCGCATCCCGATCGCTACTTCACCTACATCCAAGCACTCGACACCCCGATCGTCGAGTGCTTGATATTGCCCCTGATTGCAGGCAGCCAAACGCTCGGTACCATCTGGATCGCGTCCCACGACGAACACCGGCACTTTGACTCCGAAGACTTGCGGGTGATGGCAACTCTGGCAGACTTTACCAGCACGGCGTTACAGCTCGATCGACCGCAAACCGAGCAATTAGTTGCGCCCCATGCCCGATCCCAAGTCCAAACTGCCCAAAGCCAACAAATCCCAGCATCTGTGCCCGAAAGCGAAACCTACTTTCGGGCAATTGCCAACCTCGTGCCCGACATGCTGTGGCGCAACGACGCCACCGGCGACACGAGTTGGTACAACCAGCGCTGGCTCGACTATACCGGGCAGACGCTGCAAGAAGCGCAGGGCTACGGCTGGCTCGAAGCCATCCATCCCGACGATCGCGCCCAGTCCCTCGCTAACTTTCAGAAAGCAGTAGGCGAACGCCGTCCCCTGCAACAAGAACTCCGCATCCGGGGCAGGGATGGCAACTATCGCTGGTTTCAAGCTAAAGCAGAGCCGGTATTTGATGCAGGCGGGCAGATTATTTGGTTTGGGGCTGCCAGCGACATTCACGATCGGCGCATGGGGCTGCAAGCCTTGCAGGAAAGTGAAAAACGCTTGCTCGAAAGCGCTGCAATGCTGGAACGTGCCGAGCGCGTCGGGGGCCTGGGACACTGGACCTACGACATTGTGACGAAAGAGATGTTTTGGTCCCCGCAAGCGCGCCGCATCTACGTGGGTGAATGCGATTTTGAATTGAGCTACGAAGCCGCTGCTAGCCTGGTGCATCCCGACGACTTGGCGGAGTTGCTGGCTGCGACGGATGAAGCGATCGCCCAAAAACGCTCTCTAGAAGCCGAGTATCGCATCATTCGTCCCGATCGCAGCCAAGCCACAGTCTGCCTCAGCGCCGATCTCGACTTTGATGCAGCCGGTCAACCGGTCAAAATGTTCGGTATCGTTCAGGATATAACCGATCGCCAGCGCATTGAAGCAGAACGCCTGCGATCGCATGAAGCCTTGCGCGAATCGGAAGAACGCTGGCGGGCGACAGTCGAGAATCTGCCGGCTGGGGCGGTGTTTGTCGTCGATCGCAACCTGCGCTATTTGCTTGCTGGAGGAGAAGCTTTGTCAGCAGGCGGACTCGAACCAGAAGATATCGTCGGGCGTAGGGTTTCCGAGATGTTGCCGCCCGAATTAGTAGCCGATTGCGAAGCAGAGTACCGGAGAGCTCTAGCAGGTGAGTCGTTCGATCGCGAACACACAGTCCGCGATCGTTGGTACATCTCGCGCGGAACGCCGCTGCGATCTGCAAGCGGCGAAGTGTATGCCGTGCTTGCTGTTTCTTACGACATCACCGATCGCAAACGAGCAGAAGCAGCCTTGCGCGATTCAGAAGAAAAATACCGTACTTTAGTCTGTGCTAATTCCAAAATGGTGTGGGCGACGGATGCTGACGGCAATATTGTTGAGGAAGTTCCGGGGTGGGAAAGTTTCACCGGACAAACCTTTGACGAATACAAAAATTTCGGCTGGCTGAGGGCCCTGCATCCAGATGATGCGGAACGGATCGGGCAAATCTGGCAAAGTTCGATCGCGCAGCACGCAACTGCGATCGGTGAATACCGACTGCGATCGCGATCGGGCGATTACCGGCGCTTCGCCGTGCGGGGAGAACCATTGTTGGAAGCTGATGGCAAATTGCGCGGCTGGGTAGGCACGATCGTCGATGTCGAAGAGATGCGCCGCGCCGCCGCAGCAGAACAAGCCGCCCTCGATCGACTGCGCGAATCGGAAGCCAAATATCGATCGCTCTTCGAGTCGATGGATGAGGGATACGTTCTCGTTGAGGTGATATTTGATGCGGACGATCGGCCGATCGATATTTTGTATATCGATGCAAATCCGGCAGCCGTGAGAATGACAGGAACCGAACTCGCCGGCAAAACCACGCGGGAACTCGACCCGAACCTTGAATCGCAGTGGTTTGAGACCTTTGGCAGAGTGGCGAAAACAGGTATCGCTGAACGCCACGAGTTTCACACCGCGCTGCTTGATGCTTGGTATAACTTCTACGCATTCAAAGTGGGTGAGCCAAACGAGACGCGAGTTGCTGCTGTTTATCAGGATGTCACCGATCGCAAGCGCGCCGAAGGCGATCGCAAACGCGCCGAAGCACAATTGCGCCGTACCGCCGAAATGGACGCTTTCCGGGTGGAACTTGCCGACGCGCTGGGTTCGCTTACCGATCCAGTTGAAATTCAACGGGTCGCCATGCGCGTCGTCGGCGAGTGGCTGTCCGTTGACCGCGTGTTATATTGCGAAATCGACGGCGATGCCGTCACCATCGCGGACAACTATGTACGCGGCAACGCACAGAAGATTGTCGGGCAATTTTCGACCAGCAGCTTCGGCACCGCACGCGAAATCCAGCTTGCCGGACATAACTTCAATACGCCCGACATCGCACGCGACGAGAGACTGCCGCAGGCGGAGCGCGACGCGATGCTGGCGTTGGGTTTTCAATCGTGCTTGGCGGTGCCACTGTTTAAGCACGATCGCTGGGTGGCGAACCTCGCTGTTTACCACGATCGCCCGCATGTCTGGACAGGGGACGAAGCCCGAATATTAGACGAAGCAGCGGATCGCACGTGGACTGCCGTGCGGCGTGCCATAGCAGAGGAAGCCCTGCGCCGATCGGAAGAGAAATATCGATCGCTGTTCGAGAATGTCAACGATGGCTTTTGCATCATCGAAATGCTGTATGACAACGGGCAGCCGATCGATTACCGTTTTCTAGAAGCAAATCCGGCATTTGAAGCTCAAAGTGGGTTGACTCAAGCGATCGGCAAAACTGCCCGCGATTTTGCGCCGAATCTGGAAGCCGAGTTTCTCACAAACTACGAAAGAGTTTTGACAACGGGCGAACCGATCGAGTTTGAAATTCATACAGCCGATTTAGATCGGTACTTCCGTGTCTCGGCGTACCGGCATGGCGATCCCCAAAACAAACAATTGGCGCTCGTTTTCACCAACATCACCGATCGCAAACGCCGTGAAGCGAATCTCGCTTTTCTCGCCCAAATCGCCGAAGATTCTTCTCGCCTTGCTTCCGAAGAAGCCATTATGAAAAGCACCGGTGAGCGGCTAGCAACGCATCTGCGGCTCGACGGCTTCAATTTCTCCTACGTTGACGAACGGCACGAATTGGTAACGATAAAATATAGCTGGAACGCGGCGGACGTGCCGCAACTCCTGGGAACGTTTCGCTTCGCCGAATATATGACCGAAGAGTCCACGCGCACGATGCGCGCCGGAGAAACTTGGGTCGTCTGCGACACGCAACACGACGAGCGCACTGACGCACAAGCCACCGCCGCGATCGGTGTCGGCGCGGTTATCATCGTTCCCTATCACCGTCGGGGCGAATGGCAAGGCTGTCTGACGGTGACTTGCCGCGAGGTGCGCGAGTGGACGGCAGATGAAATCGCTTTAATCGGTGAAGTCTCGAACCGCACGTTTCCACGTCTCGAACGCGCCCGTGCCGAAGATGCTTTGCGCGACTCCGAAGTGAAATATCGATCGCTGTTCACTTCGATCGACGAAGGCTACGCGCTGTGCGAAGTGATGTATGACGGGAACGAAAGACCCGTTGACGTGCGGTATCTGGAAGTCAACCCAGCGTTCGAGCAATTGACCGGGTTGGAAAATGTGGCGGGCAAAACGATAGTCGAACTCCTTCCTAGCGTTGAATCCTTCTGGATTGAAACGTGTGACAGAGTGGCTCAGACTGGCGTTGCCACCCGCCATGAAGATTGTGTCGAAGGCTTAAACCGTTGGTTTGACGTTTACTTTTCGCGAGTCGGGGGTGAGGGCAGTCGCCAAGTTGCCGTTGTGTTTAACGACATCACCGATCGCAAGCGATCGGAAGAACAATTGCGCCGCGCTGCTGAAATGGATGCGTTCCGGGTCAAGTTGTCGGATGCGCTGCGATCGCTCTCCGATGCAGTTGAAATTCAGGCAACCGTGACGCGCATCACCATGAACTTCTTTGGAGCGGACAGATGTTACTACTGCGAAATTATTGACGGCAGCGCCATCATTCGGCGGGATGCCTCACAAGCAGATTTGCCTTCGGTGGTGGGGGCGTACCCTCTAGAAAACTCCCCCATCTTCAGAACCATGCTCGATGCGGGTCAGCCTTTTGTCTTTGAGGATGTACACACGACGAACGTGCTGGATGGAAACTTGAGACAGACCTGCTTGCAGTTGCAGATTATTGCCAGTCTGATGGTGCCCGCGATCAAGCAGGGAGAGCCTGTCGGCATCCTCTGTATCACCCAGACCACACCGAGGAACTGGACAGAGTTTGAGATGGATCTGGTGGAAGAAATTGCCGATCGGACTTGGGCAACCATTGAACGCGCCCGCGTCGAAGCACACTTGCGTGAAGCAGAACTTCAACGAGTTCGAGAACAATCTGCCCGCGAGCAAGAACAACAACGTGCCGAAGCCCTGGCAGAACTCGATCGCGCCAAAACTCTCTTTTTCAGCAATGTTTCTCACGAATTCCGCACCCCGCTAACGTTGATTCTCAACCCCTTAGAAACGGCGCTGGCGCGTTTAAATTCAGAAAACGATCCCGGAGTCGATGGGGACACAATTGCTGCAAGATCGCCGGATAGCCTCGGCTATTTGCAAGAGTCTTTGCAGGTGGCGCACCGCAACAGCCTGCGCCTCTTAAAACTGGTGAACGCGCTGCTCGACTTTTCCCGCATCGAGGCCGATCGCCTTCAGGCAAACTACGAACCGACTGATTTATCTACCTATACGGCCGAACTGGCAAGCGTGTTTCGATCGGCGATCGAACGCGCAAATTTGCAGTTAATTGTCGATTGTCCCCCCTTGCCCGAAACTATTTATGTCGATCGCGAAATGTGGGAAAAAATTGTCCTCAACCTGCTATCAAATGCCTTTAAATTTACCTTCGAGGGTACTATTTCTGTTTCGCTCAAACCGCAAGCAAACAGCGTTGAATTAGTTGAATTAACAGTCAGCGACACCGGCACGGGCATTCCCGCCGCCGAACTGCCCCGCCTGTTCGATCGCTTCTATCAAGTCAAAGGAGCAAAAGGGCGCAGCTATGAAGGCTCGGGCATTGGCTTGTCGCTGGTGCAGGAACTCGTCAAGCGCCACGGAGGCTCGATCGCAGTTGCGAGTACAGTAGGCGAGGGTACGAGCTTCACCGTTACCATTCCCACGGGGACGGCGCACCTGGCGGGCGATCGCATTGGAGTTGCTTCTGGGCGGGCAACGACAACGGTAACGGCAAATGCTTTTGTAGAAGAAGCTTTGCGCTGGCAGCCAGAATTTGGGCATGGGGCATGGGGCATAGGGCATGGGGCATGGGGCATAGGGCAAGGAGAGCATCGGTCATTAAACAGTGGTAATTCTCCCACTGCCCTTCTATCTCCCTCCCCCGCTCGCATTCTCCTGGTTGATGACAATGCTGATATGCGCGATTACTTGCGGCGGCTGTTGGGCGATCGTTATGAGGTTACGGCTGTTGCGGATGGGGCTGCGGCTTTGGCTGCCGCCAGACAATCCCCGCCGGATTTGGTGTTGGCTGATGTGATGATGCCGGAGATGGATGGATTTGAATTGCTGCGATCGCTCCGCACAGATCCGCAGACTCAGACGATCCCGATCGTATTGCTATCGGCGCGGGCTGGCGAAGCATCGCGGGTTGAAGGCTTGGAAATGGGGGCCGATGATTACCTGATCAAACCTTTTTCGGCGCGGGAACTGTTAGCGCGAGTCGATGCCCACTTGCAACTGGCTCAAATGCGGCGGGAAGCCATCTATCGGGAACGGGTGATGCAAGAAGTCCAAATGCTGAACGATCGCCTGGAACAACAGGTAAAGGCGCGCACGGCTCAATTAGAAGCCGTCAATGAGGAACTCGAAGCGTTTGCTTCCGCGATCGCCCACGACTTGCGAACGCCGCTGCGCTACATTAATAATTTCGCCGATCGGCTGCGAGGCAAGCTAGAAGCCGCGCAAGTCGATGCTTCTAGCCTGAAATCCCTTGACATTATCGCTCAATCCGCGCTTGGGGCAGAGAAAATGGTCGGCGACTTGCTGGAATTTTCTCGCCTGGGAAAGACGAAAATGCTGTTGACAACTGTCATTATGGATGGGCTAGTGCAGCAGGTGCGATCGCAGCTACAGCCCGAACCGATCGCACGATCGCTCCACTGGCAGATCGATCCGCTACCTTCGGTAGAGGGCGATCCCGTATTGTTACAGATAGTATTGCAAAATTTGCTGTCCAATGCCATAAAATATACGTCTCATCGGGAGCGGGCCGAAATTGCCATCGGTAGCATCGATCGGGAGGCAGAAGTGATTTTCTTTGTCAGGGATAACGGAGCAGGGTTTGACATGAAGTACTGCGATCGACTGTTCACTATGTTTCAGCGACTGCATTCACAGGATGAGTTTGCCGGCACTGGAGTGGGGCTGGCGACTGTGCGGCGCATCGTTCACCGGCACGGCGGGCGCATCTGGGCAGAAAGCGCGATCGATTCTGGTGCCACGTTCTATTTTTCTCTGCCGAAACGCGAGGTGGGGGCATGACGGCACTTCACTTTCTGTTACTGGAAGACAACGCCCTCGATGCAGATGTCCTAGAGATGACGCTGGCTGAGAGCAGTCTTGACTGCGAAATAGTCCGAAGCCAAACTCGCGCTGAGTTTGTGGCGGCATTAGAAACCAGTGCCTTTGACTTGATTTTGGCAGACTATTCGCTGCCCGGTTTTGACGGCATTACTGCTTTGGGAATTGCTCGAACCCTGTGTCCCGATACGCCCTTTATTTTCGTCTCAGCGAGCATGGGCGAAGAATTGGTAATTGAAGCGCTGAAATTGGGAGCCACCGACTACGTACTCAAGCAGCGCTTGGAGAGGTTGGTGTTCTCCGTGCGGCGGGCACTGCGAGAAGCAGCAGAAAAGCGCAAGTGCCAAGAAGCGGAAACCCGCCTGCGCCTGTTGGCGGCAAACTTGCCTTGCGGCGCTGCATTCATTGTCGATCGGGATTTGCGCTACCTGCTGGCAGAAGGCGGAGCACTGGAACAGGTAGGCTTAACCTCGGAAAATTTTGTGGGCAAAACGCTCTGGGAAGCCCTGGATTCAACCCAAGCGACACACTACGAACCCTACTACCGTCAGGCCCTCAATGGCGAATCGTTCTCTTTAGAACACGAGTACCGCGATCGCTACTATATTTCTCACGGCATCCCCTTGCGCGACGATCGCGGTGAAATTGAAGCGGCGCTGGCAATCTCCTATGATATTACCGATCGCAAGCTTGCTGAAACTGCCTTGCAACAAAGTGAGGCTCGCTTTCGGCTGATGCTGGAAAGCGCTAAAGAATATGCGATCTTCACCCTCGATACTAGCGCGAAGATCGCCAGTTGGAATCCCGGTGCCGAACGCTTGTTGGGATATTCAGAAGCAGAAATTTTGGGTAGTGAAGGTCGCACCCTTTACGCCCCGGAAGAAAACGATTTCGATCGCCTGGGGTGGGAATTGCACACCGCCCTGACTCAAGGACAGGTAGAAAATGAGTGCTGGCACATTCGCAAGGACAGCAGCCGCTTTTGGGGAAGCGGCTTTGTCATGCCCTTGCGCGATGAGACAGAGGATGTCCAAGGATTTATCAAAATCATGCGCGATGTCACCGCCCAGCGGCAAGCTGACGAACGCTTGCGGTTGCTTTATGACATCACCACCGCCCTGCTGGCTGTCGAGCAACCGATGGCGCTGATGCAGAACCTGTTTGGCAAACTCTCACCGGCGCTGGGGTTGGACAGTTACTACAACTTCATCGTGGAGGAAAAAGACAACCGCCCGATGCTGCATTTGAAAAATTATGAGGGGATTGCTTCGGAAGTGGCAAGCGCGATCGAGTGGGTTGAGTTCGGTGAATTGCTCTGCGGCTGGGTGGCCGCTCAGCGGCAGCAACTCGTACTCGACACCGCCCAAATAGCGGCTCACCCTCAGGCTCAAACCATCTGTGCGATGGGTGCTACTGCTTATGTCGGTCAACCGTTAATCGTGCAGGGACGGTTGTTGGGAACTCTTTCGTTTGTGAGCTGCACCCGGACTAACTTTACCCCAGAAGAAGTCGATTTGTTGCAATTGATGTCGGAACAGGTGGCGATCGCGCTCGATCGAGCGAATTTGCTGGTTTCCATTCAACACCACGCACAACAGTTGCAGCGAGCGAATCAGATTAAAGATGAGTTTTTAGCTGTTTTGTCCCACGAATTGCGATCGCCCCTGACTCCCATTTTGGGCTGGACGCGCTTGTTGCAGGGTGGCAAGCTGAATGAAACTCGCCAGCGGGAAGCACTGGCAACGATCGAGCGCAATGCCAAACTGCAGACTCAACTGATTGAAGATTTGCTGGACATCTCTCGCATCATGCAGGGCAAGTTGAGCTTAACTATTGCTCCCGTCAACCTCAACTTTACGATCGCGGCAGCCCTGGAAACAGTGCGTCTGGCTGCAGAAGCCAAGCAAATTGAGATCCAGCTTGACCTCGCCCCAGAAGTGCCTCCTGTCTCCGGCGATGCTGGCCGATTGCAGCAAGTAGTGTGGAACTTGCTCGCTAATGCTGTCAAGTTCACGCCCAACGGCGGACAAGTGACCGTCCAATTGCGACAAGTCGATCGCATGGCTCAGATGCGGGTGACGGATACGGGCAAAGGCATCGAACCGCAGTTTTTACCCCACATATTTGAATATTTTACTCAGGCAGATTCCACAACAACTCGGAAATTTGGAGGATTGGGGCTGGGGCTGGCGATCGTGCGGCAAATTGTAGAAATGCACGGTGGAAAAGTCACGGCCGAGAGTTTGGGTGAAAATCGGGGCGCAACTTTTACGGTGTTGTTACCCACCATCCAAGAGGCTGTTCCGGCTGCAACGGAGCTCTTTGCCACTGACGCAGACAATACTGCAACTCCCTTAAGCAACTTGGAAATTTTGATTGTCGATGACGATGAGGATACTCGGGAATTTCAAGCATTTCTGCTGGAACAAAGCGGGGCCAGGGTAACAGCCGTGGCTTCGGGCCTGGAAGCGTTGGAGGCGCTCGATCGATCGGTTCCCGACTTGTTGGTTAGCGATGTGGGAATGGCCGAGATGGACGGTTACATGCTGATTCGAGAAATTCGATCGCGCCCTCCCGAGACAGGTGGCAGGATTCCAGCGATCGCTCTGACAGCCTATGCTAGAGAGTTAGACCGCCAAAAAGCCCTGGAGACAGGGTTTCAACGGCACATCATCAAACCGATCGAATCTCAGGAGCTCATTGAGGCGATTTCTGCGCTAATTGCATGACAGTTGACAGTTGGGAGTTTTGAGTTTTGAATTTTGAGTTTTGAGTTAAAGACAGTTCTTTATTCAAAACTCAAAACTTAAAACTCAGAACTTCTTGAATTAGTCCCCATTCGCGAACCTTAATGGTCAAAACCATCGCACTGTTTCCTTTGTGTGGTGTGTCTAATTCCCGACTCGAAACGGAGAAAAACTATGCCCTATGCCCTATGCCCTATGCCCTATACCCCTCTCACCAAAAGACTTATTCAGCAAGCCCTATTTAGTCCCCGCTCGTGAACCTTGTTCGCTTGCCCAAGCTGTCACTAAATGTAAGTTTTTTAAACCTTTCTCTCTGTCAATCGATCGCCCGCCACTATTATCATGCGAACCACTTAATCTACTCGCTTCTAACTTGTTACCAATGTTATAGAACTGCTATTAACTGGATATCTAATTCAGATATTACTCTTTTTGTCAAGTACGCTTTATACCAAATTAGATGAACTTACCCTGGACAGGATATTTGCCTGACAAGTTTGGATTGTGATAAATTAAAGTATCTACTTAAATTGAGGAAAGTCGCCATGAAATCCACAAAATTGGTGTATGCTATCTTACCATACATCCGCTGGGAACTTCCGGGATGGGGAAAATTATTTGAGAACTTAGGCGGGTATCAAAAAGACTTATGGAAAAATGCCCCTACTCGCACTATCCGCGGCAAATTTCACCAATATTTGATGACTCTGGATCTTTCCTTCTGGCACGAGCGCGTGACATATTTTCTAGGTCGTTACTATGAGTTAGAAATGCAGCTATTTGTGATGGAAATAGTCAAACCTGGGGATACTTTTGTCGATATCGGCGCTAATTTAGGAATGCTAACCCTGATGGCCGCACGGTGCGTGACTGAGACAGGAACCGTACATTCCTTTGAACCAAATCCTTTAATTTTTAAGCGCTTGCAAAAGAATATAACTGATAATGAATTGCAGCAAGTTACCCTGCACAATTGCGGTCTCGGCGACCGACAAACCGAACTGACGCTGACCATAGTTAATGAAGAGTTTGACATGGGAACTTTTACGGAAATTCCCGAACAAGATCGATCGCTAATTACCAGCCAGTACCAATTGCCAGTGTATCGCGGCGACGATATTTTACCTGAGGAATTGCCGGGAACAACTTTCATTAAAATCGATGTAGAAGGCTTTGAACCGCTGGTCATTCGAGGGCTCGATCGTACTATCAAACGCTGGCATCCAGTATTTCTGATAGAAGTAGTTCCCGAATATCTAGAAAGGGGCGGTTCCAGCCCAGAAGAACTGCGCGAACTTATGGAAAGTTATGGCTATCAACCTGTTAATATCTTTACGAAACGCTCTGGGTTGCGACATCAACTAAAATTAACAAAGATCGCAGGCGATCGCATGACAGACAGCTTAAACGTACTGTGGCTGCACCGCGATAATCATCTTGCTTCGCACTTGGCAAAGTATTTTTAAGAGATAGTTGTTTGTTCGAGATTTACGCGATCGAAATAGAGGGGTATCGTACCAGAATTTGGTACTATACCAGATCCGGATACGATCTCCCCCTTTATTCCTGAAACCCTTGAAGGGCGAGTTTTGTTTGTATAGTAGCGGTTTCAACCGCCCATTCATAAAGGGGATAAGTAACCCGGATTTGGTATTACATACCGATCCGGGAAATTCGATCGCGCCTTCCGGAAATGGGTGGCAGGATTCCGGCGATCGCTCTGACAGCTTATGCTAGAGCGACAGTCGAGTAGAACTGGTTGACATAAAGAACTCGATCTGAGTGGTGTAGGGAGTACGCCGAGGGCGACAATCTACAAAGAAGATCGACTATTTTGATTCCGTTGGCGCAGATTGAGGCGATTTCTGCGCTGATTCCATGACAGTTGACAGTTGACCTTGGACAGTTACAGTTAATAGTGCGAGCGTCCCCGCTCGCGATCGTTGACAGTTGACAGTTGACAGTGATTAGTGCGACTATACCAGCTCGCGATCGACCTTGCAGTAAAATTAACAGTATGGTAACAGAATTCAAAAGCTTTTGGCAGCAATTAAACGATCTTAAAAAACGGGCGATCGACCTGAATTCGCGCTTCTCCCAATCCGCTCAAAAACTGCAAAACGACGGCACTCCCCTACCAGAAACCTTGGTCGAAGAATTGGCAGCTTACCGCCGAGATTTCGATCGACTGCGGGTAGAAATCCAGGAATTTACAGCGCCGCAAGTCGCACAGTTGTCAGTAGTTACTCTCGAAGATCTGGAAAGATTGCTGCTGAAAACAGAAGTAGCAAAAATTCGCGCTTGGCACCATTCGATCGACCTCGGTTGTGGAGTCATCACTCCGGGTGGCGGGCAAACCTTTTCTCCTCGAAGCGAACAGAGAATTGGACTTCCTGAAAATTTAGCAGGAATGACAGTTTTAGATGTCGGTGCGTGGGACGGATTCTACTCTTTTGCATCCGAAAAACGGGGAGCCAAGCGCGTTTTGGCGACGGATTCTTTTGTGTGGCAATCCCCGATGTTTGGCAAAGGAGGATTTGAATTGGCCCGCACGGTTCTCAATTCTCAAGTTGAGGATATGGAGATAGATGTGCTGGAACTGTCGCCGGAGAAAGTGGGGGTTTTCGATTTAGTTTTGTTTTTGGGAGTGCTGTATCACATGCGCCATCCGTTATTAGCGCTCGATCGAGTTTTTAGCGTAACTGGCAAGCAGTTAATATTAGAAACTCACGTAGATATGCTCGACTGTCAAAGACCGGCACTGGCATTTTACCCGCGTGCCGAGTTGAATAACGATGCGACAAATTGGTTCGGACCGAATGCTTTGGCGGTGCAAGGAATGTTGGAAAGTGCGGGATTCCGAGACATCAAAATAGTTAATACTTCGCCAGTTAGCGGTGCTTCTGCCCGCATGGTTTTTCACGCTTGGCGCTAGGGAAAAAAGGAGGCGAGGCAGAGCCTCGGGATCTGGATTCCCAGGCAGAGCCTGGGAACCAGTGAGAAAAGTAAGGTGCGCACTGCGCACCAGCAGAGCCTGGGAAACAGTTAAAGTAAGGTGCGCACCACGGACCAACAGAAAATAGTATAATACGCATTCCCCGATCGCCCGATATCCCAAATAAATAATCACATAAAAACATGAGCAAAACCCAAATTTCCATCTCCAAGACAATCAAAAGTTTTAGTACAATTATCCTGCTGTTAATGTTCGGTTGCCAGCAAAAGTTAGCACCCAACAATTATGCAGTAAAACGAGTCAGCGACGGCGATACTATGGTTGCCAGCGATGCGGCAGGTCAAGATATTAAAATACGTTTTGCCTGCGTAGACGCACCAGAAATCCCGCACAGCAACGCCGAAAAGAATAGCAAAAAAGCAGCAGATAAAAATCAATTTAAATGGGGAAGACAAGCCCAACAAAGACTAGAACAGCTAGTAAAAAAAGGGGGCGATCGAATTATTTTAACCGTCACCGATACCGATCGCTACGGTCGCAAAGTCAGCGAGATTCGCTTGCCTGACGGCACATTAGTGCAAGAAGTTTTAGCCCGCGAAGGACTGGTAATGGTTTACCGTCCTTACTTGAAAAATTGTCCCAGTGCCAGCGCGATCGAACAAGCGGAAGCTGATGCCAAGAAAAACCGCCGCGGTATTTGGGGAGACTCCAAGTTTGTACCCGCTTGGGAATTTCGCAAACTCTGAAGCAACTTGGGTTGAAGAAGGAATCCCCCGCAACGCGAAGTCCAACACAAATCAGATGCAGGCTTAGGTTAGGTTGCCCTTCGACTTCGCTCAGGAACCGAAATGAACTTTCCGCAACGCGGGACTCAACAACAGTTGATGTTGAATTTTACTTCGTTCAACCCAACCTACTACAGGAATCGCGAGCGAGCGAGCGAACATGATAATATTGGGGCGATCGTCAGCACTCGCTTTTGATGAGTAATTAGCTGGCGATAATAACGAATGCCCGATGCTCCATTCCCAATTCCCAATTCCCCATTCCCAATGCCCGATGCTCCATTCCCAATTCCCAATTCCCCATTCCCAATTCCCAATTCCCAATTCCCCATCCCCAATTTACAACAAATGTGGTAGGCTCCAAATAACTCAATAAACTACTTGCAAAAGCGGTTTATTGCGATCGCACAGAAATTAGTTTTAAAGGACATCAATGAAGCTCAAACATCTGGTTATTTCAGGGATTGCCGTCATCCTCGGTACTGCGATCGCGGGCACAGCGATTTCTCAAGAACTGAGCGCCGACCAAAGAACAGTCGTTTGTCGTTTGAAAACAGAAGTTGACCAGCGGAAAAGTAACGGTCAAAAATTAGTATTTGTCCCGCTGTTAGCCAGAGTGCGCAAGCAAGTTTCATCTCCTTTTCGAGCTACCCTGCATCCCGATACCGAGTATGTTTTCGTAGCTACTTGCGACGGTAACTGCAAGGATTTAAACCTTATCCTGACAGATGCCAACGGTCAAGAAATTGCAGCAAGTCAAAAAACAGGCGAAACTGCGACAATCTCTTTTACCCCTCCGTCCCAAGGTGAATATCAAGTCACTGCTAAGCCTGGGGAATGCACGAATGCAGAAGGTTGCAATTTCGGGATGGGCATCTTCGTTCCAACTTCCGCCAACGTACCCAATGCTTCAAAAATTCCTGCAGAGCTAGCACAATTTCGGCTTTGCCAGTAGGGGAGTGGCGATAGGTTATGAGTTGCGATCGCACCAAAGCTTTGGAGGACAAATCTAACTCATAAGTTGCAACCGATAACTCGCAACTTATCATTCGCGACTCATAACTTCCTCAAAATGTCAAGCTGGAAAATATGTGGAACCCTGCAAAAACCCCATAACACGCCAAATAGCGATGAAAAGCAAGAAGTCTGTTTACCCTCTGGCAGGCATCAATTACAATATGGATATTGCCTCTTTGGGTGACAAGCAGATTCCCCATGTCTTTAACCTTCGCCTCAAAAAACCAACTCCAGAACCCTCATGAAAAAGGAGAGTCCAGAAGTCTGTTCGATCGCTTGGGTATCAGACAGAAAATTGGCTGCGGGTACGCCTTGGTCATCGGTATTGCCCTTTTGGGTGCGGTGGCGGGACGGGGAGTAGAATCTTATTACAAAAACCAAGTTCGCGAAAAACTGGCTCTCGACCGAGATAAAGCCGAAGTTCTGACCAACCTGAACCAGACAGTGCAGGAAGTAAGAATTGACCAGCAAGAACTGGCGAGTCTGGTGGCGAAACCGCAAATTTTCGATCGCAAGCGCTCCCAATTCCTGACCCGCGTCGCCCAGATGAGCGGCATTCTCGACCAAATACAAGCCCTGCCGCCCAGTTCCAGTCGCGATGTTCTCTCCGAGTACCAACAGCTTCAAGAGTTCGCCGCATCCAACTCCAAAACAGTAGAAGCATATTTCCAGCAGGTACAGAAACTGTTGGGGAATGTCAAATTAGCGAATTTGAACCCGCAACAGCAGCAGGTGTTTCGGGGAAACTTGAACAATTTAGTCACCAGTGCGACTGCTTTGCAGCTCGGAAAATTTTCCCAGGATTCAGCCCAACTCGCAAGTAGTTTTCGAGAAAAAGCAGACCAGGCGTTTAGCACCTACCAGAAAGCAGAACAGCTTGGAACTCTAATTGTCATCGTTTCTCTGGCAATATCGGCTGCGATCGCAGCAATTCTAGCAGCATATACCAGTGCCGCGATCGCCCGCCCCCTGGAAGCTGCGACCCTCGTCGCCCAGCAAGTTACCGAGGAGTCCAACTTCGATTTGCAAGTACCCGTTACCACTGCCGATGAAGTAGGAATGCTGGGAATTTCCCTCAACGAATTGATTCAAAAAGTAGCGGAATACACGGAAGATTTGCACGAAGCAAAAATCGCAGCCGAAGCAGCCAACCGCTCGAAAAGTGCGTTTCTTGCCAACATGAGCCACGAACTCCGCACCCCCCTCAACGCGATCATCAACTACAGCGAAATGCTGCAAGAAGATGCTCAAGATTCCGGTTCGGAAGATTTTCTACCCGACTTGGAAAAAATTCAAACCGCGGGCAAACATTTGCTCGACATGATCAGCGATATCCTCGACATTTCTAAAATTGAAGCAGGCCACGTCACGCTGTATTTGGAAAACTTCGACGTGGCAACAATGATTGAAGAAGTGATGACTACGGCTCAACCGCTAGTAGAGAAAAAAGGCAATGCTTTAGCTCTGCAAACCAAAGGAGAACTCGGTACGATGTACGCCGATTTGCCAAAAGTGCGGCAAATTCTCCTCAACTTGCTCAGCAATGCTGCTAAATTTACAGAAAAAGGCACGATTACGATCGGCGTTGAAAGAGTTAAAAATGACAGACCAAAACCGACAAAACACAGGAGAAATAATGATGATGAATTATTATCGGGTGCAAATTACAGTTCTCAAATTTTAGTTTTTCGAGTCAGCGATACGGGGATCGGCATGACGGACGAGCAATTGCAGCAGATATTTAAACCTTTTACTCAAGCTGATGCTTCGACTACTCGTAAGTACGGAGGCACGGGTTTGGGACTGACAATCAGCCAGCGTTTGTGTCAAATTCTGGGCGGGGAAATTACCGTTGAAAGCCAAAACGGTCGGGGTTCGACTTTTACTGTGAGACTCCCGGAACGAGTGGTGATGCAGGCTTGAAAACAGTTGATAGTCGATCGTTGACAGTTGACAGTTGACAGTTGACAGCAGTCAGTAGTCATTAGTCATGGGTACAATACAAAGTGGAATATCGAAAATGACTGACGATCGGCCTGAATCCAATCCAGATGGACGATACGAAGGAATAAGCAATGAGCAAGTATATCATTTTTAGAGCTGATTTGACTGAAGAAGAAGGTGCAGAAAATAGACTGCTAGCGCATACAGGAATGCTGACTGACATTCTTGCCGAACACTTCGACTCTTCTAACAGACCAATTCCTCAACCGGGGTATAGATTTCGAGAATTTCATCGCATAGAAAAGTTTGCAGATCCAAAATTTCCTGCTGCGAGCACGCACACCCGAATAGGAGACTGGGAAGTCGTCAGAGCTCAAACTTACTCGGAAGATGCACCGGGCAGTCAGTTTGACACAATAGTTGTATGTTATTGCAGGTTCGCACCCGTAAATACTCCTCTCGAACCGATGCCGCCGATTCAAGTTGCCCCGCAGTTGCAAAAAACACAGGTTTAGGAGACATTTTTTCAAGAAGGAAGAAGGAAGAAGGAAGAAGGAAGAAGGAAGAAGGAAGAAGTTGAATTAATTATTGAGCAATCCTAACAGTCTCTTCACCTCTGCTAAAGGTACAGAAGGCCGATCTGCATCTTCCTCTTTTGCCGCCCTCAAATCCATCAAATCTTCCATGTCCGCAATTAATTCTTGCAGCGCTTCAAATTCTTCGTAAGGTATAACTGCAAATTCTTTTTTGCCGTTTTTAGTAATAAATTCAGGATTTAACTGAATCATCGATATTTCCTCCAGTCGTTTAAGAGTAAGCATCTTTTCGATGTTTGACGCGGTAGATTATCAAAACATCTTCCTCAATTTCAAATAAAACTCGATAATCTCCTACCCGCAGCCGATATTCTGGCGTATAGTTTGTTAACCGTTTCACATCCCCCGTTAGGTTATTTTGCATCAACTCAATTTTAGTCAAAACTCGGCTTTGTGCCTCCGCTGGCAAAGATTGCAAATCTTTGAGCGCTTTCGGCTTAAACTCTGCTTGGTAATTCATCTTGTCTGCGACACAGTGCGACCAAGGGCGGAAATACCTATCTAGATATACCGGAAGCCCGATCCGCCGGCCCTCCGTACCTCCCTAGAATAACAATTGTACGGGCGATCGAGCATCGCCCCTACAGAAGGCTCGAAGCTTCTTCCTTCTTCGGTGATTCAGGTTGTAAGTTGTAGGTGGTAGGTTTTAGTCTCTAACACCTACCACCTACCACCTAACACCTAACACCTAACTCCTTCTTCCTTCATTTCAGGGAATTAAAATTTATGCAACCAAATAATCCAAATCAATTTACAGAAAAAGCCTGGGAAGCCCTCGCCCGCACGCCCGAACTCGTCAAAGCAGCCCAACAGCAGCAGCTAGAAAGCGAGCACTTGATGAAAGCTTTGTTGGAACAAGAATCCGGCCTGGCTAGCAGTTTGTTTAACAAAGCTGGAGTGTCTGTCCCCAAATTGCGCGAACGTACCGATGAGTTTATCAGCCGCCAGCCGAAAGTCTCGGGAAGCGGCAGTAATGTTTATCTCGGCCGTTCCCTTGACAGTTTGCTCGATCGCGCTGAAACTTATCGCAAAGATTACGGTGATGATTTCATTTCGATCGAACATTTAATCCTAGCTTACGTTAAGGACGATCGGTTTGGCAAAAATTTACTGCAAGAATTTAAACTAGATGAAGCCAAACTGAAAGATATCATTGCCCAAGTCCGGGGGAACAACAAAGTGACCGACCAAAATCCAGAAGGCAAATACGAAGCGCTGGAAAAATACGGCCGAGATTTGACGGAAGCCGCGCGTCAAGGGAAACTCGATCCGGTAATCGGAAGAGATGACGAGATCCGCCGCACGATTCAAATATTGAGCCGTCGCACTAAGAACAATCCCGTATTAATTGGAGAACCGGGAGTCGGAAAAACTGCGATCGCGGAAGGACTCGCCCAGCGGATTATCACCGGAGACGTGCCGCAATCTCTCAAAGACAGGCAGTTAATTAGCTTGGATATGGGAGCGTTAATTGCCGGGGCAAAATTCCGGGGAGAATTTGAAGAACGCTTGAAAGCAGTCCTCAAAGAAGTTACCGAAAGCAACGGCAAAGTCATCTTATTTATCGATGAAATTCATACCGTTGTCGGTGCCGGCGCGACTCAAGGCTCGATGGATGCCGGTAACTTGTTGAAACCGATGTTAGCGCGAGGCGAATTGCGCTGTATCGGCGCGACAACTCTCGACGAATACCGCAAGTATCTTGAAAAAGATGCGGCTTTAGAACGCCGTTTCCAACAAGTTTACGTTGACCAACCGACAGTCGAAGATACTGTCTCGATCCTGCGCGGTTTGAAGGAACGTTACGAAGTACACCACGGGGTGAAGATTTCCGACAGCGCTTTAGTGGCGGCTGCTACTTTATCTACTCGGTATATTAGCGATCGATTCCTGCCCGACAAAGCGATCGACTTAGTAGACGAAGCGGCTGCTAAACTGAAAATGGAGATTACTTCCAAACCGGAAGAATTAGACGAGATCGATCGCCGGATTTTGCAGTTAGAAATGGAACGGCTGTCGCTGCAAAAAGAAAGCAATGCTGCCGCGATCGAACGTTTGGATCGGCTCGAAAAAGACCTGGCAAATCTTAAAGAACAGCAAGCAGCTTTGAACGCGCAATGGCAATCGGAAAAAGGTGTCATCGGCAGCATTCAAACCATCAAAGAACAAATCGATAAAGTTAACATTGAAATCCAGCAAGCAGAGTTGAAATACGACCTCAACCGCGCTGCTGAATTGAAATACGGCAAGTTAACCCAACTGCAAAAACAACTCGCAGAAGCAGAATCTCAACTAGCAGCAACTCAAACCACGGGTCAAACTTTGCTGCGGGAAGAAGTCACCGAAGCTGACATTGCCGAGATTATTTCCAAGTGGACGGGAATCCCGATCAGCAAGTTAGTTGAATCGGAAATGCAAAAACTTTTGCACTTGGAAGATGAACTGCACAAACGGGTAATCGGACAAGATGAAGCGGTGACTGCTGTTGCCGATGCCATCCAGCGATCGCGCGCCGGTTTGGCCGATCCGAACCGCCCGGTAGCTAGCTTTATTTTCCTCGGTCCGACGGGCGTTGGCAAAACAGAATTAGCCAAAGCACTCGCATCTTACCTGTTCGATACAGAAGAGGCGATCGTCCGCATTGATATGTCGGAATACATGGAGAAACACGCAGTTTCTCGATTGATTGGCGCGCCTCCGGGATACGTCGGTTACGATGAAGGCGGACAATTAACCGAAGCAATTCGCCGCCGTCCCTACGCAGTAATTCTGTTCGATGAAATCGAGAAAGCGCACCCGGATGTCTTCAATATCATGCTGCAAATTCTCGACGACGGCCGCGTTACGGACGCTCAAGGTCATACCGTAGACTTTAAGAATACGGTGATTATCATGACTTCAAATGTTGGCTCTCAATACATCTTAGATGTAGCGGGAGATAACGAACTGATGCGCACTCGGGTGATGGAAGCAATGCGGGGAACTTTCCGCCCTGAATTCTTGAATCGCATCGATGAAATGATTATCTTCCACGGTTTGGATAAAGGCGAATTGCGGCAGATCGTGCAATTGCAAATTAAGCGTTTGGAAAGCCGTTTGAGCGAGCGGAAAATGACATTGAAACTGTCAGAAACTGCTATTGACTTTTTAGCAGAAATCGGTTACGATCCGGTGTACGGAGCGCGACCGTTAAAGCGGGGAATTCAGCGCGAATTGGAAACGCAAGTTGCTAAAGGTATTTTGCGGGGAGATTTTAGCGACGGCGATACAATTTTTGTAGATGTCGAGAATGAAAGGTTGGCATTTAAAAAGCTGCCGGCCCAGTTGGTAACTGCAAAATAGATCGCACGATAATCTTAGAAACCAGGTTTCTTTTTATATTTCTCGTACTCAACCGAGATTTGTTGCAGAAACCCGGTTTCTCGGTACTCAACCAGAGAAATGCGATCGCACAATCTCAGAAACCGGGTTTCTTGGGATATTTCTCGTACTCAACCGAGATTTGTCGCAGAAACCCGGTTTCTCGGTACTCAACCAGAGAAATGCGATCGCACAATCTCAGAAACCGGGTTTCTTCCGATATTTTTCGTACTCAGCAGACATGATTTATAGAAACCCGGTTTCTTGCCACCCAGCGACAGAATTGCGATCGCCCGCCCCCAAAATCCCGCGCTAACCCACAAGTCCGCCGGGGGTTAAAAACCCCTGTCTCATAGCAAAAGTCCTCTGAAAGAGGACTGAAAACACAATTTTTAACAGGCATTGCAAGAGTTCCCCAGTCGGTTTTCATTTGTCATTCTGCCACTGTCTTTCAAGGCGATTGCCAACTACCAATTGACGAACCCACCAGCGTTCAGGTACTCAAAACCGAACTAATTCAAGAACCCATTCGGGCCGATTCTCTCGTCTTCCTGCAAACCGATAACCAAATCCTACATCTGGAATTTGAAACCCGACCTTACTCAGAGCCGCCGATCGCCTTCCGAATGCTAGACTACTACGTCAGGCTCAAACGGCAATACTCCTGTGACATCCATCAAGTAGTGATTTTTTTGCAGGAAACAACCTCAGAACAAGTTTTTGTTTCCCAGTACGCAGACACGAACACCCGACACAGCTATCGAGTGATTCGCCTGTGGGAACAAGATCCGGCTTTATTGCTGTCCGTCCCCGGCTTGCTGCCATTGGCGACACTATCTCAAACCAACTCCCCGCGAACTTTGTTAGAGCAAATAGCTACTCGGATTGCTACAATTGAAGAACCGACCCAACAAGCGGATGTACTCGCTTGCACCCAAGTGCTCGCAGGTTTGAGATTTGAAAAAGCCTTACTCAGACAACTATTTAGGAAAGAAACTATGCGCGAGTCTGTAATTTACCAAGAAATTCGCGAAGATGGCCTCCTTGAAGGAAGAAAAAATGAGGCGCTGTCTTTAATCACGCGCCAGTTGACTCGACGCATCGGTCCGATCGCCCTCGAAATAAACGAGCAAATTCAGACTTTATCCGTAGAAGAACTAGAAAATTTAGGGGAGGCGTTGCTAGATTTTTCAGAAGCGTCAGATTTAACAAATTGGTTGCGCGATCGCGAGTCTTAATTGCTAAAACATAGCTTCATATGTTCAAACAGGAAACTTAAGCTAAAGCTTGGATAGTTCAAATTTGGAAAACTCGATCGCATTTAGGGCGATCGAGTGTTGTGTTTGCAGGAATGTTCGGCGATTTTTCGCTCGGGGGCGTGAGATTTTTGTTAAGAGTTATTTCTTATCCCCTGAGTCAAAGCGAAGGCTAATGCAACGCTGGCGATCGCTCCCCACTTTAATGCAGGATTCTTATCCACCCAGTCTAAAATAGCGGGGATAACACTGTGACTGAAATCTCCGTCTACTCTAGTCTCTGTTAACACGGGTTCGTACAAATTGTTGGAATCTTCCGCAGATTTTGGCTCTTGAGTGCGCTGCAGCGGAAAGCTAATTTGAGCCAATATAGCATCCACAAAAGAAGGCGAAAGTTTTTGCAAGAAATCGAGAATTCTGCCAGAATCACCGACGAAGAAATCGCGGGTGGGATGGCTTGCCGTGTAGACAATTGCATCGGCAACTAATCTCGGATCGTAGTAGGGCGGTATCCCGGCGGGATGCACGCCCAATCGCGTCTTGGCGTTGTCCCAAAAGGGCGTATTCATCACCGAAGGTTTGATGCTGGTGACGCTAATTGGAATTTTTTCATGCTGCAATTCAACTCGCAAGGATTCGAGACATCCTTCAAGTCCGTGTTTTGAAGCACCGTAAGAACTTTGAAGCGGCAGCGATCGAATTCCCTCAACTGATGAGACATGAATTAATGCTCCCCGTCCCTCTCGTTTCAGATAAGGGAGTGCTGCCATTGCGCCGTAAACTTGTCCTAATAAATTGACCTCAATTACCCGCTTAAACTCTTCGGGCGTAGTTTGCTCAAACGGGGCAAACACTGCCGTAGCAGGGACGTGAACCCAGGTATCCAGCCTACCGTAAACCTGTACCGTTTTATCTGCGATCGCCTTAACTTGCTCGAATACCGCAACATCAGCAATTACCGGAATTACTTCGCCACCAAAGTTGCGAATTGCATCCACCAACGAGGCGAGTTTCACCTCACTGCGGCCGGAGACAACAAGTTTTGCTCTCTTTTTTGCGAACTCAAGGGCTGTTTCTCGGCCGATACCGCTTGATGCTCCGACAACTACAACAACCTGATCCTCAATTGGCTTCAATCCCATGAATGTTACTCCTGCTTCCTACTATTAAGAATAGCGATCGCCACTATATTTAACTTCTGCCTAATGAAAGATTTTTTATTAAGTTCGCTCAACTACATCCAACTTTTTCGAGCGTGAAAAATCAAATTTATAGTGTCGATCGCTACATATTTTTAGGTATGCCTCTTGAGTATCGATCGCCATCACAAAAATGGTTTGTAGTGCGGACTTTAGTCCGCAGCCTGAAAGCGGACTAAAGTCCGCACTAAGAACTAATTTGATTGCGGTCGATCGAGCCGATCGCATCAATTCCTGAATCCTCTCTCGCGCAACAAAGCATCAGCCCAAACAGCATCAGATTCTGATAGGGGCGGCACAGTATCTACGATATCGATTGACTGACTCTTTTAAGATACAAGGGGCGGGTTCACCAATAACATTTAATACCCACAAACAATCTATAAAAACCCGCCCGCCATCACCGACAAACCACATCAACCTATTCAAACTGGATGCGATATCAATTAGAAAGATACCGAATTTTTACATACTGTTTCAACACGGGATTCAAACCAAACAAAGTTATCTGTTCTCGTTCTTCGATATCTAATAAAAACCGATTTCTGAGCGATCGCACTGCATTGACTAATTCTGACGGCGACAATGGTATTTTGCTTAAAAAATGCGACACAGCAACAGGTTCTGTTTGAGTTGCAATGTAATTCACGACTGCCAATTCTGGCCCTGTCAAGCGCTGAAATTGTTGAGATAATTGAAATTGCAGCGATTCATCTAAAATCGGCATTTCGCACTGCAAAAACTCGGCAACCCTACCGCCAAACAACTCTCGAATCACCGTTGCAGTTAATTCCAACCACAGGGGATTGCCTTGATAAGTATCGATTAATGTTTCCCAGGTTTCCTCATCGGATAATTTTTGCGATCGCAAAATCTCTTTAGCAGCGATTCCCAAACTTCCCAATTCAAGCGATCGAACGGGACAATCTTCTTTTTCTAAGCGGGCAATTTCTCTAGGTTTTTCGGAACTATTCAATATCAAACAACTTTGATGGCAAACTTCGGCAATTAGTTTAAAAAATAATTGATAATCTTCGTATCCTGTTTGATATTGTCCTGCTAGTTGCGGGCTGCTAAAAAGCATTTGCAAGTCATCGAGAACTATCAAACATCGGTATTTTCGCAGGTAATCGAGGATTTGGGATATTTTGGTTTCGATGTTTTGGGGAATTTCGGATTGTGGGGAAAAGATTTGCAGCAGGTGGGTGAGGGTGGCATTGAGGGTGGGGGAAAAGCGGAGGCTGCGATAGATGATGCGATCGAAGTCGGTTTTAATTGTATCTGCGAGGCGGAGGGAAAGGGTTGTTTTGCCGGTGCCGTTGATTCCGAGGAGTGCGATTAAGCGAGTGCGATCGTGCGTTATCCAGTTTTCGAGGGTGGCGAGTTGAGGGGTGCGATCGAAAAATTTGAATATTTCCGGTGCGTCGCCTAAGTCAATTTGGGGTTTCTCTGGAGTTTGTTGGGAGTTTGGGGGAGATGCGGGCGATCGAGGAATTTTCTGACAAATATTTACGTTATGATTAACCGTTCCGTAATTTTCACCAATAGCTGATGAATGTGAATGATCGTAAAATTTCGCCCTCTCTAGTATTGCTCTAACATTTACTTTACTAACCTCTTCGTCTAATATTTCTGAAAGTAATTTCCAAAGTTCAGCAGCAGCAATTCTGACATAACCTTCAGTACAACCCCGGTCTTTCGCTACCTTTGCGGCATATTTCCGACCTTGGAGGGCTTCTTTTAAAATTGCCTCTTGCAGGTCATCTAAGTGCTTCCCTGTTTTGGAGAACACTTTTTCATCGGCAAATCTTAAGACTTCCTTAAGCTCCATAGATCGCGTTTGGGATAATTTTTACTGATTATAACTTAATTTTTTATAACTTTTTAGATAACAAAATATAACATTTTTTAACGCGAGTGAGTTGGCGAGCGATCGAAGTGGTCATTGTATGATTTTTTTAGTCGAGGTTGTTTGGCACTGAGTTTGATCGTGCTACATCCGGGCTTATGGATTTTGCAGAAATTTGAAGTCAGGGTATCCAAGTAAGTTTGTCACACTTCCGACTTACTCAAATCTACGATTGATTGTGCTTATGAATAAGTGCTGAATGTTATAGAAGACACAAAAAAGTATAATAGTCTATTTATGAAATAGATAATATTGTCATGGAAAAAATTAGTGAAAGTATAGGAAAAATTATTTCTGCTGCCGGACCTATCATCTGGACTATTATCAAGTTTTGTTTGATAGGTATTTGGTGGCTATTCATCATATCTATTGGTTTAACTATTTGGGTAGTGGTTTTTACATTTTGCATGGCATTTGGAATTAGAATGCCTGAAGTAGATATAAAGCCACCTAATTTTGGGGGAAGTAAGGAAAAAGAAATTGAGCAAATTAAAAATAAATTGCATAATATGACTGTAGAAGAGTTGCTTAAAAATTTTGGTAACTCCTTAGAAGAGCTTGAAGAAAATAATCAGCTTACTCCACAACAACAAAAAGTTGTACGCAAAGTTAGAAGAGTATCGCCTTTGGAAATTCGCTCTCGGATAAGAGATGTTCTGACTCAGGAAGAAGAAATGGAAATTTTATTATTGCTAATTTTGCGTTTATTAGGTATTTTGAGGTAACATCATGTTTTACGAAGCCAAAGTTTTTCATTTAAATATAGAAGAAGATACTCCTATTTTTAAACACCTTAAAAAAATTAGGTCTAATTTTTTGCCGGGTGACTATTTGGGGGAATGGGTACCTATAAATAATGCACAAGGTCATTTCATAATTAAGAAAGATCGTGGAAACGCTAGAACTACTGTTTTAAGTTTGACAATAGAGGAGTTGACGAATTTACTGCTACTTTGTCTCAAACACGATCCAGATAAGTTTACACTACAGGAGCAAGAAATCATCAAACAACTTCAAAATACTAAGAGAAATAAAAAATTTCGTGAGGGAAAACTTGAAGAAGAGGTAGCTCATCACGTAATACCGCTCGGAGTTTGTCAGCGTAGCAAGTTAGTAAACGCAGCAATACGGTATAATAATTTCAACCCTGACGATCCTAATGGGGAGAATAAGATTTTTTTGCCCGCTAGTCTACATCCAGGGAACCATCCTGAATATTCTAAAGAAGTAGAGAGAATTCTTGATAGACAATGGCAGTATATTGTTGAAGCAGAAGCAGAAGACGCTCCCGAAGTGATCGAAGACAGCCTTACATATATTATTAATAGTCTGAAACAAGCAATACAAAGCTTAGTAGACGCTGGGAAAACTATAGAAGACTTTAGAACATAGACTTCTCCCCGGTTCATACAGGAGATTCTCCCAATTGCAACGCTTCCCAACTCGCTGCGGCAAACTCAGCCTCCATCTGTAGCACTTGAGCTTGATACTCTGGATCTTGTGCCATTTCAATCAGTGCAGCGTCAATTTCCGATCGTTTACCCTGAGTTTGGGTTGTTACCCGATCGCGAACCAATGCTGACAATACTTCTAACAGTTGCTGTTGCTCTTCAAGAGTGAGACTTTGAGCCTGACTCAGTACCTCGCTATAAGTAGACATAGGCTTTATGTTGAGATTTTTTTGCCGATCGTTATTATAACAATTTAGGAGCTTGGGAAATGCGATCGCCCTTATTTTCCCAAGTACGATCGCCCTTTTATTCCCCAAGCTCGATCGCCCTTATTTCCCCCAAGTTCGATCGCCCTTATTTTCCTCAAGTACGATCGCCCCTCTCTTTCCCAAGCTTTGAATAAGGGCGATTTCCATACCTAACCCGTCTTTTTCAAATCATTCACTACAGCAAGGGGGTTGCAATCGACAAAACTAATGGAGTCCGGGTCGAGGAAACCCGCGATTGCCATCTCCAATACCGCCTCAACGGGATAATCCCCATCAGCAGCATAGGCAATAATTGCCCCTTTAATCTTGTCTGGCAAGGCATCGAGAAAAGCGTATGCCGCCGCAGAGGAAAGGTGGGGAGTGGTTGCTTGCATTTAGGTTACTCCGGTTGTCTGATACGAATGTTATAGCGCGGACGGAGAGCTTGAATCATCCGTGCCTCAATTTCCAACGCATGGAGCCAAGCCTGATACCCAAGCCTGACTGTCGCAATTTTCACGTCATCGGGGTCAAACCTATCGATAAACGCCCATCCTAATGCCTTGTGTCCGCCGCGCAGCCGTTGCCGAATATTCACTGCCTTACCCACGTAGAGAATTCCCTCCTGCTGATGCCGAAAGGCATAAATCCCGGAGCGTTGCGTCACCACCGCAAACTCACGAGTCAGAGCGTGGCACTCCTCAAAGGGAATATCCATCAAAAGCTGAATCCGCCTGAGTGCCTCCGCATCAAGTTCAGAATTTGTCATCGCCCCTGCTTGAATGGAAGAATACCGGAGAGGATTATAGCCCAAAGAATAAGGTTTATTGCTAGCCCTGACGATACGCTGGAATAGTTGTTCAAGAAAATACGATTATTTTTCGCATATCTCAATATTTATGACTCGCTCGCAGTTGAGCAGCTATTTCGGCAATATCTGGAGTTAATTCGATCGCAGTTAAATTTTCTCGATCGAGCAAGATTTCCCGATATTCTTGAGCCAAAATTGTGTTTCCCTGTCGCAGCGGATAAACTAGCACTTCTACCAGCGTTACTGTTGATGTCACCATCCTAAAATCACCACGATCGAACGATCTAAAGAAAAGCCGCATCATCTCTAGATAGTTGGGATTTTGCTCCATATAGTAAATCAAAGGCGCGGTGTCTAATCCCACGACTTTTCCCTGTAACTGAGCTATCCATTCCATGAATCTCGTTCCTGATTCACATAGTCTTGAGCATTAATTCCATTCCAAATTTCCTCACCCAACCCTTCTAATTCTAAAATGCTCCGCTTAGGTTTAGGTTGAACTCGGTGACGAACATATACTAATAATTCAGAGATAAGGCGCAATTGCTCATCTGGTGCAAGTCTGAGAACCTGAGTCAGTACCGCGCTGTAAGTAGACATAGATTCTTCATTAAAATTTTTGGGCTGACTTTGATTGTAGCAATTTACGATCGAGCTAAAGGGCGCTCGCCCTTATTTTCCTCAAGTGCGATCGCCCTAATTTATTATTTAGTTAATTGGTAGGATTATCTTCTGGGCGATCGCGCTGATTTAAGATGCTATCTATCAAGCGGCGATTCTCAGTTTGGAGTCCCCGAATCTCTTCTTGTTGTTGGGCTATTCTTTCCTCTATTTGAAGCATCCTTTCTTGCTGCTGTGCAATAAATTGTAAAATTTGCTGCCGTTCTTCCCTTGCTTCTGCTGCTGTATTAGCTAAAGCTTGAATTACGCGGGCGTTACTCTCTACCATGCTAGCCAAGCGATCTAGCCGATCGTCATCCCAACGCTCTACAGTCATAGATTTTTCTCCGGTACTCTACTTTTTAGGATTACTTCAATTTTAGTTCCTTGGGTTGCATCTCGCAAATATTCCTTGTTTCACCAAGTTCGATCGCCCTTATTATGCTTGGTGAACTCGCCCATACAAGATTAATGTAAAATTTGAAGTCAAATATCAACAAAATTAGACAACCAATTAAGCAGATTCAATTCATGCAGAATAATTTGTCTGGCTTCGGCAATTTTATCCCTAGCTTCCTGCCAATAATCCGGCGTAGCAATTACCTCTTTAATAAATTTTACTCCTGTTTCATCCAAACTCGGCAACCGCAAAAAACTTCCGGCTGGCAACAATTTATCTGCCGCCCCACCGCCGTAATAAATTGGCAAACACCAAGCTAACAAAGCATCCCAAAGCTTCTCGCTGGCATACCATTCATTTTCTGCATAATTTTCAATCGCTAAGTTGTAATAGTACGGCGCAACGGCGTGCCATTTATTGTTAACAAAGCCGTTGTTGCGCGCCCAAGTTGGCAAGTTTCGCCCGTAAAGGTCAAAATTTACTTCTCCCTCTTGCAGCAATTTGATAAAATTTAATCGATGGCGGTGATTGTTCGATCGACTGACGCCAGAGGTAATCCAAGAACAAGATTTTGTTTTTGGGGGCGCGGGCATTTCGTTCAGTTCTCGAAACGAGTTAGAGTGATACCAAATTGCCGGCATGTAATCGGGTTGGGGCGCGAAATCGTCGGGACCGGAAATGCAACCGCAGTAGAGTTTTGCTCGATCGTAATTGGCTTTGGTAATGTGAATTACTTCTGGTAAAGGCGGCTCGCGAATCAGGTAAATTATGCGTTCCTTGGGGACACCGCGCAATTTTGAAAAAATCTCATTTTCTGCATTTTGAAGGCTTTGGCGGCGAAATTTATCCAGCCAGGAGCGCTCTTTTTGTTGCTTGGGAAAATCGAATTGATACATGAGTAAAAAGTCTGGTTCTGGATGGTTGGCGAGCATTTGAATGTTGCCCCATTTCCCGAAGTTGTAAGGGGTTTGTTGCCACAGCCAATCGCTTTGATTCATGCCTGGGTAGGTGGTGATTGCGCCGATGATTTTTTGGTTCATTTCTAATAATAAATCGGGTTTTCGCGTGTGGTGGGGGCGGGTTTATGAGATTGTCGAGAATTGGCAAGTATTGCAAGCGAACCCGCCCCTACAGATTGAATGATTATAGAAGGATATTAATTAATAATTTGCGATCGCACCTCATCCCCCACATAACTCAAAATTTTCTCAATCCTATTTTCCCAGGAAAACTGACGGACAAATTCGATCGTACTTGCATAACCTGCTACTTTTCTCGGATATTTTACCAAACAATCTCGAATGCTTTGCGCGAATTGCTGCGGGTTGTCAGGCGCGCACCAAGTTGCAGCAATCTTGCTTGACTTAAATTCCATTAAAGATGCGATTTCAGTTGCAACAATCGGAGTTCCCGATGCCATGTAATCGAAGAATTTTAACGGAGATGTGAAGCTTGCCGCTGGTGTCAAACAGTGAGGGTGAGTCAAAACATCGGCTGCTTGCAGGAAGCTGGCTAGTTGATTTTGCGGGAGGTAGCCGAGAAATTTGATGTTGTTTGCTTGTTTGTCTTTGGCTAATTGTTGGTATGCTGTTACTTGAGATGGATCGCCGCCCGCGATCGCGAATTGCATTGATGGCAATTCTTTTGCTACATCTACCAGCATATCGACTCCTTTAAACGGGTAAAGCCCTCCCGCATAAACTGCTAAATGTTCGCGTCCATCTATTAATAATTGTTCGCGCCAATTCCGGGCAGCTTCAACTTGTCTTTCGAGAAATAAATGATTGAAACCGTTGTGCAATGTAATTATTTTATTTGGTGGCATTCCATTCTCGATCGCGCTATTTCGCACGGTATCGGCAACAGTTACAGCAATTTGAAATAAGGGGTTGCTAACTATTTCTGATTCAAATTTCTTGTCTTCGTGGTGGTGGTGTTCGTAGATAGCGGGAATGCCGTTTTTAATTGCAGCTTTGACAAAGTTCCAGTCGCGGGTGTGGACAATTTTAGTGGATTTTAGCAGGTGGATGGGTAAGTAGTATTTTGATACTATTGTACTGGAACTCGTCCATTTGCTGTTTGTCAGGTCGATCGGCCAAGGCACGGGCAAATCTGCTACTTTTAGTTTATCTTGAAGGTTGTAGGTTTGAGCGAGTTTTGCATCAGGTTTTCGCGGTTGAAAGGGATGGATGAGATCGATCGGATTTAAGGCTTTCCATCCTTTGCGGAGGTAAACTAAAACTGTTGGATAACCGAGATTTGCTGTGGCATTTGCAGAGTGCGCAACTTGAACTAAGCTAGCTACATTCGGCTGCGGTAAGATATTTCTCGTGAAAAATACATAGTATTTAGACATTTGTAAACCGTTGACATTTAATAGTTGTGTAGGTTGGGTTGAACGTAGTGAAACCCAACGCCTAACACCAAATTCATAAAGTAGCGCTACACATTTAATTTAAAAGTCCTTGATGAACAAGGAGTTGCAGATTATATCTGTAGTATGACTTTATGAAATTGGTATAATATAAGATAGTGTTGGGCGGAATGAAATGGAGGGTCCATTCTTCAACCCAACCTACGTATATTATATCTGTCAACTGTCAACTGTCAACTATTTTTGAGTAGCTTGCCGCTTGATTGTACATTCAATAAATTCTAAAGTTTTGAGAATATTAGCAGCAGAATGATAGGATTCTCTAATTAACTCATCCCTTTCTTCTGGAGAATCTACCATTTCATCAGCTAGCAATTTCAGGAAAGCAATCATCGGCGTCAAGCGAGTGCGAATTTCGTAAGAACCTCTAATTAAAGCTTCATCGCGAGCGGTTTCTTCGGCAAATTGCATCGAATACAATCTAGTGTAGTAACCTCCTTTAGTCAGCAATTCTTCGTGACAGCCAACTTCTACGATTTGTCCCCGATCGATCACGGCAATTTTGTCGGCTTTTTGGACAGTTGAAAGGCGGTGGGCAATTACTAATGTCGTGCGATCGCAGCTTAATTTCTCGATCGCAGTTTGGACGTACTTTTCTGAAACAGTATCTAGGGAACTTGTAGCCTCGTCTAAAATTAAAATTTCCGGATTTTGTAACAAAGCTCGAGCAATAGAAATTCTCTGACGCTGCCCTCCCGATAGTATCACGCCCCGATCGCCAATCTGAGTATCCAATCCCTGCGGCAATTGTTCGATAAACTCGTAAGCATTTGCTCCCTTCGCCGCTGCGATAATTTCCTCATCGGTTGCGTCTTGCCTTGCATAAGCAATGTTATCCCGCACCGAAGCATTAAATAAAAAGGTATCTTGGCTGACAATTCCCATTGCTTTTCGCAGGCTTTTGAGCTCAAAATCGCGCAAATCCGTACCGTCGATCGCGATATTACCTTCCGTAGGATCGTAAAATCTCGGCAGCAAATCTGCTAAAGTTGACTTGCCCGATCCCGAACTTCCAACTAAAGCCAAAGTAGTACCTTGAGGTAAATATAAATCGATGCCTTTAAGAACTAAATTTTTATGATTGGGATAACTAAAAGATATGTTGTTAAAATGAATGCCCGTTCGCAACCTAGTGTACGGTATGGTGCCGTTAGGCATAAATGGCTTGCCCTCGCGCCTTAAAAAATCGTTGACTACCTCTACGCTTGCCGATGTATTAGCAAATTGACTGCGAGAACTGTTTAACTGAGATATCAAGGGAATTAACCTAAAAAGCACTAATAAATATGTTAGCAATACTGTAGAAATAGACTCGATTTCGTTGGCGAATATTGTCCTGCCTATAAATACGATTAAAATAATAACTATCAGATTGACAACTTCATTAATTGGGGCGATCGCTGCATAGTTTACTTGAGCTTGAAAATCTGCTTGTTCTCGCCGTTGAATTAAGTGTTTGATCCGATCGTACTCCTTTTCTTCGTTGCCCGTTGACTTCACCAGCCGAATCCCGCCGATCGTTTCCAGTACCCTGACAGAATAATCTTTGGACATTTCCGATAACTGATGACCGAAATACTTGGAACGCATAATAATATGCTGGTTTGTCCAAGCGACTAACGCTAGCAAAATTGTAGATGTCAGCGTCAGTTTCCACGATATGGAAAGCAATAAACCCACAAAAACTAAAACAGTGATTGAGGTAGTAAACAATCCGATAGCCGTGCCAACTGCGCTAGCAGTCCGACCGACTTCTCCACCCAATCTATTAATTAAATCGCCTACTTTAGTTTTAGAATAAAAATCTAAATCTACTTCTAGCAACAGTCGCAAACCTGCTTCTCGCAGGTCGAATGTCAGAGAGCGCGTCAGAGAAGTCGCTACTAAAGTGTTGGCATAACTTGCAATATTTTTTAAGATAATTGCGATCACAATGGCGGCCGTCATCAATACCAAACGATGATTTTGAGGCAGTCCTTCAAACGGATACATCAAAGTTTTAATTAAAACAGGAGCGCCGCGCAACTCGATCGCTTCGTCCAAGAAACTTAAAAGGACGGGTACAATCAAAGTAGTGCTTATACCGTTAAAGAAAGCTCCAGAAAATCCCAGCAGTACAGTCAATACAATCCTGCCCGGATATCGTCTGGCAAATTTTAGGAGTAGCTTATTGGCAGACATGAAGCATTCCCAGCTAAACAGTACCGCAAATCGAAACTTTTGTTAATTACAGATCGTTAGTATCACTCCATTCACTCTGTTAATAGTTATTTCGATATACCTGCAAGTAGATCCGAAAGAATGGGTGCCATTGCTTGAATGCTGTATTTTTCAACGCATCTTTCGCGAGCTTTCATTCCTTGACTGTTTGCAGCAGGTAGATTTTGAAATATCCATTGAATTTTTTCGGCAATTTGGGCGGGAGAATTCGGATCGACTAAATAACCCGTGCCGCCTAAAATTTCTGGAATATCTCCCACTCGCGATGCCAAAACAGGCTTAGCCATTGCCATGCCATCTGTCAGCTTCAGGGGAAACTGAGCGGCGGCTGTGAGAGTGTCTCGCTGGGGAACGACGACAATGTGAGCCGCCGCTACAATTTCTGGCATCATCTCGACAGGAAATTTAGGTATTTTCACAATCCAACGCTCCCATTGTTTCACAAGTTTATCATCATAATCATCATAGGGACTTCCCCCCACGATCGCTAACTTTAAATCCGGCTCATTTAACTGTTCAAGAGCCATCAAAACATCCTCAACACCTTTGTGAGGGCGGGGCGCGCCGGGAAACATTAAAATTCTATACCCGGAAAGGCCGTAACGCTGCCGGCTCAATTCCGGATCGTATTTACTGGGGTCGAACATTTCCGTGTCTTTGCCGTTAGGTAAATACATCCCGCCAAAACGCTGTTTTAAAAACTCGGTATCTACAGTAACTGCATCTGCCCGAGAAATTAAACTTTCCATCCACTTAACGTATAAGGGGTGATCTGGTTCTCTTAACTGACCGTGTTTTTTGACAATATCTCGATAAAATTGTTTGAGAGATGGGCGGTATTTCCAATCGTCTCCGCCGTACCAGCTAAGTTCCCAATCGTCTATATCTAAAATGACTCGGCGGCGAGTTTGCAGTTTTTTGAGCAGCGATAAACCAAAACTTGTAGGTTTGGGTTTGACTGCATAAATTAGATCTCCGTCTATGCGATCCCAAATTTCTCGAACTGCCATCAAAAACTCTGGATATTTCCGCCCGGAAACCCCACGTACTGGGATGTTTTTAGGGGGAATAGCGTACAATTCCTTGCCAAACTGGAATCCGACTACTTCTACTTCGCAGTGAAGTTTAGCCAGGACTTGAGCTAGTAGAAAAGCTCGAATTGTCCCTCCTCCCGATAGGTCGCCCGTAACTAATGAAACTTTCACTTGTAATTTTTTTTTAAAATTTGTTTTATTTTCCTACTTAACCGAGCTTTTGTCAAGTTTGGCAAAGCTAACAGGGTTTTTTTAGGTAAATCCGGGGAGCGGTTAGCGACAAAATTTTGCGACATCTTCTCTTAGTTTAATTGCTTGGGATGCTGTTCGCAAATAAAGTTGGGGGTGAATTAAGGAAAGCTGAAAAATGTTGGTTCGATCGATCTGTTTTTGCAAGGCTTGATTTGTTTCTAGGTATTCTCGATCGGCAAATAGCAGGGCGTTTTGCGCGTAGTACCATTTAACTTTATCATTTTGCCAGATTTTGGGTCGGATGCAGTCGATCGCGACATATCCTTGCTCTTGAAATAGTTTATCCCAATAGTCCGGCTATTGTTAGTTGAGATGGTTTGTTCCTCCTTTAAACGGTATTGCTGCAGAAAATAAAATTACTGTTACCAGTTTTACTAACGAATTTACAAATGTTTTGGCATATTCGGGATGCAAGCGATCCGCTACTTCTAAGCAAACAACTAAATCGAATTGTTTGTCGATTTGCCAAGGCTGGTTTAGATCGCAGACTAAAAAATTTTCCGTCGGAATTTCTAGCATTTCTGGAGCTACCCATTTGCCTTATATTGCGAGAACATATTCGACACCAAATTCTTTGAATGCTGACAGCCAAGTTCCCCTGCCGCAGCCGACATCTATTACTGTTTTTGGCTGCAGGAATTCCCAAACAATCGGGATAATTTCTCGGGCAGATTATCGGGTGCTATTTTGCAAGTATTTGTCAAATTATTCTGTGTAATGTTGCACGGCAGGGATTGTCGATATCTTGAGTAAATTGGCGAGTAAATTGGCTCAAATTATTTTAAACGCCAAGGATTGTTCAGTTGATTGGGCAAACATAATTTGGCCGCCCGATCGAATATTCTAGTAAACAGCGTTCGGGTAACGTTCTTAGCATACTGAGGGCGGTAAGGATAAGTGCAGTGCATTACTTTTATCGGTTCGGTTAACCCATAAACATCTTTCCATTTATCTAGGTAGTTGTAAGCAGGTGACAGGATTTTTATTTGCGGCTTGACCTCTTCTACAGCAGCAGAAAAAGCCCCTTGGTCTTTCAAGAGTAGCAGGTTTTGGTTCGCCAATACTAAACTGAAATATTTCTTAAAACTTTGAAAAAAATCCTGAGTTTTGCTGCTGTTTCTAAAAGCAATAAATCCCCCATTGTATTGAACGCTATTTTTGTGAAACGGCAACCCGACGGATTGCAAAGTTGACAGAATATCTTGCTTGACTCTCAATAAATTTGCAGCTCGCTCGATCGCGGGCTGCACGTCCTCTGTTAGCACTAAATCCACTCGCTCGAGGCAGTCAAACACTTCATCTATAGGCGAAAGCAAACAAATATCGCAATCCAAGTAAATAGTTTTTTCAAAAGGAGAGCAGTCATGCAAAGCCAGCTTAGCTTGCCGCGAAGCTAAAACGGGATTTTCGTCGGGCGGTGCGGGCAACAATTTTACATTACCGAATCCCAGCAGTAAGGGATATAAAATCCGCGGAACTCGATCGATTAAAACAACAATTGGTTCGCGGTGAAACTGCCTAACCGAAGCCAGGAAATGCACGCAGTCTTGAAAAGAGTAAAGACCGGTTAAAATAGTGATGAACCCCTGAGATGCTAATTTCATTAATAGTTGACAGTTGATAGTTGACAGTTGATAGTTGACAGTTGACAGTTTTCCTTCTTCCTTCTTCCTTCTTCCTTCTTCCTTCTTTCTTCTACTATCTCAAAAAACTCGATCGCACTTGGTGGAATTTCAAACTTAGATACCGCCGTTTAAAAAATAATTGTTGCTGCTGCTGCGAAGTTTCGCACCATTTATAATAAGCGGGGTATGCCGTGCCTGTCAAAAAATTGCGCCACTGCAAAATCGTGCCCGCATTATTGATTTCCCGCGCTCTAATTTTACCATTTTCCACCATTGCGAGGCGCAAAGCGAGATCGTACTTCAGGCGAAACAGAGCCCCAATTGCCCGATCTACTGAAGTTACTTCTATGTAATCGAGTTCGCTTTTGCGTTCGTTTTGATATGCAGATTCGCGGCCGAGAATAGCCGGAATGCCTGCGTGCCAAGCATTAATTAATTTCGAGGCAGGTTTCGAGTCAAAAGTATTGTTGCCGCCAAAACACCGAACAGCAACTGCTACATCAACATCGCTGTAATCCTGCCAGCGATCGCATCCTACCGCCTCCCACCGCAAACCCAAAACAGCGAGTTTTTCTTTCCATTCTAACGACAATAATTCCGGTGCGAGAGTTCCGGCAACGCCGAAAAAAGCAGCATTTTCAAAGCGCGAACCTCGGGCGCGATCGCGCTGAATTAACTTCGGCTGCACCCAAAATCTCAGCGGATAACTTTGCCATAAAGCGGATTCACGCTGCAACAATTCATCTCGATGATTCTGCACGACGTGCAACTGAGCCCAGGGGTGCGGTTCCCTGTCGGCTTTAATGCAAACAACCAGCAACTTTGGCAGCGGTTGCAAATTAGGAGGTAAAAAATCTCGGTGCGAAATGAAAATTCCGCATTCTGGGATAAAATCTATTAATTTACAAAGCAAACCGTCGCTTTTCAAATGAAGGTAAGTTTGCAAAGTCCAGTCATACTTTCCCCTGCCGTACCTGCTGTTCCAATCGCTCATCCACTGCCCGTATTCCTCGGGAATTTGGGGCAAATCTCCCACCGGCCACTGATTTTTAGGAATGTAAAAATAAATCGGCGGTAAACTATCATTCATTCCAGAATGCCTGCAAGTCAGCAATTATTTACCAGCCAATATTCTATGTTACTGGGTTCCATCAGGATTTATGCAAAAAATGCGATCGAGCTGCTATCGATCTAAGTTATGCGCTCGCTGTAGAGATGTCAACAATCGCCTCAGATTTTTGATAAATCTGGTTTTATCCGAGTCTCTAACCCTCTAAGTTTTGTTGGGTTTTACTTGGTGCCACCCAACCTACAAAGTTGATTTAAGCAGGTGAATTCAAGAGGTTTTCCCCTCCTTGTGTAGGGGCGGTGCCCGCCCCAGTTCGGGGGGTCGCCGGAGATTGATGTTAGTGCGTCCAGTCCCAAAAACTTTCGCTCCAGTTATCTCGATAATTAAAAAGTCCTTGCCATTCGTAAAAATATACAAAATCCTTTAGGTTAATTGCTTTGCGGGTATCTCTCATCATGTACAGGGGTTTTTCCCCGTAAAAAGCAGCCCACATAGTATAACTGCTAGGCGGACCGATGAGATAATCGCACTCGGCTAAAGCATGCATATCTTCGATGAAATGACCGCTGCTAAAAACATAGTTAAAATCTTTAAATAACTTCGGATCTTGTTTGACATTAGAGCAAATTAAAAATTTAATCTTGTTTTCTGTAAAGAGTTGTTTTGCTGCATTCATGACTTCAATATACTGGTCGATCGAATAAAAATACCTGCCATTTTGGTGCCGATCGTAATCTCCTTGACGGATGTGAATTCCGATGACAATATCTGCGCTATGTTTGAGATTTGAAATGAGATTATTTACCTGAATTTGGTATTTTTCTGTTGGTGTAAAGTACGATCGGATTGCGTCGGCATGCTTGCGCAACAGGGGCAAGTCTTCGACAAACCATCCATCTCGGAACAGCCAGCCTTTAAAGCAGACAATTGAAGCGCGATCGAGCTTTTCTATTTCCTGATATCTAGTCCAGCTAAAAGGTTTTTCCCTGGTAATTTCTTGGGTTTTTAAAAGCTGTCTGTCGCTCAAATACTTAATAAATTTATAATATTTTCTCCTAAGAAATCTGTTACATGGTGTTGTAAAATACGGCGCTGG
This sequence comes from Oscillatoriaceae cyanobacterium Prado104, assembly GCA_025454405.1. Lineage (GTDB taxonomy): Bacteria > Cyanobacteriota > Cyanobacteriia > Cyanobacteriales > Microcoleaceae > Microcoleus. The sequence continues at coordinate 30,903 of JALOON010000047.1, read as the reverse complement.
GTAACAGCAAAACAAATTGTTTGCACTGCCTGTAAAAAATTCTGCATATTCTTCAAATGCCGGATTGAGAACAGTGGAATTATGTTCGATCGCCCAAGCAATAAAATTAGCGAAAAGCAGCAGTCTGTTGCCTAATTGTCCCGATTTAGCAGCTACGATTAACATTATTTTTTGAGATGACTGCATGTGGCGCACTTCCTCTCATTCAGGTAGGGATTTCAACCCCTGCCTCAAAGCTCAAGTCCGCGCTCGAAAAGCTTTTGAATAAATCCGAGATGGGTAAATTCGATCGTCTAAAATTGCTTTTATACCAATTTTTTATGAAGCTGCATAGAATTCGATCCCCCCTAGCCCCCCTTAAGAAGGGGGGGACTGGAAGCTTCTTGAAGTACCCCTTTTTAAGGGGGATTTAGGGGGATCGAGATATGTGCAAATTCACATTAAATTAGTATTACCCATCTCTACATAGCGAAAATACTCGATCGAATTTTACCCCTGACCGTGACGTTTTTGGTGCCACTGCCAAGCGTGACTTATAATATCCTTAATGTCGGGATATTCTGGGGACCAACCGAGGGTTTCGATCGCCTTTTTGCTGCTGCCAACCAAAGCAGGGGGGTCTCCCGCACGCCGCTCGCACTCCACCGCTTTAATCTCTTTTCCCGTTACTTGACGCGCTGTTTCTATTACCTCTTTTACCGAAAAACCCCCGCCGTTACCCAAATTAAAGAAATCCGATTTGCCGCCATTTAACAAGTATTCCAATCCCAAAATATGCGCCGATGCTAAATCGTTGACGTGAATGTAATCCCGAATGCAAGTACCGTCAGGAGTCTCGTAATCCGTGCCAAAAATTGCGATCGAATCCCGTTTCCCCAAAGCTGCAAACAATACCAGCGGTATCAGGTGAGTTTCTGGGTTGTGATCCTCTCCCAGCAAGCCGCTCGGATCGGCTCCTGCAGCATTAAAATAGCGGAAACAAACAGACTTAAAATTGTAAGCTGCATCAAAATCAGATAAAATCCGTTCTACCATTAATTTAGTAGCACCGTAGGGATTGATCGGATGTTGCGGGTGGTCTTCTGTCAGCGGAATTCTCTGCGGTACGCCGTAGGTAGCGCAAGTAGAAGAAAATACAAATTTGTTCACTCCTGCTGCGAGCATCGCTTCTAAAAGCGCGATCGTGCCGATGACATTGTTGCGGTAATATTTGGCTGGGTCTGTAACAGATTCGCCCACGTAAGCGTAAGCAGAAAAGTGCATTACCGCAGCGATGTTGTGAGTAGCAAATATGTTGTCTACCAACGAGCGATCGCTCGTATCTCCAACTATCAACTCTACTTGCAAAACCTGTTCTGCTAAATCCCTGTGTCCGTAAACTAAATTATCCAAAATCACCACGCCGTAACCGGCTTGTTTCAGGGCTAGCACTGCGTGAGAGCCAATATATCCAGCTCCTCCAGTAACTAAAATAGTGGGCTTTTCTGCACTCATTTTATTTGTTCCTTCTCGTGTCATCGCAACCATCAATTATATTTAGAACTCACAGAAAAAAACCGTAAGCTCGCAAAATCTGCCCTGCGGGCGATCGACCCTAACGCACTCGCCGATTTTTTGCCTCTTTGGAAATAGTTCTAAATGTGTTAACTTGTAACTTCAATCAATAAAATTGAGGCGACCGATTTGGATATAATCAAATATCCGGTTAATTTGAGAGCGGTCTTCCTCGGAAATTTTATCATCGGACAAGATAGCAGAAGTCAGTATCAAATGTTCGCGGCGAGTGAGCTTGCCAGATGCCACGATCCGCTCTACCATTTGATAAATTGTTAAGTTCGATCGATTTTGAGATGTTCGCATAATCAGTCGGGTCATTCTATGTAATAATAATCGCAGCAATAATAGTTGCAGCAATAATAGTTGCAGCAGTTGCCAGTTTTTGACGAACCAGCTTACCGACCAGTTCTATTATATAGCTCATCTAAATGAGCGGTAAAGTTTTTACCCCAACCCAACCCTCCCCTTGCTAAGGGGAGGGATTAAGAGAGATTCCTTACTTCTTCCTTCTTCCTTCGACTGTCAACTGTCAACTCTTCCTTCTTCCTTCCACTTAACAGGTAGTTTGCCATGCAAGTTTATCGGATTCCGGCACTGTCGGACAACTACATTTTCCTACTGCACGACCCCGATCGCCACCAAGCCGCGGTCGTCGATCCAGCGCAAGCAAAACCGGTATTGGAGAAAGTGCGATCGCTCGATGCCGAATTAACGGCAATTTTTAACACCCACCACCACAGCGATCACGTAGGTGGCAACCAGGAACTGTTAGCAAACTTTCCCCAAATTACAGTTTACGGCGGCGCTGAAGATCGGGGCAGAATTCCGGGACAGCAAGTGTTTTTACAAGCGGGCGATCGAGTTTCTTTTGCCGGTAGAACCGCTGAAATTCTGTTCGTACCGGGACACACAAAAGCCCACATCGCGTACTATTTTCCGCCCAGCAACCCTGGCGAAACCGGCGAACTTTTCTGCGGCGATACCCTGTTTGCGGGAGGCTGCGGCCGCCTGTTTGAAGGAACGCCAACTCAAATGGTAGCTTCTTTGGAGCAATTGCGAAACTTGCCGGACGATACTAGAGTTTGGTGCGCGCACGAATACACGCTCAAAAATTTGCAGTTTGCGTTGAGTGTAGATGGAGAGAATTTAGATTTGCAGCAACGCTTTGCCGAAGTTAAGGAAGCGAGAAGCAAATCGCAACCTACCGTACCATCTTCCATCGGTCTGGAAAAAAGTACAAACCCGTTTTTGCGCTGGGATTTTCCCAATCTCCAATCCACCACTAACAGCCGAGATGGGATACAAGCTTTCACCCGTTTGCGCGGAATGAAAGACCGATTTTGAATGCTTGACAGCGGAAGCGATAAATATCAACTCTCAACTCTTAAATAAAGAGGTAGATGGCGATTTACCGCGGGATTGGGGCGGGTTTTTGAGATTGTTAATTTTTGGCGGAACCTGTTGAAAAACCCGCCCCTTGTATTTTTAAAGAGACAGGCGATCGAATCGGAGTTGTGAGTTGTGAATTAAGAAATGTCTTTAACTCAAAACTCAAAATTTAAAACTCAAAACTTTTCTTAACTGTCAACTCTCAACTATTTAACGCTGTTTGTTTTTCACGTAGCTCTTAAATTTGACGATCGGTTGCGTCACCCACACCTCCCGCTGCCTGTATTTTAGCTCAAAATTGAACAGCCAATTAGACTTATTAACTTTGAGCAGTTCGTCCTTAAATGGTGTTTGATACAGCATTTCCAACCACAATTTATTTGGTTTGGGGCTTTCCCACGGTTTCGGTCTTGACATAAAGTGCATCACTTTAGTTGACGCATCTTCAGTAACGGCATTGTTCCAAATCCGATCTAATTTATGCCACCTCCCCGCTAAAACTGAATTGAATGCCCCTTGGTCGCAATCGCCCCAAATGTTAATTTTGGCGTTTTTTATCAATTTTTTGGACAGTTGTTCTTCCTGCCAAAGTTTCATGTCGTAAACTAATAGACCTGTATTGAAATAAGGCTTGCGATCTCTAGGATTGTTAGGATTTCCCCAAGGGTTGGGTGCTGCTGCTATTGGCATTCCTTTAAGGTCTAGGTTCCAAATTGGCTCTAAACTTCCCAGAACGATCGTATCGCTGTCGAGCCAAATCAGCCTTTCTGGTGCTGTTGTATATTTTTCTGGTTCCAATTTCACGTAAGCAATTCTCGATCCGTTGATGCACAAAAGATCGTCATAATTAGATTGAAATTCTTGCCAATCAATTTCGTATTTGCAGCAATTCTGCAACTTGTGCTTTTGCTGTGCAGTTATCCCTTGCGATACGATGGTAATTCTTACTGACTGACGCACATCTTGCGTAGCATTGAGTTCTACTGACTTGAGCAGTGCCGCCAGCCCCAATACGTACTGTTGACCGCCTGCTATAAATAGGTGCATAGGATTGATTAAATTAAAAAAAGTTGACTTACTCGCCATACAAGTAAGTACAGCGATTCTCGACACTGAATCGGGTTGTGCTGACTGCGGCCAGCCTTACCCTTCCTCTGTGTCGTTTGATGAAAGCGAACTACGAAAGCAAGACTTTCTTCTCGTTTCTTGGATAAATTCTGCACTCGCAAGTTCGATACATCGAACCCAAAAAAAGAATCAAATACCAGAAATGCCTACCCTGACATCTAAGTTTTTCCTCAAAAATGAGGCTTTGACCTTCTGCCACGCTGCGCTCAAATTTTCGGTATGTTTCATTTGACATCGCCTTTAAGTGCGATTGCCCGCGCTCCATCTTTCGATCGATGTTGGGATTTTACCATTAAGGCGAACTCTTCATCAAAACTTCACATCTAGAATTTGAGATTTTAGATGCAGCCCGCAGATTATTTTTTTAAAAAAATATTTTTCCTGCTTTCTCACAGGCAACTCTCAACTGTCAACTTTCAACTCTCAACTCTCTTGCGATCGCCCCTGAAACTTCGCTAATATTGAATGTTCGAGTCAAAAACCACTAACAACGATCATGGCCAAGCGCGTCCAATTAGTTTTAAACAAAGATGTCAGCAAACTCGGCAAAGCTGGCGACGTAGTAGAAGTAGCCCCAGGCTACGCCCGCAACTATCTCGTACCCCAAGCCCTGGCATTTCGCGCCACTCCGGGCATTCTCAAGCAAGCTGAACGCCGCCGCGAGGAAGAAAGACAGCGCCAGCTAGAACTCAAGAAGCAAGCGGAAGTGCGCAAAACCTCCCTCGAAGCAGCAGGGCCTTTTACCATCTCCAAGCAAGTCGGCGAAGGAGACGCTATTTTCGGTACTGTTACCAGCCAGGAAGTAGCAGAAATGATTTTCAACTCTACCAGTCAAGAGGTCGATCGGCGCGGCATCACCGTTCCCGAAATTCGCAAAACAGGTACTTATAAAGCTGAAATCAAACTGCACGCTGAAGTTACGGCAGAAGTTGAGATTCAAGTTCTACCGATGTAAGAGTCAGTTGACAGTTGACAGTTGACAATTGACAGTTTAGAGTGCGAGCGTCCCCGCTCGCGATCGTCATAGAGTGCGAGCGTCGAGAATTGACAGTTGATAGTCGATCGATCGATAGCTTGCAACTAGCTGGGAATACTGTTGATAATTGATGATAGTTGATAGCTAACTGTAGCCCGATCGATGACTAATGACTAATAACTAATGACTGAGGACTAATAACTGAGGACTAATGACCGATGAGCGATGTGATGCCGACAAATATCGAGGCAGAAGAAGCGATTCTGGGGGGCATTTTAATTGACCCGGAAGCTATTTCTCGCATTGCCGAAATTCTGCGTCCCGAGTTTTTTTCGATCGCCGCTCATCAAACTATTTATCGCACGGCTTTGGATTTATTTTTTCAAGGTCAGCCTACAGATTTGATGACAGTTACTACTTTGCTGGCCGATCGCAATCGATTGGAGCAAATCGGCGGGCAAACTAAATTAGCGCAGTTGGTCGATCGCACTGTTTCTGCTGTCAACATCGACCAATATGCAATTTTAGTAGAAGATAAATACCAGCGCCGCCGGTTGATCGAAGCTGGCAATAATATAGTGCAGTTAGGTTACGAAACAGCTACACCGTTACCAACTGTTTTAGACAAAGCAGAACAAGAAGTTTTCAGCATAACTCAAGACAGGCCTCAACAAGATTTAGTGTCGATCGGCGAAACATTAAATGTCACATTTCAAGAACTGGAAAATCGCAATGAAGGTCTGTCACTTCCCGGAATTCCCTGCGGTTTTTACGACTTAGATGCCATGACAGGAGGCTTCCAGCGATCGGATTTAATCATTGTTGCTGGGAGGCCGGCAATGGGTAAAACGGCATTTTGTACTAATATTGCTCACCATATCGCCGCCGGACAGCAAAGATTGCCTGTAGCTATTTTCAGCTTGGAAATGTCAAAGGAACAGTTAGTGCAGCGCATCCTGTCTGGCGAAGCTAAAATCGAAAGTAATAGGTTGCGATCGGGCCGAATCAGTCAAAATGAATGGGAACCTATCAGCGAAGCAATTGGTAACTTATCGGAACTGCCAATTTTTATTGACGATACTCCCAATGTTACCGTTACGGAGATTCGATCGAAAGCCCGCCGCCTCCAAGCCGAACAAGGCGGAGCTTTAGGATTAATCTTGTTAGATTACCTGCAATTAATGGAAGGTAGCAGCGACAACCGCGTGCAAGAATTATCTCGAATTACTAGAAGTCTCAAAGGTTTAGCCCGCGAACTCAGCGTGCCGATTATTGCTTTGTCTCAGTTGAGTAGAAGTGTGGAAGCGAGGACAAACAAGCGGCCGATGATGTCAGATTTACGCGAAAGCGGCTGCTTGACGGGTGATAGTTTGGTAACGCTAGCTGATACTGGTGCGCAAGTCCCGATTGCGAATCTGATCGGAAAATCTAACTTTGCAGTCTGGGCGCTGAATGAAGAAACACTGCAATTAGAACGCGCAGAAGTTAGCAATGCTTTTTCGACTGGAACTCAACCTGTTTTTCGATTGACAACTCGAAGTGGTCGAACCATTCGTGCTACTGGAAGTCACAAATTCCTAACCATTCATGGTTGGAAACAATTGAACGAATTGAACAAAAAAGAATATCTGGCACTTCCCCGTCAAATTGTAAGTTCAATCTCACAGTCAGTCAGTGACGAGAAACTTGCGCTTTTAGGACACCTGATTGGGGATGGCTGTACTCTGCCACGTCACGCAATACAGTACACAACAAGAGAAATAGATCTCGCCGAAATTGTTTCTAATTTGGCAACTAAGGCATTCGGTGAAGCGCTCACCCCTCGCATTGTTCAAGAGCGAGATTGGTATCAAGTATATTTGAGTTCAAGTGAAAGATTGAGTCGAAACACTCGAAACCCGATCGCCCAATGGTTGGATAACTTGGGCGTTTTCGGATTGCGATCGCATGAGAAATTTGTTCCATCGCTTGTCTTTGAACAACCCAAGTCCGCGATCTCGATCTTTCTACGGCATTTATGGAGCACTGATGGTTGTATCAAGCTGATTCAAGGCAGTCGGCCACGCCCAGTTGCATTTTACACAAGTAGCAGCAAACAACTTGCACAAGGCGTTCAGTCTCTTTTGTTGCGATTCGAGATTAATGCTCGACTCAAGCGACAACCTCAAGTTGGTAAAGGTCGAGACATATATCTTGTCACAATCACTGGCAAATCAGATTTAGAGCGATTCATTTCTGAAATTGGTGCGGTTGGACAATACAAGCAGCAATGCTTAAGCACGATCGAGGAATATTTGCATGTTCGAGTAGCGAATACAAATCGTGATATCGTTCCTCATGCAGTTTGGCCGCTTTATGCGCTGCCAGCTATGCAGCAGATTGGTTTAACTCACCGCCAAATGCAAGCAGGACTTGGCATTGAGTATTGTGGCACGGGTTTGCACCGTCAGAATTTGAGTCGCGAACGAACTGCGCGATTAGCAAGGGTTGTGAAATCAGATCGGCTTCACCAGTTTGCAGAGAGTCATCTGTATTGGGACGAAGTTGTTTCTATTGCAGAAGATGGAGTGGAAGAAGTCTTCGATCTGACTGTTCCGGGACTTCATAATTTTGTTGCTAATGACATCATCGTTCACAACTCGATCGAACAAGACGCCGATTTAGTAATTATGCTGTACCGCGATGAATATTACAATCCCGATTCGCCCGATCGCGGAATTGCCGAAGTAATTATTACCAAACATAGAAACGGTCCGACAGGCATTATCAAACTATTATTTGATGCCCAATTTACCTGTTTCCGCAATCTAGCATCTCCCAAGCGATAGGGCTCGCCAAACAACAAGGCACAAGGAGAATTGCTGTTGGGGAATTTTTCGCTTTAGGGCTGCGTATTTAGTTTGGGGCGCACCGGGAACTAAATACCCGGTTTCTGCGTCAGTATCTCTAGGGAAAAAATGGCGACTTTTGCCCCTAACCGCGTTGTTTGCGTAAGTTCCGATCGAATCTTTTTTGAACTTCGATAAAAAATTTTCAACAAATCTCAAGATACGTAGGTACGCCCCGCGATCGCAAAATTAAAAAAATCTGCAGTTATAAATTCAACCCCCGTCAATCCCATTAAAAGTAAATTTTCGGATTGCTTTAGGTAACATTTGAAGTTATAGTTTGAGAAACATCTCATTGCTGGCAGCAATGCCGAGAACCGATCGACCGGGTGCAGTCGCTCGATCGACCCTTGCCATCGCGACTTGCTGCAATCGAAAGTCACAACTGGGTGCTCTACAAAATCCTCAAACGTCAGCCTCCACGCTGGCAGCAAAATGCCAAAGCTGAAAAATCGGGTGCAGTGTCGAACAGACAATCGAGGCTTTGGATAATTCTTTCGGCAGCAGCCAAAAGGTACAATTGTTTGCGACCTTTATTTTATCTCAGTATAATTTACCGTTCGCGCAAATAAGTACCGATGTTTTCGATCGTGTACTGAGAACAATTGTTACAGATCGTATTTACAGATCGTAAAGTAAAGGTGCAACAGCCCCCAGCAATTTGATTATCTATTTACAAAGAAAGCAACTCTTCCGTTTAAGGAATTTAAGATCGTGGTAGATTTTAGTAGAATACAGCGGTTGCATATGGGAAAACTTAACTTACTAAAACAATCGGGCGATCGTGCGAACAGATCGGTTAGATTTGTTGCCAGCGCCGGTAAGTCCGATCCAAAAGCAGAATCCTTCGAGGGGGGAAAAGAATTTTTCCATCAAATTTTCAGAGAACCCACTAAAATAATAAATGCAGGAGTAACTCTGTTTCACCGCCAGCAAGTGAAGTTTCCCCAAACAGACACCAACCTCAAGACAAGCAAGCAAACATTAGAAAACTTGTCCTTAAACAACTTTCTCAGTAGATCGCCGAAAATTGGTGGTTGGGGCATCCATCAAAAAATTGGTGTCGGATATTTCCTAGCAATAGGAATCGGCTTTTTTGGCTCGCTGAGCGGACTGTTAATTGCTGACTACTATCAAGGAAAAGGAGTAGAACAGCTCAATGACGCTCACCAACAAGCGCAATTGCTGGGAAATTTTAAAGATGCAGCCCAAGAAGCACAAATGTTGGGTTCGAGCTTCGACTCTTTTGCAGGCGATGCGGCAAAACTGGAACTGCAAAAAAATCAATTTATCGAAAGTATTGCTCGTGCCAAGAACGTGCAATTGCAAATAGAAAATTTTGTAGGAAACAAACCTGCTTGGCTGGCTACCGATCCGATCGTGATGCGAGATTTATTGCAAAAATGCAGCGACGATTTAGAATCGTACTCTCAAAGACTCTTAGCGATATTGCAGGAAATAGATCGCTCGCAACTATCGCAGCAAGATATAGAATCAGCCCGCAAATTGCTCTCGATCGCCAGCGGAGAAGGTACAACACAAATCGGCACCCGCATTCGGGACTTGAGCCTGATTCTCGAAGTTGCCCAGCAGCAGGAACGGCAAAGCGGCACTGTGATGGAGGACGCTCAAGGATTAGAAAAGGCGATAATTATTGTCAGCATGCTGCTGTCGGTAGCGATCGCAGGAATTCTTGCTTACCGCACCAGTCGGGCGATCGCGAAACCAGTTGTCAGCCTCACTCAAGTCGCCGAACAAGTAGCGATCGAGTCTAATTTTGATTTGCGAGTACCCGTCGCCGCCCAAGATGAAATAGGCTCTTTAGCAATCTCTCTCAATCACCTGATCGAGCGGGTTTCAGAGCATACAAAAGAATTGAAAAAAGCTAAAGAAACGGCAGTTGCTGCTAACAATGCAAAAAGCCAATTTCTCGCTAATATGAGCCACGAGTTGCGGACACCTTTAAATGCAATTATCGGCTACAGCCAGCTACTTTTAGAAGACGCGCCAGATGCCGGTTGCGAGGAATTTATTCCCGATTTGGAGAAGATTGAAAATGCAGGCACTCACTTGCTTTCTTTGATTAACGATATCCTCGATTTGTCAAAAATTCAAGACGGCAACGTGAAATTAGAAGTTGATGAATTTAGCATCGACTCGCTAGTACAAAACGTGGCAATTCCCGCGCAAGCTTGGGTAAAAACTAATGGCAATGTATTAGAAATTGAGTGCGATCGAACGGGGGGAATAATTCGATCGGACTTTGGGAAAATGCGGCAAATACTGCTCAACTTGCTGAACAATGCAGCTAAATTTACTAAAAACGGCAACATTAAGTTAACAGTCAGCTACATTGAAGGAACGGGAAAAAACAATGCAGCAAATCCATCATTGGATAATTCAATACTGGCAAAAATAGCTCGATCGAAATCGCTCGATCGGACTCGCATAAATTTTCAACAATCGGATTGGATCTGCTTTCAAGTTCAAGATACCGGGATTGGAATGTCAGAGGAACAGCAACACAAGTTGTTTGAAGCATTCGTTCAAGCCGACAATTCGGCAACGCGGGAGTACGGCGGCACGGGATTGGGGCTGACAATTAGCCGCCATTACTGTCAAATGATGGGCGGCGAGATTTTAGTAGAAAGCGAGTTAGGAAAAGGCTCTGTTTTTACTGCGTTCATACCTGCTGGAAATCACGAACAATCTAGCTAAAGCCATCAAAAATTACTCGAATTTTCGACAGACAAAAGTGACACAAAAGTTAAGATGTTTTTGCGCGAATTCACTGCCAAGGATTCTATAATAGAATTTACCGCAACAGCCGATCGCCCTAAAGCTATGACTCAAAATCTAGACGCCAGCAACCTTTCGCTAAAAGATGTTCGCCGCCTTCTCAAGCTAGAAAGACAGCCTGGAGGTTCTTTTGATGATTTTTTATCTGTGGAACCGCTGACTGATTTTGAACAGCAGGAATTATGGGAAATCAGCAACGACTTTTGTCGCTATCTAGAAATGGGAAAAGTTTCTGAAGAATTGGTTAAGTTTTTATCACTTTCGCCCTTGATGAGATTAACGGGATTTTTTAAAGTTCCCGTGATGCTGACTCTGGAAGATAGCATTCCGATCGAAGTAGAAGATAAGGATACTTTAATTAAAGGACGGTTGGATATTTTAGCATTGAATCAGCCGGATACAGAGATAGCGACAACGCAGTTTTGGATTTTGGTAGTCGAGGCAAAAAATAGCGCGATCGATTCTTGGTCAGGTTTGCCGCAATTGCTGACTTATGCTTATAAAAGCTTGCAGCAGCAACCCTCTGTTTGGGGATTAACAACAAATGGACGCAACTATCAGTTTGTGCATCTGACGCGAGGAAATCCTTGCACTTATCAGATTTTACCGGAATTGAATTTGATCGATCGAGAGCGATCGATCTTGTTAGTTCAAGTATTGAAAGCGATTTGCAAATTGCAAAACCTGCAGTTACAATTGGCGTAAATTAGGATTGCAGGCAGACAGCAGATTATCGAGAGTTTTGAGTGTTGAGTGTTGAGTTGTGAATTAAGAAATGTCTTTAACTCAAAACTCAAAATTTAAAACTCAAAACTTTTCTTAACTCACAACTTTCCTCTGCCCGCACCGCGATTGGGAGGTCGATCGTCCGGGAAAGGAAAAGGAGTCGGTCTTAACTGTCGTTCCAAATATTTGCTCAAAGCGTAAGCGATATCGCCGCGAGTTATCGGCTTCAAAGGATTAATTTTATTACTCCCGAATTCAAGATTGACAAAACCTTCATAAAGTGCTGTAGCCATAGATTTTCTCGCCCAATTCGGGATTTCTCCAGCATCTGGATACTTAGCTAAAATCTCGGAAATAGTTGTGTCGGGAAACTGAAAAACCCCGTAAGCCTGAGCAAAAATTGCCAAAGCTTCTGCCCGAGTTACCCTTTGATTTGGGAAAAACATTCCGTCGCGATAGCCCGCCATCGTCCCTGTTTTTAAGACTGTTTGGATCGCGCTGTAAGCCCAATGACTTTTGGCTACATCGGGCAAATCTATATCGGGTTTTTGATTTGTTTTCCGTTTGTCCAAGTCAAAAGTTTTTACCAGCAAAGAAGCCAATTCGGCACGGCTGAGCAGGCTATCTGCGTTAAAATTGCCAGTAGCATCTCTACTCATCAATCCCGCACCGACAACTCGATCGATCGGGTCTATTATTATCTGCTGAGATTGAACTTTAGCGGGGACTGAGTGTAACAGGGCGATCGCTAAATAAACAGTGACTAAATTTTTCACGATCTTAAATTTTTAAGTTACTAAATAAATTGAAGATGCTATTATATCATTTTTTATTTAAGTGGGGCATGGGGGATGAGGCATGGGGGGATGGGGCATGGGGAGAGGGGAAGTTCTGAGTTTTAAGTTTGGAACTTCAGAACTGTCTTTAACTCAAAACTCAAAATTCAAAACTCAAAACTCCTCTTACCAACTGTCAACTATTTAAATCTTGGCTTCTGGTAAAGCGCCCTGCATTTTCCCCAACCAATCAATCAAACTATCTAACTGCCTTTCTGCATTCACAATTCCCAAACCTCTAATCGTAACTTTCCCCTTGCCGTACACAAAACGAGATGCCAAATGCGAGGGCAAATTAGCTTTTAGCAAATTCCATGCAGGTTCCTCCATCGGAGTTTCCAAAATAACGTGCTGTTTGTTCTCCGGCTTAATTCGAGAAAAACCGATTTTCCTCGCAATTTGTTTGAGTTCCACAATCCGAATTAACTGCTTCGCCGACACGGGAATCGGGCCGTATCGATCGCACCAATCCGCTTGAATCTGCGCCAATTCTTCGGCCGTATTCGCAGAAGCAACCGAACGGTAAGCGCTCATCTTTTGATCCAAATCCGGGATGTAATCAGCAGGAATAAACGCCGTCAAACTGAGGTCAATTTGCGTATCCTCAACCTTCGGAATTTCCTGACCCTTAATTTCCCGAATCGCCTCTTCTAACATTTCAGCATACAAATCGAAGCCGATCGCCTCCATTTGACCCGATTGTTCCGTACCCAAAATATCGCCCGAACCGCGAATTTCCAAATCCCGCATCGCCAACTGATAGCCCGAACCCAACTGCGCGAACTCTTGAATCGCCCGCAACCTCTGCCGCGCCGCATCCGACAACTGACTTTGCTTCGGATAAAACAGCCAAGCGTGGGCTTGAATCCCCGCACGCCCCACCCGTCCCCGCAATTGATAAAGTTGACCCAAACCGAAGCGCTGCGCGTCTTCAATCAAAATCGTATTCACTCGCGGAATATCCAAACCCGATTCAATAATCGTCGTACAGACCAAAATATCGAACTCGGCCGCACTAAAAGTCAGCATGATCGATTCTAATTCCGTCGCCTCCATTTGACCGTGGGCGATCGCAATTCTCGCACTGGGAACCATTTGCTGCAACTTCGCCGCCAACTCCTCAATTCCCTCAATCCGGGGCACTACGTAAAACACCTGTCCGCCCCTGTCCAACTCTTGCCGAATTGCAGTCCGTACCGCTTCCGGATCGTAGGGTGCCAAATGCGTCTGAATCGGTCGTCTGGTAGGCGGCGGAGTCGCGATCAAACTCATTTCCCGAATCCCCGATAGCGACATATACAAAGTCCGGGGAATCGGAGTAGCTGTCAGAGTCAAAACATCTACTTCTGTTTTCAAAGCTTTAATTGCTTCCTTTTGTTTGACACCAAATCGCTGTTCTTCATCCACCACTAACAAACCCAAATCCCGAAATTTTATGCCCTTACCCAACACAGCTTGAGTGCCGACAATGACATCTAATTCTCCAGTTGCCAAACGCTTTTGAATTTCCTTACGTTCGGTTTCTGTCCGGAAGCGATTGAGCAAACCAACTTCGATCGGATAGGGCGAAAAACGCTCCTTTAACGTGTGGTAATGTTGTTGGGTCAAAATTGTCGTCGGAGCCAACATAGCCACCTGCTTGCCCGCAGTAACCGCCTTAAAAATCGCTCTCAGAGCTACTTCCGTCTTGCCAAAACCGACATCCCCGCAGACCAAACGATCCATCGGTCGATCGCTCTCCATATCGCGCTTGACATCTTGAGTTGCCTTTAGTTGATCCGGCGTCGGTTGGTAAGGAAAAGAATCCTCCAATTCCTGCTGCCAAGGCATATCCGGCGGGAAAGCATAACCTGTTTGTTTCGCTCTTTTGGCATAGAGATTCAGCAAATCCACCGCCAATTTCTTAACAGCTTTGCGGACTTTTGTTTTAGTTTTTTCCCAAGTTTGACCCGTCAGTTTGTTCAGTTCGGGAGTTCGATCGCCCACCGCCCGAAACCTGGACAAAGCACCCAATTGATCGGCCGCTACTCTCAGCGTTCCGTCAGCATATTGAATCAACAAATATTCGCGAGTTTCCCGATCGATCGTCAGCCGTTCCAACTTGATAAACTTGCCGACACCGTGCTGGCGGTGCACCACAAAATCACCCGGACTCAACTTGTGCGGGTCAACTTGTTTGGAAGCAGCGCGGCGGCGCTTGCGGACGTAACTAAAAGTAGCGAGAGAATGCTGGCCGTAAAACTCCCGATCGCTAATGACAACTATCCGAAAAGTCGGCAGGATAAAACCTTCCAATTCCGCCTGCCCGCTGTACTTCAAAGCTACGGGAATTTTCTGCAATTGCAACTTGTCGATCGCCCGGACAATCGTGTTCCGAAAGCAGAGAAACCGATCGACTCGGCTGCGCGGAAACCAAGAAAACTGTAAAACCCCGATCGCGCTCTTCCCTGAGCATTTGAGCCAACTTAGCAAATTGATGCGGCATCACCGGCAGCGGTCTTGAAGCCAAATTAACCGCAGCATTTGAGGGCGCAGAAGCTTCAACTAATTCAGAAACTTCGAGTCGATCGAATCGGGCCAAAACCTCCATCGAATCCGCAAAAGAACGGTGAATTTTCGGCAGCGAATCCGAACTAGCAAGCAGCGAAAAATCCTTTTGTTTTAACTCGCGATCGCAAACTTCCCACTGTTCTTGCGCGTTTTCAAACCAGCGATTGCTGTGCGCTTCGCACTGCCCCGGTTCATCAACAACCACCAAAGTATTAGACGGCAAATAATCCAAAATCGCAGCAGGTCGATCGAAAGCCAAACCCAACAACCACTTAATAACCTTCTTTTCCCCTTCCTCTTCCCCCTCTTCCTTCGCGCCCTTCGCGCCTTCGCGGTTAATTAAATTCCGATCGCTCAAAGCCGCCCTAACAATCCCGCCAAAATCAGTCGGAGTCAACACCAACCGATCGATTTTATCAAGCGATCGCTGCGAAGACGGATCGAACTCCCGAATTTGCTCCAAATCATCCCCAAACCACTCCAGACGCACCGGCAACTCAGCCGCCACCGGAAACACATCTACAATATCCCCCCGGCGACTCCACTGGCCCTCCATTTCCACCAGAGAAACTCGATCGTACCCCATCGACACTAATTGTCGGTCAAAACTTTTCGAGTCTTGCACCGCACCCCGCTGCAGCGTCAAACAGTAAGGCGCAAACTCCGCAGGCGGTGGCAAATGCGGCTGGAGAGCTCTTTCGGTTGCTACGATCGCGATCGGCTTCGACTCTGTTTCTGCATCCTCCAGCAAATCCGCCAACACCTGCATTTGTCCCCAAGTCATCTCGCTCTCGTCGGAGTAAGATAGCTCGTAGGGCGAAGCCTCCGAAGTCGGGTAAAAATGCACCGCCTGCCAGCCCATCGCCTCCAATTGCGCCACCCAGCGCCCCGCTTCCTCCAAAGTTGCCGTCACCACCAATAACGGGCGTCCCTCTTGCTGCGCCAAGGCTGAAGCTATCAAACCCTTAGGCAAGCGGGCGATGCCGGACAGTTGCAGGCAGCGATTGCGTTTCAGCTTGTTCAGCAGTTCCGTTGCGAGGGGGGAACGACCTAGAGTGCGAATAATTGAAGAGAATGTCATCAGAAAAATGGGTAGAAACCCCGTCCTTTTAGGACGGCTTTACAAGTAAGTTTTGAAAAGCGTAACTGTAGCCATCTTTTTTGTGGATGATTTTACAGTGCTTGTAGCTAATCCCTTGCACTATTTCTGTTGCAGAGATATTGAATGAGCCAGTTGTTCGGACTGCAACGCGCCCCAAGTATTCACCAATTTTCTTGCCAGATGTAACAATTGCTTTCACAATGTCACCAGTCTGAAAACCTTTGACAAATTTATTCCGAGGGACGTATCGAGATGGAAAGCCGAATTTGTCAGTCTTGACGGTAACGAGTATGTCTGCTCCTTCTGTTCTGGCGCATCAACCGACGGGATTCCAAGGAGGCTTTAATTGCTTGCCCTCGGTGCGTTAACTCTGCACCCCAAATCACCCGGTCTTTTTGAAGTAAAGCAATCCCCGTTGTTTTTGAGCCGGGGTCTAGTTTTATAGCAACTGATTCAGGCGTTTGGACTACCTCTTTTTTGAGAATAATCGTAAACGGAAACATTCTAAAGACAGCGGCTTTTCCGGCAGACAGTAATTTACGTGCCGTGATTGGGCGACATGGTGTTAGCGGTTTCTTGTTTGTGTCGATAACGAAAACGTAGTTTTGTTTGAGCATGGTTTTGCTCCTACTAATTGCTTGTAATGTTAGCTTCGCCAAGGTTTAGTGAGCTTTTTAAACTTGCAGCACTATCTCAGGGACATTAAGATTGTTTAACTGCAAATGACAGGGCAAGGAACTAGCTACGCATTCGCTGGGTGTCGTGACTCAAAAAACGCAGTCAGTTAAGACTTAGGCCCGTCAGGATGGCTTGTTAGATTTTTCTTTCAAGCCTCACACCTTGATAGCTGAGGTTCCTGACGCGGTGTGAAGGAAGAGGGAGAGGGAGAGAGTGGGAGAGTGGGAGAGGGGGAGAGTGGGAGAGGGGAAGAATGGACAATTACCAATTCCTGATTCCCAACGATCTCTTTGGCCGATGCCCAGTGCCCAATTCCCGATTCCCAACCGTCAACTGTCAACTGTCAACTGCTATATATTATGCCGATCGGCTGTTGCCAGTGCCAGTAGACTGCAGGTAGATTTCTAGCGAACCAGCCAAAGCTGAAGCAACTGTCTCAAACTTGCGATCGAAACGCGCTAGTTCCGTTAACCTAGGAACATATTGCAAAATTTTAGACACTAGAGAGATTTTCTAGCTTTTGGCTGCTGAGTCAATCTAGAATCTAAAATTTAACATCTAACATCGATGGTTCCGTTCTCAAATCGACTTACCAGACAGCACGCATCGCCTTTACCACCCGATAATTTTAGAAATGTCCTCAAGTATTGACCTCTTGATTGTTCTCCTGCTGATTTTCCTCAATGGCTTGTTTGTGATGTCAGAGATGGCCATCGTCTCTGTACGGAAAGTGAGACTGCAACAACAGGCTAACCAGGGTTCTACCAATGCCCGCGTGGCTTTGGATCTAGCAAATGCCCCGAATCAATTTTTGCCGACGGTGCAAATCGGGATTACGCTGCTGGCTATCCTGTCGGGGGCTTTTGGGGAAACGACAGTTTCTAGAAGGCTAGAGCCTGTTTTAAAATCGATTCCATCTTTAGCGCCTTACGCTCAAGCTATCTCCTCGGTAATCGCGGTTTTAACCATAACTTATTTGACCTTAATTATCGGCGAATTGGTGCCGAAGCGCCTGGCACTCAACAACCCAGAACCGATCGCGGCCAGCGTGGCGATTCCGATGCGAATGCTCTCGAAAATTGGCGCGCCTGCTGTTTATCTTTTAAGTTATTCCACCGATCTAATCTTGCGCATTTTGGGGATTGTGCCTTCAACGGAACCGCAAGTTACTGAGGAAGAAATTAAGGTTTTAATAGAGCAAGGAACCGAGGCGGGAACCTTTGAAGAAGCCGAACAAGAGATGGTTGAAAGAGTGTTTCGTTTGGGCGATCGGCGTGTCAGCGCTTTAATGACGCCGCGTCCAGATCTTGTGTGGCTCGATCTCGAAGATTCGGTAGAAGAAAACCGCCAAAAAATGCTTAATAGCGGTCATTCTAGGTTTCCTGTTTGTCAGGGCGGTCTTGATAACGTTCTCGGCTTAGTGCACGTTACAGATATGCTGTCTCGGAATCTAACCGGTCAAGAATTTGATTTAAGTGCTTCTTTGCGCAGGCCTTTGTTTGTACCGGAAAGCACTCGGGGTTTAAAAGTATTGGAGCTTTTTAAGCAATCTAGCAATCAAATTGCTTTGGTAGTAGATGAATACGGCGTGATTCAAGGATTGGTTACTGTCAACGATATTTTAGTTGAATTAGTCGGGGAGCTGCCCTCAGTTGAAGATGAGGACGAACCTCAAGCCGTACAGCGAGAAGATGGTTCTTGGCTGTTGGATGGAATGTTACCAGTTGAAGATTTTTTTGAGATATTTGGCATAGAAGATTCATCTTCAGAACACAGGGGAAGTTACCATACTATGGGCGGTTTTGTTATTACAAATTTAGGGAAAATTCCGACAGCAGCCGAGCATTTTGAGTGGAATAGTTTGCGAGTGGAAGTAGTTGACATGGATGGCAATCGAGTTGATAAAATATTGGTAATGCCGATCGAATCAACGGGCGATCGACGTTCTTCCAGCGAATCGCCAACTTAAAAACCTCGGATTTGTTAAAACCATTCTATTCTAGACCACTAACTAAAAACCATGAGTCCCTTGCCCGCAGCTGTCAAACAAATTTTAGAAGAATGCCATTGTAATTTCGATCGAAGAGGCGAACTGCCCGCCTACTTTAAAGGAAAAATATATAAAGTAATTGATGATTGTTTTGGCAGCAATCCCCAGCGTAACCGTTCAGGGGGTGCGCCTGCGGCGCACCACCAGGCAAGCTTTGGTGGCCAAGATTTGAGAGTATTTGCGTGGGAGCCAAAAACCAGCACTCAATTCTGGTAAGATGAGAATCATGGAAAATCCACAAGCCAGTATCATCGAGCAAATCCCCCCAGATGATTGGGAAAAAACTCCCCCCCGCGTCAAAAAATTGGTGGAGTCAATGGCCGAGCGGATTGAATCATTGGAACAACAGGCTCTTGAATTACTTTCACGCCAGCCTTCCTTCTTCCTTCAACTGTCAACTATCAACTGCTTAAGATCGATCGAGCAAAGAGCGAATTTTCCGCCACCAAGCAGCAGGCGAATCTTCAGGACGGAACTTGGCGTCAAACATTGACAAAATTAACGGCAAACCTCCTACTTTAGCACTCATTAACAGGTGAATTGCCAGACAGGTTACTAATACCGCCCATCCCGTCAAATGCAAATAATACCAAACCTGCATCAGTTCCCCCGCCGGCAGCCATTCTTCCTTAACCATGCTGCCAGAAGCGATCGAAAATGTCAGTGACAGCAGAATCAATGTATTCACAATTCGGTGCAAGCTGTACCACCAAATCGGTTTTCCCACCTGCGCCAATTTCTCAAAAGAATCCGGCTGCACCAAGCGTTTTTGCCCCGCGTGAAAACTGTACAATGCAAAAGTAGGCATGATTCCTAAAATTAACAGCTTGCCGAAAGTACCGTGAATCCCGATAATATCTGCAATTCGAGGCACCGGTATTTTGCCGAAGCGCCCGTCGTAGGTATTGTAAACCAGAAAAGCAGTGACAATTGCTAACAGGGCGATCGCGGCGTTCATCCCGTGCAGTAATCTCAGTGGCAGTGGTTGATACGGTTTAGATTCGGACATCTTAAATAGTTGAGAGTTGATACGAAGGAAGAAGGAAGAAGGAAGAAGGAAGAAGGAAGAGGGAAGAAGGAAGAAGGAAGAAGGAAGAGGGAAGAAGGAAGAGGGAAGAAGGAAGAAGCAAAATTCCATCTCCCCCAATGCCCAATGCCCAATCCCCAATCCCCAATCGCAAATCTAAAATCTAAAATCGTTTGACAGTGCAGTTTTTATACAACTTTACACCTAATCTCGGCATTTTTCAACTAACGCCAATTGTGAAAAAAATATGATTGAAAAATGAATGAATTATGATAAAAACTTAATTTTACCAAAGTTTAGTGTAAAGTAAAACTATTGGGAGAAATACTTTAGCACTAACGGATCGCAGTTGATAAAAATGGATGCAACCACCACCGTATTAATTGCCTTGGGACTAGCAGCAGATGCTTTTGCTGTTTCTATTTCCAGCGGTTTAGCAATCAAACACATGAAAGTCAACAAAGCTTTGAAAATCGCTTTGTTTTTCGGCGGTTTTCAAGCTTTGATGCCCTTAATCGGATGGTTGGCAGGTTTGAGTTTTAGATTTTTCATCACCCCGATCGACCATTGGATAGCGTTTGGGCTGTTGAGTTTCATTGGCGGTCGAATGATTTACGAAGCCTTGCAAAGCGAGGAATGCGAGAAAAAATTCAATCCTTTAGATACGGGTACTTTGATAGCTCTGTCGGTAGCAACTAGCTTGGATGCTTTGGCTGTGGGCATTGGATTTGCAGTGCTCAAAACTTCGATCGGTCCTGTGGTAAGCGCGATCGGATTTATTACTTTCTTTTTAGTATTTGCTGGCGTGTTTATCGGTCACAAATGCGGCAACTTATTCGGCAACAAAATAGAGTTTATAGGCGGCGGAATTTTGATTTACATTGGCAGCAATATCTTAATTTCGCATTTAACAGAAGCTACAAAAGCTATCGGTCATTAGTCAGTTGACAGTTGACAGTTGATAGTTGACAGTGCGAGTGTCCCCGCTCGCGGCTGGTATGCGGAGCAACAAGAGTGCGAGCGTCCCCGCTCGCGACTGGTATGCAGAGCAACGCTCGCGGCTGATATGTGGGGAGACGCTCGAACTGATATTTGAAGAAACGAAAGCGATCGTCCCGACTCGCGGCTAAAATTTCGATCGCGAGCGGGGACGCTAGCACCAATTACCAATTACCAATTACCAACTATATCGTGTCCGGTAGCATCAGTTTTGTATGCTTGTAGAGGTGAAGCATTCGGGCGATACAGCAGTTTTCAGGTATGTGAGGTACATAGAAACCCGGTTTCGCCGAAGTTACCGGGTTTGGAGGTGTGTACTTCATAAACTTGCAATCTGCTGTAATTTATGAGATCGATTTCATGCTTGGTGTCCGCAGGTGTTGCCTGTTGCAGGCAGATGCTTCACAAGCTGCCTGCGCGATCGATAAAACCGGACACGATCTTACTAATCAAAAAATGCTATCTTAGTTAAGGTGAATTAAATTAAAACAAGGTACTAAAACTTTATGCTGAAACTTTACGGCGGCGCTCGCAGCAGGGCATCAATAATCAAGTGGTATTTAGAAGAAATTGCTGTTCCCTACGAATTTGTTCTGCTGGATATGCAAGAAGGCGCGCACTTGCAGCCAGAGTTTATCGAAATCAACCCGATAGGCAAAGTACCGGCAATAGTTGACGGAGATTTTAAACTGTGGGAATCGGGCGCAATTCTACTTTACTTAGCTCAAAAATACGGTAAAATGCCCGAGAGTTTGGAAGGGCAAGCCGAAATCGTACAGTGGGTAATCTTTGCTAACGCAACTTTGGGACCGGGAATATTTGTCGAAGCAACGCGCGATCGCGAAACTCCTCGCTTGTTAAAACCGTTAAATGATATCTTTGAAAAACAACCGTTTTTGATGGGCGATGAATTCGGTGTCGCTGACGCAGCAGTCGGATCGATTTTAGCTTACATTCCGATGATGCTAAAACTAGACCTCAGTCCCTATCCGGCAGTTTTAGATTACATCAATCGCATCACAGAAAGACCGGCATTTAAAAGTGCGATCGGCGGCAGGAGTTGAAAGAGAGAAGTTTTGAGTTTTGAGTTTTGAGTTTTGAGTTGAAAGAGAGGAGTTTTGAGTTTTGAGTTGAAAGAGAGTTGACAGTTAAGAAAAGTTTTGAGTTTTAAATTTTGAGTTTTGAGTTAAAGACATTTCTTAATTCACAACTCAACACTCAAAACTCAAAACTCCCGATAGTTGACCGCTTGACAGTTGACAGTTGACAGTTGTCTTGACCGCCGTAGGGCATACGGTCAAGATGCTTTCCGAGGGTAAAGCGGTTGCGCTCCCCATGACGAAAGAATCCCCGTCCTTATAGGACGGGGAGTGTCAAATGAGACTTATCTGAAACCGACAGCCGCCTGCCAAACAAAAGCCAGCAGCAAGAAAAACACCGGAATCACCGGCAAAACATTAACCAGAGGATCGAAAATAGAATAAGCCTCGGGCAGTTTTGCCAAAAGTAATGCAGCTTCCATGAATCAACCTACCTATCCAACACGATTTTAATAATTGTCGCATATCTTAACTCAAGGAAGTCACGATCGATCGACCTCTCGGTGCCTGCTTGTCAAAAATCGGATTTTTGACGAAAATACTCGATCGCAGCCAGCAGATTAGCTGACAACCCGGTTTCTTTGACTCAATCAAGATCGACTCTCGGCGCAAGCCACCGGGCAAACTCTTCTGTAAATCGATCGGCCAAAATCGCCTCGCGCATCCTTCTTGCAAACCGAATCAACTCCGTAACGTTGTGAATCGCCAGCAGGGTATGCCCCAAAATTTCCTTAGCGCGCACCAAATGACTCAAATAAGCCCGACTGAAGTTTTGGCAAGTGTAGCAGGGACAAGACTCATCTAGGGGGCTAAAATCCTCTTTAAACCGAGCATTTTTCAAATTCCAGCGTTCTCCCGCCACTAAAGCCGTTCCGTGGCGGGCCAGCCGAGTCGGAATCACGCAGTCAAACATATCTACTCCGCTAGCAACAGCCTGCGCCATTTCCCGATAAGTGCCGATGCCCATCAAATAGCGGGGTTTCTCAGGCGGTAACAACGGTGCCGTCAACTTAACAATATGTTCTATAGCCTCCCCCGGTTCTCCAACGCTGACACCGCCAATTGCGTAACCGGGTAAATCCAAATCCACCAACTGCTGGGCCGCGCGCGATCGCAAATCCGGGTAAACACCCCCCTGCACGATACCGAATAAAGCCTGATCCGATCGCGAATGGGCTTGCATGCAGCGCTGCAGCCAGCGAAAAGTTCGATCGACCGCCGCTTCTACATCCTGCCGCGGGGCCGGGTAAGGAGGACACTCGTCAAAGGCCATAATTACATCCGCACCCAACTGATTCTGAATTTCGATCGACCTTTCCGGCGTCAAACGAATCATCTGGCCGTCGCGGGGAGAACGAAAAGTCACCCCATCTTCAGAAATAGTGCGCATTTCGCTCAAACTAAACACTTGAAAGCCGCCCGAATCCGTCAGGATCGGACCCGGCCAAGCCATAAACTTATGCAATCCGCCAGCGGCAGCAACAATACCTTCCCCCGGCTGCAAGTGCAAGTGATAAGTATTTGCCAAAACCATCTGAGCTCCCGCCGCTTCAAGTTGAGCCGGTGTCAGAGTTTTGACATTAGCCAAAGTTCCGACAGGCATAAACCTGGGCGTTTCGACAGCGCCGTGGGGAGTTGCAAAAACCCCTGCCCGCGCTTGGGTGTGGCTGCAGCGAGCCTGACATTTAAAATTAAATCCCGTGTAATCCTCAGTCATTATCTCCCGATCGCGAGCCGCTACTCAGCAGTCCCTGTTGTTCAGATATATTTAACCAACTGCTATCTAAAATCCCGACAAAGCCGGACATTAGTTGACACTTCAACGGGGAGCGACGGCGCAATTAACCCTCGGTGTCCAGGCTCGGCTTAGCCACCCGAGCATATTTTTCCAAATTAAGTGCAGCATTCAAGTCTCTATCTACTTTCAACCCACAAGCATCACACTCATAGATTCTGACACTAAGAGGCATTGGTTGTTGGTGAGAGCAACTCGAACATAATTGAGTAGATGGATACCACCTATCTACCAAAACTACACTGGAACCATAGCGTTGTGCTTTGTACTCTATTTGTCGCCCGAATTCGTAAAAATTGGCGTCGGCAACTGCACCCGCCAGTTTATGATTTGCCATCATTCCCGATACATTTAAATTCTCAATTGCTACAACTGCGTGGTTTTTGCAGATGTATGTTGTAGCTTTGTGAGTGGCATCGAGTCTGATGTTTTTGACTCGTTGATGAGCTGCTGCTAATCTTAACTTGTGTCGCCCATATCGTTTACTGCCTTTTTGTTTGCGCTGCAACTGGCGCTGCATTCGTGCGAGTAATTGACGAGCTTTTCTGAAAGCATGGGGATTGGCAATTACCACACCACAAGACAGGGTAGCTAACTGTTTGATTCCCAAATCTACACCGATAAAATCTCGCGATTTAACAGTAACTGACGGCTCAATTTCATAGGTGAAGCTGATGTACCAGTTGCCCGCTTCTTGGGAAATGGTAAATTTTTTGGTGGTGACATGGGGCAAGCCTTCATAAGTTGATACCCAGCCGATGGTGGGTAACTTCAATCGAGTGCCACCCACAGCGATCGGTTTGCCACTAGCGTCGATGGTAAAACTCTCGTGCCGGCCCTTGTTTTTGAACTTGGGATAATTACTCTGACCCTCCAAGAAGTTGCTAAATGCTCGACCCAGATGCTCGAAGGCATATTGAGTTACTTTCTGGCAAATCCCGGATTCTTTAATCCAAGGACATACAGGTTTAACGTGATTATTAAAAAATTTCTTCAAGACCAAAGCATTCGGCTTGACACCTTGGGCATAAAGCGCTTGCCATGTTGCCAGTCCCCAGTTAAAAGTAAACCGAGCAATACCTGCGTGTTTTGCCATTAACACGGTTTGTGGGGGTGTGAGTTTTAACTTGGTCTTGAGGGCAGTGTACACGAGCGCCATTCGCTTGCATTTCTAGTGAAGGCGATTATAACATATCGGGCAGATGTACTACTTATTCGGGGAATGTCCTTGTTTTTGTGGTTCTAGTAATTACTCCAGACTACTTCAGACTCAAGATTAACGATCGGCAATGAGAATCGGCGGCTGCTTCGCATTCATCTCATCGCCTCTCTTCGGGTAGGCCACAGGCTTATGCTAATCGAGCTAAAATTTTTTTCGGTCAAGTATCAGGTCTTTCCCAGACTTGCTTGTGGAGCAGGACATGCCTGTTAATTGACTGCTAAAGTGGCGAATCATCTTCATCAAATTGCAGGTCCCAATTCCCCGACAGAACTTGATCTACCACCGCATCTAAAGCAGCAGCATTTAAATTGCGACTGAGTTGCTCTTGCAAAGGATTGGAAAGCGGAATCAACTGTAAATGTCGCCCGTCTTGAATCAACTCGAAATAAGACCCCTGTTCGGGCGATTGCTTGAGTTCCAAACAATCAAAACTGTACACGTTCAAATAAAGCGCCCGGTTGGCGATCAGGGTCGATCGGCGGCGGTCTGCAAAAACTTCGAGTACGTACCCTTCTCCTTGGCTGTAAATTTTGCCATCCTGAATGTGGACGTAGCGCACGGGCCCTAAGTCAAACAGCAACCTTTGGATATCGCGTTTGTTGACAACAGTGCCTGTATCGATGATACAAGGAGCAGCCACCCTGTTATTGAATTGGTCGTGACTCATGGAGCAAAAGCCTCTGGTGTAATATGTTCCCTTCTCGGCGATCGGGGAATTCGCGCTAAGTTCTTTAGAAGGGAAACGCTTGTTTTGAGTTTAGCCTCTTTCCGATCGGGGGTTTTGGATTTGCTGCCCGCAGCCGTTTTCCTGGGAAAAGAGCTCCGGCAGGGGATGCCTCATCCGGCGGACGAAAGGGTGTTACCAATTCCAATTCTGGCACACGCTAATCAATTCACAACAGCCTCAAATCTGAAAAATTTCTATCTTATGATGGATGATAATAATTGGGTTCGCTCTACACGCAAATATTTTCGGAATCAAAGAGCTGCTTGGGCTGCGGCAGTTGCTTTTTATACTTGTTTGCCCGTACCGATTTCTTGGACTTTAGAGTTTCGCGGCATTGCTCGGTTTGCGCCGGCTTTGGGTTTGGGCATCGGGGCGATGCTGGGACTGGCTGATGCTGGGTTGGAGTTTTTGAAGATGCCGGTGTTGACTCGATCGGCCTTGATAATAGTATTGGGCATCGCTGTCACGGGCGGGCTGCACTTGGATGGGGCGATGGATACTGCTGACGGGCTGGCCGTACCCGATCGCGACCGGCGTTTGGAAGTGATGGCAGATAGCGTGACCGGGGCTTTTGGGGCGATGGCTGCGATCGCGATCGTGCTGCTGAAAACTGCTGCGCTTTCGGACTTGAATAACTATCGGTGGTTGGCTTTGATGGGGGTAGCGGGTTGGGGGAGGTGGGGGCAATTAGTGGCGATCGCCCGCTATCCGTACCTGCGAGCCGAGGGCAAGGGAGCTTTTCACAAAGAATCGGTTTATTCTGCTTTTGATTTTATACCGGGAGTGCTGCTGTTGCTGAGTTTGAGCTTGCTGCAAATCCTGTTGGAGGACGATCGCTGGTTGTTGGCTGCGGGAATGGCTTTCGGGGGCAGCGCGATCGGTATTTTGGCCGGTGCTTGGTTTAACCACCGTTTGGGGGGACACACGGGGGATACTTACGGGGCTGTGGTTGAGTGGACTGAGGCTTTGTTGCTGTGTCTTTTAGCAGCTTTGGAAGGTTGATTGAGATCGCGTTCTGAGCTAAATAATGAGGTAACAATAGTCCAAAACTGTTCCCTGTTGCCTGTTCCCTTTTCCCTCCCCTCACGAAAAGACTTATTGGGCAAGCCCTAGGTACTGTTCGCAAAAATTTACCTGTACTGCTCTAAATCTGTGCGTACCCATGCTATAAAGACTTTTTAAGTTACTTAAAATAGCTCTTCTGTACTTATGGCTTTACTTACGGCGATCGGCAAGGCTATTGAATTACGAAAAAAGCCTATTGGGTAAGAATTTCCAGCGATACATCAGCATTCGCGATCGCTCTTGCTGCGGGAGATGCGATCGAGAACTGCCCGAGATAGTCACATTGACACAAGCTTTTTCAATTAGGAAGAACTGAATTACGATCGTCAATTATCAGGAGGGGTATGCCATGTTAAATCAGATTAGAAAAATTGTAGATTCTACTGCATTTCAGCTATTTATTATCGCTGCGATAATAGTTGCTGGAGTTTTGGTAGGTTTGGAGACTGTTCCCGAAATTGCCGCAAAGTATGCTCTGCCGATCTACATTCTCGATCGCATCATTATCTGGATTTTTGTCGGCGAGTTCCTTCTCAAGCTTGCTGCCGAATGGCCGAAGTCTTGGCGCTACTTTGGGGACGGTTGGAATATCTTAGATTTTGCGATCGTTGTAGCTTGCTTTTTGCCGATCGACAATAATTACGTACTCGTAATTCGGATGGTGCGGCTGCTGCGAGTTCTCAAATTATTGCGAGCTTTACCAAAATTGCAGCTTTTAGTTTCCGCACTTCTGAAAAGTCTGCCTTCAATGGGTTATGTAGCGCTGCTGATGACTTTATTATTTTACATCTATGGTGTCGCTGGCACATTTATGTTTGGGAAAAACGACCCCTTGCATTTTGGTTCTTTAGGTGCTTCGATGCTGTCTTTATTTAAAATGGCAACTCTCGAAGGATGGATCGAACTGATGGATATTCAAGTGTACGGATGCGATCGCGTTGGATACGACGGCGGTTTAGCAGAGTTTTGCCAGCATCCTACTACTTCCCCCATGAGTCCTTTATTTTTTGTGACTTTTATTATGTTGGGGGCAATGATAGTAATTAATTTGCTAGTTGGGGTGATGATTACTAGCTTGGAAGAAGCCAATCAAGAACAGATCGCAACTGAAAAAAAAGTAGCGACCGCGCTCCTCCACGAAACAGAATCTCATCTTGAAGAGAAGTTAGAAGAACTTCACAAGCAATTAAATCAGGTGCAAACGACTTTAGAAATAATCCGTCAAAAACCGCATTAATTCGAGATAAGTGTAGCAGAAATAGAGGTAATTGTCCGGCCGCAATTTCAATGCTGAAATTTTATGAAAAAATATGCGCGATCGCCCCGCAAATTCTCTTGACATTTACGCGCTTTCGATCTACCATTAAACAATGGAAATCCGTGCCGTAATATAACCTCGTTCGTAGGGTAAATCGCAGCCGAAAACCTACAAAAAACAGCGACAATCTCCCTGCGACCCACCAAATTAGCAGCAAGCAATGCAGGAGCGTGCGGTGTCATGTCAGAGAATCAAAATGAACCGAAAGAATACGATGCCGTTCTCGGAGGTCAAAATTTAATTCCTGTCAATGCTGCGGTACTTGGAGGCATACCCGGTGTTAAAAGTCGCTTGGCCTCACCCGCGATCGAAACCAGAATCGCCGCACTCTCCGAAGCACTCAAATATGGAGAAGCCGGTTTAGATTTGATAATTCAAGCATTGCACGATGAATCGATGCAGGTGAAATTAGCTGCCCATTCACTGCTGAAAAATCGAGATGACTTAAAGATTAAACCTCAGTTTCAAGACTACCTCCCTGCCTTTGAATTTGATGCGATCGCAGTCGATGCTGAAGGAAAAGAAAACAGTCGCTCTCAATCTGTGGCTCGTTACTTCAGAGAAGACTTAGGTAATGGAGTTGTACTCGATATGGTTTACATTCCCGGAGGCACATTTATGATGGGTTCGCCAGCAAATGAAGAGAGCTTAGCTTATGAAAGGCCACAGCATCAAGTAACAGTATCAGATTTTTATATAGGGAAATACCCCATCACTCAAGAGCAGTGGCAAACAGTGATGGAAAACAATCCATCGCACTTTAGAGGGGAAAAACGTCCTGTAGAAAATATAAGCTGTAATGAAGCTGTAGAATTCTGCCGGAAGCTTTCTGAAAAAACTGGCAAAAGTTATCGTTTACCTGCGGAAGCCGAATGGGAGCATGCTTGTCGCGCCCGAACGACAACTCCTTTCTATTTTGGCGAGACAATAACGTCAGATTTAGTTAATTATTCGACCTACGAAGGCAACGATCCTGCATTGCGTCAGCTTTACTTCAAAGGAACAACCAATGTTGGGAGTTTTCCTCCCAATCCATTTGGACTTTATGATATGCACGGTAATGTTTGGGAATGGTGCAGCGATACATGGCACGATAACTATGATGGCGCACCGACTGACGGCAGTTCTTGGTACACAAGAACACAGGACGAATTCCGACCATTGCGTGGAGGTTCGTGGTGCTGGTATTTGTTTCATAGCCGTTCTTCTATTCGCAGGTTTGAATTTGCGACCTCCCATAGCTGGGAAATTGGTTTTCGTCCTGTTGCGATTCTGTAGATTCTTCGATCGATACCTAAAATATTAACATCACAACTGTGAGGGCTTTTCTTCAATTGAAATTGCAGCAGGTAAATTGCAATGTCAAACTCTCGCGATCGAACCCCTGCAAATACCAGAGCAAATACCAGAAAAAATTTTGCGATGCACTAGATAGTCCGCACCATGCACTGCATTACTTTACGCTACATAACTCGATCTGCGATGTTATATGGCTGCACAGATTTCCATGATGATATGATATATCAATCCTCCAAAAAAGTCAAGTAAAATTGGCGCGATCGCCCGCAAAATTTTGCCTCGCAAAACTGGTTCTGAGTTATTTTGAATATAGTGCGATCGAATTTCTGCTAACGATCGGGTTTCGAGTGGATTTTGTAGGGAATTTTTTAACGTTCGATCGCACGTAATCTAACTCAAGAAACCGGGTTTTTAGTAGATTTAACACTGCGACGGAGATTTTCCCAAAAAACCCGGTTTCTGCCTAATTTTTATCTATTGCGATCGCAAATGATTTGTCAATACTCCAAGGTTCAGAAACCCGGTTTCTTAGAGAAACCGGGTTTCTATGCTTTTACGAATGATTTGCGATCGCTATATTGCGATCGAGATTGGCGGCAAAAACCCGATTTCCGATTTTAGGCATTAGATTAGACATTATATTGCCGCACGGATTCCCATGATGATATAATATGTCAATCCCGCAAAAAAGTCAAGTAAAATAAGTGCGATCGCCCGTAAAAATTTTGCGACATTCAAGAATGCAAATGTCAGATTAGATGAGAGATTGGCGATTGGGTTAGTTGGCGATCGATCGCAACTCCAAACTTAATTAACTGAGGATTAATAAATATGATTTTAGGTTTCGATCCGGGGAAAGACAAGTGCGGTATCGCCGTTATGAGTAGGGACAAAAATGTCTCCTACCATGAAGTGGTAAAGTCCGACGAAGCAATTTCTACCATTCAATCTCTGTGCAAGCAGTTTCCCGTTCAATTGTTAGTCATGGGCGACCAAACTACTTCTAAAAGTTGGAAACAAAAACTCACTCAGAGTTTGTCGCCCTTTATCAAAATCGTGCAAATTGATGAGAGGTACAGCAGTTTGGAAGCTAGGACTCGTTACTGGCAAATGTACCCTCCCGAGGGACTTTCTCGCTTGATTCCCCAAGGAATGAGGATTCCACCGAGGCCGGTAGATGATATAGTGGCGATCGTCCTGATTGAATGAACAAAACTTAGTCAATTTTATAACTCTTCCCAGTCATCTCTGGTAATATTGCCTTGACGTAACATCCTAGCTAACAATGCTTGACTGATATCTCCCTGATGGGGATTGGGAATTGTCAGTTTCAATTCACCTTTTATCATGTATTGATGTTTGCCACCTGGGTAAGGCCCCTCAAAACCAACCTCTCTCAAATACCGAACTAAATCGCGGCGACTAATTGGCCCAAAGGTCGGCATTAGGCAACCTCTTGGCTAATATTCAAGTCAATGCCGTTAAGGATTGGTAAAGTATGCCGAAAACGCAATCCTAAGATAATCCATCCTTCTAAAGCGTCTTGCAAATCTTCGCGACAAGCTTCGGGTGTAGCAGCATTGCCCCATACACCTTGACACTCTGGAATTTCACCGTAGAAAGTACCGTCTTCAAGCAACTCATAGATTGCTTTCTGCATGGCCGTAGCGAT
>JALOON010000157.1 GCA_025454405.1 Oscillatoriaceae cyanobacterium Prado104 | reverse complement strand
TTGAGTCGCGATCGAACATCGCCCATAGCGAACTTTGTTGATGATTTGGTACACCGCCCGCCGAATACCGAGCAGATGCGCCAGCTTAAAGAATTGTTGCTGCAAGAACAAGCGGCGATAGCGAGACTTATTGCTCTAATCGATCGGCACCTAAAGTAGGTGTCTGCCGTTCTCAATTTGCCCACCAACCGATGTCGCTGGGCTAGTTTTGTTTTTTGTGGATGGTGGGCGCGATCGTCTTTATTTTGCTTTATATTGGAACTGCTATTTTGCCAAGGAGCGTCAAATTTATAGAAAGTTTTTTGAGATGGCAAACAGAAAATTGCCGCGTCGCAGCGTGTCAGGAAACTGCCGCCTTACCTTTGTTAAGGATATTTTTCAAAGATTGGGCGAGCTCGACCAAGTGTTCTGGGTTATTTTCAAGCAACCATTCTGTAAGCATTATAGAGTGGATGGTTTTCCTATACTCGATCCGCGCGGATGATAACTCGGTAAATAGCACGTCGAGTAGTTTTGCTGCGTCAATTTTTTCGTCAACCCATTGGGGATTCGATAGCTCCTCCTGGGTAGGAGTTTTTGAGAAGAAATCCTTCTTTGACTTATTAGTTTCGAGCCATTTTAGAACTGTAACACGATCGAGAGGTTGTTCTCGTTTCGCGTCTTCACGATTGAGTACGGTTGCTATAGCTTCGGGATGAAGCAAGTAATTTTCATACATCCGCCGTTCGATAAATTCAATCGGGTGCGGCTTCCTTCTTTTTAAATCCTCAATATCTCGCTCCGATAAATTCTCGCGATCGAATACAAATCCTACAGCAGGAGGGTACAAATTATTGCCACCGCTGAGCCGTTTGTATAAATCAAACATAACATCAGCAAAGCGAGCCTTTTTCCCTAATAAATCCCCCGTGTTTTTGATACTGATAATTTTAGTACCTTTCAAGAGTTTTGGCTCTAATTTGTCTAATACGAGTGGAAAGCACAGTTCCTCAGTCGGCCCTTCAACCCAGAGGATGCTGTCCGCACCGAAAACATCAGATAAACTAACTCCTAGTTCCGCTAATAAAGAGCGCTGTTCCTTAATATCTTGCGAATTCATCATTGATGCTTTTGTTTCGCCATCCTCAAACCACAGTTTCACAATAGTTGATGGATTGGCAGCGGAAATAATTTCGGCTGAGTGAGTGGCAATAAAATACTGATGCTGCGGAAACTCTTTGAGGATTTCTATCAGTTTCTTGACAGCACCAGGATGCAAATAAGATTGGGGTTCATCAATAATAATAGGTCTTGGTTGTGGCGATGCCAGTATCGCGTAAAGAATAGCCAGCACTTGACCCGTGCCAGTTCCACAGTCTGACAAGGAAAATGCCAGGTCTTCTCTACCACTTTCGACGGATTTTGTGGGCCAAACTAATATTTCAAGGTTCGGTGCTTGACGGATTTGCTGAGATAGAATTCGAGTTGAAACTAATCCAAACTGGGGAAACATGGTAGAGACGTAGTGATTGAAACGGTCGTATAGCTTTCTTTTACTGGGGGATTCCAATAAATGAATAACTTCGGCCAGATTTGACCCTCTGGGATTAAGAACCTCGTTGTTTCCGACAGAGCATTCTCCAACGAAACGTTGAGCTTGAAGTCGGTAAATACGGTTTTTGAAGTGGTAAAAAAGCGTTACAAAAAAATCCTGCGACATATGTCTATCTATTTCAGGAGTTTTTTCGGAGAAACTAAATCGACCGATTGGATCTCTTTGAATAATGTTTCTTGCTTGGGGTCTATATCCCACGATAAATTTACCTGGTTCATCATAATACGTTAACTCAACTGCCGGATCTAAATCTTTGATTGAAATGTCATCTCGGTTTACCGAACTAGCCGTTAAATTTGCAACAGTTAATTCTACATCGTTCGGATTGTCCATCCAATTTTGAAATAAAGCAAGCGCTTCGTCTGTTGGCAAGTACGAATTGCGATCGGAAGACAATCCTACATAATGGTTAGCTGGTAGATCGTCGAACAGGCGGTGAATTTCTGCTTTTGTGAAGATTAAAGTTACTTTGGCAACAGATTTTGGTTTCGGTGTTGAATTGGGTTGGGGAACCGTTTCGATACTGCGGTGCGGGCTTGTTTCAAAATTCAAGCTTAGAGCTTCCAACAGCGCTGTTTTTCCTGCATTGTTGGCTCCCACAATAATATTGATGCCGGGTTTAAACTCTAAAGCCCCGGAATCGCGAAACGATTTGTAGTTAAATAACTGGAAACGGGAGATGTGCATACCTGTGTTTTACCGTAAACAATATTTCAAAAAACAAACTTTCCGAGTTCGATCGCATGTTTTGATTGCAGGAGGACTCGCTATTTTTGCTTAGTTAATCCCCTCTGGCAAATACAAATCATCCCCTGGAAGCCGCCGTTCGATAACTTCTTGTCGGTTCTCAAACATAACTGATTCAAAGGATTTACCAAACCGCAAATTGTACTCGAATTCAGTGCGTTTGATGGTGAATGCCACATCGGCCCGCCGCTCGATGGATTCTGCCATGCTCGCTTGAACTAAAGCTTGGGCTTTCAGGTTGCCTTTGCTTACTTCGTACAACCAGTATGCCGTAGCTAATGGAATGGGAATGGGCTTGATAAATTGAGCGTTGCCTTCAACTGGAACGCTCTCGGCTTGTGTGAAATTGTATCCCTTGAAAGGTAGGGCTAAGGGCGATTTTCCATTGATGAATCGGGTCAGCGCGTTGCCCTTCTTGTCCGCAGCATTCATAACTCCGATCGGATCGACTTTGTAGCCGCCGTCAGGCAACTGATAAACATTCAACGGAATTACACCTAAAAGGATGGTGGCAGAAATAGCTTTGACTGTCATTTGTGAGTAAATATTAACCGTGCGTGCTAGATGATTTAATAGGCGGTGAATCTGAATTTCACTCTCTTTCTTTTAACCAAAAGCCGATATTAGGATTCTGCGCTATAGAAAGCCCCATATATTTCCTTGGCAATCACAACAACTATAAGTCAACCTATCATAAATTGTTGACGAATTAATCAATTATAACTTTTGTCAAAAAATTAGTTAGCGGACTACCGAACCCAACAAGTACGGTTTTCTGCACTGCTGTATTGTACCTATCCAGCGATCGCGCCCGCTTCCTTTGCTTCTCTACTTTAACTCGTAACTACTGCCATACTAAGACAACTTGTAGGAAGGGTATTATCTTATCTATTCGCAGGTTAAGGAGTTGGACTCCGAATGGTTGGAATCATTGGCACTCGGTTGCAGCAGTCTCGGACACGATAAATCGGAGGCTTGCTGCGCTATACGCTAGAGGCACGTTATGCGATCGTACAAACATGAGTAGCATAGTTGAAAGTACCGCTAAAAGGATGAGACAATTGCCATGTACGCAACAATTACAAAGCCATTGACCTTTGAGGAGTTTCTCGCCTGGGATGACGGTTCGGGCAGGGACTTTGAGTTACTTGATGGAGTTCCCGTGCCACTATCCGAACCAAATGCAGATCGTGAGGATTTGATACAGCGACTTTGTGCTTACCTCGAAGCTCATTGCCAGGAAGCGGATCTTCCTTATGTTTCCAGACAATCCAAACAGGTTCGGCTCAAAACCGAACCAGGGGAAAAAGAAAAAAGCCGTAAAGCAGATATCGTAATTTTTGCTGCATCAGAGTGGCAGCGCATGAAAGGTAATTCTAGCTCTGCTGCTGCTTACATT
>JALOON010000046.1 GCA_025454405.1 Oscillatoriaceae cyanobacterium Prado104 | reverse complement strand
AACGAGTTATATCTGCGGAATGTGGGTTAGAACGAGTTAGGCGAGTTAGAGCCTAGTGGTAACTGGTTCCCAGGCTCTGCCTGGGAATCCATGTCAGCGAGGCTCTGCCTCGCGAGGTGCACGCGAGGCAGAGCCTCTAGATCTGCATTACCAGGCAGAGCCTGGTAACGAGTTAAATTCCCAATTCCCAATTCCCAATTCCCAATTTAATTGTTCGATCGCACGGTCAAAACTTGCGGCGGAGTTGCATCCGGCGGATACAAGAAATCGATTTGAACCAAACGGCGTTCCCCCGGTTTCATGTTCACATTTACCAAAGGTTCTCCCTGCTGTCCCCGGCGCTGTACGATGTGAATGTAGCGCGTAATAGTTTTGCCGCGATCGTCATTAAACATTACCCGCACCGTACCTCGGAAAAACACCCGATTTTCCGGCGGTTCAAAAAACATCAATCCCCCCGCTTCGGTATTTGCTTTAACAGGTGTTTGCATTTTGATGCTCACAGATTGAGGCTGCTTTAACTGATTGTAAAGCGGCAAAGTTAAATTGTATTGAATTCCGTAATTTCCGTGAGCGTAATAAGCCGTATCGGGATAGCGAGCTAACATTTTAGCGCTTTGAATTTGCCCGGTGCCGAAAGTTCCCGTATGAGTAGTGCTCAAAGCATAGGAAAATGATTCGCCCCGCCGGGGAATGCTTAAATGATTGGTTCTCGAATTGTCAGTAATTTTTGCCTCCCACTGGGAACCTTCAGCTACTCCAGCAACGCGCCCGTAAATTACTTGCGGGGGATTCGAGCCTATAGGAGTAGGAGCTAAATCTCTCGGGCCGGCTAAACCTTTGGTATTTAAAATACTTTGCCACTGTTCTAAAGTCGGATATTGCTCGATGCCATCTTTAGTTTTGGGAGCAAACATTGCCAAACTGGCAACATAAACCGAGTTGCTGCTAGCCATCCGAAATAAGGTCGATCGACCGTTAGAAGAAGGCGTGACGTTGCCCACCGGAATCGGCAAATTCATCAACATCCGGCTTTCTCCCGGTTGAATTACAGTCGAAGCTGGCAAAATTCCTTGCCTGTGTCCCCGCAAAACATCGCTCGCGATCCGGCTTCCCGGCCCGGCAAAAACTGTACCGAATCGATTTTCTAAATAGGATGGCAAATCGACAAACAGCGCGTCGGGTCGAGTTAAATAAGTAGCCCCTTGCAGGATACTTAAAGTAACGGGTTCGGAGTTGGGATTGTAGACAATTATGCCTTGAAATAAGGTGCGAGTTTGTTCGCGAGTTCTAGCGCGAGCGATGTGGTGGGAAAATATGTCAAATCTGCCGTTGAAGGGAAAGTCTAAATGAGCGCTAGGTACTTGTTTGCCTTGCGGTGGAAAAGTGGACAGCAAAATGCCTTCAGTTTGCACTACTTCGGGACTGTTGCTGTTAAAAACCGGTACTCTGTCTAGCTGTCCCGGCAAGGCACGCACTTGTTGCGGCTGCATCACTGTTTTCAGGGGGCTGCTAGTTGGCGGCGGTGACAAATCGAGTTCGTTTTCCGGTGCGGGAGTTTCCGGCTGGATGATGAGTTGTTGTTGGGCGGGAAAGGTTTGGATTGCTTGGGCTGGAGGTAGAATTGGCAAAAACATTACGGGCGATCGCGTTTAACTGACATTGCACGTAGTTGCGCGGACAATAGCAACTGACACAAAACTTTATCACATTTTGAGAGTCCGATCCCCCTAAATCCCCCTTACAAAGGGGGACTTTGAGAACCTTTCTCCCCTTAGAAAGCGGCACTTTAAGACTCTTGCTCCCCCCAAGGGGGGCTGGGGGGGATCGAAGGGTTTGAAAACACGCCCTAGAGGGGGAGAAGCAGAAAAAGTTTTCACTCGGTCAACGCGCCCGAAACTGCGATATCCAGTAAAGTAGAAAGCAAAATCCCAACAAAATTTGCCCCTGCGATCGAAAGATGACCATAATTTTAACCAACGACGACGGCATCGATGCTCCCGGAATTCAAGCACTTTGGCAAGCAGTAGAGGGCAAAAAAGTGACAGTCGCCCCGCAACAGCAATTTTCCGGGTGCGGGCATCAAGTGACAGCCCACAGTCCGATTCACGTCGATCGGCGATCGAACAGCGAGTATGCGGTAGCTGGAACGCCCGCAGACTGCGTTCGGCTGGCTTTGAGTCATTTTTGCCCAAACGCGGAGCTCGTGCTTTCTGGCATCAATGCGGGGGGAAATTTGGGAGTTGACGTATATATTTCGGGGACGGTGGCGGCGGTGCGGGAAGCTGCGATGCTGGGAGTACCGGGAGTTGCGATTTCTCACTGGATTAAAAGGCCGCTGGAGATAGATTGGGAAGTGGCGGCGCGCTGGACATCGCGAGTTTTGGCGGATTTGCTCGATCGGAAACCGCAGTCGGGGAGTTTTTGGAACGTTAATTTACCGCATTTGGAACCGGGAAGTGCGGAACCGGAAATTGTGTTTTGCAAACCTTCGACGCAGCCTTTGCCGGTAGAGTACCGGGTTGAGGGTGAATACTATTATTATGTCGGGGAATACGGCAAGCGCGATCGGGCGGCGGGGACTGATGTGGATGTGTGTTTTGGGGGAAATATTGCGGTGACGGAGATATTTTTGTAGTTGGGGTTGGTTTTCGTTGGTGGGGAGGGGCGCGATCGAGATTTTTGCATGAAAATCCGGTAGGCAGTAGGTGTAAAATTTAGGGTGTCGCATTTTTCGGCTGTAAAGCAGATGCTGTAAGGGTTTGACGCCTCGAACTTTCAAAAGAGCCTACCGGAATTGCTAAAATCCATACCAGATAAGGGTTTGAAGTCACAATGCAAGATATGGTATTGACAGGTCGAAGCCCCAAATGGTATTTTAAGAACAGGCTACCGGAAAAGAACCTTGAAAACTAAATATAGCAATGGTTTCAAATACCAGCGGCCACAATAAACTACACTCCCTATTAGGGATTGAAACCAACTACTCGCACAGCAGCAAGCACATCACTTGCAGCGCCACAATAAACTACACTCCCTATTAGGGATTGAAACGGGGGCGTCCCTGCACACCGCTCCCCCCCCAGGCGGCCTGGTTAAGCCACAATAAACTACACTCCCTATTAGGGATTGAAACCAAACAAACGCCATACCACCAACCTGTATTTTGAGCCACAATAAACTACACTCCCTATTAGGGATTGAAACCTTGAAAATAGATTCCAGTTAGGCGCGCTCGATGCAGGCCACAATAAACTACACTCCCTATTAGGGATTGAAACTGCTCGCTCGGGCGGCGGCCCCTTCGGCGGCGCTGGCAGCCACAATAAACTACACTCCCTATTAGGGATTGAAACCAACCTGTGAAGGCGAGGGAGAATTGCCCGATCGCGAGCCACAATAAACTACACTCCCTATTAGGGATTGAAACGATCGTTATGGAAGAACTGTTGCTCAATTGTGGAACGGCCACAATAAACTACACTCCCTATTAGGGATTGAAACAAGTTGTTAGCTTGGTTGTTGTGTTTTTGGTATTTGGCCACAATAAACTACACTCCCTATTAGGGATTGAAACGAAGTAGCCACAGATTTAATATAATTCTGGGCAAGAGCCACAATAAACTACACTCCCTATTAGGGATTGAAACATATCTCTCAAAATCTTAGGGATTCTTGAAAATGCTTGAGCCACAATAAACTACACTCCCTATTAGGGATTGAAACTATTTTTAGATTTTCCAAACAACAAGCAATATCTAAGCGCCACAATAAACTACACTCCCTATTAGGGATTGAAACAAACCATCATAATTACTATGATAGTTATCGTGAGTGTTTAGCCACAATAAACTACACTCCCTATTAGGGATTGAAACCCGCCGCCAAATGACGCAAAAATTCAATCTGTTTCGGAGTTAGGGCCACAATAAACTACACTCCCTATTAGGGATTGAAACTGGCGAAAGCAAAAAGATATTAGACCAAATGGAAGCCACAATAAACTACACTCCCTATTAGGGATTGAAACTCGCACCGCATCCCCGACTTAATTTTGGAGTTCCCCCAGCCACAATAAACTACACTCCCTATTAGGGATTGAAACCGGCATCGACTTGCGCCTGCAACTTTTTCTTTTCGCCACAATAAACTACACTCCCTATTAGGGATTGAAACGCGGGTGGCTACTCGAAATTGATTTGGATTCTCAAGCCACAATAAACTACACTCCCTATTAGGGATTGAAACGGTGGTTGGAGAAGTTGCAGAAGTCAAGGAAGAGTCGATCGCGCGCCACAATAAACTACACTCCCTATTAGGGATTGAAACTTTGCGCTAATTGTTCAGCTCGATCCATCTCCAACGCCACAATAAACTACACTCCCTATTAGGGATTGAAACCTTGCACTTGAATTAGCATCTTACCCAAACTATCGAAAGCCACAATAAACTACACTCCCTATTAGGGATTGAAACCAAATGCTGCAAAAAAATCAACAACTCGCCGTAAAGCCACAATAAACTACACTCCCTATTAGGGATTGAAACGGAACCCCGCAGATTTCGGGGAACTGCATCACAAGCCACAATAAACTACACTCCCTATTAGGGATTGAAACAATATTTTAGCTTCCAAAGATCCAGACACTACCGCCACAATAAACTACACTCCCTATTAGGGATTGAAACAGTTTAGTTGTGAAAGTAGAAAAATGGTTCAATTGGCCACAATAAACTACACTCCCTATTAGGGATTGAAACTGCCGAGGCAATCAATGAAAATTTCGTTAAAGTTAGCCACAATAAACTACACTCCCTATTAGGGATTGAAACAAAAAATTCGTTAATTCCTACGACTCGATACCCAGTTACGCCACAATAAACTACACTCCCTATTAGGGATTGAAACTGGTTCAGGCTTCGACTTTTGGACGAAAACAGGTGCCACAATAAACTACACTCCCTATTAGGGATTGAAACTTGAGGACGAAGACGAAGACGAAGACAACGAAGAGCCACAATAAACTACACTCCCTATTAGGGATTGAAACACCGAGTCGCTGCGACCGCTGACTTTTACCAGGTCGTTCTCTTCTTGCCACAATAAACTACACTCCCTATTAGGGATTGAAACTCCCTGAAGCTCTTGTTGCCGGCGGAGACAACTCCCAGGCCACAATAAACTACACTCCCTATTAGGGATTGAAACTCGGCCGCCGGGTAGCGCGGCCATCATCAGGCGGCTAGCCACAATAAACTACACTCCCTATTAGGGATTGAAACCTTAATCCGTTCGGGTCGTTCTGTGACCCAAAACCGCCACAATAAACTACACTCCCTATTAGGGATTGAAACTCGATCTCGAAAGAATGTTTTGTCTTTGAAGCCTACAAGCCACAATAAACTACACTCCCTATTAGGGATTGAAACGAGACAAGCTTTGACTGGGGAGAAACAGGATATCCCGAGCCACAATAAACTACACTCCCTATTAGGGATTGAAACGAATGAGCGGAAATCCCAAGATGACAATCAACGCAAGCCACAATAAACTACACTCCCTATTAGGGATTGAAACGAGTTTAGTCTGAACGCGACGCCGGCGACGATCGTGCGCCACAATAAACTACACTCCCTATTAGGGATTGAAACGGGAAAAGAGAAAGAAGGTACTTCAACTTCGATGTCGCCACAATAAACTACACTCCCTATTAGGGATTGAAACGTAGGCTTTTTGGTTTCTCGCTGCCTTCTTCGGATCGGCCACAATAAACTACACTCCCTATTAGGGATTGAAACTTTTGCAAAGGTGACAGTTGGCGCATGCGCTCTTTTGCCACAATAAACTACACTCCCTATTAGGGATTGAAACGGCGAAAAGCTGGCTTGAGATAGCTCGATCGCTCTCAGGCCACAATAAACTACACTCCCTATTAGGGATTGAAACGAGTCAGCGCCCGATAAAATGTTGATTTTGGTATTTGCCACAATAAACTACACTCCCTATTAGGGATTGAAACTTGAAAAAGCCTTGAATGCAAAAAAATGATACTAGCCACAATAAACTACACTCCCTATTAGGGATTGAAACTGAAATCCAAAATCGTAGTTTTACAGATAATGATACTGCCACAATAAACTACACTCCCTATTAGGGATTGAAACCTCACAAATCTCGATCAGCCATTCCGGTGCTGGCAGGCCACAATAAACTACACTCCCTATTAGGGATTGAAACCCGGTAATTCCTTAAGCAGCAATGAGGGTTAATCGGCCACAATAAACTACACTCCCTATTAGGGATTGAAACCTATTCCAACTTCCTCAAGGTACGGATATCCCCTTTCGCCACAATAAACTACACTCCCTATTAGGGATTGAAACAATGACCATCTTGGGATTTCCGCGCATCCCGCCCGCGCCACAATAAACTACACTCCCTATTAGGGATTGAAACCAGATCGCAAAATGGGTAGGGATACAAACTTTGATGTCGCTTAGGCCACAATAAACTACACTCCCTATTAGGGATTGAAACGGCATCATCAAAGCCGGCTACCCATTCAAATCCAAAGCCACAATAAACTACACTCCCTATTAACCCTCTGCGGTTTCAGCATCCCGATGCAACGCGAATTAACATCAAACCAGGAAACTCGCAAGAAAATTCAATCAGACAAACAGCACGCCAAACCCGCATCTTGCCACAACTAATACTCATTATCCTCAGAAAATAGCCCCAGCAAAGGCCCGAGAATCGCACCGAAAACAAACCCCCCGGCGTGCGCCCAATACGCAATTCCCCCACCTTCCATACCGATATTAGCCGGCGCATTTAAAGAAACCAAACCGTTAAAAGCTTGCTGCACGAACCAAAAACCCAAAAAGAAAAAAGCCGGAACTCTCACCGTAGTAATAAAAATTCCTAAAGGCAGCAAAGTGAGAACTTTAGCTTGAGGATACCGCAAAATGTACGCTCCCATTACGCCCGCGATCGCCCCGCTAGCACCCAGGGAAGGAATCGCCGATCCTGAGGAGAAAAACCACTGAGTTAGCGACGCTAAAACCCCGCAAGCCAGGTAAAATATTAAATATTTAACATGACCCAAACGGTCTTCTACATTGTTGCCAAAAATCCACAAAAACAACATATTTCCCGCAATGTGCAGGAAGCCTCCGTGCAAAAATTGCGACGAAATTAATGTCACCCATTCGGGAAAATCGGATGCGGGTAAAGCTACCCGACACATATTGCTTAACTGACAGGGAACAACAGCCCAAGCATAAAAGAATTGAGTTAAGGCGCGATCGGACAATGACAGTTCGTACAAAAATACTAATATATTTGCCGCAATCAGCCCGTAGGTAACGTAAGGAGTGATGCGCGTGGGATTTTCATCGCGTAAGGGAACCACAGCCGTTTTTTCCTCAACATCAAAAATACTAGCACCAGGTTAGCGCATTTACTAGCAAAATGTCTTCTGTCTGAAGGAATAATACCGAATCCGGGTTACTTATCGCCTTTATGAATGGGCGGTTTAAACCGCTACTATACATACCAAACCCGCCTGCGCGGGTTTCAAAAATCAAGGGCGGATCGTACCCGGATCTGGAATAATATGATGTCCGCTCTATTAGCATAACAAAAACTGTTCGTAGTGCGGACTTTAGTCCGCAAAATGCCGCAGACTAAAGTCTGCACTACAAACCTTACTTATTGCAGTCGATCGATCGAACGCAATTATCAACTGTCAACTGTCAACTGTCAACTGTCAACTGTCTTGTACCGTTACATCGATCGTAAATCATTTGAGTTACTTTCGGCGGTTTTTCTCCAATGTGAAAGGCGCGGGCTGTTTCTTCGATCGCGCGATCGGAATTAGTAACTCGCTCGAATTGCCGTTGGTGTTCTATCCAAGATTCGACAATTATAGTTTCTACAAACCGCTGGCAATCTGATAAATCTTGATACAATCCCCAGTGAATTGCCCCATCGCGGCGGCGGGTGTGACTGAGTGTTTTCATTGCTTGTTTGAAACTGCTCGCATTAGCCGGATCGATGCGGTATTCTAAAGTAATCAATACCGGGCCGTCATCGGGACATGGTTCAAAAGAGTGGGCCGGTTGC
The DNA here is from genome assembly GCA_025454405.1 of Oscillatoriaceae cyanobacterium Prado104. Lineage (GTDB taxonomy): Bacteria > Cyanobacteriota > Cyanobacteriia > Cyanobacteriales > Microcoleaceae > Microcoleus. The sequence continues at coordinate 168,767 of JALOON010000046.1, read as the reverse complement.
TGCCAGTGCAAAGAAGCAGTTAAATCCATTTTTTCCGCACATTTGAGGCGGTAGCGGATGCCGAGAATTGTACTCGCGATCGCCCCGGCTGCTGCTACATTTAAACTAACAGAAATTCCGTAACGTTGCGCGATCGAACCCCACAGCAAACTACCTAAAGTCATGCTCCCTTGAAATACTAACAAATAAGTCGCCAAAGCTCTCGCCCGCACCCAGATCGGCACGGCTGTTTGGGCTGCAACATTCAAGCTTACCATCGCCGTCAAAGACGACAATCCTACCACCAACATCGCCGCGCAAACTGCGTAAAAATTGCGCGCGTAACTCAATACCAACATCATCATGCCAAAGGTTGCCGATGCTATAGCTACCGATAAATCAGTCGAAATTCGCTGCCGGATTTTCGGCAAAATAAATGCTCCCGCCAAGCCGCCGATGCCCCAAAAACCGAGAATGATGCCGTATCTAAAAGCATCCAAACCTAATTCTTTTCTCCCCAAAAGCGGCAGCATGGCAAACAAAGCGCTAGCAAAGAAAATGTAAGCCGCAGCGCGAACCAGCACTTTTTGAAAAGGCGGAGAATAGCGCACGTAACGAATTCCAGCTTGCATGGCACCGATAAATCTTTCGGCGGGCAAAGCAGTTTCTAGCGACTGTCTGCGCCACAAATAGATTACCAAAATTACTCCGACAAAAGACGCTGCATTCAATAAAAATACGAAGCCTGTCCCGGCAGCAGCGATGACAATTCCTGCTAAAGCAGGCCCTAAGGAACGCGATAAATTAATAACAATTCCGCTTAAAGTTACGGCTGACGGCAGTTGTTCTTTAGCAACTAATTCGGGAGTAATTGCTTGCCAAACAGGCATATTTATCGCGCTGCCGATGCTGATAGCAAAGGTTAATCCTAACAGTATCCAAGGAGTTGTAATGTTAGCAACGGTAAGAATGCCCAAAAGTGAAGCGGCGGCTAGCATCCAGCATTGGGTAAATAATAGCAAGCGGCGGCGATCGACCACATCGGCGATCGCGCCTGCCGGAAGCGCTAGCATGAAGAATGGCAAACTCGATGCTGCTTGCATCATGGCGATTAACAGCGGCGAAGGGGAAAGCGATGTCATCAGCCATGCAGAGCCCACATCGTGCATCCAAGTACCGATGCTGGAAACTGCGGAAGCCAGCCACAGGGCGCGAAATACGGGCTGGGCGAGGGGACTCCACATAGAAGTGGGTTTTGCGATGGTAGCACTCATATTTGTGTCGGGAGTGTTTGCGATCGCACGATATCTTACATTTCTTGCAAATACTGTATTTTTAATACTATTTACAGTTGACAGTTGACAGTTGATAGTTGACAATTGACGTGCGTGACAATCGAAAATTTTCAATCCCAATAGAAAATCTCAAATCGAAAATCTCAAATCGAAAATCTCAAATCGTTATCGGAAATTAAACAGTATTCGCAAAGTCGATCGGCACGAAGAGCAACTAAACGCCTCAATTCGACACTAATGTAAGGACGAGACATAAAAATCTACTCTTTAACGACGTGTTTGTAAGCGCGTGCTTTGATTAATCTCATCAGATGTTCTACTACAACAAACTTGTCTAATTCGATTTTTTCATCGCGACTCAAGCTTTCATTATTATGCGCGTAAATTAGGTCGGCGATATGTTCTTTGGCTTCTTTTGATAGTTGAAATTTTATGATGCTTTCGGGAGTGCTTCCCGCAGCGAAAAACTCAACTATTTCTGCATAGGCTTTGGGAAACTTGGTGGCTGCAGTCATAATTCGTTTCTCCTTTTTTTGTTTGTATCACAACTTGCCTAATTTCGCCAATTGTTTTTTGACAAATTGCCAACTTTTTCGTTTCGATCGCCCGCCAATTGTTGCGCAATATCTCTCAATTTTTGTGTGAAATATAGTTCGTTCTATCTCACATCTTGCAGCAGTGTCAATTGGGGATTTTTCGTGGGGCGGGGGCGGGTTTATTTAACCTGTTTGCTGCGTTTAAGACTGTTGGCTAACCCGCCCCTACAGCATTATTGCGAATGCTACAATATCTCAGTTCGATCGTGCTGTCAACTATCAAGTATCAACTGTCAACTGTTAAGCTAGTTTTCCATCTTCCATGTTAACGATGCGATCGGCTATATCTAAAATCCGATTGTCGTGAGTTACTAACAGGATAGTACAGCCTTGTTCTTTAGCAAGTTTTTGCATTAAATTAACTACTTCGCGGCCGGATTTGCTGTCGAGGGCGGCTGTCGGTTCGTCTGCTAAAACAATTTGCGGGTGACTGACTAATGCACGGGCGATCGCAACTCTTTGTTTTTGTCCGCCGGACAAGTCATCGGGATAATAGTTAATCCGTTTTTCTAGCCCTACTAATTCTAGCATTTTTGTCGAGCGATCGCGCATTTCACCACGTGAAATATTCCCGTGAACTTCCAATCCCATTTGCACGTTTTGCACTGCGCTCAAACTGCGGTGCAAGTTGTGCGCTTGGAAAATATAGCCAATTTTGCGACGCACTTTCACCAGTCGATCGTCACTGGCATTGCAGATTTCTTGACTGAGAATTTTTAAGCTTCCCGATTGGCCAGATCGCAGTCCGCCAATTAAAGTTAATAGCGTAGTTTTTCCCGAGCCAGAAGGTCCCGTCATCAACACGATTTCGCCTGCATTGATTTCGAGGTTGATGTCAATAAGTACCTGTTTTTTTAGTTGTCCTTGACCGAAATAGTGGTCGAGTTTGTGGGCGGCAATTACGGGTTCGGTAATTTGTAATTGGTTGGTTGTTTCGCGGGTAGCGGTGGAATTCATAGCTTTTTTGTTGGGGATTTTAGATTGAATATTTAACCGCAGAGGGCGCAGAGGGCGCAGAGGGGAGTGGGGGAGGGGGAGAGGGGGAGAGGGGGGGAGGGGGAGAATTTTTACTTCTTCCTTCTTCCTTCTTCCCTCTTCCTTCTTCCCTCTTCCTTCTTCCTTCTTCCTTCTTCCTTATTCCTTCTTCTTAAAAAATATCTGCCGGATCTGCTGCTTGCAGTTTGCGAGTCGCGATCGAACCCGAAATTATACACATAATCATTGTCAAAATTAACACTGCCATTGCTCTAACTAAAGTCATGTACATCGGCAAATTTGTAGCTTGGCGAGTTAAAGCGTACAATCCTACAGATACTCCAACTCCGGGTATAAAGCCGAGAATTGATAAAATCAGCGCTTCTTCAAACACAATTCCCAGCAAGTAAGAATTGCGGTAGCCCATTGCTTTAAAAGTAGCGTATTCTGCCATGTGGTCGCTGACATCGGTAGAAAGCACTTGATAAACGATAATTACTCCAACTACAAAACCCATCGCTACCCCTAGGTTAAATACAAAGCCGATCGCCGTATTTTTTGCCCAGTAATCTTTCTCAAATTGAATGAATTCTTCTTTAGTTAGCACCTTGACATCTTCCGGCAAATATGCTTTTAAAAATTGTTGGACTTGCACCGGATCGGCCCCTGGTTGCAGTTGAATTAATCCGGCATTAACGCTGCCAGAATTTTGTCGGGGAAACAGTCTCAAGTAATTTTGATCGCTAGTCATTAAAATGCCGTCGGCGGCGAAAGATGCTCCCACTGAAAACAAACCGCTGACAGTAATAGTCCGCTTGTCGATTTCTGTTTTGACGGGTTTTCCTGCATTGATTTGGGCGATCGACTGTTTGTAATCTCCTCTCGAAGCTCGATCGAACAATACCGTATCTGGCAATTTAATCGCGTTCAAATTCTGGTTGACTTCCGGCAGCAAAAATGCAGGGCGATCGGGATTGAAACCCACTATCATAATTGCAGTATCCTTCCGAGTGTCGGGATTTTTCCAGTTGGCAGTTTTCACGTACAGCGGCTCGGCATTTTTCACGCCCGGTACGTTCATTGCTTGATACAACCTGCGTCTGGGGAAGGATGATAAATTAATTAAGTTTCTGGCTTGCGGGCTAATTACAACTAAGTCGGTTTGCAAAGTTTGGTGGAGGCGCGTATTGCTGCTGTAAAGGGCATTTTGAAATCCCAATTGCATGAACATCAATACATCAGCAAAAGCAATTCCCGCTACTGCTACGAGCATTCGCCCTTTGTCGTGACTCAGTTGCAAATATCCGAGGGGAGTTCTGCGCGCTAATTGTTGTAGTGGTTTAATTAAGCCAAGCATAGGATTTTAGATTGAGGATTGAGGATTGAGGATTGAGGATTGAGAATTAGAGGATTTAAGGGATTTTTCGTAGGGTTGGGGCGGGTTTTTGAGATTGTCGTTTGTTGGCGGATATTGTTGGTGAACCCGCCCCTACAAGCATATTGAATCAATAACTACTATCAACGATCGACTCTTTCTGCTTAATTTTTAATGTCTCCGATCGCCACCTTGACTTGTAAATTAGTTAATCCAGCTACTTGCTTGCTGGAAGCTTCATCTAAACGCACTTTAACTTCGACAATTCGAGCGTCAATATTTGCCGAAGGATCGGTATTTACAATATTTTGGCGCTGCACTTGCAAGCCGATATGTTCTACTTTTCCGCGCAATTCTCCGGCGAAAACATCGCTGGTAATTGTTGTCGGCTGACCGATCTTTACTTTGCTCACATCGCTTTCATAAATTTCCGCAACTGCTAGCATCCGGCTGGTTTGTCCGAGTTCGACTATGCCGTCGGTGCCGACTTTTTCCCCCGGATAGGCGTGAATTTTCAAGACTTGGGCGTCTTTGGGGGCGCGGATATATGCTAAGTCCAAATTGGCTTTGGCTTCTTTGGCTGCTGAGGTGGCAGAATTGACTTCGGCTGCTGCTGCTTGCACGTCAACGGGACGCACTTCGGCGATGCGATCGAGATTGGCTGTAGCTTCGTCAATTTGCTGCAGGCGAGATTGTTCGATTTGACTGAGTTTGGCTTGGGCTTCGTTAATTTGTTGTTGCCCGGATCGATCGATTCGATCGAGATTGGTGCGGGCTTCGTTAATTTGCTGCTGGCGCGATTGCCGGATTTGATTCAGTTTGGCGCGGCCTTCGTTGACTTGTTGTTGGGCTGTGTCGGCGGCAAGTTTTTTGCTGTCGCTGGCTGAGGCTGAGATTGCTCCTTCTCGATACAGTTGCGAGTGCCGCTGGTATTCGCTTTGAGCGTTGCGGAGTTCGGCTTCGAGGCGGGCGATGGCTGCTTGTTGGGTTTGAATTTCCCCTTGTTGTTCGGCTTGCAGGCGGTTAATTGTGGCTTGTTGCGCTTGCATTTCGGTGCTGCGATCGACTTCTAAACGAGCGATGAGTGCCTGTTGCGCTGCAATCTCGTTGCTGCGATCGGCTTCTAAACGCGCAATTGTAGCTTTTTGCGCTTGGATTTCGCCGCTTTTGGCTCCGGCTTTTACTTTGGCGAGGTTGGCTTCGGCGACGCGCACTTGGTCTGTAGCTCGATCGAGGGCTGCTGAGAGCCGATCGTGACTGTCTAAAATGGCGATCGGCTGTCCTGTTTTTACCGTATCTCCTTCTTTGACTAACAGCCGATCGATCCTGTTTCCTTCAGCAGATCCCGATGCGGAGACTTTGATGACTTCTCCTTCGGGCTCCAATCTACCTAAGGCTGTCACTGTGGTTAGTTGCGCTGCTGCTGCCTCGGCTGCTGCTGTTGCTGCATTCGGATCGGGCTGGCTCGATTGCCAGACTTTGTAACCCGTAAGTCCTCCCGTCGCCAAAGTCGCTACTGCTGCTGCGATTAAGAGTTGCTTGGCGGAAGGTAGATGTATGCCTAAGTTTTCTGCTGTCGATCGGTGTACCATGACACGAACCTCTTTTGGGGAAGATAAAAACTAAACCGTTTAGTTTGTACTTTACTTAGACTAAACCGTTCAGTATAATAATGTCAAGGGTCTAAATAAAAATTACAGAAAGCAGCAATGACAAAAACAAAACCGATCGAACCAGACACAGCAACAGACGACAAGAACCAGCAAATCTTGCAAGGAGCGATGCAAGAATTTTTGACCCACGGCTACGCAGGGACGAGCATGGACAAAGTGGCGAAGCGGGGGGGAGTTTCCAAAGCCACGGTGTACAGTTATTTTGCAGATAAAGAGGGATTGTTTGCGGCCTTGGTGCAGCGGCTGGCTTGCGAACAAGTTTATTTTACAGTTGTGGACGAAGAGCCGACCGTAGCGCTGCGATTAGTTGCTGAAACTTTATTGGATAAATCGAAGAAGACACCGGAATTTCTAAATTTTGTCAGGTTAATAATTGCGGAGTCGGGGCGTTTTCCGCAGCTAGCGCAGACTTTTGTGAAAAACATAGCCAAACCGGGAATCGAAAGGCTGACACATTATTTGGCATCGCGCGAGGAGTTAAAATTACCCGATCCGGAAGCGACGGCGCGAATTTTTATCGGCTCGCTGATATATTTTCAGTTATTGCAGGAGATGATGCACGGTAAAGAAATTATTCCGATGGAGCGCGATCGATTTGTGGATGATTTGTTGCGCTTAGTTTTATCTTGTAAGCCAAATTAGTCAGGAGGTAGAAGCCAGGAAGCAGGAGGCAGGAGAGCCTGGTAGCGAGTAAAAAACGAGTAACGAGTAAATTCAACTCAATCCAAAGCGAGAAAATTGCTTGACTTAAATAGCTTCGCCCACAGCAGCACTTTAGCGCTCGATCGACACCTTTACAGTCACCTGAGAATCGCGAATCAATCGCAGTGATAAACTTGATATTCATAGCCATCCACCGCAGGCAAATCGCGAGATTCTATCTGACATTGTTTGTTCTCTAATTTGACATCGGCGCGAAAATTTACCAGCCACACATCTAGCGGGCGTTCTAACAAAGCGAGCGTTTTCTCAAGCGTTCCGATCGCAACTTCTGGCGCAGTGATTCTGTACTTATCTAACAGAAATAGCGGAGAATTAATCGCTCTAACTTTTGCCTGATTTCCTGTTGCTTCTTCCTGCTTCCTTCTCTCCCATTCCAACCCGATGCCCATCAACTCTCCTATTTCTACATGAGTATTTTGAGTAGTGGCAATTAATACCGGAACTTGCGATACTTCGCGGATAATGGGAATTAACAAGTCGGGTTTGTAGTATTTGCGATACCCGAGATCGCAATTTACCGTGACAGCACTAATAAAACCCATTGCTAAAATTAGCACGACGGCTTTTCTTCCGGCAATTTCCACAGCAGGGAAATTAAACCACTGACTTTTGACTGCTGGGGTATTGAACGTAACTGCCAAGGTTGCTCCTAACAGCAATATCAATCCTGGAAAGTAGACAAAATTGTATCTAGCGCCGCGAGTTAGGTCAATTCCTAGAATGTATGCAAAGCCAAAAAATAGCAAAATCGCTCCCAGCACAAAACTGCTAAAAATCGCAGCTCCCAAACGAGTACCGGGTAGTTTTAAAGAAATTTTGAGAGAGCTAAATAGTATGGGAAGCGCCCAAATAAAGAATAATGTCATGCCGATCGCCGATACAACTATTATTGCCAAATTTGGCGATTCAACGGGCAGCAGGGACATGACAGTAAACCAGCCAGCTAAAGCTTGGAAAATCGGAGCGATCCAAGTTAAAAATGTGCGATCGCTGCTGGCAATCCAATTAGTTAGCTCGCTGCCGTATTTATTTGAAAAAAATACCGGCACCCAAACTAAACCACCCGCTAAAGTGCCGATCGCGACTGCTACAAGCCTCCCCAAAATTTGAGATTGCCAAATACTCGGCTGCTGGCTGTTTGTGCTTAATAAATTACTCTGCAATTGCTGCCAACACAGCATAATTAATGCTATAGCCTCAGCACATAAAGTCAGTATAAAAAAGTAGTGAACGGCAATTCCCAAACAGTTTATAATTATCCAAAATACCACTGCCCAAACAGGCAAGGGAGCGCGCTGTTGCATTTTTTTTGCAGTTAATGTCAAGCAAAAAAGCGACGCAATAACTAATAAGATTCCTAAAGTATAATGGCGAGCTTCTTGAGCGAGATAAATACCGTAGGGAGAAACTGCCATCATCGCAGCCGCGCAGTGACCGACCAAACGGGAACTAAAAGCAAATTTGCCCAAAAAGTAGATAGCAGAAACAGAAATCGCCCCCAATAAAGCAGGGAGCGATCGCGCGATCCAAACTAAATTATCGTGAAAAGGTGCAAATAGCTTCATCCACCAATGGGCGAGGGCAAAATATATTGGAGGGTGGTTGCTTTCTAACAGTAAATTATTGAGAACATCGGCAATTCCAGCATCGGGTCGCAATTGCAGCGGTGCTAATAATGTAGCAAGATCGATCGCCCGGTCGATCGGCACCCCAAGAAAACTGTTGCCCAAACTAAAAACTATAGTTGAAAACTCGTCAGTCCACAGCGGTTTCGAGTCCAAATTGGCAAAGCGCAAAATTAGGGCGATCGCCGTCCACAGTAATATTAACAACAGTTGTTTGTATTCGATCGTGAATTCTGTCATTTAAAGGTATAGGTAAAAAAGTTTATTATAATTGATAATTGAGAGTTGAGAGCGACTATTTTTTACTTGTCAACTGTCAACTGTCATACTAAATCCGGTTTTCCTACCCCCGTTATAGTGGTAGGGTGCATCGTTGCGATAATCTCGGCTATTTACAGCAGTCTACCGCGACGCACCATACAATTTTAAACAGGGTTGTTTTCCCCGGATTTGGTATCAATCGATTTGCGATTTTAGATTTGCGATCGGGGGATTTGCGATTTTAGATTTACGATTTGCGATCGGGTGATTGAATATTTTAGATTATCAACTGTCAACCGTCAACTCTTCCTTCTTCCTTCTTCCCTCTTCCTTCTTCCTTCTTCCTTCATGTCAACGATCGACTTCCGTCACGCGCCAGCTCAGCTTGAGATTGATCCAGAAATTCCACAGAGTTACAGCCGCGATCGCAATTAAATTAGCCAAATATTCATTAATCCCCAACACATTAAACATCAAATTCACCAGCAGCACGTTTAAAATCAAACCCATCAAGCAAATCGTATTAAATTTTAGCAACCGTTTGAAGCGCTGTCTTTTGCCAGGTTGCTGCTGGGAAATATCCCCAAAAGTCCACAAATCGTTCCACAAAAAGTTACTGATAATTGCTAATTCAGCAGCAACAATCAAACTGCGAGTTAGCTCCAAGTTGAAAACCTCCCGCATCACGTACAAAACCGCCATATTCACAAACACGCCGCTGAAACCCACTATGCCAAACCGCAGAAACTTACCCACTGGCCACGTATCGAAGCGCAATCTTAACAAGTGTCTCAAATATTCAACATACTGTTTCCAAGTAACTTTGCTCTCGCCTGTTTGACGCTCCTGAAATACGTAACCCACTTCTCCAATCCAGCGGGGATTTCCCCTACCTATCACTTCAATCAAAATTTTGTAACCTGCAGGATTCATAGTTTTGCCGGCAATGCAACTGCGGCGCACCATAAAATAGCCGCTCATCGGATCGGAAACTCTACCGACAACTCCCGGCAAAATAATCAATCCAATAGTTTGAGCTCCCCGCGACAAAAATCGCCTGACAATGCTCCAATCGCTCACCCCACCCTCAGCAACGTGGCGGCTGGCAGCAGCTAAATCCGCGCCCCGCTGAATCTCTGCTAAAAGCTGCAACAGCGTTTCCGGGGGATGCTGCAAATCGCCATCAATGACGCCCAAAATCTCGCCCCGGGCCGCCTGCCACCCGCGAATGACTGCTGTGGAGAGGCCGCGTTCTTGCTCGCGCCGCATCACCCGCAATTGGGGGTATTTTTCTGTGAGGGACAGGGCGACTTCCCAAGTGCGATCGGGGCTGTTGTCATCAACTACAATCAGTTCGTAGTTGCCGGGAATGCTGCCATCTAACAAGTGGCTCAATTTTTCCACGATAGTCGAGATATTTTGGGACTCGTTGTAAGTAGGGATTACTAGGGAAAAATAAACGCCAGACGCATCTGGACTGGTAGCTAAACTCTGCAGATCGGGAATTTCCAAAGGACCAGATGGCACCACTAAGAGGTGAGTGGACGGATTGACGCTCATAGTTCCCGTTTCTAAAAATCGACAGATGTTTTTCTGACTCTCAACTTTAACATCTGTTTCGTCTAAAAGAAATTTGTTAAGATCCAAGAAATTTTTAATGTTAGCTAGCAGATTCTGTAACTGAACGGGACAATAAAACTGTGGATGCCATTCTCGATCGAGCCTTACAAGGTTGCAGCCTCTCTAAAGCAGAGGCTTTGGTACTGTTGCAGCAAAAAAATCCAGATGCGCGATCGCAAATTCAAGCAACTGCCGATTTGCTCCGCAGCAGGCAAGCGGGGGATACTGTTACCTACGTTATCAATCGAAATATTAATTTTACCAATATTTGCGAGCAGCATTGCAGTTTTTGCGCGTTCCGCCGCGACGCTGGAGATGATGGCGCTTTTTGGTTAGCAACTGCCCAAATTCTGGAAAAAGCAACCGATGCGGTGCAGCGGGGTGCGACGGAAATTTGCATTCAGGGCGGATTGAATCTTGAAGCTAAGTTAAACGGCGCATCTTTGCCTTATTACTTGGAATTGGTGACAGCGATTAAAGATAAATTTCCGCAATTGCACTTGCACGCTTTTTCGCCGCAGGAAATCCAATTTATTGCGAGAGAAGATGGCTTGAGTTTCAGCTATATAATTGCGGCTTTGCGCGATGCGGGAGTTGGTTCGATGCCGGGAACGGCGGCGGAAGTTCTGGATGACTCGGTGCGCCGGGTAATTTGCCCGGAAAAAATCGATTCTGCTACTTGGTTGGAAATTGTGGGAACTGCGCACCGTTTGGGTTTGCCAACGACAAGTACGATGCTTTGCGGGCATATTGAAACAGCCGAACAGCAAGTTTTGCATTTGGAAAAAGTGCGATCGCTCCAACAAACTGCGATTGACAAAAACTATCCGGCTCGGATTACAGAATTTATTTTACTGCCTTTTGTCGGGCAGCAAGCACCGGCACCTTTGCGCAGTCGAGTGGGGCGCGACCAACCAATTTTAGCAGATACATTGTTGCTGACTGCTGTATCTCGAATCTTCTTAGGAAATTGGATTGTCAACCACCAACCGAGTTGGGTAAAATTGGGTTTAGATGGAGCGACAGAAGCGCTGAAATGGGGCTGCAACGATATCGGCGGCACGTTGATGGAAGAACACATTACGACGATGGCCGGTGCGGTTGGCGGCAGTTGTCAGTCTGTGGCAGATTTGCAAAATGCGATTCGTTCTTTGGGGCGGAATTATCGGCAAAGGGATACAATTTATCAACTTTTAGGGGTTGACAATTTGGCAGCTATCGTGTAGTTTTTAAGACGGTCGATTGCAAAAATTATTACTTGCAAGTGCGGGCGATCGAGAGAATTCAAACAGCTTTCTAACTTGCAAACAGGTTAAATAAGCCCGCCCAAAATCCGCGAAAAATTCCCAATTGATGCTGCGTGCAAGATGTCAAACAAACTCATGCAATGTTTTGAAAAAAAAAGGAATGTGACACTTAACATCGCTACTTTGCTCTGAATAAAACCTGCCAATTTCTAACGATAGTTGTTCTCTAAATACTCGATCGCCCCGACTCCACTCAACGGGGGGCTGAATTTTTTTCCAATAGTCTTTAGCTTTTGTAACTGTCAGCAAAACCGCGATCGACTGATTTTTATGGTCTTCATCTACCGCATTTTTAAACCGCTTTTTCCAAGAATCCTGAAATTTGTTAATTTCCGTACAATCCAATTGGGAACAGTATTTAATGCGATCGAACGCTCTTTGTAAATTATTCTGCAAATCCAAATCGCTACAAATTGCCTCCGCCATATCCCAATAAACATTTGTAAGTTGCGCGGGATTTTCCTGATAAATAGGAGGATGCAAATAACTGTCAAATGTTGGTTGAAGTTCCGGCGTTAGAAAGTATGCTTCTTTATGAATTAAACCTGTAATCCAGATTCGGTGATGTTTTGCATTTTGTTCTCTTACCTCCGATTTTTCATAAAGATCGCGAAAAATTTCTTCTGTATCTGTAAAATTATAATTGTCGATCGCGCTTACTTGTATGTCTAAATCTATAATTGCAAAAAGTCGATCGGGATCTAAATATGAATTAGTGCTATCTTCTTTGTGTAATGTTAAAAGAGTAAAGTAGGTATCAATTACATCTTTGCGATCGCCGCAGTTAAAAAATTGCGGTCGCTTCTGTTTCCACCATGTCGGAACGCAAGCATTATAAAAGTTGGCATCCGGCAGTTGTTCCATATTTTTATAAGATTGAGGCGATGGTCTACCCTGCATTTTTGAAATAACTCCCTCGCATAGCACCACAATTTTGCTCTTGATTCTGCTAGACTTAATAATCGTCTGGCAGTGTTCTTCTAGCTCTTTTGAATTAAAACTCATTGCTCAGATTCGGATTCTTGTTTGATAAGTTTTGGCTCAATTTCTTTAACATGAGCGGGTGTCAGGGCTTGACACAATTCGTAGGAGTGAGTTGCCAGAATATATTGATTGCTGGGAGCCCACTCTTTGAGGTCTGATATAATTTGATATTGCCAATCTGGATGAAAAGCTATTTCAATTTCATCCATCAAAACAATAGCATCTTCTATGTCACGGGATTTGAGCCATATATATATACTAAGCCTTTTTAGCTCGCCGTGACTTAAATCTTCGGGATATAGTTCTATTGTTTCACCATTTTTCTCTAAATTTAAAGTTATTCCCGAAAGGTCTTTGTTAATGTTTATTTTTTTACCGTTCAATAAAAACCTTAATTCATTCACTAGGGTTTGATAGTTGTTTCCATATTTATCTGTTTCTATGGCTTCCTTAAAATCTTTGTCCCTGGCAGCTTTAAAAGCTTCAAGGAGTGAATCTACCGCCATAAAGTCATAAGTAAAAAATCCTTGTAATTGAAATTTTGATTTTTGAAGTTTATCGAAATAATTCTCATTTATCTGAGTCTGACCTTTAAATAATAACTCTTTAGTAGCTCGATCGAGAAATAGAAAAACTTGTGTGGAAGGAGCAGATAAAAATATCTTCTCTGAAAGTATCTTTAAAAAATCGTGAGTTTCTTTTATGTCTGTGTTATTTAACTGGCATAGTAAAGCTTCATTTGGCTGAGTATTTGATTTTATTTCACTTGAAAAGTTGCATATATATGTCATATTTTCTGTTTGTAAATATTCAATTATCTTTTGCCAAACTCTCTTGGCTCTTTCATAGGCATTTTTCAAGTTATCTAGATTATTTTCCACTTCTTCCAGTTTTTGTTTTATTTCATCTTGAAAACTTTGAATTTCTTTAATAGATACGTCTTTTTTTGAGTTAATAACAGATATTAATGCTGAAGTTCTTGAGTTTGATACCAATTGTTGAATAAAATTAAATTCTTTTTGAGCCATGTCAAACCTTTGTTGATTGTCTTCAATATTTTTGATTGTATCCAATCGCTCGCTACTGCGTGTTAAGCTATTATTTACTAATTTTAAATCTGCGACTTGCTTTTCCATTACTTTGAATTGCATTACAGAAGAAAAACTAATATAATTTTGGTCTTCAGTATTGTTGACTGTATCTAAAAAATAAGGAGATCTTTTAATAAAAGCATCTTCGCAAGCAAAAAAAACAATCTGAATTATTTTTTGTTCGTGCCAAATATCAATAATTGCCAAGGTTTTTCGAGCTTCTTCATCAGCCACTTGAAATCCTTGAAGCAGATTTTGTAAAAACGGCTTTTTCTCATCATCAACAGAGCAATGCAGCAATACAAAAATTAATTGCAACAGCGTACTTTTACCACCGCCATTTAGACTGCCGAGTGGAAAAATCCTAGGAAAGAAATCCTTTTCAAAAGTGATGTCAATGTTCTTTAAACCCCGAAAATCTGGAACTTGAACTCGTAATAAGTGCATAAAAAACTCCTTGTGTTATCTGGAATTCTAGCAATTCCCGATCGCGCTTTCAAATTCTTCTAGTGCTTGCAAATTTCCCACCTGCCAAGCACGTTCCACTGTAGCAGAAATAAGCGGGACGATCGCAATTCCCGGAAAATTAGGACTAATTTCGGATTCTACATACTCTCCATCTTGCAGCAAATAAATGCGAAGTCTGCCGCTGTCGTAAACCCAAACTTCGGAAACTCCAATAATTTTATAGGCGTCGATCGCAGTCTTAGAAGTAACATCAGTTTCAATTGCCAAATCCGGCGGCGGATCGTCAGGTTGCAGTCGGCGACAGCCAATCATCCGTTGGTAATTTAGAATGTAAAAACAAGCATCAGGTTCAATTCCTGCTGCGCCTTCCCTTTTAAAAGTAGTAGAACCGAAAGGTTGGTATCTTCTACCCGCCGATTTTAGTAAAATTTTGACAATATCAGAGATTAAATCTCTGGGAATTTCGTGTTCTGGTAAGGGAACCATAATTTCTAAAGTTTCTTTGCTGTAAGCAATTCGTGCCGATCGCTTTTCTCCCAATTCCTCTAATATCGACTCGAATTCCAGCCAATTTATATTGGGAATAGTTACGACACTGCCGGGAGCAAGTTCGATCTGGCTGACAGGTTTGACAACGGGAGCGATAACAATCATAAGCTGAGAGAAAGTTAGTTGTTAAGTTAGCTCGCTAGGTCTGATGTTTACTTGATATTATACGCGAACATCGCGTTCGCTCTTGTTTAATATCTCGATCTGGGGGGCGTCTTCACAGAAACTCTCATTTTCATTATAGATCTTGGCGAACCCGTCCCTTGTATCTTTAAAGATGCGAGCGATCGTATTTCTTTGGCGGGGTGGGGGCGGGTTTTTGAGATTTCTGGTAAGAACTTAAAATGGTTGGCGAACCCGCCCCTACAGGAATTACAGTCGATCGAGCGCGCATTTTTGCGTTTATTCTGACCTAATTAATTTGACTAACAAACTCATAATTTCTCCCTGTTCCGGTGTGATAATGATGCGATTGTCGGGAATTGCGATCGGATGCGTCCAACGAGCAACATCTTCGTAGCGCAATGCGTGCAGTTGGTAGATAGTGCGGCGCACTCCCTGCGGCGAACCGATGATGATGTGGCGCACTGCTTCGCGATTATCGCCCTCAAAGCTTTGGTTAGTTGAAACTTTAGGTGATGTTTGGTTAGATGCGGAATCTTGCAACATAGTTTTTACAAGCAATTTGGGATAGTTTTGATGTTTTGTCACGGTAAAACCGCGTACAATAACAAGTTGAAGAAAAGACAACAATTCCCCTACAGCACAAGGTTTAGCTGGTGCTGTCTGGTTTTTATGTCTTGCCTTAGCGTAAATCAATTTACAGTCAAGTGTCAATAAGTTTACGCAAATTAATTTACTTTATGGGTCTAGCTGCTTGTGGAAATGCCAGAAAAATCAGAGAGTTCGCCACTGATGAGGCTCAGACGTAAGCGCTCGCTGACGCAAAAGCAGCTAGCAGATGCACTTGGCGTTACGGAAACGACGATACGGAATTGGGAATCGGGGCGATCGATACCGAAGTTAACGCCCGTTCAGTTCAAGAAATTATTAAAGATTTTGCAAATTACTGTTGATGAATTGCCAGACCATTTTGGGTTTTCTAGTGAGGGCGATCGAGAGAATTCAGATTAATTTACTTATTGCTGATTGGATTTCAACTTAAGCAGAAATATCCCGCAGCCCAAAAGACCGCCAGGGGTTTAAACCCCTGGCTAATAGCGAAAGTCCTCTGAAAGAGGACTAATATCGTTTCCGGTAGCATCGGAATTATTAGCAAAAATGAGGACACGGCACTGCCGTGTCCCTACAATATTATTTTCGGTAGGGACTTAGGCCAAGCCGTGTCCTCTATATCATTCCTGTTTAACAATTAGATCTCGATCCCCCCTAGCCCCCCTTAAGAAGGGGGGGACCGGAAACGCACTTAAAGTCCCCCTTCTTAAGAGAAGAACTCAAAGCACTCAAAGTCCCCCTTCTTAAGGGGGATTTAGGGGGATCTAAATCTCAACTACTCTCAATCAATCTCCGGCCCCAACATCAGATTGTAGCCATGCCAATCAATACTTATTCCTTTTTTCTGAGTCCATTTTTCAACGTCTTGTCTGTAGCAACTATAGGTGCGGAACAGTTGACCCAGCAAATATCCGCTAACAATGCCTTTTTTGCGATCGCCCTCCAACATATTCCAACAGTAAGACTCCTGCTGTGTCAGATAACTATTAATCTCATTTTGCTGCTGTCGCAAATGAGGATAAAAAGCTTCTCCTAAGGCAACAACTTTCTCGATCGACCGCTCAATAGAAGGCTCCTCAATTCCCAAGATTTGAGAGTATAATGCTATTCGCATTACCCACATTTGAATTAGTTTATTTATAAAAATAAGTCCGCTGAACTGCATAAAATTACCTCCATTATACTGCGGCTTTAAATAATAATAATCTGCCTTTAAATGAACCACTGAACGCATATGGTCGGCAATTAACCTGAGAGCAACTTTGGTCGAAATATCAGCCAGATCGTAGTCTACACCAGCGACTTTAGCAGCCCGTCGAATAACGGGCAGTATCAAATCGGTTTGGTAAAAACTAGAGCATCCTTGCAAAATAGTAGCTAACCGTTCCAAGTCCATCCCGCAAGCCATATAATTTGTCTTGAGTGGAGTCCTTTGATTGCCATACTGCGATGCTTCTGACTCCATAAATACCAGTTGGTAAAAACTCAAAAATCGCAAATCTTCTTCTGGTAAAATGTGACCGATCCTATCTTCGCGATCGTACTCTTCTTTACTTTTAGACCGAAATTCGATATCTTCTTCCAACGCAGCAGATTCATAACCTCTTTCTGGATAACAATCGTAATGGATGCGAGTAGAAATGCCGCAATGACCCCCAGCATTCGGACGCCACGAATTCCAGCGGCTGATAACAATTTGTTGTTCGGGTATGCCGATTTTGTCGCGCCAGATAGCTGCACTTTCAGTATCGCGTTCATCAACACTCACCACCAATCGCGACGGGGGAATTTGATAAATTTCCGTGCAAAGTTCCCAAGCCCAAGTTAATGCTTGTTGTTTGGAATAATCGCCCCAGTGAGTTAACATCTCGAAAAAGGTAGGATGGCGCTGGGTGAGTACCTGGATGTTTGGAGAAATATATTTTTGCAAAGTTGCACTGTGATTTTCGGGCGGGTGTTTCTCTCCGAGGGAAAGAGGGTAAAACGGTAGCGTCCACAAATTAGTGCGCGATATGGCCTCTAAATAGGGAAATTTGACAACAAAAGACTCTGCGGGGAGAATCTGATGTTCTTTAGCCGCCCAGAAGTCAAGAAACTTTTGCCGGATTTGGTTGCTATTCATGGCGTGCCAAGGGCGAGGATTAGTTTAAGATTGACTCAAATTTGTCAGTTTTGGTTTCCCCATCGGAAATACAATGCAATTGACTGTGATGCTTTTCAACAATAATTTGGTAGCTGATAGATAGCGCCATCAAGCCCTTACCACAATTATCAATGATTGTCAACTATCAAATAGTAAGTTTTTCCAAACTAAAACCTCCACATCCATCAATAACTTTGAACTTACTTAACAGCCTTATAAGAAATTTTATAAATATTTACAAATAAAACGTGTCAGAATGTAAAGAATAAGGTAAAGCGTCACAGACAAGGAGGCCGGTTATGGTAGCGCTGACTGAACGAGTCCAACGCAGATTGACAGTGGAAAAAGTCGAAATTGCTCCCGACACAACAGCCATTCGCTGCCTGGACTGGGATCGAGACCGCTTTGACATCGAATTCGGACTGAAAAACGGTACGACTTACAACTCATTCATCATTCGCGGCGAAAAAACAGCCCTCGTCGATACCTCCCACGAGAAATTTCGCCAACAATACCTCGACACTCTGACAGGCGAAATCGATCCGAAACAGATTGACTATTTAATTATCAGCCACACCGAACCAGACCACAGCGGCTTGGTGAAAGATGTGCTTTCCCTTGCGCCCCAAGCGGTTGTCGTCGGCGCAAAAGTAGCAATTCAATTTTTAGAAAACCTCGTACACCAGCCATTTGAACGATTGATTGTCAAGAATGGCGACAAACTAGATTTAGGAAACGGCCACGTTATCGAATTCGTCTCGGCCCCGAACTTGCACTGGCCCGATACAATTTTCAGCTACGACAGCAAAACTCAAGTGCTGTTCACCTGCGACGCCTTCGGAATGCACTACTGTTCCGACGATACCTACGACGAAGATTTAAAAGCGATCGAAGAAGATTACCACTTTTATTATGAGTGTTTGATGGCTCCCAACGCGCGATCGGTCCTCGGCGCGATGAAGCGGATGGTCGATTTAGGAGAAATCGGTACAGTTGCCACCGGTCACGGCCCCCTGCTGCGGCACAACGTAGCGGAACTTACCGGGCGCTACAAAAAATGGAGTCAAGAACAAGCCAAAGCAGAAACCACAGTAGCGGTATTTTACACCTCCGACTACGGATTTAGCGATCGGCTCAGTCAGGCGATCGCCCACGGTATCACCAAAACAGGCGTCGCCGTGGAAATGATGGATTTCAAAACGGCAGACTTGCAAGAAGTCCGCGAACTCATCGGTATGGCAGCAGGCATCGTAATTTGTTCGCCGCCGAGTACCGGTACTGCCGGGGTTAATGCTGAAGCCGCCATCGGTACAATTTTAGCTAGTGCTAACAACAAACAATCCTTCGGTTTGTGCGAATCCGGCGGTGGCGACGACGCATCTATTTATCCGCTGCGCAACAAGTTTGCAGAGTTGGGTTTAAAAGAAGTATTTCCCAACATTTTGATTAAAGAAACACCAGGCGAACAGATTTATCAACTCTGCGACGAAGCCGGCACCGACTTGGGACAGTGGCTGACGCGGGACAAAGCTGTCAAACAGATGAAATCCCTCGATAGCGACGTTGATAAAGCTTTAGGAAGAATCAGCGGCGGACTGTACATCATTACCGCCCAAAAAGGTGAAGTAAGCGGTGCGATGTTGGCTTCTTGGGTAACGCAAGCCAGCTTTAAACCCCTAGGTTTAACAATAGCAGTTGCCAAAGATCGGGCGATCGAATCGATGATGCATGTTGGAGACAAATTCGTGCTTAACGTGCTCGAAGAAGGTAACTATCAAACCTTAATGAAGCACTTCTTAAAGCGCTTTCCACCAGGTGCCGATCGATTTGCCGGAGTTAAAACCCAACCAGCCACCAACGGTTCGCCAATTCTGACAGATTCCCTGGCATACATGGAATGCGAAGTAGTCAGCCGGATGGAACTTTCCGACCACCATATCGTATACGCAACCGTCGATACCGGCCGCGTATCAAATCCCGACGCACTCCCCGCAGTTCACCACCGCAAAGTAGGGAATCACTATTAAAAGTCAGTTGACAGTTGACAGTTGACAGTTGACAGTTGTCTGCACAGTCATTAGTCATTAGTCAGAAGGGAGTTAGACGACTGATTTTGTCACAAATGTCAAGAAGAGGGAACAAGAAAGAGGGAATAAAGAAGAAGTAAAATTTCTCCCCTCTCCCTCATCCCACTCTCCATCTCTCCTCTGCGCCCTCTGCGCCCTCTGCGGTTAATAAAAAAAATCTCATTCACAAAACCAACAACTTCCAGCCAGCAAACTGAATATAAATAGGTGCAATTAATAATGGTCAACACAGTAATTTCCATGCCAGCAGCCAATGCCAAACCCCGCGACGTGCAGTTCATCCCAATAGCAGCAGATACATCAGCACTTCGATCGCGCACTTGGGACCGACTCAAATTTGAAGTAGAATATTCCCTGCAAAGGGGAACGACAGCAAACAGCTACATCATTCAAGCTGACAAAACAGCTTTGTTCGACCCCCCTGGCGAATCTTTCACTCAAAACTATCTGGAATCTTTGCAGAAACGGGTAGATTTAACAAAGTTAGATTACGTAATTTTGGGACATTTTAATGCTAACAGATCGGTCACGATTAAAGCACTCTTAGAAATAGCTCCTCAAATAGTTTTTGTTTGCACTAACCCAGCAGCAATTGGTTTGCGCGCTGCCTTTCCCGAACAAGAATTAAACATCACTGTAGTCCGCGGTGAAGAAGTTCTCGATTTAGGCAAAGGTCACGCTTTAAAATTCATTGCAACTCCAACTCCCCGCTGGCCCGACGAACTTTGCACCTACGACCCCCAAACTCGCATCCTGTTCACTGACAAATTTTTTGGAGCTCACGTTTGCGGCGATCAAGTATTTGATGAAGGGTGGCTCGTTTACAGCGAAGACAGGCGCTATTATTACGATTCCCTGCACGCATCTCAGGCAAAACAAGTCCTGGCGGCAATGGATAAATTAGCCGATTTGCCAACAGCATTTTACGCTACCGGTCACGGCCCGATCGTCCGTTACGGCCTCCACGAACTGACGGGTTTGTATCGGGAATGGAGCCTGCAACAAAATACCAAAGACTTGACAGTTGCCTTAATTTATGCTTCTGCTTACGGCAATACAGCTACACTAGCACAGGCGATCGCCAAAGGAATTACTAAAGCCGGTGTTGCGGTAGAAAGCATCAACTGCGAATTTGCCGAACCTGCTGAAATTCAAGAAGCGATCGAAAAATGCGCGGGATTTATCATCGGCACTCCGACTTTAGCAGGACACGCGCCGACGCAAATTCAAACTGCTTTGGGAATAGTTTTATCAACAGCAACCAAGAGCAAATTAGCCGGAGTTTTCGGTTCTTTTGGCTGGAGTGGCGAGGCGATCGACTTAGTAGAAAGCAAGCTGAAAGATGCCGGATATCGCATTGGATTTGAACCGATTCGAGCCAAATTCAAACCGACAGCAGCGACGATTCAGGAGTGCAAAGAAACGGGAACCGATTTCGCTCAAGCTTTGATTAAATCGCAAAAATTGCGGGCACCAAAACCGCAATTAGCCGGCGGGAGCGATCGCACGGAACAAGCTGTGGGAAGATTAGTTGGTTCGCTGTGCGTGCTCTCGGCAAAACGGGGAGATATCACCAGCGCGATGCTGGCTTCTTGGGTATCGCAAGCAACTTTTAGTCCCCCCGGTTTAACAATTGCTGTGTCTAAAGATCGGGCGATCGAAGCTTTGATGTACGCTGGAGATAAATTTGTTTTGAATATTTTGGCAGAAGGCCGACAGTTGCGCAAGCAGTTCATGAAAACTTTTGCTCCTGGAGAAGACAGATTTGCCGGAGTGGAAACAATCGAAGCTAGTAACGGCTGTAAGGTGTTGGCTGAAGCTCTTGCTTATTTGGAATGCGAGGTACAAAACTTGTAGTCATGTAGGAGATTTTCCCGATCCAGGAAAGTCTCGCCCTGTAATGGTTTCATAAGAAATGAATTTCGTGCGGGGGGTAAGTTCCGGCTAAGACACAAAAAAACGTTTTAACCCCAACAAAACTGACACAAAATCTTACTAAAGTAGGGTGCGCAGCGCGCACCTTACCGCTATTGAAAACACACAAAAAACTTCAATTCACCTGCGTTAATCCGCATTAATCTGCCTGCATCAGCGGTGCAAATTTAAAACCGGAAAAGGTTTCGCAGCCTCGATCGCAGCAGCCAAAGCAATTATCGTAGCTTCCGCCGCCGGCCGCCCGACAATTTGAATCCCGATCGGCAAACCATTACCGTCCAAACCAGCAGGAATCGCGATCGAAGGTTGGCCGCTAGCATTAAACGGCGGACAAGGCGCAACCCAACGAATAATCCGCGTCAAAGTTTCCTCAAAACTCAAAGAAGCCCATTCCCCAACCCGAATTGTCGGGTGCATATAAACCGGCAAAATTAACGCATCGAAATTCTGAAAAAATCCCACAACTCGCCGCGAAATTACCTGTGCCTGATTGACAGCACGCAAATACTCCCCAGCCGAAAGATTTTTTTCCAACAACCAGCGATTCATCGGTTCCAAAGCCTGCCCCGGAATGCCGCTTGCGCCTGCCCCAGACTGCCAAATTGCCGTAAACGGTTCGATTAAACCAGTAAAATCCGGGCATCCTGGTTCTACATCGTGACCTAAATCTGCCAGCAACTTAACCGTATCGAGTACCGCTTGCCCGCATTCAGCAGCAACCTCGCCCAAAGGCGAAATAGCTGTAGAAAACGCAACGCGCAACTTACCTAGTTTTTGACTGGCAGCCTCTAGAAAAGATGGATTTGGATCTGGCAGCCAGTAGGGATCGCCTGCAGTGTAGCCGGACATCACGTCTAAAAGTGCGGCCGCGTCAGCTACGGTGCGGGCTAGGGGGCCGTTGGCCGAAATACCGCTGAGGTAATCTCCGACAGGTGCCCAGGAAACGCGCCCCCGCGAGGGTTTAATGCCCACCAAACCGCAGCAGGATGCCGGACCTCGAATCGAACCGCCGCCGTCCGAACCTTGGGCGATCGCGCACAAACCGGCCGCTACGGCAGCAGCAGATCCGCCACTCGAACCGCCGGCGGTATATTCTAAGTTCCCAGGATTCCGCGCCGGGGGAAAACCTTCGGGTTCGGTGTAGGGTAAAGAACCGATTTGAGAAGTTGCGGTTTTGCCCAAGATATTGAATCCGGCAGCTTCGATCCGCATTACCACTGCTTCGCTGTAGGCGGGCTGATTCTCCAACATTGCCCGAACGCCGTAGGTGCAGGGGACTCCCGCAACCGGAGTCAAATCTTTAATCGCGATCGGCACTCCGAAAAAAGGTGGCAAATCCCCTGGGGAATTCACGCCAGCCAGTTGTTCTGTCTGAGTCTTAGCAAGGTCGATCGCCCGATCGGCCGTCACGGTAAAATAACTGCCGAGTTGGGGATTGAGTCGATCGATCCGTTCCAAATACAAATTGACCATTTCTAGAGGCGAGACTTCCCGATTGCGGATCAGCTTCGCCTGTTCCAAAGCTGGAGTAAAAGCCAAATCAACAGAATTCATATTTAATTTTTTAGAGATTTATCAAACTCTACCCGATTAAAGAACCCGATTAAACCAACTAATCGATCGTTGTGGCCACAGCAACGGGGGTTTTTCCGAGAATCTACTTGTTGCAGCCTTTAATAATTAGTGAAGAAACCCATTTCTTCGGTATTAATGCTTAAGTCCGATCGAGTTTGCATCTGGCGATCGAAATAATTTTTCCATTTGGGCGCAACAATTTTACACCTCTTGAGATAGAGTTATGTGAAGTTAAGAATTGTGCCAGACACGCACAATTTTGTTCGACATTGCCCGAATTGTGCCGATCGTCCGATCGAATTAGTATTTTCGCAAACTACTTAAGGTAGCGCATGTCAGGAACCTCAGCCTTAAGGCCTGAGGCTTGAAAGAGAAATCCCACAAGCCGTCCTGACCAGCCTAAGTCTTAACTGACTCCGTTTTTTGGGTCACGATACCGGAAAATGCGTAGCTAGTTTTCCGCTCTATCGCTGAAGGTTAAACAGTTCTAAGGTCACGCTTAACAGTGCTTTCAGCTTAACAAGCCCTAAAAACATTGGCGAAGCTAACATTACCCCGCAAGGGAGGCTCGCAAGAGCAAAACACTATGTGTACAGGGTTGTCAGATTTGAGGCGGTAACTGTCCCGCCGAAAGTACAACACTTTCATCACACCGAATCGAACAACCCCAAGGCAGTAGTGGTAACTGTAAAGCCGTCCTAGAAGGACGGGGTTTCTACCAATTTTTCTGATGACACAACAGCGTCCGCCAGCTCCCCGCCCGCCCGTACCCGGTGCCCCACCGCCCCCCGGTATTCCCCGCCCTCCAGTCCCAGGCGTTCCCAGAGCAGCAGGAGCGCCGCCCGCACCGCCACCCGCACCCCCCGCAGCAGCACCGCCCGCACCGCCCGCACCTGCTGCTGCACCGCCCCCCGCACCCGCGATCGAATCTGTACCGGCAACTCCCAAAGACCCAAGTTCCAGAATTAGCAACCATCCGACTTTGAGAGAAATGGTGATGCGGGCCAAAGAAGAAGGAGTTTCTGACCTTCACCTGGGAGTCAATGAAGTCCCCCGCTTCCGCAAGCGCGGCGACATCGCTGATGTCGGCTATCCAGTTACGGATTTGGATACGTTTTTCGGCTGGCTGAGCGAGTGCATGAGCGATGACGAAATCGCCCACTTCCAAAAAAATCTCGACTTTGACGGCGCTTTTGACTTCGGTTTCGTGCGGATTCGGATTAGCTGCATGGACGCTTTGGCCGGCCCGGCGATGGTGCTGCGGTTGATTCCTGCCAAAATTATGACCCTGGAGGAATTGAGGCTGCCGGAAGTCTTTAAAAAAATCTGCGGCTATCACAAAGGTCTAATTTTGGTAACGGGGCCGACCGGCTCGGGTAAGTCAACTACCTTGGCTGCGATGATCGATTACATCAACAAAAACAAGGCTTTTAACATTATTACGA
Source organism: Oscillatoriaceae cyanobacterium Prado104 (assembly GCA_025454405.1). Taxonomy (GTDB): domain Bacteria; phylum Cyanobacteriota; class Cyanobacteriia; order Cyanobacteriales; family Microcoleaceae; genus Microcoleus. Next base: position 144,326 of record JALOON010000046.1, on the reverse strand, counting down.
TCGAAGACCCGGTAGAATTCGTACACGAAAGTAAAAAATCTCTGATCAAGCACCGGGAAGTCGGCCGCCACACCCTCAAGTTTATGAACGCTCTCAAAGGCGCTCTGCGACAAGACCCCGACATGATGCTGGTGGGGGAAATTCGGGATAGGGAGACGATCGAAATTGCTCTCAAAGCAGCTCAAACCGGTCACTTAGTGGCAGGAACGCTGCACACCAACAGCGCCGTCAAAACTTTGAACCGGATTCTGGATATGTTCTCACCTGAGGAACAGGGAGCGATTCGGGTATCGATATCTGAATCTTTGGTGGCGATTATTGCTCAATTGCTGGCTAAAACCACGGACGGCAAGCGCTGCGCTTTTCACGATGTTCTGATCAATACCGATGTGGTTAAGGAATACATCATGAAGGGCCAAAATGAGGAAATCAATCAAATCATGCTCAAGGATACTTACGAAGGCATGACGACGATGAATCAATCGCTGTACACGCTTTATCAAGAAGGGCGAATTACTGAAGATTTGTGTTTGGAAAACTCGCCTTTCCCGAACGAAATGGCTCAAATGCTCCGCGGCCGGGTGTAATGACGAATCCAGGTCAAACTGGTTCAAACTGGTGTTCTAACTGGTTTCAAACTGGTCAAACTGGTCAAACTGGTAAACTGGTTCCCAGGCTGTGCCTGGGAACCCATGTCTAGAGGCTCTGCCTCGATCGAGGTCTGTGAGTTAGAACATCGCCGATCTGCGTTACCAGGCTAATTTCTAACTGAATTTTCAACTAGGTTTTCAACTGGCTTTTAAACCTGCTTTTAAACATGCTTTTCAACTGGGGCGAAAGGATTCGAACCTCTGAATGGCGGGACCAAAACCCGCTGCCTTACCACTTGGCGACGCCCCAACGTTTCAACGTTTACCATCTTAACATTTAGACGCGGGAGTTTGTCAAGCTATTCAACAGAAAAATTTTAAAAATCTCGATGCTGGGTTCGCCCGCTACCTCATTTTTTGGGAACAGGGGGAGGAGCGATCGGGATCTGCACCCAAAATTCGGCTCCCTGACCGGGTTCTGAGGTACACTTCAAGCTACCTCCGTGTTTCTCTACAACGATCTGGTAACTGATCGACAAGCCCAGCCCCGTACCTTTCCCCACCGGTTTGGTGGTAAAGAAAGGGTCAAACAGTCGGCTTGCTGCTTTTTCCGTCAAGCCCGGCCCGCTGTCGCGAATCCGAATTAGTACGGAGCGACCCATCAATTTGCTCTCTCGATCGTCCTGGGAGTCTTTATCTACTACTTCGGTGCTAATTTTAATAATTTTGGGTGCGGGTCGATTTTCCAAAGCATCGATCGCGTTGCCGATAATATTCATAAATACTTGATTTAGCTGTCCGGGGTAGCACTCTACTTTCGGTAAGTTGCCGTAATCTTTCACTACCTCGATGCCGGGAACCGGACCTTGTGCCTTCAAGCGACTGTGCAAAATCAGCAGGGTGCTGTCGATCCCTTCGTGAATGTCCACCGGCTTTTTCTCTGCTTCGTCGTGTCGCGAAAAATTTCGCAGGGAAAGAACTATATTGCGGATGCGTTCGGCTCCCATCTCCATTGACGAGAGGATTTTCAGCAAATCCGGGACTACGAAATCGATGTCTATTTCTTCGCTTTTGTCAAGAATTTCCTCGCAAGGTTCGGGGTAGTGTTTTTGGTACAAGTGCAGCAAATCCAGAATGTCTTTAATGTATTGCTCGCAATAAGTCAAGTTGCCGTAAATAAAATTAACTGGATTGTTGATTTCGTGGGCGACGCCGGCGACCATTTGACCGAGAGAGGACATTTTCTCGTTTTGGATGAGCTGAGTCTCTTTCTGCTGCAAATTCTGCAGGGTTTTGGTGAGCTGGCGGGCTTGGGTTTCGGCTGCTAGAGCGGCGGCGCGGGTTTGAGCGTAAAGTTCGGCTTGGTCGATCGCGATCGCCAGTTGATCTACCACTGCTTGCAGCAGTTCCACTTCGCTCGCCGCCCACTCCCGCCGGATGCTGTAATGGTTGCAAACTACAGCCCCCATTTGACCTGCCCTGGTTTTGAGCGGCAGCAACAGTTTGGAAGCAATGCCACTACCGATTAAAAAAGCTCGGGTTGCGGGTTCGATGCAGGAGGCTGTTGCTGCGTCGCCGATCCTGAGGGTTTGGCGGTGGCGGATTTTTTCGGCGAGCAGCGTTATTTGTTCGATCGGGTAATCTGTCAGTCGCTCCTGGAAATCTGGATTTGCCGCCTCGTGGGTAATCGTAAAGCTTGGCTGGTCTTGCTGCGAAATCACATACCACAAAAAGTAGCATTGGTCAACCTGCAACAAGCCGCGGATTTCGTTGACGGCCGTATTTAAAATTTTGTCGAGGTCTAGGGAATTGCGCATCTGGCTGGCAAGACCGAACAGCAAGCCTTCCCGACGGCTCAACAATTCTTCCCGAGCCTTGACGCGATCGATGGCTACGGCTATGGCGTTAGCCATCGGACTGAGAATTTCTAGCACTCCATCGGCTGTGACTCGGCTGCTGCTGAGTGCCAGCACTCCCACCAACCGAGCCTCTACGATGAGCGGATAGGCAATGGGAGAGGGTTTGGGGGGCGACAGGAGGAACAGCGAGGCTGTTTGGAGCTGTCCGGATGCCGATCGCATCCAGTCCTCTACCGCCAGTTGCCAATCTTCACTCTCGATCCCCGAAACGGCCTGCAATTCTAATCGCTCTGTCTGCGAGTCGAAGGTCCAGACGATCGCGGATGCCGCATCAAGGTGTTCTACCATTGCCTCGGTGCAGCGTTTCAGGATGGCCGGTATTGTCCCCCCTTGTCCGAGGGCGGCACCGACCTTAGCTTGCAGCGCCCACAGGTGCGATCGATCCTCCTGCGGGGCTGCTGTTGGCTGCCGCTCGCCCTCTGCTGAAGTTTCCCAGAAGCATTGCCAGCGGCCGGCGGCATCGAGAACGGGCAGTTTGTTGGTGCAAAATATTTGCTTGCCACTCCGTTGAGTCTCGATGCCCCAGAACAAATCGCGGTTCGATCCGACCAACTCCGAGACTTGCTGGCGCTCGTCGGTGATGTCTTCTAGCTCGGCTACTTCTTCCCGAGCTTTAACCAACTCGCACCGCAGTTCCACCAGCCTTGCTATTTGCCGGGTCAAAGTTTCCAGAGCACTTATAGCTTCTTTTGTCAAGTCGCGTGGCACGCAGTCCATGACGGACAGGACTCCGAGAATCTGTCCCCGTGCAGTAACGACAGGCATTCCGGCATAAAACTTCACGAAAGGATAGGAAACAACTAGAGGATGATCGGCAAATCGCTTGTCAGCGGAAGCGTTGCGGACGATCGAAACCAACGGCTCCCTTAAAGTTGGAGTCTCTTCAATAGGAATTTCAGGTATGAGGTCGCATTCAGAGTTAGGATTCGGGAGAAAAGCCGGCTCTTCAGAAATAGGACTCATCGCCCGAGCGCAAAAATTTAGATAGCGCTGGGTCAAAGTTCGATCGACACCTACCTGCGACTTCAACCAGTGACAGCTAGAGTCGATCGAGCTCAGGAAAGCTATGGGGGTTCGACAAAGCTGAGCGGTCAAGCCGACCAAATCGTCGAAGCAAGCCTCTGGAGCAGAGCCGAGGATTTGATACAGGTCAAAGTTGTGGAGCTTGAACACTTTGGTACTTGGAGGCAATGGTGCTTTCATGTATAACTGCCCGTCTAGTCGCTTTAGCCCGCTGTTCTGTATGCTATGAAAAAAGAACCAGAAAAAAGAACGAGTGTAAATTTGGTTCGGGGAGATCGCGGTTTTAGTGGCTTGCTGGCCGATCGCAACTATCTCAGACTAACCTTTTCACTGACATAGGAACTTTTGATGAATTTTGGGAGTTAGAGCACCGCCGATCTCATATGGTAAAAATTATACTTCCTGTTGCCCGTGCTTTTGGGTACTTACAGCAACTTGGAGAAGCAACTTGGAGAAGCAACTTGGAGAAGCAACTTGGAGAAGCAACTTGGAGAAGCAACTTGGAGAAGCAACTTGGAGAAGCAACTTTCAAAAATACATCTCGATAGCTTACATTCTGTTTTTTAATAAGTTTGATTTTATTTTAACAGACTTATCTAATTTCGGCTAGATGCGTTGCCAGTAGATTAAGTTGACATCCACCCCGCCGTAAAACGACGAGGATTCCCAAACCTCACGATTTGGGTTTCTGCTTCTGTCCTTTACAGGATTTCGCACCAGCCTTGACAGATTTACTCTGTTCCGGTCTTACGGTCGCTCCACAGACTGACACGGCGAGCATCGGCCGCCAAAATATTTTTTGCAGCGTTGATGTCTCGGTCGTGGTGCGCTCCACAGTTGGGGCAACTCCACTGCCGAACATTCAACGGCATGTTTTCCACGATATGTCCGCACTCAAAACACCGTTTTGAGCTGGGAAACCAGCGGTCAATCAAGATTAAAGTACGACCGTACCAGTCACACTTGTATTCAAGTTGTCTCACCAATTCACCCCAACTTGCATCACTTATTGCCAGGGCAATCTTGGTATTTTTAACCAGGTTCTTCACAGCCAAATTTTCCACGGCGATGGTTTGGTTTTCGCGCACCAACCGCGTTGTTAACTTGTGAAGGTTGTCAAGTCTAGCGTCAGCAATTTCTTGATGTATTTTCGCTACTTTGAGTCGTGCTTTGTGACGGTTGTTTGACCCTTTCTGTTTCCGGCTTAAAGATTTTTGAGCCCTTCTGAGTTTGTGATATTTTGCCTTGAATCCTTTGGGGTTGGCAATCTTTTCACGAGTGCTAAGCGCGAGTAAACTTGTAATGCCCAAGTCAATACCAACTCGATCGCCTGAGGGGGGCAACGCCTCAATCTGTGTATCTACCAACAGGGAGACCGACCACCTACCAGAAGGTGAAAGCTTCACTGTAATGGTTGATGGTCGGCAACCGATAGGCAGCATCCTACTCCAGCGAATAGGCAGTGCTTCCGCGCACTTTGCTAGGTAGACTTGTCCATCCTTAAACCTGAAAGCAGATTTGGTAAACTCCACGCTACCGCCGTTGTGTTTCTTTTTGAAGTTAGGATATTTTGCTCGCCCATCAAAAAAATTGGTGTAAGCTGTTTGTAAGTGTCGCAAGCATTGCTGCAGGGGTACGCAGCTAACTTCATTGAGGAAATCTAGTTCTTCTGTTTTCTGACCTTCGGTTAGCATTGAAGAGGTTTCAGCATAGCCTACTCGTTTTTGGTCTTTGTACCATGCCTCGGTTCTTGCGGCCAAGGCGCGATTGTAGACTAAACGAGCGCAACCCAAAGTCCTGCGCAACAAACTCTCTTGTTGCGCAGTCGGGTAGAATCGATAGCTGAAGGCTTTTAGTGTCATGCTCACAGTCTAACATCTCAATTGTGATGCTGAATGCTAACTAATGTAAAATCTTTGTCAAGCCCTCCTAGAAGGACGGGGTTTCACACCCAAATTTTTTGATGAATAGTCTGTGCCACAATAGCAATGACATCTACCGGGCTGTGCGGCGCCCTACTGCAAAAACACGCCTGCTGGAGCGACCTAGAACAAGCGGCACATAGAACATCAACTCCAAAAGATTGCCAAAATGTTAAAGTTTGTAACAGGAGCTTGTCAAACAGGACATCAAACAGAAGACCAAACAAGACAGAGGAGGGGAAAAACTGTTACCTAATATTTAGACAGCCTCGGACATTATTTCCGAGATGAGTAACTATTGAAGGGGCGTCTCGCTCGTCAACCGTGCCTGCAGTTCAACCACAACAATTCAAGTTGAATAGTTGTCTAACTAATTATTAACTAATTCTAAAGTTGGATAACTTTGCCTGAGATTTGTGTAGCGGTTTGTGCCTGGGGATTCAAATCTGCCAAATATTATAATAGGCGATCGACCCCTCCCCCAATTGCTGGTTTCGAGTTTTAAATCGAAAAAAAGGAGGGCGAGGTTTTTAGGAAACGATCTAAAGCAATTGCCAAATATTGCGCGGGGGCAACTCCGAACCGATCGGAAAAGAAATTGCGATCGCTATGGTCAAAAAGTATAAATAGAGCAGGGAGAAGAATTATGTCTGCAAGTAGCAGTCAAGTACCAACTATTCTGGCAGTTGATGATAGTGTCGTCATGCAGGGACTTGTCAAACAGGCTTTAAGCAAAGAGTTTCGGGTGCTGGTGACTGACAATGCAGTGGATGCTTTATCAATGATTTATCACGAACAAGTTGCGGTGTTACTGTTGGATGTTTCCATGCCCGGTATTGACGGATTGGAACTCTGCCGCACGGTGCGCAGCTTGGCTCAGTTTCAGAATTTGCCGATCGTGATGCTGACGGCGCGAGATGGAGCTTTTGATAAAGTACAGGGTCGTTTGGCGGGAGCAACAGAGTATTTAACTAAACCTTTTGATGCAGATCGATTGCGCGAGGTAATTGGCAAATTTGTAGAAATCAAGCAATAGATTGGCAAGCACAATGATAATGTTTAATTTTTAAGTTGGTGGTTTAATTTGGTGGTTTAATTTGGCGAGCAGTAGGGGAGCGATCGCGCTGGGGGGGAGTACGTATTGGGCGGCACCGAGGGCGATCGCTTCTTTCGGCATTCCGAAGACGACGCAGCTAGCTTCGTCTTGGGCGATTGTCAAGCCGCCGAGTCGGGCGATGGCTAGCATTCCCTGGGCACCGTCTCGACCCATTCCTGTTAGCAAAACCGCCGCCGCCGCCCGCCCGTAAAAATTAGCCACCGACTTAAATGTTACATCGATCGAAGGGCGGTGTCCCCCATCAGCCGGTGTTTCTGAATAAACAAAGCGCCCCCGATCGTCTAATTCTAAATGGCGTTTTTCTGGCGGAAAATACACGATCCCCGGTTGTGGCAATTCCCCAAAGGTAGCTATTTTCACTGGGAGTTTAGACTCAGAACCCAACCAATTAACTAATCCTTGCAAAAAACCTTCACTGATGTGCTGGACGCAAATTACCGGCACGGGGAAATTAGCCGGAAACTGGCAAATAATTGCTTGCAAAGCTTGCGGGCCACCTGTAGAGGCACCGACGGCCAATAATTTAATAGTTTGAGGTTTGAACTTTGCTGCTGGGATTTGGTAATTCGTTACTGTCAATTGAGAATTGCGACTCGGTAATTGGTGAGTTTTGAAAGGCTTTTCGTTTTTTTTGATTTGTACCTGCTTTTGATGTCGTGTAAATACTTTTACTCCTGAGAGTATTTTAATTTTAGCAATTAATTCATTGGCGAGGCGATCGTAATCTGATGCCAACCCGCCAATCGGTTTGGGAAAAACATCTAGCGCGCCTGCTTTGAGAAGTTGAAATACATTTTGAGCGTCATCTGCTTGCACTGAGGCGCTGATCACCAAAATCGGTCGCGGGTATTTTTTCATCACTTCTTGCGTGAATTCTAACCCGTTCATTTCTGCCATGTGAAAATCAGTACAAATTACTTGTGGGTGAAGTTTGGGGATTAATTCTAGTGCTTCTAGTCCGTTACGTGCGGTTCCTACTACTTGAATTTCCGGCGCAGCATCAAAGATGCGTTTCAGGACGATCGTCGCCACTGGAGAATCTTCTACTAACAATAATTTAATCTGCGGTAACATCATGCGATTTTAGATTTTAGATTTTAGATTGGGAATGGGGAATGGGGAATGGGGAATGGGGAATTACAACTGTCAACTGTCTACTCAAAACTCAAAACTCAAAACTCTCTCACTCCCTCTCAACTCAAAACTCAAAACTCAAAACTCAAAACTCCCGAGAAACTCAAAACTCAAAACTCAAAACTCCCGAGAAACTCAAAACTCAAAACTCAAAACTCAAAACTCCCGAGAAACTCAAAACTCCCGAACAACTCTCAACTAATCTTAAACCAACCTTTTCAAAGTTTCTACCAGCACGTCTTGATTGAATGTACCTTTAGGAATATAAGCATTAGCCCCAGCATCCGCACCCCGTTTTCTATCTTCATCCGATGCTAAAGATGTTACCAAAATAATTGGCAAATCGCTATATTCTTTCTGCTGGCGAATTCTATAAGTCAGCGCCAAACCATCCAAATTTGGCATTTGCACGTCAGAAATAACTGCGTCAAAGTAGCGAGTTTTTAATTTATTAAAAGCATCCAACCCATCTACCGCCGTTACTACTTCATAACCAGCTCCTTCGAGGATGCGTTTTTCCTGGGTGCGGGTGGCGATCGAATCTTCGGCTAAGAGAATGACTTGTTTTCTGTTATTAGTTTCCACTTTCGATCGCGAACTAGAAACACTGCGAGACAAAACTTGCTTGCGTACAGATTCGAGCAAATCGTGGGGATTCAATACCATACAAACTTCCCCATTACCGAGAATAGTTGCACCGGAAACATTTCGCACTCGCTTCAGCAATTGACTTTGGGGTTTAATCACTACATCCTGTTGGTCAATCAAAGCATCTACAAAAAACCCCAACCTTTCTTCTCCGACTTTGAGAACTATACAAGGGTTTTTTGGAGAATTTGAATTTGAAGTTATTCCTTCTTTGTTTCTATTGAACTCTCTCCAGCTTTCCTGTTCCCACTCCCTGGGATATTGCTGCCAAGCACTATTTTTCAATTCTAGTAAATCTACCAGATTAGCAACTGAAAGTGGCTGGTTTTCTACAAGTATTGTCTCCCTACCTTCTATAAAAAAAATACCAGATTTATCCACCATTTTGGCGGTTTCTACAAACTCAACTGGCAGCGCATAAGCAATACCTTCAACAGCTACAATCAATACATTAGCTGTGGCTAAAGACGTACCTAGTTGCAGCTTAAAATTGCATCCTTTTGCGGGGAAAGATTCTACTTTTATGTTGCCTTTTAGTGCTTCAACATTAGTGCGAACGACATCTAAACCTACTCCCCTACCGGAAACTTCAGTAACAAATGTTCTTGTCGAAAAACCCGGAGCAAAAATCAGAGATTGTATTTGGTTCTCTGTCATGACGGAGAGTTCTTCTTCCGTACATACGCCACGTTTAAGAGCTGTTTGTTTGATGCGATCGACATTCAATCCCCTGCCGTCGTCGCTAACTTCAATGATAATATTGCTAGCAGTTTGGTGGCCTGTAATTCGGAGAACAGCCGTGCGGGGCTTGCCTAGTTTCTCGCGCTCATCGGGCGTTTCAATTCCGTGGTCGATCGCATTCCGAATCATGTGCATCAAAGGGTCTTTCATTTCTTCTAAAATGCGTTTGTCTGCTCGAGTTTCTCCACCTTCTATAATTAACTCAACTTCCTTGCCCTCCCGCTTTGCTAGCTCCCTTACAGTGCGGGGAAATAAGTTGAAAATAGCAGACAAAGGCAGCAACCGGAGGGTACGAATTCCCAATTCTAACTCTCCGGCAATTAATTCTAATCTTGCAGTATCTTCGTAAACTAAGTTTTTCAAGCGGTTGACTAAAATCCCCAGGCGTTCTAAACGTTCTTCTGCGTGCTGCTGGTAATTTTGCCATTGCTTGAAGTTACTGTTTGGCAGTACATCATTTTTAGCAGCTTCTATCTGATGAAAATCCAAGCGATTGGTAACAGCCTCGCGGCTCCATTCTTCCCATAAAGTTGCAATTGCTTCGATGTCGATCAGTCGGTGTCCGAGACGAGTTTTGGTAACGGTAAGTTCTCCGGCTTGAGTCATTAAATCATCTAAATTCTGGGTAGCAACGCGGATGGTTTCAATGCGGTAAGATGATGTGGGTGAGGTGCTGGCTGCTGGCTGAGAATTCGGCGTGCTGGCGGGTGCAGGGGCGGGCAAATTTTGAGCTTGCAGCAGCAATTCTTGTTCGGATTGGATGACCGCAACAGAGTAATTATTATTTAAATTTGGGGTTGTTGAAGTTTCAATATTCGTGGCATTTTCTAATATTTCTAAGTCAGTAATTTCCGGTTCTGTCGGCTGCTGTTTAATTGTTTCCGGTTCTATTTCTGTTTCTGCTGTCGCAAGAAGTGGCTGGGGCTTGTTAGAAGCACCCATCATACTAGCGAGGACGTAAAATGTGTTGACGCCAGAATTTTCACCGGTGACGGCTTCGTTAACAAGTTTGCGGATGGCATCTAAACCTTGTAAAAGCCGCTCGTTGGTATCGGAACTTAATTGAGTTTCTCCCCGTTTCACGCCCCCCAAAATATGCTCCATTTGATGGGCTAAAGAGGCTACATTTTTTACTCCCAGCATCCCCGCATCACCTTTGAGAGAATGGGTTTCCCGCAGCAATTCTTCTAACTTAGCTGAGTCGCCCGGATGCTCTTCTAAGTAGAGCAATCCCTCGTCTATTTTATGCAAGTGTTCTTCACTGGCAATCTTAAATACATTGCGGAGTTCTTCATCTTCTATCATAATTTTGGGGAATGGGGAATGGGAATGGGGAATTGGGGATGGGGAATGGGGGATGGGGAATGGGGGATGGGGGATGGGGAATGGGGGATTGGGGATGGGGAATGGGGGATGGGGGATGGGGAATAGCAATTAACAGCAGATAACACTCAGTAATTAGGAATTGTATTCTGGGTTTTAAATTTGTAAAACAACTTACAGTTCATACTACTGATTTGAGATTTAAAGCAGCTTCATTAAGTTTTTCAGTACCGATTTTAACTTGAGTAATGCCTCCGATAGTTTGTGAGGCAGCGCGGTTGAGGGAGTGCATTTCATCACTGACTTGCGCGATCGCCAGTGCCTGCTCTTTAATATTCAAAGAAATTTGTTGGTTGCTGGCAAACACTAGATTGCAAGCTTCTCTGACTCCCGTAAAGGCTTGTGCTGTATCTCGGGCTGTTTGCACCCCTGCCGCGACTGTTTTGCGGCTTTCTACAGTTGCTTTCAGCGTCGAGTCGATCGCGCCCTTAATCTCTGGAATAATACCATTAATTTTCTGCGCTGCTTGTTGGCTTTCATCTGCTAGTTTGCGAATTTCGCCGGCTACCACGGCAAAACCCGTGCCGTACTCGCCTGCCCTGACTGCTTCGACGGCGGCGTTGAGAGCTAACATATTTGTCTGATTTGCTAAATCGCTGACTAAGTTTGCCAAACTCGAGATATTGCCTATCTGAGTGGTGCTATCACCCAGACGCTGATTTTGTCGGGCAATTGCTTCCACCGTTTCTTCAAGACTGAGCATGCGATCGAGAGTTTGCTCGACCATTTGATTGCCTTCTCGAGCTAGATTTAAAGCTTGGCGAGCAGCAGAGGCAACTGCTTCAGCTTGCTCGGCTGTTTGTCGGGAAGATATGCCCAAATTTTCTAAAGTTGCTGTTGTTTCATTTACCGAAACAAATTGCTGTCCGACAGTTTGTTCTTGCTGGTTCATATTGGATAACATTTCCAAGGAAAATGACGATATTTGGTAAACCAGCGATCGAATTAGATTGAGGAGTTGGCGCAGTACCAACAATCCCAATACAAGCGCAGTACCTGTTGCTAATATACTAATAATAGTAGTTGTTTTCTTTTGAGAATCGACAGAGGCAAAGAGCGTACTTTTCGGAGATTGGTTGACAATGACGATAAATCTTGACTTGTCTTGTTTTGTTAGAAAAACTGTATTGTAGCCAATTACTCGATCGCCGAAGTCAATATTGCCTCGCCCGCCAGACAGTAGTTGATTCGCTACTTCTGCTGGATAATCGTTTTTAATATTTTCGTTGGTTTGTATTTCAAACCCCCATTCTTTTTTACTATCTGGATGGTAGATATAGTAACCATCTTGATTTAAAATAAAAGCTTGTCCTACATTTTTGCCCTTGTTTTGTTTAACCATATCGATTTGAACTTTACCCAAGGCATTAGCAATCAAAATACCTTTTCTTTCTCCTTTGGTATTAAAAATTGGCGTTGCGTACCGAACGGTCGGTTTGTAAGGAATTTCTATTTTACCCCGTTCTTGATTGAGATTGAATTGAGATACATAAATTTCTCCTGATTTGAGCTTCATAGCGCTCTCAAAGTAATCTCTATTGGCTTTATTTTGCAGTTGGGAATCAGGAATGATTTTGATATTTTTACTGCCGTCATAATCGAGGCGCACGAGTTCGTTACCTTTCTCATCTATATAACGCAACTGCATATAATAAGGTTTGACTTCCATCGCTCCTGCAAAGATGATTTGCATTCGATCGACCCAACTTTGATAAGTTGAATTAGTTTGTTTGTCCGTACCATTTCCTTCTCGAGCTCTAATGATGCCTTGAACGGGGGGAGTTTTACTAATGAACAAAATATCTTGGCTGATGTTTTCCAAATTGTTAGCAATTTTTTCGCCGCTATAAGTAACGCTTTCAGTAAGATTATTTAAGGCTAAGATTTGCAGTGCTGCGGTGGAAGAGGCAACTCCATACCAACCTACAATAGATACTGGAATTAAGGTACTTAAAACTAGGAGTAGCAGCAGTCGGTGTTGGATTTTTTGGAAAAATTTATCGCGCATGGTAAATAGAAGGAAGAAAGTGTTAGCGGTAGGTACTAGGGTGTGACGTTGTAGGTGTTAAATGTAACTTTTGGAGGCAGCTTGAAAACTTAAATTTAGCATCTAAAATCAGCGTTTTTTTGAGTCATTTGTCTCGTGAATTTAATCAGGCACGCTTAACTCAATGAGTAAAAAATAGTAGGCGATCGGTAAGAGGCAATTTCTAACTCATGACTGCTGACTAATGACTGCTGACTAATTAAGTATTAATTAAACTGCTGCTCTTAAATTTTTTGCTGCTTCATTAAGTTGTTCCGTGCCGAGTTTGACTTGAGAAATACCGCTGGCTGTTTCCTGGACTGCTAAATTGAGAGAGTTAACTGATTCAACTATATCTTGAACTGCGATCGCCTGATTTTTTGCAGTCATAGAAATTTGCTGGCTGTTCAACACAATTCGATTTATGGCATCTGCGACACCTGCAAATGCATCTGCTGTTTCTAAAGAAATTTTAACTCCATGCTCGACAGTTTGCGTGCCCTCATCTGTTACCATTGCTGTAGCAGCAATCGCACCTTGAATATCTTTAACTAAAGCATCGATCCTGCTGGCAGATTCCTTGCTTAAATCTGCTAGTTTGCGAATTTCGCTGGCAATAACCGCAAATCCTTTGCCGCTATCGCCTGCCCGCACTGCTTCGACAGCAGCATTTAAGGCGAGCATATTTGTTTGATTGGCTAAATCGCTAACTAAACTGGAAATATTGCCAATTCCATTAGTTTGTTGGCTCAAGTGTACAATTTGCTTTTGAATTGCTGCTACATTTTGTTTCAAAGTTGCCATTTCTTTGAGAGTATTGTCTACGGCTTGACTGCCTCTTTCTGCAAGCGCTAAAGCCTCTCCGGCACCGGCAGCAGCAGCTTCGGCTTGCGAGGCACAAGCGCGGCTAGAAGCACCCAACTCTTCCATTGTACTAGCAGTTCGATCGACTGCTGATACCTGTTGGATAGTAATGCGTTCCTGCTGTTCGACAGTGACAGCAATCTGCGCCGAAGAAGCGGCGATAGATCGCACAATTTTATTCACAGATTTAGTAGCTTGGCGGGCCAAAAAAATCGCGATCGCGCTGACAGCAATAGCCGTCACCAGCACTCCTAAAAGCAAAGCAAACAACAGTTCTTTTTCCGGAGCGAATACATTTTGCGTCGCGTTGGTAATGAGGGTACTCCATCCTAATTCTGGGAGATTTTCTAAGGCTTCTATAGGAGCGTAAGTCACCAATTCTTCACTCCCTTCAAACTGATGAATATCCACAATAGTGCTAATTTTCTTGTCGGCTTGCATTTTCGCAAAATTAGTAAATTGCGACTGTGCTGATTTCGCCAACAAACTTGGTTCGCTAGACGCAAAAAGATTGCCATTACTGTCGACTAAGTGGTACTCTTCATTGGCTAGTTCTTGAGAACTATTGGTTAACTTTTCTTTACTTTTTTGAAAAGCCTCTTCCAAATAAATTACAGGTGTGCTAGTTATCACTGTGCCGATTGTTTTACTATTACTTAAATTCACAATCGGTGCTGCTAAAAACAACTCATAGTAGCCGTCCGTCAATGACTGTATCGGCGGGAAAATTACAGGCCGGTTAGTTTTAATTACTTCCTGAAAATACTTGCTGTTATCCGATGCAGTTATTTTTTCGCTTTGGCTTTTTAAAATAATTTTCCCGCTCAGATCGGTGACAGCAATACTGTCGTAGCCTTCGTCGTCTGCTATATATTTATCTAACAAAGCTTCTTTTTGACTGTTTGAAGTAGTGTTGCTTACTCTGGGGTCGTTAAGGATACTTAAATTTGCTAGTTGCTGAATGTCTTGGTAACGTTCGAGCATAAAGTTGCTGACTTCATTAGCAATAGAGATCGCCCGCGCTTCTTGATACTTAATTACATAGCTAGTTAGGTTATTGTTCGCCAAATAAAAACTTATTATCCCGGTTAAAATTACTGGAATTGTACTTAAGGCAATTGCGAAAATAATTGCTTTAATTCTTAAAGGCAAACGCTTAATTCTCGATCTCATTATTCATCCCCATCCTACACAACTGATTTTAAATCTAAGGCAGCTTCGTTCAACTTTTGAGTACCGATTTTGGTTTGACCGATCCCGCAAGCAGTTTGTGCTGCGGCTTGATTCAGAGAGTTCATAGCTTCCACTACTTGTTCGATCGCGATTGCCTGCTGTTTGGCATTCAGCGAAATTTGCTGGGAACTCAAAACTACATTATTAATTGCATTTTGTACTCCAGTAAAAGCCTCAGCGGTTTCTCGGGCAATATTCGCGCTGGATTCTACAGTTTTAGTACCCTCATCTGTCACCATTACCGTTGAATTAATTGCCCTCTGAATATCAGTAACTAACAAATTAATTTGGCTGGCTGATTTTTTGCTGCGATCGGCTAGTTTCCGTATTTCTGCTGCTACAACGCCAAATCCTTTACCGTTTTCCCCAGCGCGCACAGCTTCCACGGCAGCATTCAAAGCTAACATATTAGTTTGATTTGCCAAATCGCTAACTACAATTGAGATATTGCCTATGCGATCTGTTTGCTCGCTTAACTGCACGATCTGCCCTTGCATTTCCTGTACTTTTACTTTCAATGTTGCCATTGCTTCCAAAGTTTGTTCGACAGCTTTCGTGCCGCCTCCGGCTAAATTTAAAGCTTGTATTGCTTGATTTGCTGCAGTTTCTACCTGCTGTGCCGTAGCCCTTGAAGATGCTCCCAATTCATCCATTGTTGTCGTAGTTTCATGAACTGAAGCTGCTTGCTGGCTTGCCATGCGTTCCTGTTCTTCTACTGTAGCTGCAATCTGAGTTGAAGAACTCGCGATCGAGCTAATTGCCCGTTCTATCGTGCGCGCAATTCCCGAAGAAACCAGCCAAGCAACACCCGCACCCAACAACAATAATAGTAGCGAGCTGACAGTTAGTGCTAATATCAAAAAGCCTAAAGATTCCTGGGTTTTTTGGGTTTCTCGCTGGATGTACTCTAACTCTATTTCCCGAAACTCTCGGTTCGCCTCTACAAATTCATTGACAAATTTTGTATACTTTCCTGTATTAAATATAGCCAGTGCTTCGGCTGTGCGATTTTTTTGAAACAAGTTCACTATTTCTTGAGAGCCTTGATAATATTCGTTGACTAGGACTGCCATTTTTTCTAAACGGTTTCTTTGTTCGGGATTTTTAATGAGCGGTGTTGCTGCTTTTGCTGACTCGCGGGCTAAATTTGCGCCTGTTTCAAAATCCTCTAAAAACTGCTGATTTTTATTAACTAAATACCCCCGCAATCCCCGTACCATTTGTTCTGCACCGACCGACATATTATTGGTTTGTGTGATAGTATTTTCTACCCTTTCCACGTCTTTAAAAGTATTGAGTACTTGGTTGATGCTTGCGTAAACTAGGACGGGCAATCCCAGGTAGATAGTTGCCGGTGCTATATAGCCGAAGAGTATTCGGTTTTTAATGCTTGTTTTTTTGAATAGATCGAACATTTTTTTCATGAACTTCAAGAGCATTTATTGTGAAATAATAGCTAAAATTTAACGCTGATTTTAGTCGGTTTATCATCTAATTTTAGGACGTTTTTTGCTAGCTGCTTGCCCTACTTGCCGTTTTCGATCGAGCGGAAATTTTTACAGAGATTTAGTATTATACCTCCTCATCAACGATCGCTCCTCCTTTTGTCAGCAGTTTCTCCAAATTCATCACAGCCATCATTTTTTCACCGTAGAGAGCAGTTCCTCGCAGATATTCTTGATTAGTCAAATGCAGTGCCGCAGGAATCGGAGCCAATTCTGATAAATTTAAATACACAATATCCAATATTTCATCCACCACTATCCCCGCCACAAAACCTGCGACTTCAACAACAATTGCCTTAGATTTTGATAGAGAATTTTCTGTTACCTCCATATTTAAAATATTCCGAATATCAACTAGCGTCACAATTTCGCCACGCAAATTCATGTTTCCCACAATTCGATCGGGAGTACAAGGCACGGGCGTCACTTGACGGATGTTAGTGAATTCGCGCACGATGGCTAAATTAATAGCAAAATATTCGCCATTCAAAGCAACTACCGCCAGCGGCATATTAATTGCTGTAGAATTTTCGCGCTCGCCTCGCAGCCTTAAATTATCAGCCCGCTCTCGAAAAATCGCCTTTTCTTCCAGGGTTGCATTCGGGCAAAAAACGTGAGGCTTGTTGAAAACTTTACCATCCTCAACTAACAATTTGGCATCAATCTCCTGTGCCAAAATTTCTGCTGCTGTATCTTCGCTTGTGGCATCCTCCGTATTGCTGGCAGAGAGAGAGCCCAATGCCTCTGCTGTTTCGGGAGAATATCGAATCAAACGATCGACATCCAGCAGAGTGACAATATCAGCTTCGCACCGGGCAATTCCAGCTACAAAATAATGCGATATATTTGCCTCCTCTCGCCCGTAAGATAGGTGCCCAGTTATGGCATCTGTTGGGATATTTTTGACTTCGCGAACTAGCTCGACAATCATCCCCAAGCGAAATTCTTGCCATTTTACAACAATTACACTATCTGTCAAACGGTATTCTTGCAACGCATATCCGAAACGGAGATTTAGATCCATCACCGGCAGAATTGCGCCCCGAAGGTCGATCGCGCCCACAATATCGTGAGGTGCTCCCGCGATCGGTGTCAACTCCGGCAGAAAGAAAATTTCTCGAACGCAGGATGCTTCTATAGCGCAGAGCAAACCGTTCTGTTTGAATATAAGATACGGTTTAGTTTCCATCTTGAAATACTTAAAGGGTACAGCCACTTACGGCGAAAGCAAGTGCGGCAGGGATCGCTGAAGCCAAATCAATAAAGCAAAGCAACATTTATTATGGATATTTTCGATTGCTAGCGCGATCGTCCGCGACACACTTGCCGATCGCTTGCTACAATCCTAGCATAAAACTAACCTATACCTGCATAATCGAGCTATTTCCCGAGCAAGTCCCGTTCGTGTAAACTATGATATTAAACCCAGTTTTCTGATAATGCCAGCAAAATTTTTTTGACATCTATTAGCATCTGACGGGCTGTGATTTTTCCTTGTTGTTCGATCGGAGTATTGGGCGGTAATGTTTTCAAGATGTCACAAGATGATTTGTACATTTTAACTGCTCTGGCAAGCTGACCTTCTTTACGGTAGATATTTCCCAATTCCAAATAAGCCGAAATAAAAGAAGGGCAAAGATAGATAATTCGTTTAAAATACTTTTTGGCCGTTGCTAAATCTCCTTTTTCCTCGGCGATGTGAGCTTGCAGGTAATAAGGAAATACCGACAGAGAATCAATTTCGCTCGCTCGCTTGCAGTTTTCGATCGCCCTGGCATATTCGCCTACATTAGCATAAATTTGAGCCAGCAAATAATAAGAATCAAAATTAGATCGGTGAAGGACGATCGCCTGTTGGGCTTTTTTAATTGCCTCAGTATAAGCTTTATTTTTAAAACAATTTTTTGCCTCAGAAATTAGTGCTGCCAGCACTTTCTGCGACTCGGTTTCCGGGATTTTTGCAGGTGAAACAGGTGTGGCTCGATCGCCCTCTACATAACGAGCTCGCAGCATCTTTCCTAGAGGAGTCGATTCTGTTAATATCGGCGTTATTTCTGTCGAACTGCCACCTAATAAAATAGCTGTTGGTGCCGTGTCTTTTAGCGATCGATCGCTCTTGTCCGCCGCCGGCTTAATTGTTTCCTCAAACCCCCAATTTGCCTTACCCAGAGTAGCGCCCGGATCGATAACGCAGAATTCATCTTGCTGCCCGTCGCACCGTTGATAGATCACCGACTCCGGGAAAATCTTCGGTTTAAATTCATTGGCAATTTGACCGTGAAGTTCAGCATGACCTGTCATTAAATATCCTCCAGATTTCAGCGTCTGCGCAAATTTTTTGAGGGTGAGAGCAATATATTTAGCTTCAAAATAAACAAACACATTTCGGCAGACAATCAAATCCATGTTATAAATATCGTTATAAATATTGGGAAAATTATCGCTTACTAAATTCACCGACTTAAACTCTACAGAATTGCGCAATTTGATATCGATTTCCCACTCATTTTTCTGCTGCTTAAAATACCGACTTTGCACTTGCGCTTCGACTAGACGAAACGACCAATCGCTGTAAACACCCCGTTTGGCTTTTTCTAGTGCTGCTTCGTTAATATCGCTACCTAAAACTAAAATTTTCCATTCAGACCAATCCGAAATTAACTGTTTTAAGAGAATCGCCAAAGAATAAGGTTCTTCACCAGTCGAGCATCCCGCACTCCAGATACGCAGTGTTGGTTGAATCCCCAAGGTTTTTTTTAGCTTAATTTTCCGATCTATCAGTTCAGGTAAAATAACTTTTTCTAACAGAGAAAACTGCCCTTTATCGCGCATGAAATAACTTTCATTCGTTGTCAAAAGTAGTACCAATTGCCGCCATTCGTTTTGACTTTCCAGAGTTTGGGCTGCTAACAGTTGATAATATTTTTCAGGAAAAGCCAACTTAATAGCTTTCATTCTTGTCAAGATTTTTTGAGATAAAGCTGTCCGATCTTGGGGACGAACTTGCAAACCTATCCTGCTAGAAATTAAGTGGACAAACAGGTGAGTTAGTGCATCATTCATATCCTATTTAATTAGGTCTTATTGAATCGGTTTGCTTCTTTTGAGAACCTGCCGATCGAGCGGTAGTAACTAATATGATATCAAAAATCAGCCGATTTACAACAAAAAATCTCCTAGAATCGGGGTTGTCTGCGAAAAAACTGCATTCTCGCCTTAACAGGAGTTACCCCCAGATAGCGCGATCGCAAGGATGGCAGAAGTGCCTGCGATCCATCAGGCTTTTGTAGTGGCGCAGCAAAGCAAACTCAGTCGCAAGGAATTGGAAATTTTAGAGAAACGCCAGATGTTTTTGCATGACAACCGAAATGCAATTTTGAAAGCGCGACAAGAAGGGCTGCAAGAAGGAGAAAAACGCAAAGCTTTGGAAAGTGCTCGATCGCTCTTGGATGTGTTGGATGTAGAAACTATGGCCCGGAAAACAGGAT
The DNA here is from genome assembly GCA_025454405.1 of Oscillatoriaceae cyanobacterium Prado104. Lineage (GTDB taxonomy): Bacteria > Cyanobacteriota > Cyanobacteriia > Cyanobacteriales > Microcoleaceae > Microcoleus. Next base: position 124,733 of record JALOON010000046.1, on the reverse strand, counting down.
TAGCAGCTGCAGATGTGCAACGGCTGAGAGAGTGAATTGTCGCGTTCCAAGTATTGACACTCCGGGCGCGTGAATGCGCGGGGATTCTTTGTTCTACGAGCCGACTTGCAATGGCAGGATTTCTCCAACCAAAGTAGAGGTCGATTCTCCCAAAGCGTTGCTTGCATTTAATGCAAAAGTTCCGGTATGCCCTACCGTACCCAATCCTCGACTGAGGATGACTCTAGCTGCATTTTCATCCCTATCTAACAGACAACCGCATTTACAAGCGTGGGTTCTGGTAGATAGGGATTTTTTGACAATTTCGCCACAACTAGAACATTCAAGGCTGGTATACTGCGGATTCACCGCAACAGTTACGCGCTCAAATACCTTTCCAAAATATTCAAGCCAGACGCGGATTCGTAGTGTGGACTTTAGTCCGCAGATCGATCGGACAATAAGTAATATAAGGTTCGTAGTGCGGACTTCAGTCCGCAATATAGAGCGAACTAAAGTTCACACTACGAACCTCAACTTGCCTTTACGCCGGATAGATCCGCAAGCGGCGGTTGGGTTCTTCCCCAAAACTGTGGGACTTCAAATGATAGTGTTCCACCAGTTCGTGCTGCATTTTGCGGACATGGGGAGAACGGGGCAAAAGTTCCACCGGCTGTCCCTTAGGAATCACAATTTGCTCGACAGCCAAGCGGGCTTCTTCCAAAGCTTCGATCTCGTCAGAAGAACCGCTGCGGGCAAACAAAGTGAGGTCGGCTATTTCCGGCGTGCTGGGGTCTTCCATATCCAACAGCCGCCGCAAAGCCCTAGCAACGTGAGGCAGAGTGCTAGCCTTAATCGTGTGCAGGGGAACTTGGCGAGTTTTAGCCAAGTGTCGCAATTTCGACTGATTGCGCACGTTCGATCGCAACGCCAAAACCACATCAGCACTGTCAATATCCTTAGTCAGCACCACCGGCAAATTCAGCGTCGAAATCACCTGTTCGAGTTGGTGGCGGGCGATGCCGTAAGGATAAACATGCAGCGGCAAATCTTCGCCGTTAGGGCCGACATGTTGGGAAAAACGGCCGGGCGCAGCCACGGGAGTCACGGACAGCGACTCTTCCAGCAACTCCTCGAAATACCGAGTTTCCGAAACAGCAGATCCGTTGGCTGCGAGTTCCGCAGTTTGAGGCGGCATCGGCACCATTTTGCCAGCACTCCGCCAGCCGGAAAGTGGCGTGACGGGCCGGATTGGCGACACCGATGCGCCCCCCGATTTAGCCATCCCCGGAAAGCGGGCCGGCGGGGCAGGCGATTCGCGAGCAATTATCACTTCTCCGGTATCGCTGACGCTTCTGATTTGCTCGCCGGGCTGGCGTCCCCGCAGCAAAGTGTCGATCGCATCTGCCACATCTTCATGGATTACCCAGCGCTGGCGTTCCAGCATTTCCACCGCAATTTCAAAAGTCGGCGGGGCTTTGCGTTCCAAAACCGTCTTTTGAGAACCGCGCCGTCGGGCCTCGTCGTCTCCCAACGTCACCGCTTGGATGCCCCCGATCAAATCTGCCAGAGTCGGGTTTTTCATCAAGTTTTCGAGTCGGTTGCCGTGGGCCGTACCCACCAACTGCACTCCGCGTTCGGCAATTGTCCGGGCCGCCAAAGCTTCGAGTTCGGTGCCAATTTCGTCAATCACGATCACTTCCGGCATATGGTTTTCCACTGCTTCGATCATGACTTGGTGCTGGAGTTCGGGGCGGGCTACCTGCATTCTGCGGGCTCGTCCGATCGCGGGGTGGGGGATATCTCCATCGCCGGCGATTTCGTTGGAGGTATCGATAATTACCACTCGTTTTTTCAAGTCATCGGCGAGCACGCGGGCAATTTCGCGCAGGGCGGTAGTTTTGCCGACGCCGGGGCGACCTAGCATCAGGATGCTGCGTCCGGTTTCGACTAAATCGCGGATAATGCCGATCGTCCCGAACACGGCGCGGCCTACCCTCAAAGTCAGACCGATAATTTCGCCGCTGCGGTTGCGCAGAGCACTAATTCGGTGTAATGTTTGCTCGATACCTGCTCGGTTGTCACCGCCGAAATGGCCGACCCGCTCAATACAATAGTTGAGGTCTGCCTTGGAAACGGGCATTTGAGAAAGTGGCTCTGCCGATGATGGAAAACGAGCTTCTGGATGGCGTCCCAAATCCATGACAATCTCGATGAGACTGTCGCGCTGCGGGTGCTGCTCTATGGGCCGCCGGATGTCATCTGGCACGATGTCTAACAATCTGTTGAGGTCGTCTGTAATCTGCATTCGCCTCGAAATCGGTGACGTTTTCAACTTTTAGTCAGAAGGAAGAAGGAAGAAGGAAGAAGGAAGAGGGAAGAAGGAAGAAGGAAGAAGGAAGAAGGAAGAAGAAAGAGGGAAGAAGGAAAAGGACGGATTAATTACCAATTACTAACTACCTATTGCCTGTGACCCATTACCCATTACCCATTACCTATTACCCATTACCTATTACCCATTACCCATTACCTATTACCTAATTACTAATGACTAATTTTCTTTGAGCTGGGAAACTAGAGAACCAGCCAAACTCACGGCCTGCCAGAGCAGTTCTGGTACGGCTTCGAGTTGAGTCAGGCGATGTGTTTGAGCCCGGGCTGATGCTGGCAAGACAGCCGCAGGAACAGTCCGAACTCTGTTAGTTTGCATTGTTTCTAATTGTTCCAAAATTGGCGACAGCAGAACGCGGGCGTAACTGCCGTAAGCTACGCCTGCGATGTGCGAAACCTGGGAAACGGATACATTGTTCTGCTTCTCCTTCAGCATTCCGGAAATCTTGAGCTTGCTTGCAGTGCGATCGTTCGTGCCGCCTGCAAGCTGCACGTATCCCGGCAACCGAGCAGCCAAAACTTTTTGACCGAGTTTGATGGCCGCTCTAGTAGCTCCCGTTCCGATATCTCCGCTCATCGGCCTACCGTCGGTTTGCCAAATTAGGGGAATCTTCAGGGGAGAAATTATCTGATAGAGTGTTCGCAGATAGTCAATCAAACCGTCTCCGTCAGGGCAACTAATCGCAATTATCTTGAGCCGATCGACCCAGGGAGCGATGCTCGACCAAAGCCGCGCAAAATCTGCCTCTCTGCCTACTTGCGTGTGAATTTCTACCGCATCGACACCGGATTGCAAGATTAAAGGTGCGATCGCGGCGGGAGCAGACACGTAAGAACGAGTGTAAATTAGTTGGCTCGGACAAACCGGCAGACACCGACCGCAGCCGTAGCACCTCTGGTCTATCACCCCGGAAAAATCCCCGCCAGTACCCTGAAAAACAATTGCTTCTGCCGGACAAATTTTTTCGCAGGGTCGCCAGCAGTCCGCCGGACAATTTGCTGGGTTAAATTCGGCCTTGCGAAAATGCGGGTCTTCTCCATCATTCAAACTCACCATCAGCCAGGGCAAACCTTTACCGCCAAACCTGCGGTATTGACCTTGCTCTTGCAATTTGCCGGCCACCTCTAGAGCTTCTTTCGCTGCTGCGATCGCGGCCGGGTCTGCGGCCACATCGATACAGTCAGCGCCTGCTAGGGTGTAAGCCAGGGTCAAATTCCGAATTGCGGGCAAGTCTTGAAAGCTGGCCCCGCAGATCAGCTTGAACCAATGACCCTGTTCTAATGAGTTTTGGGGATGATAGTGTTTGCTCACTCTTATATGCTAATCGTTTCAGCTCAAAATTACGAGTTAAGAATAGGTAGTGATTTTTCCCACTCGGGCGGATGCGAGCAGTGAAACGCTACTGATAGGAGCGGGATCTGCGGGTTAGCCCTAGATGTGGGTGAGAGGCGGTAATTTTTTTGCTAATTAAATTTTTTATGGTTTGTTTTAGGAACACTATTTTAAGATTTTGTTTGAGGTTTCAGTTACAGGCAGACTTTTGATAATAACATTTGTCGGTTGCGCGTGCAATACTCTGGCGGGCGATCGCGGCACGGTCGATCGTTTGTAGCTCTGAAAACTCGCTATCTCTTAATAAAAAATGAGTAGCTTAACAATACTTAATATTTAAAATTTTATGAAGTTAAGTTCGAGCTTCGCTGGCAAAAAAATCATTAGTTAATCTTATAAAATAGGGCGATCGAGAAGTTATCTGAAAATAACGGTTTGCATAGTTGCATTTTACAATATAAAATTCACATTGGCAAAGTTTAGTGTTAGGTGTCTGGGGTCAAAGTTTTGAGCCTTAATTTACACTATTCTTTAGGCGATCGGGCTGGCAATCATAAGTTATTTTAATAATTTTGTTTTTAAGGTTTTCATGAAGATTTGACACGAGCCGATCCTTAGTATTCGATTTAGAGATAACATACCAACACAGTGAAATTACTGAATAAGAACGTAAAAAATCAGCAAGAGAGTCAACCTGGATCGCTGAAGTCTAGCTATATCTTTTGAGTTTCCTGGCTGCCTAAGATAGGAGACTTGTTGGTTTTTTGGGTGGATTTTTTAGTAAGTTCATTTGAAAAATCCACACTTGAGATTTTTACCTTTTTGACGGTTTCAGTTTCTTAATCTCAATCGGGAATTAAATATATGGCAACAATAACAACTGGCACTTCAGACTCTGACTTCTTATACAGCCTTGACCCTTACACTAATAGTAAGGAAATCTATGGTTTGGGTGGCAATGACATCATCTCTACCGGAGTTGGCAATGACTCGCTCTGGGGCGGGGATGGCAATGACTCGCTCTGGGGCCGGGATGGCAATGACTTGCTCAATGGCGAGAGTGGGAATGACTTGCTCGATGGCGAGAGTGGTAATGACTCGCTCAATGGCGGGGATGGCATCGTTTGGGGTTAGGTCTTACTACCGATGGATTGGGCGGTGTAGACTCTCTCTCCGGCATTGAAGTCATTATAGGTTCTAACTTTAACGACACGTTAGTTGGCGGGAGTGGCAATGAAACGCTCTTGGGCAAGGGCGGTAATGATTCTTTGTGGGGTGGTGCTGGCAATGACTCGCTCAATGGCGTTTGGGGTTAGGTCTTACTACCGATGGATTGGGCGGTGTAGACTCTCTCTCCGGCATTGAAGTCATTATAGGTTCTAACTTTAACGACACGTTAGTTGGTGGAAGTGGCAATGAAACGCTCTTGGGCAAAGGCGGTAATGATTCTTTGTCGGGTCGTGCTGGCAATGATTTGCTCAATGGCGGAGATGGCACCGACACAGTATCTTACAGCGATGGAGGAACGAGTGTATATCTCCAGTTGGGGGCTGTCGGGGACGGTTCTGGCTTGGGTCGGGCTTCCGATGGATTCGGAGGTGTAGATTCGCTCTCCGGCATCGAAGTAGCCATAGGTTCTAGGTTTAACGATACTCTCCTTGGCGGAGAGGGCAGCGAAACTTTGATTGGCGGGGCGGGCGACGACTTCTTTTTTGGCTTTGGTGGCAATGACTATCTGGTTGGTGGCAGAGGGGCTGACAAGTTTAGGCTTTGGAATAATTTGGGGATAGATACGATTGCTGACTTCAAACCAGGTGAAGATAAACTTTTGGTACGTTCTCGCGCTCCGTTTTCAAACATCACTTTTGTGTCGATTAATAATGGTTTAGATACCGAGATTCGTGAGGGTGGATTCTCTAACCCACCAATAATAGGAATTCTGAAGGGAGTATCGAGTTCTTCTATCATTCCTGCCCGTGATTTGATTACTGGTTGATTGTACGATCTGCGGGTCTGCGTTAATCTGCAGTTAGGAATTTAAAGTTATTCTGCCTCCTACTTTGACAAAATATTCCGCAGCTTAACAAAGCATAAAAATCGATCGACTCGCTGCCAAAAATATAGAGACACGATCGCCCGCGTCTCTATATTATTAAATGTTCAAATTTCTTGCCAAAGTTGCGACAAAACTTTGACTACATTCGGAACTGTTCGACTTCAGGAGTATAACCGATCGGCAACACGTAATCGAGATTCTCGTGCGGGCGAGCAATAATGTGATACGATAGCAATTTTCCGCCATCGACCTTTTTAACTGATTCAACTCCAGCAGCAACGGCTGCTTGCACTTCAGAAATATCTCCTCGAACTATAACTGTCCAGTAGGCGCGGGTTATTTTTTGCGAACTAAAGTAACTCGTGCTGCTTTCACCATTGAGTCTGCAACTTCTACGGCAGAGGGAAGTCCTAAGACTTCAACCATTCCAACTGCAACACCCATTGCACTATTCTCCTAACTTTCACGGGATATGCGCTAATTGTAGGTGAAATTGCTGCTGATTTTATAGGGGAAGGAAGAAGGATGAAGGATGAAGGATAAAGGATGAAGGAAAATGCAGTCACAGCAATATTTTCTGCGATCGATCGAGTCATGACCCTCAAGACGGTTGCTATATGTGTCTGTTTGTGGTAGCCGATGCTGTTTGAGGCAATGGTGCGGTTCGATCGAACTTGAGGCGCGATCTATCTATATATATACTGTAATATCTCGATCGGGCGGGGGCGGGTTTACGAGATTTCAGGCGGGTATCGGATTTCGCGAGCTGGTGAGGCTCGCACTTCTAATAACCTTCGATCGCGGGGACGCTCGCATTTCTAACAACCTTCGATCGCGGGACGCTCGCACTTCTAATAACTTTCGATCGCGGGACGCTCGCACTTTTAATAACCTTCGCGAGCGGGGACGCTCGCACTTTTAATAACTTCCGATCGCGGGACGCTCGCACTTCTAATAACCTTCGCGAGCGGGGATGCTCGCACTAAACAGATTCAAAACTCGTCTACCAGCCACTCCGAAGCCCTTTCGCCCAAATCTAGGGGAAGGCTGACGGCTTTTCCCAAACGCGGGCGTTCGCGGGTAGACGAGATGAACTCCCTCACTTGTTGGGTGCTGCCCCAGCCGTTGAGGTAATTGGCTACCGCGTCCAAATGGTCGAAATAATCCGCCTCCGTCATCGGAAAAGATGCTTGCTCCAGATATTTCCACATAATTTGCACGAAAATCTTGCCCCGCGTCCGCCGCAATCTGATATCGTAAGATTTGCCCCATTTTTCCAGCAAGAGCTGGTGTAAATCCTTGCCCGTCATACTTGTTCCTAACTTAATTTGCTAAACAATAAAGAGAAAGTTCAAAAAATGTAATAATACTCTAATAAAGGCTGGAAGGTGCATTATTCAAAGGAATTTTAGCAGCCTAAGTCTTCGCAGTGCCGAGAAAGTGCGATTGTTCCCTTTGTCTGCACGCAACAGATTCACAGCTACAGCTAACAAACACACGTAACTTAACAGCGTAAAGGCAGGTCATGGCTCAATCTTCTGCTGGAAATCAAGATGTCCCCGATATGGGACGCCGCCAATTTATGAATTTGCTGACGTTCGGTACTGTCACAGGCGTGGCACTGGGCGCACTGTATCCTGTTGTCAAGTATTTTGTTCCTCCGTCAAGCGGTGGATCTGGTGGCGGGGTAACTGCTAAGGATGCTCTGGGTAATGACATTGTAGTCAGCAAATACTTGGAAACGCACCCTGCGGGCGATCGTACCTTAGCTCAAGGTCTCAAAGGCGACCCCACTTATGTTGTGGTGGAAAAAGACCAAACTATTGCTAACTACGGCATCAATGCAGTTTGCACTCACTTGGGCTGCGTCGTGCCTTGGAATGCTAGCGAAAACAAGTTCATCTGTCCGTGCCACGGTTCTCAATACAACAATGAGGGCAAAGTGGTTCGGGGTCCGGCACCTTTGTCTCTGGCACTGGCCCACGCAACTGTTGCCGATGACAAGCTGAGTTTTACGCCTTGGACAGAAACTGATTTCCGCACCAACGAAGCACCTTGGTGGTCTTAAAGAATTTTGGATTTTAGATTTTAGATTTTAGATTGGGGGCCAATGGTGAAAATCAGAAACGATAGCCTCCCTAAAGCACTCAAAAAATCCTCTCATCCCGAATTCAAAATACAAAATTGTCTGACCTTTGAGATTGAATACTCTGATGCCACAAACTAACTTATCTGCGATATTTCGCCGCAGTGCTAGAGCGATCGCGAAAACTACTTTAGTTGCGATCGCAGCAGCAACTTTTTTCCTTTCTAGCGATATCGTACTGCCGCAAGCTGCTTTTGCTTATCCTTTCTGGGCTCAGCAAACTGCACCGGCTACTCCCCGCGAAGCCACCGGCCGGATTGTTTGCGCTAACTGTCACTTAGGTGCAAAACCTACTGAAGTAGAAGTTCCGCAATCTGTTTTGCCGGACACTGTTTTTGAAGCTGTTGTCAAGGTTCCCTACGATACTAGCGTTCAACAAGTTGTCGGCGACGGCAGCAAAGGCGGCTTGAATGTCGGTGCTGTCGTGATGTTGCCCGAAGGTTTCAAGATTGCTCCTGAGGACAGAATTCCTGAAGAAATGAAGGAAAAAGTCGAAGGTCTTTATTTCCAACCTTACAGCGAAACCCAAGAAAATATTGTTTTAGTGGGACCGCTGCCGGGAGACCAGTACAAAGAATTGGTATTCCCCGTTCTTTCGCCGAATCCGGCAACTGACAAGTCGGTTCACTTCGGCAAATACCAAATTTTTGTGGGCGGCAATCGCGGTCGCGGTCAGGTTTATCCTACTGGCGAAAAGAGCAACAATACTGTTTACAATGCTTCTGCTGCCGGCACTATTTCTAAGATTGCCCCGCAAGAAGAAGGCGGTTATGCTGTGACGATTCAACCTGCAGAAGGCGCAGCAGTTGTCGATACGATTCCTGCTGGTCCTGAATTGGTTGTTTCTGAAGGAGAAACAGTTGCTGCTGGCGCTGCTTTGACTAACAATCCGAATGTGGGCGGTTTCGGTCAAAAAGATGTGGAAATCGTGCTGCAAAGTGCCGATCGCATTAAATGGTTGATGGCTTTCTTGGCTTTGACTATGTTGGCTCAAATCTTGCTGGTTCTGAAGAAGAAACAGGTCGAAAAAGTTCAAGCTGCTGAAATGAATTTCTAAGCTTGGTTCGATCGAACTTTCAATTAGAAGCTCTTGTATGAAGCAAGGGCTTCTTTTTTATAGAAGAAGGAAGAAGGAAGAAGGAAGAAGGAAGAAGGAAGAAGGAAGAAGGAAGAAGAAAGAAGGAAGAAGAAAGAAGGAAGAAGAAAGGTAGTACGATCGTCCGCACTCGCGAATTACAGCAGATTTCAAGTAAGTGAGGTACAGAGAAACCCGGTTTCTTCAACCGGGTTTCTGGGGTGTACTTCATAAACCTGCAATCTGCTGTATCATTGCGATCGCTCGCTTTGGGCAGGAGTAATTTTGAATGAACCGCGAAGACGCGAAGAGCGCGAAGGAAGAGAAAAGAAGAAGTTGATAATTTTCGCTTCTATCTTGCTTGATGTCCCCCTGACTTGGTATTCTCAATTATCAACTATGCGGGAAATAAGAAGTGGCAATTGAAGAAAAGACTATTCAAGTAGGAAATCTGCAATGGTTTTATGGAGAAGACAATCCGGTTAACGAAACTGACAAACCTCCTGTAATCTTGCTTCACGGTTTGCCTTCCCAGAGTTTTACTTGGACTGCGGTGATGCCAGATTTGGCAGCCCAGGGATTTCGTTCGATCGCGCCGGATTGGATCGGTTTCGGACGATCGGCAAAACCTGACAAGCGCGATTTTGCTTACACGCCTGATGCTTTTGTGACAGCTTTTTCTGACTTAATTCAAGCTTTAGAAATTAACAGTTTTTATCTCATAGTTCAAGGATTTTTAGCTTCTACTGGCATTCAATATGCTTTGCGAAATCCCGATAAAATTGAGCGTTTGGCTGTCATCAACACGCCAGTTTCAGCAGAGGCAAAGTTGCCTTGGAAAATGCAGCAGTTGGGAATACCTTTTATTGGCGACATGATGACTCAAGACCCGCTGTTGGTCGATCGCACTCTCGAAGGCGGCAGCGGGTATCCGATATCAGATGGGGATTTAGATGTTTACCGGCGGCCGTTTTTGAAGAGTTCGGATGCGGGGCGATCGCTCATGAATACGGTTCGCAACATTCAACTGCCACAATCAATGACAGAAATAGAATCCGGTTGGAAAAATTGGACTCACCCAACTTTATTGGTGTGGGGTTTAACTGACCCTTGGCTGAGTGTTGAACCCGCTGAAAAATTAGCTGCCTCCCTGCAAAATGCACAGTTAGTTAAACTGGAAAAAGCAGGGCATTATCCCCAAGAACATTGGTCGGAAAAAGTTAGCGAGGCTTTGGTGAATTTTCTGCGCCGAAAAGAGGTAAAATAATCTTTTGTACCCAACTCTCGCTGCGGGGCGATCGAGGCAGAGCCTCTGGATCTGCGTTCCCAGGCAGAGCCTGGGAACGAGTAACTTGAGGGCGGCTGTCTGCGTCCGTATGCTGCGAGAAATCTCAAATCTAACAACCTACAATTGATATGATTCGTCCGCGTTCAATTTTTGCCTCAATAATGGCACTCTTGATGGTATTTCTGGTAAGTTGCAGCAGTGGGACAGCAGCAAAAGTTCCTACTACTTATACAGCAGCCCAGGTACAGCAAATTCAGCGTTATGTTCCCCCCCTTACAGAGTTGCGATTGCGCATGGATAAACTGGAAACCCTAATTCAGAAGAAGGACTGGATTAATATCAGGACTTACATTCACGGACCTCTCGGTGACTTGCGCGGGGCGATGAAAGATGTGTCTGAGAATCTGTTACCTAAATCTCAAGAACAAGCTGCTGCTTTAACTAAGAGTTTGTTTGCGGATTTGGTTAATATTGATATTGCTGCTAAAGCTGTTGATTATCCCAAAGTTGTTAGCGGCTATCAAAAAGCTGTGAAGGATTTCGATGCTTTCTTGCAGTTAATTCCTCAAGGTTAATTGTTAGGAATTATGCGGTAACATATTTCTGTGGCAGTAAGGTGCGCAGTGCGCACCCAGCCCTGTCAAGGTGCTCCCAGAAACGGCTATTTTGCGTTAATTTCTAACGGCAACGGTCGCACCGCAAATAGCCTTTTCATCCCAACGATGAGAACGGTCTTTGGGATTATTGCGATGACAAGGGCGATCGAGAAATTTATCAACCTTTGGCGGATGAATTGCAGTTTCAACGGCAGCAGATTGAACCGTTGTTGAAGTTGCAGGATGGATAAGTGCGATCGAATTTTGTAAGGTGCGCATTGCGCACCTTTTTTGCATATAATTTATCCAACATCTTCGTTGTGAAATTTTTCACTTTGACTGGCTTGGGCTTCCAACTCTGCCATTTTTTCTGCCCTTAGTTCATGTAAAGTCTTCTTGATTGAACTAAGCACTGCCCATTCATAAATATTTATAGAAGACCACCCAGTAACTTTCTTTCCCCAAATATTATAAGAAATTTCTTCTCCATTAAATCTGACAAATCTATGGTCAATTATTATAGCTTCAGAGCCATCAAATGTTTTAATTTCCAGGCAGTCCCCTGTTTTGATTATTTGCCACTCAAACAGCTTGTCCATTCGAGGTATAAAAGTTCTCTTAATGGCAGAAGCATTGGATATAATGTCTCCCTTAATTGTAGAACCTAATCCAGCTAAACCCACGTAAAAATCATCCAATTGTGCCGGAGGTAAATTTTTTTCAATACTCAAAAAACCTTGCTCTCCTATAAAAACAGGAGTGATATTAAGACAGATAACATCCACCCCATTTGAAATCAACCAAGCAACGGCAGAGAGGGTTTGCTCGTCAAAGGATGAGGCTATAAGTATGATTCTTTGTTTTTTATTAAAGGTTTTAAGTGCGTCATTACTTGACAAGAATTTATTTAACTCTCGTCTCGCTTTTTCACCAGGAGTCAAATCGCCTAATTCATATTCATCTTTGTGTATCTCAATATACGAGCTATAGACCGACTCTACAAGAGATTCAGGTGTCGAAATTTTGGCATAACTTGCGGCATACCTGATAGCTTGAAATTCAAAAGGTTCTTTTCTTGCCTTGATGTCTTGTACGTCGCGTTTAATCTCGATAAGCACAATATTTCCATCTGCATCAATGGCAGTCAGGTCGCTAATCCCGTTACTTGCATTGCGAACTTGTTGACCGACAACTAGAAGAGTTTCGTCATCCCCAAAGAGCAAATTAATGTTTTTGCGCAAGAACTCTTCAATATGTCTTTCCTGTAAGTTTAACTCTTTAAAGTTTCTGACTTTGATTTCTATGGCTTCGTTCCTTTGAATACCGCCGTCGAAAGAAACAGGTATGTACATCTAATATAGATTTGATAGACTTGCCATTTGATTATATCAGATATATCGCACTTAAATTGTACTTTTACTAGATTACCATTCTTGTAAGTTGCATGAATAATTTAAACGCGATATGGGAATCAACCCCGTTTTTGTTTGAGTCCCTAGGCTAGGAAAAGAAACCGGGTTTCTCCGAAAAATCTGGGTGGGTAGCGAGATATCTAGAAAGAAACCCGGTTTCTGAACCCAAACGCTTAATATCGTTATTGTCTCTCATTGCGCGGAACAAAAAAATCTGAATGTTGATGATTGCTTTGTTTCACTTGGTTTCACTTGCAATGACATTATGTAAGCAATTGTATCAAAATCGATCGCACTGCCCGCACAAGATATAATGGAGACAAGCGTGTTTTAACTGACATCTTGCATCGGCAGTCAATTGGGAGTTTTTCGTGGGTGGGGGCGGGTTTATTTAACATATCTGCTGCGTTGAAAGCTGTTGGCGAACCCGCCCCTACAGGATTGTTAATAATGGTGCAATATCTCTGTTTTGGCACAGTCCCAAATAATTCGTGTTTCTTCTACAATAAACCTCCCGTGGGTATTATTCAAGTTCAACTGTAGTTGTGGCCGATCCAGTCAAGTAAAAAGTAAGAAAATATTTGATAAGTTCAAAAATGTTTTTCATATCTGGTGAAAATTGAATGAAAATTGCTTCGATCGCTTACCGCATACCATCGAGAAAACTCACCAACGACGCTCTCATCGAACATATCTCTAAATGCAATCCCGAACGATCGGCCTTGAAAAAAACTCCTTATTTGAAGTTAGTTGAAAAACTATTAAATCGAACAGGAGCGCAAACCCGTTATTGGCGCGATATTCAGGCAGGAGAAAGAGGAGAAGATTTGATTTTAGGGGCAATGGATGAGGCGATCGATCGAGCCAATATATCCGCCCAGGACATCGATCTGTTGATTTATTGCGGCGTTGGTAAAGGTTTTCTCGAACCTGCCAATGCTTATTTTTATGCCCAAGCTAGAGGCATGAAAACAGTCAACTGTTTCGATATTACCGATGCCTGCATGAGTTGGACGAGGGCATTACAAATTGCTTACTTAATGCTCAAAGCAGGAAGTTTTAAAGCGATCGCCATTATCAATGGAGAATTTCATGTTGGTTTGCATGACAACTGGGAAATTCGCGATTTTAGAACCCTAGAATATACCTTTCCCATGTATACCATCGGCGAGGCTGCAACCGCAACTATTCTACTTCCCAGTGACGATGAATGGCAATTTGATTATAATTCTCGATCGGAATTTGCCGATTTGTGTACGATTCCTCTCAATGGTTATGAAAGCTTCGTCGCACCTAGCGAACGGATTGGCAAAAATGGAATCGATCGATTTGTCTCTTACGGTCAAGATTTGTTTCGCGAGGGCGAAAAATGCTTGGGCGAACTGATAGATAGCGCGATCGATACTCCTGCTAGTAAAGTTTGGTATTTTCCCCACGCGCCATCAAAAACTGTTTATGAAGAGTTTTTGCCGAAAAGAGGTATTCCCGTTGAAAAAATTTATTTGGAAGTATATCCCCGTTTTGGCAATGTAGTTTCAGCTAGCGTTCCGTTGGGAATCCGACTGGCAGAAACAGAAGGTAAACTCAAAAGAGGCGACCCTATTTGCTTGGTTCCCGTGAGTGCCGGTCTGGTAGCTTCCGTCGTACAGTTAACATATTGAGGCTGAGAAAATTGAACGAGAGTAACTACTTAAATCGAGATGAAGCTAACGATCGATATCGATCGATCGATTTCCTAGTAGGAAGTGTGGGCTTTCTCCTGGCTTTTGGCATCCCTGCAATCCCGATCTTGACAGCATGGCTGGGCGTTGCAAGTAATGATGCCAATATTGCTAATATTGTTGCCTTTCTGCCGCTGGCGATCGCCTATATTGTAGTTCCTGTAGTTGAAACAATTTTTCCCTACGCGATCGCACCCGTACCGACAAATTTATCCTCTAGGGCGGGATGGCAAACTTACTACCGCGTGCTGCCATTACTCAGTATCTTAGCACAAATCACGATGCTTTATGCAGCCATTACTTATTGGAATTCTGGCATTCTAAATCTTTGGGGAAGCACGGGCTATTTATTATCAACTGGCATCTTTAGCGGGATGTGCGCTATCAATATCGGTCACGAATTAATTCACCGCCCTCAGAAATTCGATCGCCTAATTGGCGGCCTGCTTCTCTCAACCGTTGGCTTCGGCACATTCAAAATTGTCCACCTCAAAATTCATCACCGTTATGTCGGCACACCTCTCGATTTTGCTACTGCTAAGCGCGGACAAAGTATCTATAGCTTTTGGTGGCAAAGTTTTAAAGGAAATGTTTGCGAATCCATTGCTTGCGAGCGCGATCGCTTGACTAAATCCGGTCAATCTTTCTGGCATAACGAACTGCTTCTCTGGTACGGAATAACTCTATTTTGGCTGTGTCTTGCTATTAGTTTGGGCGGCTGGAGTGGAGGCATTTTCTTCGTTTTACACTGTCTAATTGCGATTATGAAACTGGAGTGGACTAACTATTTACAACATTACGGAATGACTCGCAACCTCGATGAATCGGGAGAATACGAGCCAGTAAAAGCGCATCATGCCTGGTCTTCAGGGTTATTCATTCATGACTTAGCCCTCTTGAATCTATTAAGACATAGCGATCACCATCTTTATCCTCACCGTCCTTATCATGCCTTGAGATATGACGATCGCGCCCCGCATTATCCTTACAACTACTCAATTATGTATTTCCTTTCATTAGTACCGCCTCTTTTCCAAAAAGTCGTCCATCCTTATTTAGAAGATTAACATCCCGGCCAGGGCGGGTTTTTAAGATTGTAAATTATTGGCAAATATTGTTGGTGAACCCGCCCCTACCATATGAGGGCTAATCGACTGGATGCCAGCTAATTTATCTCTCTCTTCTCTTACTCTGCGCCCTCTGCGCCCTCTGCGGTTCAAAAAAACAGATTTCTTTGGTTTTGTAGAATAGATAAAAACATAAAATATGATTGTTTTTATTACTGGCGGATCTTCAGGAATTGGTCGTAGATTAGTCCTGCACTATCTAGCGCGCGGTTGCAGTGTTGCCGCAGTAGCCCGTCGAGAAGCAAATTTAGCAGATCTTTATCAATCTTTAGCATCCGATCGCGGACTTTTGCGAACCTATTGTGCTGATATAACTGACAAACAAATTATAGCTCAAACCATCGCCAAAGTAGAACAAGAATTAGGCGCGATCGATCTAGCAATTATCAATGCCGGAGTTACCTACCAACAATTAGAGCCAAATCTCGATCTAGAATGCTTTAATGAAGTAATGTTGACCAATGCGATCGGCAGTACATACACCCTAGTTCCCATCGTCGAAACTATGTTAAAACGAGGTCGAGGTCAGATTGTGGGAATTTCTAGTCTAGCAGCGATCGGTTCAATACCGAGAATGAGCACTTATTGCGCTTCCAAAGCTGCCTTAAATTACCAACTAGAAGGTTTTTATTGGACTTTAAAACCTCACGGTATTTCTGTTACTACTATTTGTCCTGGTTTTATCGAGACAGAGATGACTGTGAAGCATCAAATTCCCCGCCATTGGTGCATGACTCTCGATCGGGCGATTCCTCAAATTGTCAAAGCGATCGAGCAAAAACAGCGCCTGTATTGCTTTCCTTTTTGGCAATATCAGTTTGTGCGACTGCTTGGAATTATGCCCGATCGAATCAAGGAACATATCTTTAACCATGCGATCGAAAAATGGTTTCCTCGACCTCCTTTGAGCTTGCGTTCGGATCGCGCATAATACATATACCGGGGCGGGTTTTCGAGACAGTCTGTTTTTGGCAAATATTGTTGGTGAACCCGCCCCTACCGGAATAACATTCAATAAACTGAAGATAATATAACATCTCAAAAACATGACATCAGAAAAATCATTCAATCTCCCTAAAGACTTTGGCTATCAGTTGGGTTTAATTGGATTTACCCGACTGTCAAATATCGTGCGCCTGATCCATTTCTCCATTGGCATACATCCGCGTTACGGATTGCGTTTGCTACTTGTAATTATCTCCAGCTTAATAACGCTGCCATTACGCCTCTGGGAAACAATCGCCTGCAGCCAACAAATTGCTAAGATTGAGATCGATCGTGCTCCTGTATTTATTATTGGTTATTGGCGCAGCGGCACCACGCACCTCCACAATTTAATGACGCAGGATAAAACCTTCGGCTATCTGTCAATGTATCAAGCAATGGTGCCCGACTGTTCCCTAGTAGGTCAAAGTTGGTTGAAGCCATTACTATCAAAAATCGTGCCTCTCAAGCGCCCTATGGACAATATGATTTGGCCTGTAGATGCGCCCCAGGAAGAAGAATTTCCCCTAGCAAAAATGACGCCTCATGCCTTCTATATTAATTTTTTGTTTCCGCACAAAACATTGTATTTGTTTAAAAAGTATGTATTAATGGAGGGTGCTCCCCAACGGGCGATCGACGAATTTAAACAGAAGTATTACAAACTGCTGCAAATTGCCACCATTCATGCAGACAATAAGCCGCTGATTTTGAAAAATCCCGTGAATACAGCCCGCGTTCGCTTGTTGCTAGAAATGTTTCCCGATGCAAAATTCATTCATATTTATCGTTCCCCTTACGATATATTTGCATCTTCCCAGAATCTGCATCACACTTTATCAAAACTTACGACTTTGCAGGTTATCGACTCAGCAAATGCGGATGAAACTGTCCTATCTCTCTACGAACAAATGATGCAACGATTTTTGCTCGATCGAGACTCGATCGGCGACGGGCATTTAGTAGAGATTCGTTTTGAAGACCTAGAACGAGATCCGATCGCAGAGTTATCTCGGATTTATAAAACACTCGATTTAGAAGGATTCGATCGGGCAGAACCTGCTTTTAAAGCCTATATTGATTCGCAAAAATCCTACAAGAAAAATAACTTTAATCTTTCAGTAGAAGACAGCAAGCGAGTAGAACAGCGTTGGGCATTTGCTTTTTCAAATTTCAACTATCCCCTTCAAAAATAAGCCAAAAATCAAGCGCATTTATCTGCGTTTATCTGTGTTTGTCTGCCTCGATCTGCGGTTCCCCGATCGATCTCATCCCAAATCCGGGTTAGATATCCCCGATAAGACTCGGCGATTGAAATCGCTTCTATACAAACAAAACCCGCCTGCGCGGGTTTAAGAAATAAAGGGGGAGATCGTACCCGGATCTGGTATCATCCCTCATTCTTATGCGATAAATATCCTTCCTTGTCTTGTCGAACTGCACCCGCAAAATCAAAATCGAGAGATAATTTAATCTCTCGCAAAGCATCTCGATTGAGATAGCCAAATAGATATTTGCTGAGCAACATCCGAACAAATTCTTGCAGGATCGATCGCAACTGACTCGGAAGCAATTGCCATCCACCCAGACTCAACAAACGCCAACGAATCTGCAAGCGCCATTGAAAATATCGAGCTAATTGCAATGGAATTGTAGAAATCGATCGATCGAACCGCCGATTTATCAGTCGATCGAAATCTATAGTGCGATCGAAATCAGATTGTTCTACATTGCCCAATTTAGCAGAAACCGCCTCGAACAACTGCGCAGCCGATTTACTGCCGCGATCGTCTCCTTCCAATAGTTTGCAAAGAATATTAGCACCGCGCGGATCTGTCAAAAATCCGCTCCACCATAGCGGTAAAATGGCATTCCACCAACCATTTAAATTCCAGTAGCGCCGCAAGTGAGCGACAAAAGGATCGTGCATAGTCGCATACTGATCGGTAATGTCTATTTGCCGTCTCATCGCAATTTGCCGCCAAACAAATGAAAGATTGGCAATATCTTGAGGAGTAATGTTGCTAGCAATTTTTCCTTGAATAATTTCAGTAACTTGTTGAATTTGAATGGCAGTCATTGCCAGACCAGTACTGTAAAGAGGGTCTACCATTCGAGCGCTATTTCCAATTAAAAACCAGCCAGTTTCTGAATAAATTTCATCGGCGCTGTAAAGATAATTGTGATAGTTATGAGTATCTAATACTTCACCGCTGCGAACCATCTGCGCCACCGCTGGATGCTCGCAATCTACAGCAGCTAAAAAATCTTCCATACTGCGCATTGAATGCGAATATAAATCCGGTCGATAGCTAATTCCCACGCTAATTAATCTGTCATGTTCGATCGTTTTTAGAGGAATGCACCAAATCCAATTACCGTGACCCATAAAGTGATGCGTGGATTGCCAAAGATTGTATTCGGAGGGGCGGCGTTGGGAAATTTCTAACTGGGGAAGAAAGGGCTCGAAGTTTGCCAATCGGAACCAAAAAGCGCTGCGCTGTCCTGTTTCGGGACAGGTGTAGGTGGTGACTTTTTTGCCAATAAATCGCTTTTGGCCGCTAGCATCCACAATCCATCTAGAGGAAAGATGAGTTAGTTTATTTTCTGATGTTTTGACAGATAATTGATGCCGATCGCCACCTTTACCTACTACAAAATCTTTAGCTTTACCTATCATAAACTTGACGCCAGATTGAGCGGCGTGTTGGCGAAGATCGCGATCGAAAATCGGGCGGTTTAGCTGGCGCGAGAGGAAATGAAGGCTTTGTCCGGGGGCGTGAACGGAGTAGCGATAGTCTGCTGGATCGTCAATACGAAGCTTGTGGTAAAAGGTTAACCCGTTTTTGAGGTCGTGAGTGCGATCGAGATAGTCTTTGAAGCCAATTTCCCAGAAGAAATGGATGCTGATTTCAGTTAGGGATTCGCCAACGTAAGCCCGCTTTTCTGCTTCAGGTTTAGGACCAACAACAATAACTTCTAATTCTGGCAACTTTTGTTTGAGGTAAGTTGCTGCCATCAGCCCAGAAATGCTCGATCCAAGGACGATAATATCGGCATCAATTATATCCGATCGATCGCAGTCGATAATTGAGCTAGAACTTTGAGTCTCAGGGTGATTTTGCATAATATGTAAAAATCAATTATTACTTAAGCATTTATTGTAGGTTGGGTTGAGGAACGAACCCTCCGTTTCACTCCGCCCAACACCACCCTTAGGAATGAGAAATAAATAATGTCATTTCTTGTTTCATCGGAATTACATCGTGCGATCGCACTTACTGTTCGCAATGACATCATCAAAAATTATATCATTCCGATGCAACCGGATTTGACATAACTTGCATTTTTGTAGGTTGGGTTGACTGACATCCTTCAAACCAATAAACTTTCCTGATTGAATCCACGATATTTAATTGTTGGGTTTCGTTCCTCAACCCAACCTACGTTATATTATCGATCGCCCGTTAATTCCCGCAAAACTTGCCCATAACCTCGCGTTATTTGGGAGTTTTGACAGTAACTTTCTTGTGCCATCAAGCGATCGTGCAGTTCGGGCAATTTGTAGAATGGAACGTGGGGATATATATGGTGTTCCAGATGATAGCTAATATTGCGAGGTACGATAAAAACTCGATCGAACCAAGATGGAATAGTGGTGCGAGTAAGCCGATAAAAATTGTCCGGGCGATCGATAGCGCTATGTTCTCCTGCAATCCGCAATAAGTTAGTCCCTGCAAACCAGGTACAGAGAGGAATTATCCAGTAGATTAGAAACAATTGACCGCCATTGACAAGAAAAATAATTACCAAAATTGCTGCATAATAAAGGAGGTTGAGGAGTCTGTAGGAAATTGAACCTTGAGTCAAAATGCGATGGATCGATCGCGCCAAATAGATTGCGCCAGCAACTCCCGATATTCGCAGCAAAAACCAAAAAACTAGCGCTATTCTCTGTTTGGGAAACTGCCATGCTGGAGTTGGTTCGCCTGTCGGAGTGTGGGTTCCATATTGGATGCGATTGCCATCTTTTTCCGTACCGATATAGCGATGGTGCAAGAAATGATATTCTCTAAAGTATTGATTGGAAATCAAAATTGGCCAGGCTAACAACACTTCACCTACTGCATCATTCCATCTTTTATTGGGAAACAGTCGGTAGTGAGCAGCATCGTGCTGCAAAACGGCTAAGGCGTGTTGTCTAGCACCAATAAACATGACTGCGATCGGATATAAAAACGGATGCCAAAACTGATGGAAGAGGGTAATTACGATGATAATTACCAGCCACTCAGAGGCGATCGCGGTGACGGCTTTGGCAATATTAATTTGTGCGAGATCGCGCATTCGATCGACAGGAAGACTAACAGATAATGAACCTGCATAGTTATCGCTGATTTCTGACTGCTGATTTGCTTCCGATATCATCTTTTTTTTCCTCCTAGATACCTTCACTATAACGGGATTGCGATTGATTGCGAGTTGTTAATGGCTGGCTCAAAACTTCATTTAATACAGCAGTAAATTCCTCTGGTGCTTCGATCGGGATAAAGTGACCCGTATCCATAAACTTAAGCTGAATAAAGGGCGATTTTGGGAAAAATGCCTCTACTGGTAGTGGTTTTGTGCAGTTGGGAATTAAATCCCCCCAGGGTTCGTAGCCGTCTCCCAAACCCCGACCGTCGGCGTAAAATGGCCTCGACAATATTTTTTCCCTTCCTACGTTGCGAACGAATTTAAAAGCCATACCTGTCGTTCCATCAAAGCGATCGCGCGGCATAGCAATATCGTGAATTCCCTGCAAGAGAATGACGGGAAAAGAATATTGTTTATATGCTTCTATGTTATTAGAAATAAACTGCTGGTAATCTTGATTGTGCTGGTACAATCCCGCCCACGCACAGGTGAAAGTACCCAGTTTGCCTTGCTTCGGACCTGTTTTAAATGGATGGGAGGCTTCTTTAACGGCGGAGTCTAAAAGTCGATCGCACATCTGGTATTTAGTGCGTTTCATCTGGCGATCGAGCACTGACCATCCTGTTTTACCGTAAAGAATTCTGACCAAACTGCTAGCATCGCTTTCTAGCAGAGTTGTTAGCAATTTTGCTCCTTGTTTTCTGCGCAGGAATTGGCCTTGAGGGATGGACGATCGAAAGTGACCGACCAAGGGTTGCTGGCATCGGATGTAGCGGATAATCGCATCGCTATATTGTCCTGCCAAAAGGTCGCCAATAATAGTTCCCAAATCCAGAGTTACTAAATTAAATTTCTTGATTCCTAAAGCAGTTATTGCTGTCATAATTTCTTCAGCTTGCAGGGCGATCGAATAGTCTCCACCCGGATCGTTAATCTCAGGAAATAGCCGCTGGGGATAATTCATTGAGGATTGACCGCATCCTTTTAAATCAAAGGCAATTACATGATAGCGATCGGCAAGAAATTCTAAACTGTGATGCCACAATTTCCAGGTATCCATGAAACCATGCAAAAAGACAACGCACTCGCCATCTGTATTTAAAGATTGAACGTAGTGGAAAGTGACATCGGTTGTTTTGCCGCTTAAGGTTTTCTCAATCCCGATAAATCTATGTACTAGAGGACCCTCTAACTGACCTTCACGATCGCCGATCGCCTCTGTCAATTTGCTGTTTTTCCAACTTAGCAACCACCGCGTAATAAAATACAAAATTGCGATCGCAAAAAGTCCGGCTTTAGAAATATTAGTCATTAGTTATTAGTTATTAGTCATTGGTCATTAGTCATTAGTCATCAGTCATCAGTCATTAGACATTTGGTAAAAAGAATTTCCAACTTTGCGATAAATGTAGGGGGTAGGGGCGGTGCCCCCGTGCCCGCCCTCTTAGGCGACAATTTATATTAAATCCGGTAGCATCCGAATTACTCATCTCTCTCTTCTCTCCCTCTGCGCCCTCTGCGGTTAAATCGTTCCGATACTACCGGAAACAATATTATGTCTCAAACCATCGATTTTATGTCCAAATGCTTCACCCCGGGCCCTAACGAGTGCGATCGAGCACTCTTGGCCTAATTTCTTTTCGATCGGATCTCTATTGATTGTAGCCAAAGCGATCTTCTCCTCGAATCAGAACAGTTTTCCAGCGATCGAGACAAATATCTTTCACTCCCACCACTTTATACATATGTCCTTCTTTCAACATTTTTTCGGTGTAAAGACGGGTATCCGGTCGCACAATTCGTCCGTTGACAGCCCAACGCCATTCTGTTGTTTGATTAGCTAAAGAACCGTGCAGCGATCGTTCGCTAAAAATAAAAAATTGTCCTGCTTTCATTTCAATCGGCATGACATCTTCTGAATTAACTTCGATGTCAACATCAATCTTTGCCGTACCAAAACGCTTGCTACCATCATCGGATTTTTGAGTATCGTAGGGTTTTGAGATTTTCAGCGGCGCAATTTGCTTGTTTGTCCCTTTCACTACTACCATACAGCCGTTTTCTTTCGTGGCATCAGTCAAAGCTATCCAGCAAGTTAATTGAAATAATTCATTGAGATTTGGCGGATAAACTACAGGTTCTTTCAGGTTATCTAAAAGGTAGGTACTGGCTTGATGCAAGGGAGTTCCTTCTTCACTCGGCGCTTTTGGAAAAAATTGAGTTCGCCACAGCATCAGATCCGGTCCTAAAAGCTGGGCGCATCTTTCTGTGAGGGCTGGATGTTTGAACAAATCAAGCAATTGAGAATCATCTAAATGGCGATCGCGATAATTCATTGCCAAATAACTTGTGTCGTAATTACTTCTGATGCGATCGACAGAAGTTGCTCGATCTTTTGCTTCAATAACGTAAGCATTTTGAGAATAAGGGTAGATCGTCGATTCTGTTTCTAACATCTCAACCAAATGAGATTTAATCCCTTCAGCTACCTCTGGTGCGACGATTGTAAAGGGACCGATATAGCCATTTTGATAGAAAAATTGAATCTCTGCTTCAGTCAGTTGATAGGCTGGATCGACTGCGGTTTTTGGTTGATAGGATGTCGGTTGCTGGAGTTGGCAAGGAATATCGACATATACCTTTTTACCGCGAGATTTTAAGACCGTCGAGTACATCTCATCCGTCCATCCAAGAGGTAATTTATTCAATATTTTACGGGGAAGGAGGCGCTGGAGAAATTTAATTTTGACCAGCATCCAAGAAATCGCGATCGTCAGTGTCAGCAAAAACTTGTTGCGGAGCATAGTCTTGTCCTTAATTTAGAAATTCGCAAGCTCAAGCTAGCTGTCGATTGCCAGCTCTGTCAAGGTGCAATCGACCTGCTTGCGCCATCGCAGTCATTAAGAATTAGGAATAGATATTATATATTGTGAAGTGGCGATCGAACGCAGCAGATTTATCGATCGCCCGCTAAGATCTTTCAATCATTTTAGGGACTTCGCGCTGCAAGTGCGGACTGTCGGCTTAACTTGTCGCTCTTAATACCATTTCTCTAAAATTTGGTATAAAAAGGGCAAGTAAAAAAGGTACTCGTAATTTATGGCTGCCAAAACAAGTTTTACTCAGAGATTTTGCCTCACCTTGTTTTGTTGTTGTGCGACCTGTAAATCTTATATTCTCAATACAGGTTTTTCGGGATGTTCGGGATTGGGAATGAGACGCTGATGCTTGCAATCTACCAACAAATCTAAAGTTTCTAACACAGTTTGACCGATGAGGATCGTATCGCCTAAAACCATCACCGCCTCGATCGTCTCCCGCCCTTCCAGTTGAATGATAACAGGTCCAGTCACTCCTACTTTTTCTTGTCTGCCGTCAGCATATTTTACTATTTGGTGGCTCCGAATTCTTAAACCGAGGTGTTGTACTACATGGGCAGGTAACGCAGTTCTAACTGCACAGGTATCTATCAGTGCTTCTGCTTCGCAGGCGCGCAACAGATTTGGATTTAGCAATCCTCTCTTGACTAACTCTTCATCAATTGCATTTGTTAGCTTGACTTTAACTCGAACTGCACCCATATTTTTGCTGACTTGAATTTTGTCGCGATCGAGATTTCTCATATCGCCTCTTTTCGTCTATAAAGTCTACCTTTAATTTTAGCTTGAAAGCGGACACCGGAGGATCGAAATTTCAAGTAGCAGTTTGAAAACACGCCCTAGGTACAATATCCTGTCCGATGAATTGACCGTAATTTAAACCCAAATCTGCTGTAACATAATTTGCGACTATTGTGAACGAGCTTGGAATCAGGAATCCCATAAGCTTCAGCTAATTCGATACTAGCTTGCAATCTCAAATCGAGGTTTAAGTTAGGACCGAAAGCTGCTTCTGCTAAATTGCCCAGTCGTTCGTAGGTAGCAATAAAATTAGCAACAACCGCCTTGTAAGCTCGATCGATTTGGGTGAGGGACTGTTGATAGTATTGTTCCACTTGTCGGGCAAGATGAGTGTCTTCCCCCAATAACCGCTTGCAGAAACCAGTCACCATTCGATCTGCGAGCGCGCCAATAACTGCCCCAACAACAGGAATCGGAATCAAAGCTTGTCCTGCAGTAGCCCCGGCAGCAACAATAGCTGAATCAGCGACGGTGTGACAACCCCGTCAGAACCCCGATCGGGTGAGGTGTTGACCAATTCGTGGTAAAAAGCGAGTGTGAATCTAGCCAACTCCGCATCAATTGCAGAAATAGTAGTGCGTGCTATTGTGAAGTGTAGGCTGTCGAACGCGAACATGAACAAATCGATTTTGGGCGGGGGAATAACTGCCAGCATTCTAAGTTTCACTGTGCCAGTGCAAGCATTGCAGGTGCAGGTAACACCGGCAAATCCCCAACTGGGAGATACCCTGTCGGTAGTCATTCAAGTCAACAACAGCAGCGAAACTCCTAGTGTTTCCTTACAGCAAAAAAACTACCAAGCTTTTCCCATAGGCAACAACCGCTTTCGGGCCCTCCTGCCAACAACGCCGTTAGAGAGTCCTGGTATTCGCCAAATCCAAGTTACGGGAGACGCGAGGATGCAAAAGGTGACCGTGCGAGTGCGCGATCGAGATTTTCCCACTCAATCCATCTGGCTGCCTCCTGAAAAAGATAGCGAAGGTACAGACGCCGAATTCGATCGGGTAGATGCATTTAAAGCCCTAGTAACGCCCGAAAAATTTTGGAACGGCAAATTTTTGCGCCCCAACTCCGGAGAAATTACCACCATTTACGGAGTGCGCCGGTACTATAATGGGGTATTTGCAAAAGACTACTACCACCGAGGCGTCGATTATGCCGGTCCCTACGGTTCTGCAGTAGTCGCACCGGCTGCCGGTCGAGTGGCCCTAGTAGGACGCGAATCTCAAGGATTCAAAATCCACGGCAACACCGTCGGCATTGACCACGGTCAAGGTGTCGCCAGCATTTTAATCCACCTCAGCCGGATTGATGTCAAGGAAGGCGATTTTGTGCGAGCAGGTCAAGTAATTGGTACTGTAGGGTCAACGGGGGCTTCGACAGGTCCTCACTTGCACTGGGGGCTTTATGTCAACGGGCAGTCAGTCGATCCCGTTCCTTGGCGGCTTCAGGGATTTGAGTAGCAATTTTGGGAGGTGTTGGGAGATAAATCCGCCAAATATGATGTAAGTTGGTGGCTGGAACGTACAGACAACAGTTACGATTTGTGTGAAATTTCTCAACTTTTGCCTGAAAACTCGAATTTCAAGATGCAAGCAATTGTGTCTGCAAAAAAAAACCTATTGATGATGCCGTTGAGCGGGAAGCATATATGAGTATTGAAAAAATTGTCGAACAAGCTTTGCTGGACGGTTATTTAACGCCGTCAATGGAAGCTGAGGTAGGAAGGATCTGCAATACGGCTTCGGAATTGTCGATCGAGGAGTACATGGCTCTCGATCGCTTGATGGGTGCTTTGCTAACCGGGGAAGTTGTGGTTCTACCCCGCAAGCAGTTCATCAACGTGATGGAAGAGTTGGTACTCAGTGAAGCGATCGCCAGAGTAGCAGAGATTGAGGCAACTAGCGATATGAGCCTGGATGTGGGAGATATTGCTGCTTATGCTTTGAACAGGCTGCCACCGCTTTACGCGACTACCGAGGAAGGCGCTCACTTTCAAAGAGCGAGGGCTAAAGAACAACTCCAGCATTTGATTGCCCAACAAGTCAACGAAGCGATCGCCCGCAACCTGGACAGGCCGGACACCCCAAACCCCACAGCTTTGGGCAAGTCTACTGGAGTCGAGGTTCTGTCGCAGCTCAGCACTTGGCTGCAAGCCAACGCCACTAACTTTGAGCCGCATTCCCCGTGACGCGATGTTACATAAAATTTACACAAATTAAAGCAGGTGGACATTTAGTACCAATTTGAAACTTGCCAACTGCAGCGCGGTCTGGGAAGCAGCATCTTATGCGTAGGGTGAGTCAGGCGATTGGAGATTTTAGATTGGCTGCAGACAATTGGAAAATCGAAAATCAAAAATTGACACGACGCACCCTACCGTTGGCGAACAGGTTTCGATTTCCGAAAAGCGAGTTGGCGCGAACTCGTCAAACTCGCGCATTTCAGAAATGTTCAATTCTTCTGTTTTCAAAAGAGCATATTTCTGGCTAATTATTGTTGCTTTCAGAATCTTCTGTCGCAGAGTTGCTGGTGTCTTTTGTCGCTCGCTGCTCGCGTTTTTTCCGTTCCGCTTGAATGACATCTTCGAGTACAATTCGCGCTTGAGCCATTTTTTCGAGATTGCTGCGGTACAAATCTAAATCTTTGCTCACTTTGTCCTCCGGTAAGTTCAAAGCTGCGCTAACTTTTTTGAGGGTTTCAGTTCGCTTCTCTTGGTCTTTTACCAAATCGGGAGCGGATTTTTCTAACAGCGAAAACAGTCCGATCGCAAACAAGCGACTGTACTTAAATTGAGGGTTACTCGCGATCGCTCCTAAAGACTCTTGCAAATCTCCTGCATCGGCAAAACTGGTCGATCTTTCCAGCCACGATAGCATTTCTTCGCCGGAATGTCCCGCAGCTAAACTTTCCAATCGCTGAGCATCTTGTCTGTAACGATCGGGATCGTCATTTAAAGCTTTGCACAAAGCATTAAAAATCGACACCCGGTCTTGGTCTGGCACGTATCCCAACATGAACCGATCGAATGCTGTCACCACGCCCAAAGCATAAATCGGGTCGTAACGAAAATCTACATTCGCCGAAAGCAAGTGCATTTCTACCATCAACTCTTCGACCACTCGACGGTAAATAGAATTAATGGGTCGAGTGTGAATCGTATAGAAAGTTCGCTTAGTATCTGAAACAGTACGGTTATTGTTCACCTGAGTTTTATAGCTAATTTTGCTAATTTTACCAATGCTTCTGTACGATCGTATTTTAGCTGGGATCGTTACTAAACTCAATATTACGATTTGCTCGATCGCCCAAGCAATAACACAATTGAAATTTATTGTCAAGCCCCAAGAACGAGAATTTCGATCGACTTTACGGAAAGCAAATTTTTCAATCTAAAATCTCAAATCCCCAACCTAAAATCTCATGATACTGTCCCCCGAACTAATCGCTCTAGCCAAGTACATGGCAGGCGAGTTTGAGAACCGAGAACAAGCACTTGCCGAGCCGGCTTGGTACGTGCACCTCCGCTTGTGGCAGAGGCCGCTGCCCGTACCTCTATTTTCCGAGCCCAGCATTGCTCTGTTTGCCGAACAAGCCAGCGTTTTGAACTTGGACAAGCCCTACCGCCCTCGAATCGTGCAACTGCAGCACTCTCCCTCAGGCTCGGGTTTAGAAGCTCAGTATTATATGTTGCGCGACATCGCAGCCTTCCAAGGAGCCGGTAGCAATCCCGACTTGCTCGAAAAGCTAACGAGCCAGCAAATCCAACTGCTCCCCACCTGCAAGCTCTCAGTCACCGTGCAAGATTTAGGCGCAAAAGGCTATAGCTTTCGGGCATCTCAACCCGCCGGCACTCCCTGCTGCTTTGCCTATGAGGGACAAAATTACCAAGTAGACTTGGGATTTGAAGCAGCAGCCGAGACATTTCTCAGCTACGACAAAGGAATAAGCCCCACGACAGGCAAAGCTATCTGGGGAGCTTTAATGGGCCCTTTTAAATTTGTCAAACGTCAGGATTTTGCCTCAGAGGTGTTGGTTTGAAGGAAGAAGGAAGGCACTACACGGATAACACGGATACACGGATGAATTATCCGTAAGAACTGAGTCATTCGGAAGAAGGAAGGAGGAAGAAGGAAGGAGGAAGAAGGAAGGAGGAAGGAGGAAGAAGGAAGAAGGAAGATTTAGTTCTCTAGGAGAGAAGGGAAACTCTTATGTTCTGTTCTTTGATTCCTGCGGACCCGCAAGCTTCTGACTCTCAACCTCAACTCAACCTCAAACGGTTCTTACACCGCATCCCCTGCTAGATTGCTTCAACTTGCGCGAGGTACGCCTTCTAGAGCTTCTTCTTCCGTTTCAAAAATTTCAAACACCGAATCCATCATGGTGACTTCAAACACCAGTTTGGCTTCGGGATGAACGTTACAAATCCGGAAACTTCCCTTAACTTTATCCGCATCGCGCATACCTGCTACCAATGAGGTCAGGCCAGAGCTATCGATAAAGTTAACCTGACCAAGATTCACGACAACATGGCGGCTTAGTTTGGAAATACACTCTTGCAACTTGAGGCGGAATTGCCAAGCTGTCGTGATGTCCAGCCGTCCTGTCGGTGCCAAGACGATCACTGTCGTACCGTCTTGAAGCGTGTGGGTTTTTTGATCGATGTGAATCACTGACCCTTCCCTCAGAATTATTGTCTATTGCGGTGGTTACTTTCCCAGTAGTTTAACTCAGGTCGGCGACTGCAGAGGCATCCAATTCGCCCAATCTTGCGGCTTTAAGAATTTTTCGTAGAGTTCGGCTTCTGGGGAGTTAGGTTCTGGCTCGTAGCAGTATTCCCAGCGTACCAGAGGTGGCAGGGACATCAGGATCGATTCGGTGCGTCCGTTGGTTTGCAAGCCGAAGGTCGTACCCCGATCGTACACTAAGTTAAATTCGACGTAGCGCCCGCGGCGGTACAGTTGGAAATTGCGCTCGCGCTCTCCGTATTCGGTATTGCGGCGTTTTTCGATAATCGGACAGTAAGCTGGCAAAAATGCCCGCCCGCAATCCTGCACGAAGGCAAACAGCGATTCCCAGCTTCTCTCTTCCAGATTCCCGATTTCCTTGCTGTACTCAGCAGCTTTACCTTTGACATTTTGGTCGCGGTAGAGCGGGCCTTTGGCATTTTGGTAGTCAAAGAAGATGCCCCCGACGCCGCGGGTTTCTTGGCGGTGCGGGAGGTAAAAATATTCGTCGCACCAAAGTTTAAATGCTGGGTAATAGTTCGGGTTGTGTTTGTCGCAAGCTGCTTTGATAGTCTGGTGGAAATGAGCTGCGTCCTCAGCAAACGGGTAGTAGGGAGTCAAATCGATCCCGCCACCAAACCACCAAATCGGACCGGCCTCAAAGTAGCGGTAATTCAGGTGAACCGTTGGCGAATAAGGATTGCGCGGGTGCAGCACCATCGATGTGCCCGTTGCATAGAAATCGTGACCGGCTGCTTCCGGGTGTTTGGTCAAAATCAAAGCTGGCAAACTTTCGCCCCAAACTTCAGAAAAATTGACTCCACCCTGTTCAAAAACATTGCCTTCCCGCATGACGCGAGAACGCCCACCACCACCCTCCGATCTTTCCCAAGCATCTTGCTTGAATTTGCCAGTGCCGTCAAGCTGTTCTAGACCTTGACAAATTTCGTCTTGTATGCCTTTCATAAACTGGCTGACTCTCGCTCTAGAGTCGGCCGGGGGCAAAAACTGAGAAGAGGTAGTTTTAAGTGTTGTAGAAACTGTCATTAGTAAAATGGGCGTAGTGTAACGGAAGGTTGAAACCCCGTCCTGGTTGCTGAGCTATAGCTACCTAAAGTTTTGAGGCATGAAGCTCCGTCGATCGAGAGCGGGGTGCTGACAAAATTTTCTTGTCAGATTGGACTTTGAGAGTTATCGCGGTTCCCAAATTCCAGTGGTGATGTAATTATGCCACCCAAAGACTGCAAAATATCTCCGTAAAGTTACATTAAAAAATAGTAATAAAAATATACTTAAAGATACTTAAAGATTCGATCGAAATTTTGCTAACCAAATTGCAGAGCTATGGTGGAGAACACGATGCCCAAAACACTTGATATCAGTTCGGTTTTAGAAATTCTCAAACCAGTGCAGGACCCCGAACTGCGCAAGAGTTTGGTTGAATTGAACATGATCCGCAACGTCCAAATCGACGGTAGCAACGTCAGCTTTACTTTAGTGCTGACTACGCCTGCTTGTCCGCTGCGAGAATTTATCGTCGAAGACTGCCAAAAAGCTGTCAAGCAGTTGCCGGGAGTGGAAACAGTTGTTGTTGACGTGACAGCAGAGACGCCGCAACAAAAAGGAGTGGTCGATCGCCAAGGAATTGAAGGCGTTAAAAATATAGTGGCGATTTCCAGCGGCAAGGGCGGCGTCGGCAAAAGCACGGTAGCGGTAAACGTAGCTGTCGCCCTGGCGCAAACCGGCGCTAAGGTAGGCTTGCTGGATGCCGACATCTACGGACCCAATGACCCGAATATGTTGGGTTTGGGCGACGCAAAAGTGATGGTGAAGGACGGAAAAACTGGGGAAATCCTCGAACCCGCATTTAACTACGGCGTCAAATTGGTGTCGATGGCATTTTTAATTGACAAAGACCAACCGGTAATTTGGCGCGGGCCGATGTTAAACGGCATCATCCGGCAGTTTCTGTACCAAGTCAATTGGGGCGACTTAGACTATTTGATTGTCGATATGCCGCCGGGGACTGGGGATGCGCAGTTGACGATGGTGCAAGCGGTGCCGATGGCGGGTGCGATTATCGTGACGACGCCGCAAACAGTAGCTTTGTTGGATTCCCGCAAAGGTTTAAAGATGTTCCAACAGTTAGGAGTGCCGGTGTTGGGAATTGTGGAAAACATGAGCTATTTCGTGCCGCCGGATATGCCGGACAAACAGTACGATATTTTCGGTTCCGGCGGCGGGGAAAAGACGGCCGAAGAGTTGGGAGTACCGCTGTTGGGCTGCATTCCCCTGGAAATTCCGCTGCGGGAAGGTGGCGATGCGGGCGTGCCCATCGTGGCGGGGCAACCGGGTTCGGCTTCGGCGAGGGAATTGCGGGCGATCGCGGGTCGCATTGCTGGTAAAGTTTCCGTAGCAGCTTTAGCTTAAGGTATCGGGGCAATCTCTCGTTACCAGGCTGAAGCCTGGTAACGCAGATCCCGAGGCTCTGCCTCGCGCGGCAGCATCAAATCTCGATCGCCAAGAAACGGTAAGCTAGAAAAAGTCAAACTTCACTCGTAAAAAACAATTATGATTTTTCCTGGATCGGCAGTTCGAGTTAAAGATAAGACCGAGATTTACTACGGATTTCAAGGACAAGTCCAGCGAGTTACCGACGGGAAAGCGGCGGTGCTGTTTGAAGGCGGTAATTGGGATAAGTTGATTTCATTTCGCCTGTCGCAATTGGAAGTTGTAGATGCTACGGCCGGGCGGGCGAAGTAGTTATTAGTTATTAGTCATCAGTCATCAGTTATTAGTTGTCTGGACTAATAACTGCGGCGAGAAACCGGGTTTTTATCTGATTTATGTTAGCAATCTAATATTTTGGAAAAAAACCGGTTTCTGAATCTGATGGTGTGATGCGAAAAACCAGGTTTTTATCTAATTTTATGGTAGCAATTTAAGATTTTGGGAAAAAACCGATTTCTGAACTTCGCGATCGAACCAAAATAATCGATTTGAGATTTGAGATTTGAGATTGGGAAATTAGGGAATTGTAGATTTTAGATTTTAGGTTGGGTATAATTTTTCCTTCTTCCTTCTTCCTTCTTCCTTCTTCCTTCTTCCTTCTTCCTTCAACTATTAACTATGCGCTTGCCTTTACCCCAATTTGCGGCCAAAGAACGCCATCCCGATCGCTTTGCTGAGGTCATCGAAACGGCAACTTCGGAGTTTTTAGCTCAGTGTTTGGAACCGGAAGATTTGAGTTTTCCGGCGATGCCTCCTTTTGGAAGTTGGGTGAAGGCCCAGGATGAAGAGTCAAAGAATACAATTTACGGCGTAGTTTATCACGCTACAACAAGCCCGATCGATTCGGTACATAGAGCTAGGGCTTTGGGTTTGTCGCTGGAGGAATTGCGCGAGGAACAGCCGCAGATTTTTGCGATGTTAAAAACAGAGTTTCGCGTGGCAATTGTTGGGTTTGAATCGCCACCGGAAAGGTTGAATGGAGCCGGGCGATCGCGCGGTACAATCTATCAGTATATCCCCCCGCGACCGCCGCAAATTCACCAGGCAGTTTATCGCTGCGAACCTGATGAGGTGATTGATTTTAGCGAAAAGTTGGATTTTTTGAGGACGCTGCTAGGGGTGACTAATGCGCCTGTGGATGCGCTGACGGCGGCGGCAATTCGGGAGGTTTATCAGTTGCGCAAGCGCAATCGATCGTGGTTGGTGGAAGCGGGGAGGAGTTTGAGTGTTGTGTTGAAGGATGATTACGATCGATTGCGGGTAATTTTGAGTCAACTTCAGCCTTAAGTAGGAGCGGTGCCCCCGTGCCCGCCCGCTGACAGTTGACAGTTGATAGTGAGGTTTTTAAGAGGGGGCATTGAAAAGAGTTTTAGGGAATTAGATAAAGTATAGAGAGCTAATTCGATCGATAATTATATGGTAACATTTCAACTCAGACAGCTCGATATTCCTCTAGGACAGCGGTTGCTACTGCACGATGTTAGTTGGTCGGAATTTGAAGAGATTTTAGCAGAATTGGGCGATCGGCGTGCCGCTCGCTTAGCTTACAGTCAAGGATTGTTGGAGATTCGGAGGCCTTTACCGGAACATGAGGTAAATAAAGAACTAATCGGCGATATGGTAAAGATATTGCTAGAGGAATTAGAAATAGATTGCGAGTGCTTTGGTTCGACAACTTTCAAGCGAGAAAGCAAAAAAAGTGGTGTGGAACCCGACCAATGTTTCTACATCCAAAACCATCAGGTGATGCGAGGCAAACGTCGTTTAGATTTGACAGTAGATCCGCCTCCGGATCTGGCAATTGAAATTGATGTTACCTCGAAAACGCAACTCGATGCTTATGAAGCTTTGCAAGTTCCCGAGTTGTGGCGGTATGAAAATAATAAGCTGAGAATTAATGTCCTGCAAGATGGGAAATATGTGGATGTTCCCAGCAGTCGGATTTTTCCAGAATGGCCGATTGTGGAACTGATAGCGGAATCGCTAGCAGACAGCATAACTTTGGGGAGAATCCCGACTTTAAGAGCTTTTCGCACTCGCATCAGGCGGGCGATCGCGAATTAGTTTGCAGTAAGGTTATTTGGGTTTGTAGGAAGGACTTCAGCCCTCTAAATTCTGACATAATTGGTAACATAGGTTTTGATGCGCGATCGGCAGAATAATGAGTTATTGTTTGAGGGTAAAATTTGAACTATGCAATCAATCATCGAGCTGGACTTATTTTTTATGCAGCAAGGCAAGGTATATCAGACTCTAGAAAACTTAAAAGATAAACTTAGTAGGGATGGCATTGATTATGCAGTAATTGGTGGCATGGCTTTAACTATTCACGGTTACGTTTTAAACAAGCTTTGCAGGAATTTAACCGACAGGCTGATGATGAATTAGTCCGGCTATACTTGGGAAATGGTGAAAAAAACGATTAGATTTTGATGCGCGATCGGCACAATAAGAGGTTATTGTTTGAGGGTAAAATTTAAACTGTACAGTCAAAGTTGTGAAACTTTTCCAGGCATTCATTCCCACCAACCATCTAAATCTAATGTAAAATGATGCGCGTTTTGCAATAAAAAAGAATGACTTTTTTTCACTAAATTGCCTTGACAAATAACCGGAATTCTGGCTTGATAATCTTTGACTGCCAGTTCGTAGACTGGTTCTGCGAGTTCTAACTGAATGCGTCGCAGCTTGCCAACAATAACACCCGTCAAAGTTACTTTTCCGCTAGTCGCTCCTTCTTGCAAGTTGGTAACTATTCCTTGAATGGTAATGTTCGGAGCTGATGTCAAAAGGTTGCTGAGGATTTCTAGCTGAGAACGATTTTCGGCAATTTCTAGGGTTTGTAAAACTTCAGCCATCCGGCGGGGAAAGTCTAAAAATTCGGGTTTTAACGGTAGGAGAATCTCGAAATCTGCTCCGGTTTCGCTGCTGTAATTCCAAATTGAAGCTTTATCTTCAATCTGTCGAACTTCCAGCCAGCAATGCTTTTGGAGGTAGGCACGCACGATTTCTGGTTCTAAGTGTTTGAGAATTTCTGGATCTCTAACGGTGACTATCATAGGTTTTCGCCTGCTTCTATTGGCAAAATAAGAAACGATCGCACTTAAATTTTAAATGCGATCGGTCGCTTCAGCTTTTCAGATTGCTGCGCCTGATGTAAAAGAGCATTTCTGCCCAATTTAATCTAGAGAAACGTAGCGAATCAAACTCCGCATTAGCTTGCCAACATTCGGGGCTGGTAAAATCTGCGACCATTCTTGAATTTCGGCAAATCGACGCAAGTAAAGTGCGCTAACAATTTTATCGATTCCCTTCTGGGAACCAATCACCAGGATCAGTACGGGTTCCCGGTTGGGTTCGGCAGGTGCGGGATTGGGCTGCAAGGCGGGCACTGTCGGGATTTCGTTGATATTTGTGGAAACAAAAAGCTGTGTTTGAGCCATTGCGATCGAACTCCTCAATTTAATAGGTTCAATCAGATTTTCTCAAAAGTCGATCGTTTCGTAAACGTTGACAATTGGCAACGGTTAATAGTTCTTAAACGTTGACAATTGGCAACGGTAAAAAGAGGGTATTTTAGTTGACAATTGGCAACGGTGAAGAGTTCGTAAATGTTGACAATTGGCAACGGTAAAGAGAGGGTAATTTTGTTGACAATCGGCAACAAAACCTTTTAAACTGACATCAGGCAGAAATTTCAATTGGGGATTGTTGGCGGTGGTGGGGTGGGTTTATTTAGCCTGGGCAGCACTTTTTGGGCTGCTGGAGAACCCACCCCTACAGGATTGTTGAGAATGGTGCAAAATCTGAGTTTCAAGCAAAAATATGTTATGTGGATAGAGTTAACAGCGCTCGATCGAGTGCCAGAATGGGGAGTTTTGCCAGTTAAAGTTGAAGAGATTTCGCTGATTTTAAACCGGCAAGGCATGAAGGTCGCTTGTTACCGCAATGCTTGCACTCATTTAGAATATCCGATCGACATGGGTAAGGTAAGTAACGGCACGATTACTTGTCCGTTTCATAAATTTCGCTACGAGTTAGAGTCGGGTAAATGTTTGAATGCGCCGGCCGATCCGCTAGAATCTTTTCCGGTAAAGATTGAGGGCGATCGAGTGTTTGTGGAAATTTTATGTTGAGGATGCATTTGAAAGCGATGGGTTTTAAGAAAAAAGGCGATCGGGAGTATTGACAGGGCGAAGGCTGAAATGGTACTTTAAGAGGAGGTTAGAGAAACTGAACCTTGAAAACCAAATACAGCAAGGGTTTCAAATACTGACGGTTGCAATCAACCACACTCCCTATTAGGGATTGAAACACGACCACAGAATCAAGATGTGAGGGTGCGCTAACTCGTTGCAATCAATCACACTCCCTATTAGGGATTGAAACATGGGACAGCTTGTTAATCCTTACAATTGCAAGGCTTCGTTGCAATCAACCACACTCCCTATTAGGGATTGAAACGAGGCACAGTCGGCAATTTGAATGTGCCTGCTAGGTTGCAATCAACCACACTCCCTATTAGGGATTGAAACTCGTTTGGCATATTCCATGCGTAGCGAATGCCTCTCACAAGTTGCAATCAACCACACTCCCTATTAGGGATTGAAACCGAGCAGCCCAAGGGGCAAGCCCCGCAGCAAAAATAGCGTTGCAATCAACCACACTCCCTATTAGGGATTAAAATATGCAAACAAATAGCTATAAAAAATTCTTCAGTCCTCTTTCAGAGGACTTCCGCTATGAGACAGGGAATTAATTCCCTGTCGGACTGCAGGTATAATGCAAGTTAATTTGACACTAATAGCTCCTGTTTCTTTACATTCCCCACAAGCCTACAATAATTGAGTCCAATTAACCCGCATTCGATCGCCACAAAACTCAACTGCTCGAATAAATTCCCCTTTCTTGCAATTGCTGCATAAAAAACTCTTCCAAACTCGGTTTTGCCAAATTCATACCGATTAACTGGCCCCCAGACATCGCAAGATTAGCCAGAAAATCTTTAGGATTTCCCCGCAAGTGACCGAACCACAAATCCCGATCGACTTCTAAATCCGGTATCCATTTTTTCAGGATGTTTAAATGGCCGCCTTTTCCCTGTACCCGGTAAACTTCCGTAGTGCCTAAAAGTTCGTCGATCGCCCCAATACATATTAATTCCCCTCGCGCCAAAATCGCCACTCGATCGCAAATCTTCTCCACATCCGAAAGCACGTGCGAATTAAAAAAAATCGTTTTCCCTTGACTTTTTAGCGATAAAATGATCTCCCGCATTTGATAGCGTCCCATCGGATCTAAACCCGACATCGGCTCATCTAAAAATACTACCTCTGGATTGTTAATTAAAGCTTGAGCCATGCCGATCCGCTGCAACATTCCCTTAGAATACTGCCGCAATTGTTTTTTCACCGCAGCCGAATGCGCCAGCCCAACTAAGTCTAGCAAGTGCGGGATTCGCTGCCGCTGCACCGATCGCGGAATTTGAAACAGTCCCGCCGCAAATTGCAAAAATTCCCAACCCGTGAGATAGTCGTAAAAATAAGGATTTTCCGGCAAATAACCGACTCGCTGCTTCACGCCTCGATCGCCCAAAGGCTTGCCCAACAGCAACGCGGAACCGGAAGTCGGCCTCACTATGCCTAACAAAGTTTTCAGCAGTGTCGTTTTCCCCGCTCCATTTTGTCCCAAAAGCCCGAATGTTTCACCTTGAGATACGGTAAGCGTGCAGTTTTTGAGCGACTCAATTTTTTGATTCATCCAAAAACCAGTGCGGTAGAATTTTCCCAGATTGAATGTTTCTACCACCAGTGGCACTTCAGGTTTTTCGATCGAACTTGGCCGATCTGTGATAGGTTCCATGTTCGCAAGCAAATTAACTAGCAACTGATTCTAACAGGACTTCTACCATTTTAGATTTTAGATTTTAGATTTTAGATTTGACAAGGCTGTTAAACAGTTGACATCATGCAGGTTGACAGTGGCAGCGAGGTTTTTCAGACTATTGGCAGTGGATAATTGCCTTCGGCAGGGCGACTTATGCCGTCGTTGCGTTCGCTGTCAACTGTTTGTCAGGTGCGTCACTCAGTTAGGCAGGCACCAAATAATTAGTGTTTTGGTTGGCGCGATCGCCATTCTGCTGCTAATTGTACAACTATTATCTAATTAATGTTAAACTAATACTAGCTCTTACAGTATTTAAGCAAGATCTGGTAACAACTAGGCTAACAACTAACGGTTGTGATTACTTCGCGATTCTCGTAATTGCAGAAACTCGTTGTTCTGGCGCAAGTCCTTTCTCACTCAGCAAGACTAAATATGGAACGTTCAAAAATTATTGCTATTATCACCGGTGCGATTTCTCTAATTTTAGCGATCGCCTACCTGCTGCTAGTCACGGCGCTCGACTTCCGAGGGGAAATGCTGCCGGCACCAACCAGTCAGTTACCGATTTCTCTGCCAATTCAGCAGTTGAGTTTTGCTAGCCCGATTTTGCCAGGAGTGGCGATCTCTCCCGAGTTGTAACAATTTAATACAATTAAAATTCTGAAATTTCGACAGCAAATAATGTAGTTAAAGTTATTGGCGAACTTACAAAAGATTAAAGCGGAAGATTGAACCCGAAGATTGAACCCGAAGATTGAGTTATTGTACTCGCAAATTTCGCTCGTAAATGTTGCGGGGGTGTTGGTTGAATCGGTCAATATCCGCTCTTTCGTCAAGGGCGATCGTCGCAATTTAGGACGGTGGAGGAATTTCGATATGAAACCAATAATCTTAGTAACTATCTTAGCATATTTGTCCCTTTCTGGGGTGGCAAATGCAGAAAATATTGCTGTTAGCAAACCGCTGTCGGCAGCAAATTACTCTCGAGAGTATATCAGTCAAGCAGACCGAAATATTACTCTTGGACAAGCTTCCGATCTGATTGGCAAGTGGCTGGATGCAAAGTCGAGAATATTTGCTCCTCCGTTCGATCGGCAGTCTTTGGCTGGGATGACTACAGGTATTTTATACGGGGATACCTTGAAGGCGATTGACTATTTAAAAAAGAGCAATTCTCATTACCGCTACGGCGTCCAAAAAATAGAATCTGTCGAACGGTTTGCAGCATCTGGCAACAAAGCCACTATTGAAGTAAGAGTTACCGAAGATGCAACTCTTTACCGCAACGGCAAAGTGGATAACAGCAGTTTTAACACTAAGTTAATTCGCTATTCCTTAGAGTATTGGGATGGCATTTGGAAGATAGCGGACGCTCAAATCATCGGTTATTAGAGACAACTTTCAGTCCCCTTTCTTTAGGGGTGCCGGGCGGCTCGATCGAGGACTTACGCAAAAAATGGCTCGAAATACTATCTGTAGCGGTAAGTGCGCGCTGCGAACCCTAGATCTAGAAGTTTTGCGTAAGTTCTATAATTATTTCGAGAGGAAAGCAGCAGGGATTGAAACCTAGTTTGACATTTATTAAAAAAATACAGACATTTCTCGAATAATTCGTACAGGTGGTGTATCATTAGATAAAATCTGGCATTGTCCGGGTATTAGATAGCAGGTTGCAATTAATAATATTAGTTATGGAAGAAGTATTAATTTTAGGAAATAAAACTTAGAAATAAAACTTAAAAGCCCTTTCAAGCAAGTAACATACATGGAACGGGTTATTAAAGTTTTTGAACGGTGCGCGTAACCTGTTAATCAACCAACTTGTCGCCCGACAAGTTAAACCGCAAATTACCAGTAAAACCACTATTCAAAACGAAGTTTGCGAGTAATCTTTTGAATGCCGATCGGCAAAGGACACAGCGTGGAAATCCCCCTCGAAAATCTGTGGAATCAGGTACTCGATCGCCTTCAGGCACAACTGAGCAGACCAACTTTTGAGACTTGGATTAAAACTGCCAGGGCCGAACAACTAGAAAATGACTGTTTGATCGTCAGCACTCCCAATCCCTTTGCTCGCAATTGGCTGCAAAAATATTATGTCAAAACAATTGCCGATACTGTATCGGAAATTCTCGGCTATCCGGTAGATATTTACCTGACAATTTCTGGGGATGGGGAAATTGGCAGCAGCAGTCAAGCACCGACAATATGGCCTTCTCCCGCAGCTTTCGATGTCCCGGAAGGTCAATCGCTGCACCCCTCCAAACCCGCTAATTTAAATCCTAAATACGTATTTTCCCGTTTTGTTGTCGGCTCTAACAACCGCATGGCTCATGCTGCTTCCCTAGCAGTAGCCGAGTCTCCGGGACGAGAATTCAATCCGCTATTTTTGTGCGGTGGCGTCGGTTTGGGCAAAACTCATTTGATGCAGGCGATCGGTCATTATCGCCTGGAAATCGACCCCGCAGCCAACGTTTTTTACGTTTCTACTGAGAAATTTACTAACGATTTAATTGCAGCAATTCGCAAAGACAGCATGCAAAGTTTTCGCGATCGCTACCGGGCAGCAGATGTTTTGTTAGTAGATGACATTCAATTTATTGAAGGCAAAGAATACACTCAAGAAGAATTTTTTCACACTTTTAATACTTTACACGAAGCAGGCAACCAAGTAGTTTTAGCGAGCGATCGCCCGCCGCAACAAATTCCCCGCTTGCAAGAACGTTTGTGTTCTCGATTTTCGATGGGATTGATTGCCGACATTCAACTGCCGGATCTGGAAACGCGGATGGCTATTTTGCAGAAAAAAGCAGAGTATGAAAATATGCGTTTGCCCAGAGATGTAATTGAATACATTGCTGCTAGATACACTTCCAACGTCCGCGAATTAGAAGGAGCGTTAATTCGCGCCGTAGCATATCTTTCAATTACAGGATTGCCGATGACAGTGGAAAATATCGCCCCGGTGCTCAACCCCCAAACTGAAACCGTTGAGTCGTCGCCCGAAATAGTAATCGCTATTGTAGCAGAGGAATTTGATGTTTCTATAGAGGATTTAAAAGGCAATTCGCGACGGCGCGAAATCAGCCTTGCCCGCCAAATAGGGATGTATTTAATGCGACAGCACACGGGTTTGAGTTTGCCGAAAGTTGGAGAAGTATTTGGAGGGAAAGATCACACGACGGTGCTTTACAGTTGCGACAAAATTGCTCAATTGCGGAACACCGATCCGAATTTGTCCCAAACTCTGCGCCAGTTGAGCGATCGGATCAATCTTGCCAGCCGCAAAACTTGAAGAAAGAAACAGACAGACGATTTTATACCAAATCTGGGTATCCTATTTATTGATTTTGCGATTTCCTACTAATAACTGACGCGCGATCGGGTTCGCCAGCGGTGACGCTCGCACTAATAACTGATGACTAAAAGCATCAAAAAATGTGGAAAAACTTGTGTAAAATTTCCCTACTTTATGGGAAAAACTTTACCGAGCGCGATCGCGCTAACATCTCTATCGCCACATTCCCTATACAAGCAGTCAATGATTGTTGATATTATTCGATAGGCTCAATGCTCGACATTGGAATTTTCCCAGATTAAGATGAGTGAATCAATCGCATCGCCACTCGGGAGAGCGCGATTTAGCGCTGTGATTTATGTTTGGCTTTGAAAAGCTGATAACAGAGGTAGCATTTTCGCTCGACTAACGTAAATTTTTATCACAAATCAAAAACTACAAGTCAATCAGGCAGATCTCGATCGCTAACCGAGTTTGATGTACGAGAATACTTCGTTACAGCTTGAAGAAATTATGAATTTCTTGGCCGATTTTGCTGGCATCACTTGAAAGATCTATACATCTTAGAGTAGCGAGGTGTCATTCCAGTGAAATATCTAGGTGACATGATGGCATATTGGCTGCTCGATCGGCGCGCTTCCATCAAAAAACAATCAGCTTCACAAGTTATGAAGATCTTTAAAGCTCCCAAATTCCGCCTCCGCGTTGCCTTAGTCATACCTTTTGTACTGCAAATAGTTGGAGCGGCAGGCTTAGTCAGCTATCTATCATTTCGCAGTTCCCAAACAGCAGTCAACGATTTAGCTACCCAACTCCGCAGCGAGGTAAGCGCTCGCATTGATGGAGAAATGAGAAAATACCTGAGCAGTCCCCACGATTTTAATCGCTTGAATGGCGTAACTTTTGCTCGGGATAACTTTGACATGGTTAATGCCAGCAATGGCAAACAATTCCTCACTCAGGTGCAAATTTCTCCGTTTATTTATGCTTCCTACTGCGGCGATTCCCAAGGACAATATTTGGGAGCATACCGCCTGTTTTTTCAAGGCTCTTCAACGATTGCGATGTCAGTCAGCAATCAGGAATCTAACTACAACTTTTATTTTTATGCAATGGATAGTCGGGGAAACCGACAGCAACTATTAGAAAAACTCAGACCCTACGACCCCCGCAAACGCCCTTGGTACAAAGCCGCGATCGCAGCACAACGGCAAATTTGGAGCGAAGTTTATCTAGATTTTGCCAGTGGATTGCCGACAATTACTGCTAGCGAACCTATTTATGACACCGCTGGTAATATTCTTGGAGTTTGTGCTACTGATGTGGTGTTGCTCCAGGATTTGCGGAATTTCCTCGCCAATCTATCGGTTAGTAAAAATGGTCGCGCTTTTATTATCGATCGCAAAGGTTCCATGCTTTCTAGTTCTACCAAAGAGCCTTTAACTGTTGGCAAAGGTGAAAACACTAAACTGGTAATCGCTACTGAAAGTGAGGAACCAGTTGTCAGGGAAACGAGCAAATACCTGCAGCAGCATTTTGGCGGATTTGACAAGATTCGCAACAACCAACAAGTAGATTACCTGCTCGACGGCCAGCGGCAATTCGTGCAAGTTTCACCCCTCAATGATGGCAAAGGAATTGATTGGCTGATTGTTGTAGTCGCGCCAGAAAGTGATTTTATGGGAAAAATCTATGAAAATGCCCATAATACGATCGTACTGGTTTTAATTGCTTTAGGAGTAGCGATCCTAATTGGCTTTTTTACTGCCCGTTGGATCGTGCGCCCCCTGCAGATGCTTTCTAAAGCTTCCCAAGAGATAGCTAAGGGAAATCTCGACCACAAGGTTTATCCCAGCGCGCTTAAAGAGATTTCAATCTTGGCAAATTCTTTTAACAGCATGACAGACCAACTCAAGGAATCTGTAGAAGCTTTGCGTCTGGCCAATGAAGAGCTAGAAAACCGAGTTGAAAGGCGCACCGCAGAGTTGCGCAAGGAAAAGGAACGCTCCGAACAACTGTTGTTAAATATCTTGCCCGGTGAAATTGCTGAAAGATTAAAACGTTCCGAATCTCCGGCAGAGCATTTTGAAGAAGTTACCATTTTATTTGCTGACATTGTGGGTTTTACTGCCCTTTCTGCCAAAATGGAACCGATGCAATTAGTTTCTGGTTTGAATTCAATTTTCTCTGCATTTGACCAAATGACAGAAAAGTACGGTTTAGAAAAAATCAAAACCATCGGTGATGCTTACATGGTGGTAGGTGGATTGCCAATTCCCCGGCCAGATCATGCAAGGGCGATCGCAGATATGGCATTAGAAATGCAGTCTTACATGAAAACAATTCCCAGCGATTTGGGGGATTCATTGCAACTGCGGATTGGTATTAACACCGGACCTGTAATTGCTGGAGTGATTGGCATCAAAAAGTTTATTTATGACTTGTGGGGAGATGCCGTCAACGTAGCTTCTCGCATGGAATCTCACGGTAAACCGGGATGCATTCAGATAACAGAAACTACATATTGTTACTTGAAAGATAGATACCTGTTAGAAGCGAGGGGTACGATTTCTGTAAAGGGTCGCGGAGATATGATGACTTACTGGCTCACAGGCAAATTGATAATTGACAGTTGACAGTTGACAATTTAGAGTGCGAGCGTCCGATCGATCGCCAGGAATAAAAACTGTTTGTAGTAAGGAATTCAGTCCTGATTTTTGAGTACTTTTGTCCTCACTACAAACCTTGATAATGGGAAAAAAACATCAGAGATCGCCCTATACTAATCGAAAAATAAACGGGTAGCGATAGGGTTTGCTGAGATTGGTCAAACAGTGGACGATCGCCATAATTGGCAGCACGTAATCGGCGACGACCGTCAGTACGAGCAGCGGAATCCCAATCAATCCAAATACCAGCACACCGCTGATAACGTAGAATAAAATAAAACTGATATAATAGTTAATAGCTTCCTTCGCATTTGCCTGAACTATTTCATCATCAGAAACGCACAAAACTATTATAGGAACAGCAACAGGAACAATTAACCAACTCAGAAAAGTCGATACGTGACACAGTGCAGACAAAAACTTTCTCTTTTGCAAATCTGGTAGTTCGTCCATAACTTTAAACTGAATTAGCGGTTAATTCAGTACCTGAAGGTTATGTTAGTACCTTCACCAGCGCGTCAGGGAATTTCGGAAACAGTCGCGATCGAACATGATTTGCGCTTATGTAGTTTGGTCTGCTACTTTTAGCCGTAAGGTGCGCACTGCGCACCCTAAAAATAAAGCACTACTTTTAGCCGTAAGGTGCGCACTGCGCACCCTAAAAATAAAGCGCTACTTTTAGCCGTATGGGTGAGCGCATGGTTAGGCTATAATAAGATAAATCAACTTCTGCTCAACTCGATCGCTTGCAGGTTAAAATCTTGGAGTTTATGTTAGCCATGTCTATCGCTTAATTCACGAATGTACGGAATTGAATTTACGCCGACTGCTGCCCAGGATTTGCAATATTTCAGGAAATTTGAGCAGAAAATTATCCTCGATGCCATTCAAATCCAATTAAGCTATGAACCAACTGTAGAAACCAACAATCGTTTCCGACGTTCTCCACCAGATATCGC
The DNA here is from genome assembly GCA_025454405.1 of Oscillatoriaceae cyanobacterium Prado104. Lineage (GTDB taxonomy): Bacteria > Cyanobacteriota > Cyanobacteriia > Cyanobacteriales > Microcoleaceae > Microcoleus. The sequence continues at coordinate 80,479 of JALOON010000046.1, read as the reverse complement.
ACAATGGGAATTACGGACTGGTGTGTTCCGGGTATTTTACAACGTTGATGAACTCGTGGAGATTGTCAGCATTGAAAGAATTGGCAAAAAACCAAATAATACTGTGTTATTTAGAGGTAAAGAAGGTTGAAAAACTATGATTTGGACTTATCGCGTATTTTGTGACAGCCAAGGACGCTACTCAATTCGTGAGGTTTTTTACGAGCAGGATGGCACAATTATTGATTTCGGAAAAGCTGCTAGCATTGCAATTGGTAGCTCGATGGAAGAATTGCTCCAATTGGTTCAATGGTTCAAAGAAGCTTTTGAATTACCGATTTTATTGCTAGAAGAAGTAGAGGCTAAGATTGCAAAGCAGCCAGCAAAACCAAAATTCGATCGCAGTCAAAATATTTCTTTGCAGCAGGTGATGGCGGAACTTAACTTGGGGGATGAGAACACAAGTGAGGAAATTAATTAAGTTAGATTATACCGACATTCTTCTATACTAATCTGACTTTCATTGCTTCTTCGATCGCTGTTGGTAAAAGGTATGACAGTTACTGCACCATTCCCAGACACCGCGTGCAACGAATTTTACCCCTTTAATTTCTTGCTTAATGGGTTTTTCCGTTCGATCCCAGCAACCCAAAACATCAACTTTACAAACAGGACAAGCCGATATGCGCAGCGAATTTTGAGATACCCGAAACACCTGTTGCAACACTGCTTCCGGTTCGGATATTACGGCATTTCTATTATCTCGATCTTCGGATGGTACTCCAGTCCAATTACTATCTCTTGAGATGATTCCTTCTAGCCGAAAAACTATCTGCTGTCCTTTTTCTTGTGGATGCCAACCTCGATCGATCGCGTATAAGATAGCTTTCCTGACCAATCCAGGGGAAATGATGTTACCGTATTCGAGCCAGGTTATCATTCTCTGTCCGGGATTTTCTGCACTCTCTACCACAAGTGACATACCATAATCGTCTGATTTAACAACCCAACGGTATTCAAGATCGTTAACTTTAATTAACCTGCTGCCTTTTTTAGAAATGCCCATAAAACTCGATCAAAAACTGTACGTGTATTCAAATATCTTACTACAAGCAAACGATCGCCCGCTCCGCAGCATCAAGTTAAGTTCGATCGCGAGTTAAGGAGCGATTCGTGACATACGGCAAAGAGTCGTATCTAGCTGTTTTTTATCTAGATTACAACATCTTGTCGTCCTCGATCTCTATCGGAGCTTTAAAAAAATATAAATATGGGATCTAATGAAAAGTCGATGAGAAGTCGATGAGAACTCACTCAAGAACTCAAATAGCCACCTGATTTAATAAAAATACGGTAGAAAGTGCGATCGACTTAATACCATTTTTTTAAAGTTATGAGAGACTTATGCAAAAACTCAAAGGTAGAATTACCAAGGTTTGGCTGTCATTTATCTCGATCGCATCTTTAAAAAAATGGTATCGACTCATTTACCAATTACTTTCCCTGTTGTTTGTAGTCTTGTCAAAATTATTCAGTTATGACTCAAAAAAACGAAACAGCTTTTCTGGTTTTTGCATTCATAATTACCAGTAACTTAATCGGTTTGGCTTTGTGGTGGTTTACCAGTAATTCAGCTTCCAAAATAGAGATTTTAACCGATCGAACCGATCGATCTAATAGTCAAACTTTTACTCAAGTCAAAAACGTCCCAAACGGACTCTTTAGTTATGGCGGTAGCACGACTTGGGCCACAATTCGACGCGATTTAGATCCAAAAATTCAAACCGTTTGGCCTCAATTTCGCCTGCGATACACTCACCCCAATCAGGCTACGCCTAGTACTGGTTCTGGCATTCGCATGTTATTAGACAATCAATTGTCTTTTGCTCATGCTTCTCGTCCCATTGAAGATCGAGAATACGAACAAGCGAAACAACGAGGTTTTACTTTAGTAGAAATTCCAGTAGCAATTGATGGTAGGGCAATTGCCGTTCACCCAAGCTTAAATATTCCTGGGATAACCATGCAACAACGGGAGGATATTTATGCAGGCAAAATTACCAACTGGAATCAACTAGGTGGTCCAAATCTGAGAATCAAGCGTTACGCCGTACAAGGTGACGAGGGGGAGAATCTTGAAATAGTACCCACACCCACCGAAGCTATTCGTAAAGTTGCCGAAGATCCAGCAGGAATGTTTGAAGCTTCTGCTCCCATATTGGTATCGCAGTGTCAAGTTAAAACATTGCCACTCGGTCGAAACTCAAATCAATTTATTACACCTTACAAGCAGCCATTCGTGCCGCTTTCTGAGTGTCCATCTAGACGTAATGAAGCGAATACACAAGCTTTTTTGACTGGTGAATATCCCTTGACTCGCAGGTTGTTTGTAGTTGTCAAAAAGAACAATCAAATTGACCAGCAAGCTGGAGAAGCTTACGCCAATTTATTGCTAACAGAACAGGGTCAGGAAATGATTCAAAAGGCGGGATTTGTCAGCATTCGCTAAGCAAACTTTCCTAACACGGCGGCAGGAGGATCGATCGCGCTTCCATCACTTCTACCGATTGGCAGTCAATACGCGGGTGCCAGTTTCGGAAGCAGGAAAAATTATTTGTATAGGCGCTCGACTCACTAAATTCGATCCCCTCCGCTTCGCTTTGTCCGTAACAAACCCCATAAATCGAAATACTGCCGGAGGGGCGATCGAAGTAGCAGAAATCGACTAAAGTAAACACAAAATATTATTGGCGGTGATTTCAGCATCAAGTTAAATTCGATCGCTCCCTAACGCACGATCGTGACATACACCCAAAAGGCGTATATAATAGATAGATGAAATAAATTGTATTTTCTATGAATAAAACCATTAAATCGGAACCATCCGCCCGATTAGAGGCTCGCATCAGTCCAGAGATTAAGGCCCTTTGGCAAAAAGCTGCTGACTTGGAAGGACGTACTTTAACAGATTTCGTCATCGCCAGCGTTCAAGCAGTCGCTTGCAAAGTTATCGAACAGCACCAAATACTGAAACTTGACCTTGAGGATAGCGAGGCTTTTGTGAATGCCCTCTTGAATCCAACCCAACCGAATCAAGCTCTCAAAGCAGCAGCTTTGCGCTACAAACAAGTGATGCGCGATGGTACTGACAATTGAACTTCTAGATAGCAGCAGGCACCGCAGAGATATTTTCTGTTGCGGTCAAAATAGTTTGGATAACTACATTCGCAAACAAGCCTCTCAGGATCTGAAAAATAAAGTCGCGATCGTATTCGTTTTAGTGGACTCTCCCAGCACTGATGTCATTGGCTACTATACGCTTTCTTCCTATACCGTTGAACCTGCTGATTTGAGTGAATCTTTTGCAAAAAAATTACCCCGCTATCCGCTGCTTCCTGCTACATTACTCGGTCGTTTGGCAGTCGATCGCATTCGCCAAGGTCAGCATTTGGGTGAATTAATGTTAATAGATGCTCTCACAAAAGCACTATTGGCAACTGCACAAGTTGCATCTGGAGGCTGTAATTGTAGAAGCTTTGGATCTGCCAGCCTCTAACTTCTATCAAAAATATGGTTTTGAAAAGTTCAAACAACACCCGATGCAACTTTATCTGCCAATGAAATCGGTTGCAGGGATTTGTGCAAATTTGAACATTTAGTTATTGTTGTTAAAGCCCGATCGCCCTTACCAATCCGCAACCCCACAGCCAGCGGACGATCGCGCATTTGGCATAATTATAAGACTAAGTTCGATCCCCTCCGCTTCGCTCCGTCCGTAACAAACCCCGTAAATCGAAATACTGCCGGAAGGGCGATCGAAGTACCAGAAATCGACTAAAGTAAACACAAAATATTATTGGCGGTGATTTCAGTGATCGAGACTTTAACAACAGGAGTCGCAGCAGTCGGTGCGCTGCTAGCATTGGGCGGATTGGGCTTAGAGTTGAACTATCGCCGGAGAGGGAATGCAAACAAACTAGAACTGACAGCCGGAGAATGGCACTTAGCCATCAACGAACCCAACCGCTATCTTTTAATTGGGGAAATGGAATTTCGCAACCTGACACAGCGGTTCGAGGTGATGTTGCCCCAGGTGCGGGCAGAGGTGAAACTGCTGTCAGACGGAAGTTTGGATGGCATTACCTCTCAAACAAAAGTAATTCCTTGCCACAAAGACGCAACAGCCAGACCCGACGATTACTGGTTCGGTTATATTGTTAAAGCCCAAAAAACTACGAAAATCAAAGTCTCTATCGACATTCAAGGGCAAGATTTAACCAAATTGCAGTCAGCTTGGGTGCAAGTACATTACATCACCTACGGTCCTAGCGGGCGCATCCCCAAAGTCCGCAACGTCGTTGTGCCGCTGCAATTTCCCAGCCCGGACACCGTACCGACAGCCCGCAATGTCGGAGTAGCAGAAGTCTTGCCAATTCGGACCCACATTTTGACGGAACTAGACGATCCGATCGCAATTGTCAAGCGTTACGTGCTGCCCCGCGCCCAAAAAGGCGATATTGTCGCCCTCGCAGAAACTCCCCTAGCTTTGATGCAGGGGCGCTACCGCCATCCCAGCGAAGTGAAACCCGGATGGGCTGCGAAGCGAGTTTGCTTGTTTTTCTTGCCGACATCGAGTTTAGCGACAGCTTGCGGGATGCAGACATTAGTGGATGTAGTCGGCCCGTGGCGGGTTGTGGCGGCATTTGCGATCGGCGCTGTAGCAAAAGTATTCGGCAAACCGGGAGTTTTTTACCAACTAGCAGGAGAACAAGCCAGATTGATCGATGACGTTACCGGGACTTTGCCGTCGGCTGCGATCGTAGACGCCAACGACTTGAAAGCAGTTAAAATATTAGCAGCAACCTCGGATCTATCGGTAACATTTTTAGAGCAAGCCTTGCGCAGTAACCCCGCAGGCAACGCTGACGAACGGACGCCGGTAGTTGTAATTCGACCTCTACCAGAAAAATAAAAGTTTGGAGTTTTGAGAGTGCCACGCTTTGCTCGCAACGCTGCGCGGTTTTGTCATTGCCGCAGTTTGTAGTGTGGACTTTAGTCCGCAAAATGGAGCGGACTAAAGTCCGCACTACGAACCGATGTTATCGCCCTCAATCGATCGGACATGATATTACAACCAATTTTTAGGTTAAACCCTCTTCTGCAACTAAAAAATCATAACTTTTGGGCGGGCTGGCACTGCCCTTAAAACTCACAACATCCTTTGTTCCTGCTCTCACTTGCGTCACATGAATTCATCTTCCTCCCAAAATCAAAACCAGGTAGCAATCCGCCCGTTTCAGTACCGCGATATTGAAGCGATCGAACAATTGTGCGCGGAAACAGTCGAGGCACCAGAAAACATCGAAGGGGCAAGCTGCGACATCGCGATCGGTCGCAAATTGCAGCAGGTACGCCGTTGGTACGGACTGTTGAAGGTTTTTAGCTTGTTTCCCAACCCGTGTCAATACTTTTTCCGAGCTCACGTTGCCGAAGCAGAAGGCAAAGTTAAGGGCGCGATCCAGATTTCCCCTTTCAACCGCACCCGCAGCACTTGGCGGATCGATCGCGTGGCAGTAGATGCGGAAGCCCGCAGCAAAGGTATCGGTTCGATGCTGTTGCGCCACTGCTTTGAGGCAGTGTTGGAGGCGCGGACTTGGCTGTTGGAGGTGAATGTCAACGACAAATCGGCGCTGGCTTTGTACCGCCAAAACGGGTTTCAGCCTTTGGCCCAAATTACTTACTGGTCGATCGCCCCGGAACGCTTGCAGGAAATGGCTTCAGCGACGCCGGACCTGCCCAACCTGCTGCCAGTGAGCAACGCAGACGCTCAGTTGCTCTACCAATTGGATACTGCGTCCATGCCTCCCTTGGTACGCCAAGTATTCGATCGCCACATCCAAGATTTCAAAACCAGTTTTTTCGCTGCTTTGATGGAAGGTGTCGGACAGTGGTTGAGGAAAATTGAAGTAGTCAGCGGTTACGTATTCGAGCCGCAGCGCAAAGCCGCGATCGGCTATTTTCAAGTCCAGCTATCCCGCAACGGCCAAGGGCCCCACGTCGCTCAGTTGACGGTACATCCTGCCTACACTTGGCTGTACCCAGAACTGCTGTCTCAGATGGCTCGTTTGGTTCAAGATTTCCCGCAGCAAAGCCTGCAACTGGTTTCGGCCGACTACCAGCCGGAACGGGAAGCTTATTTAGAGCAATTTGGTGCCGTGCGCCAGTCCCACAGTTTGCTGATGTCTCGATCGGTGTGGCACAAATTGCGGGAGTCTAAGTTTGTCTCTCTCGACGGGCTCCAACTGTCTGAAGTGTTGCAAAGTTTTCAGCCAACCCGCAAGCCCGTACCCAGTAGAATGTCCTGGCTCGGTCCGATTCCCGGCGAACCGACAGCTCCAAATGCTTCTGGCTCTGAGGTTAAGCCACTGTCGCTCGATGGAAACAACGACCTTGCAAATAAAGCAAATCCGTTAAATTTCCAAAATTCCGAACCAGGAGCAACAGATGCGGGCAGTGTTTTGCCTTTAAAATTGCCGGAGTGGCCGATCGAAAATCCAGAAATTGATGAGAGTAGATAGTCGATCGTTGAGAGCTAGTACCTAGGTAGCGAATAGATAGACAAAGCGGTACACTAATAGACAAATATCTATAGTGTACCGATGATGTTCAAACTCGCGCGCAATTCGCATTTGTCCAAAGTCCAAGAAGGTTTAGATTAAGTTTTAATTCGGCGCGTCATTCCCATTCCCATCGGCGTCTTGCGCCCGACTCCGCTGTAAAGTGCAAAATCTGCTAAAGCGTTAATTTGTTTGATAGTATCAGCACCTACATCGCCCATAATTCGATAGCCGATTTCGCCGACGCAGCCAATAAATTTACTGCGAGAATCTGTACTTACTTCGGTGCGGATCTCAAAGAAACTGGGGAAAATAGATTCGGTAAAATTAGGTTCGATCGTCCTGGTGCTAAACTTGTTCCAGCGATTTGCCAAACTGCTAAAAACACTTTCTCTAGTCGGCATGGCACTATCGTAAATGCCTTGCCGAAAATTAGTAGGAGTGCAGAAAATCAAAGATATTTGCCTCTGTGTTTCGGAAGCTCGATCGAACAATTCGGTGTAAGTACAATAATCTACCCAAGGTCGATCGGGCTGGGGCTCTGTTAAAATATTAGTAATGTATATGTCTGTCGGGCCGAGATGCCAAGGACGATCGAAATTGAGTTGTTGCCAAAGTTGAGTTAGCCGATCGAACGAACTGTCATCGAGTAGAGAAATGCGCCACCAAATCGGCGTATTTTCCCGAATTGCCTGTTTGTACTCCCACTGTATGGCTTGGGAAGTTGTGCGGCCCGTAGAAGGCCAAACTCTCTTTTGTTGCTGTTGGATGCTGATTCGATCGGGATCTTTTCTATTTAGTTGAAAAGGGCTTAAAGTGAAAGCTTTTTCAGTGGCTCGATCGTGCAGGTACGCGCTCAAATCTGGATCTACGGCCTGCACTAATTTTAAAAATAAGGCGTGGAGGTGCCGTCCCGTTAAAAATTGAGCGGGAATTGGCGCAACTGATAGCAGGTTTAAAATCAGGCTGTGAGGCATTTTTTTATTATTAGGTAAGGTGCGCACTGCGCACCCTTGATTTGGAGGGTTGGTGCGCAGTACGCACCTGACGTTAAACAATGTTATATTAATTGCGGTTTTATTGGCGCGATCGAACCGCAGAGATCGCGGAGTAATCGGAGAGAAATTCATCATTGCTGCTGCTACTGGATTTGATATTACCCCTCCCTTTAGTTTTGAGGTTTGATGCGCACCGCGCACCTTAGGTTTCCTTTTAGTTTTGAGGTGTGGTGCGCACCGCGCACCTTACGTTACGTTTAGTTCAGGCGATCGTAATTTCACTAGACAAATAAACGTCTTGAATTGCGTGGAACAATTTTACACCTTCTTCAAAGGGACGCTGAAAAGTTTTGCGGCCGGAAATTAAGCCGCAACCGCCCGCCCGTTTGTTAATTACTGCGGTGCGAATTGCTTCGGCAAAATCGCTTTTTCCCGATGCGCCGCCCGAGTTAATTAAACCAATCCTGCCCGCATAACAGTTGAGAACTTGATAGCGAGTTAGGTCGATCGGGTGATCGCTCGTTAATTCAGAATATACCCGACTGTCGGTTTTGCCGTAACTCTTGCCGCTAGCTTTAGCAACTGCACCGTAACCGTTGTTTACTTCGGGCAATTTCTGTTTGATAATGTCAGCTTCGATCGTCACTCCCAAGTGATTTGCTTGCCCGGTTAAATCTGCCGAAATGTGATAATCTTCGTCTTGTTTGAAGATATCGTTGCGGAGGTAGCACCATAAAATTGTTGCCATGCCGTACTCGTGGGCGTGAGCGAAAGCTTGACTGACTTCTTGAATTTGTCTCGTCGATTCCGGGGAACCAAAATAAATTGTTGCTCCCACTGCAACTGCTCCCAAATTCCAAGCTTGTTCGACGGAAGCAAACATTATCTGATCGAATTGATTGGGATAAGTTAGCAATTCATTGTGATTGAGTTTGACAATGAAAGGTATTTTGTGCGCGTATTTGCGAGACATGCTACCTAAAACTCCCAGCGTTGTTGCGACGGCATTGCAACCAGCGGCAAGGGCGAGTTTGATGATGTTTTCGCTGTCAAAATAGATGGGATTCGGTGCGAAAGAAGCGGCTGCCGAGTGTTCGATTCCTTGGTCTACAGGCAGGATTGATAAATAGCCGGTATTTGCCAAGCGTCCGCTAGAATAAAGTTGTTGAAGAGAGCGCAGGACTTGGGGCGATCGATCGGTTTGAGCGAAAATTCGATCGACCCAATCCGGGCCGGGCAGGTGCAACAAATCTTGAGAAACCTTTGCTTGATAGCTGAGCAAATCTTCGGCTTCGCGACCGAGGCAGGACTCGATCGAATTGGAAACTGTTGGATTGGAAACTGATACTGTAGATGTCATGCAGCTTTCCCTCTCAATTTCAATAGCGGGCGGGCGATCGCATTCGATCGCATTCATGAGCCCTGCTGATATTGTAGCCAAAGAATCCGGTTGTCTGCCCCAGCAATTATACCATCTTGCATTTGAGATTTGAGACCATAGATAAAAAAGGGCGATCGGGCTGTTAATGCCTAAATCATGCCAATTTTTAATTAAAACTAGCGACAACAGCAATTGAGACGCGCTAACCTAGAATAAGCTGGCCGTTGAGCAGTCGCTAAAACCCCCAGCCGTAACCGCATCGATTCACAACTTCACCATCGCAATGTCACATATTTACTTTGACTCTGAAAACGGTCACAAATCCTTTGAGATGCCCGGTGCCAGACCTCACTACAACCCCGATCGCCCCGGTCAAGTAGAGCATATTTTCTTAGACTTAGTGCTGGATATTCCCAAACAAAGTTTTCGCGGTACTTGCAGCATCCGCATCAATCCAGTCCGCAGCGGTATTGACAAATTAACCTTAGATGCAGTAAACCTGAACATTAAATCGGTAAAAGTTGGCGAAATCGAACAACAATTTGACTGTGACGGTGAATTGCTACAAATGAATTTGTACGAACCAACAACAGCAAATCAACCAATGACAATTGAGATCGGCTACTCGGTCGAAAAACCCCAACGCGGTCTCTATTTTGTCGGCCCGGACAAACACTATCCCGACAAACCAACTCAAGTTTGGACTCAAGGCGAAGATGAAGATTCCCGCTTTTGGTTTCCCTGTTTTGACTATCCCGGACAACTCGCTACTTCGGAAATTCGAGTGCGCGTTCCGAAGCAATTTTTTGCGATTTCCAACGGCGAATTAATTAACACGGAAACCGACGGCTGCGAAAAAATTTATCACTGGCATCAAAAACAAGTTCACCCAACTTATTTAATGACGTTGGCTGTGGGAGATTTTGCTGAAATTAAAGACGAATGGAACGGCAAACCAATTACTTATTACGTAGAAAAAAGCCGCGAAGCCGACGCTAAAATCAGCATGGGCAAAACGCCTCAAATGATTGAATTCTTCTCTCAAGCATTTGGCTATCCTTACCCTTTTCCCAAATACGCGCAAGTCTGCGTCGATGATTTCATCTTCGGCGGCATGGAAAATACTTCAACAACCCTGCTGACAGATCGGTGCTTGCTAGACGAACGCGCCGCCCTCGACAATCGCGGTACAGAAAGCTTAGTCGCCCACGAATTAGCTCACCAGTGGTTCGGCGATTTAGTAGTAATTAAACACTGGTCTCACGCTTGGATTAAAGAAGGGATGGCTTCCTATTCCGAGGTGCTGTGGACTGACAAAGAATACGGCAAAGAAGATGCAGCTTACTATCTGTTAAACGAAGCCCGCAATTATTTAGCTGAAGACAGTTCTCGCTACCGCCGCCCGATCGTCACTCACGTTTATCGCGAAGCGATCGAACTGTACGATCGCCATTTGTACGAAAAAGGTGCTTGCGTTTATCACATGATTCGCGCCGAATTGGGCGATGAATTATTTTACAAAGCAATTCACACTTTCGTGAATGATAACGCTCACAAAACCGTAGAAACCATCGATTTGCTGAGAGCGATCGAAAAAGCCACCGGTCGCAATTTGATGTTCCTGTTCGACCAATATGTTTATCGAGGCGGACATCCAGATTATAAAGTTAGTTATTCCTGGGACGGCGACAGCAAATTAGCTAAAGTTACCGTCACCCAAACTCAGGTAAAAGACAGCAAAAATGGCAACGGAAACAAAAAAGATGTTTTCGATCTAAAAATTCCGATCGGCTTCGGTTACAAACCGGAACAAACAGAAAGCGGTGACAGTTCCGCCAACATCAAAACTTTCACCGTGCGAGTCTACGAACGCGAGCAAAGTTTCTACTTTCCCCTCGAACAAAAGCCCGCATTTATCAGTTTCGATGTCGGTAACAATTACTTAAAAACAGTAGCTTTAGAGTATCCAGTTGCCGAACTAAAAGCTCAATTGCAATTCGATCCAGACCCCGTTTCCCGCATTTATGCTGCGAAAGCTTTAGCGAAAAAAGGCGGATTGGAAGTAGTGAAAACGCTGTCAGAAGCTATGAAAACAGAGCATTTTTGGGGCGTGCGGTTTGAAATAGCAGCCGAGTTAGCAGATATTAAACTCGACCAAGCCTTTGAAGGTTTAGTAAATGGCTTGAAAGATCGAGATGCTCGCGTTCGCCGTGCTGTCGTGAATGCTTTGGGTAAAGTCAAAAATCACGAGAGTTATAAAGCGCTGAAATCGATCGTCGAGAAAGGCGATTCCAGCTATTATGTAGAAGCGGCAGCAGCAACTGCGATCGGCTCAATTGCAGCAGTTAATACTGACGAAAAACCGACGGAAGAACACGCAATTAAAGAGTTAAAATCGGTGTTGAAAGAGCGTCAGGGATGGAACGAAGTAGTGCGATCGGGAGCAATTTCCGGTTTGGCACAAATGAAAACTTCTGAAGATGCGCTGAATCTGATTTTAAAATACACTGCCGTCGGTACTCCGCAAGCTTTGCGATTGGCTGCAATTCGCGCTTTAGGAACAGTTTCTACAGGTCAAGCTAAGATCGATTTAGAACGGATTTTGCAGCGATTGGCAGAGTTGGCGAAAGAGACATTTTTCTTGACTCAAGTATCTGTAGTTGCAGCATTGGGTCAAATGGAAACTCGCAAAGCGATTCGGATTTTGCGTTCTTTAGCCAATCAAACTCCCGACGGGCGCGTCCGCCGCATGGCTGACGAAGCAGTACAAAGAGTGCAGAAAAATGTCGGTTCCGATGCAGCCGTGAAGCAGTTGCGGGAGGAATTGGACGAGGTGAAAAAAGAGAATCAAGATTTGAGAAGCCGTTTGGAAAATTTGGAGGCTAAGGCGAAGCAAGATTAATAGTATTTACGCAAAAAGGAGTTGAGATCCCCCTAAATCCCCCTTAAAAAGGGGGACTTTGAGTGCACCTGATTCCCCTCTTGTTTCCGAGTTTCGATCCCCCTAAATCCCCCTTAAGAAGGGGGACTTTTGAGCGGTTGAGATATCGCATTATAGTTGCGAAGACTCTGATGCTTCCGGTCCCCCCCTTCTTAAGGGGGGCTAGGGGGGATCTAAGCCTAATTGTTAAACAACAGTCCGTTACTACTTTCGATCGGAAGTTAACACTAACCTGTGGGATATTGCCCCTCCTAAATTGGTCATTGCGGGTTTCGCCAAACATCTTTTATATAGAATTAGCCGCCAAGGGCGATCGCTTGTTAAAATAATGTAAGTTTTAACCTGCACTGGATCTAGATTTGCTATTATCTGGCAAGTAAAATCTTTTTGATTTTGCTTCCCTGCTGTCTTGTTGTCTCGGCTGGGATTATATCGAATTCAGGTGCATCGGTAGAATTGATTCTCCAATTGTTAGCGAAATTGGAGCAGCTTTTGCACCCAGATACAATTAACAGCTCATGAATCTAAGAACTGCTTTATTGGTAGAGCAATCGGGGGTAATTCCTTACCGGATTAACAACGGAGAAATAGAAGTAATGTTAGTTACTTCTTCGGCTAGCAAGCGCTGGGTGATTCCCAAAGGATTAATTGAGCCTGACATGACTTCCTCACATTCCGCAGCAAAAGAAGCTTGGGAAGAAGCAGGTTTGTTGGGTACAGTTAGCTCTGAGCCAATCGGCATTTACGAATACTACAAATCAGGCTGTACTTGTCAGGTAGAAGTCTTTTTACTCAAAGTACAAACCGTGCTGGAAAACTGGCCGGAAGCTAACAAGAGAAAGCGCCAGTGGGTAAGTATTCCCAAGGCAATTAAGCGAGTTAACGAACCGGAACTTAAATTGATGATTGCGGATTTACCAAATAAATTGTAGCGATCGCTATATAGGTTCGTCGTAAGGACTTAAGTCCTTCTGGTTTGTAGTGGGGACTTTAGTCCTAATTAACTCAAATACTGACCCTGGACACGCGAGTGGGGACGCTCGCACTACAAACCCGATAGATCGCCCGTAATTGACCGGATGCGCTCGAATAAATAGAAGACTCGCTCTATTCTATTAACATTTCTTAATTATTGCAAAATCATCTCTCGGATCGATCGAGCGGTAGCCGGAGCGAGCAGAACACCGTTGCGATAGTGACCGCTAGCAACCAGCACGTTACTGTTACCCGAAAGTCGATCGATAATCGGAGCAGGTCGCCCTTCCGGCCGCGGGCGCAAACCCGACCATTGCTTGACAATTTCAGCTTCCGCCAAAGCCGGACAAAGCGCGATCGCCCTTGCCATTACCTCGCATAATAGATCGCCATCCGGCACAATTTCCCCATTATTTTCGGGAAATTCAACCGTCGCCCCCACCCAACATTCTCGATTTCCCAAAGGCACGATGTGAACGTCATCGCAAGTAATTACCGGAGCAAAATCGGCATTTCCCAAAGGATTTGGCAAACGCAAATGCACCGCTTGTCCCAACACCGGACGAATATCGATCGAGCGATTCAAAGATGCAGTCAAACCACCAGAATCCAAACCAGCCGCCACAATTAATCGATCGAAATCCCAACTCCCCGAACTTGTTTCCACCCGACACAAACCTGTTAGCTGGCTAACTTGCTTTGCGGGCGGGCACGGGGGCACCGCCCCTACACTCTGCGTCCCCTGCGCCTCTGCAGTTCCTTCATGCAAAATATTAACCGCCGCCCCAAACTCAAAATCAACCCCATTTTTCCCAGCAGCATCAACCAAAGCCAAAGTTAAAGCAGTCGGATCGATTTGCCTGTCTTGAGGTGAATAAACAGCAGCAATTATATTATCATTTAAATACAAATAAGGACAGCGATCGCCCGCCCGTTTCACATCCCACATTTCCAACTGCCAACCCTGAGATTTGCGAACTGCTGCCAGATTTTCCCACTTGCTTAAATCCTCACCCTCCGAAAACAGCATCAAAATTCCCTGTTTGTTAAAAGGAATTTTGCGCCCCGTAATAGATTCCAACTCAGGAATCAAAGTTTCGTAATCCCGCAAACTTCTTTCCCTCAAATACCAATTTCTGCCCTTAATTTTGCTGCTGATAATTCCCATTAAAACACCGAGAGCGGCACCCGTACAAGATTGAGCCGGTTGTTGCTTGTCAAAAACAGTAACTTTTAGTTCTGGGAACCGACTTAATTCAAAAGCGATAGACGCCCCAATAATCCCGCAACCAATAACAGCAATACGAACCATGCGATCGATTTTAGATTTTAGATTTTAGATTTTATCAAGGTTGTGCACTGCGAGCGTCCCCGCTCGCGGCAGAAAAACCCCGATCGCGATAGGTTCCGATGTAAGGTGCGCACTGCCAGCCCTGTCAAGGTGCTCCCAGAAACGGCTATTTTGCGTTAATTCTTAACGGCAACGGTAGCACCGCAAACAACCTCCTCATCCCAACGATGAGACTGATACGGTGCGACCGTTGCCGTTGGCTGCGACAGGCAGTGGGTATAATTGTCTCGATCCAGTTAGTGCTGCTTTGTTGAGAGAAACATCAATAGAAATGGCTGCTTTAATGGAGCTGGTAGGAGGTGCTACGACTCCTATATTACCAGGTTATCGAGTCAGAATTTTCGACGGTAACAGGGCTGGCATTGCGCACCCTACAGAATCAGTTATCCATCCTGCGGTTTCAACAACGGTTCAATCTGCTGCCGTTGAAACTGCAATTCATCCGCCAAAGGCTGATAAATTTCCCGATCGCCCTTATCGTCGCAATAATCCCAAAGACCGTTGTAACAGTGCCGATCGTCATCCCAACCCGGATGGTTCACGATCGGATACAAACACACTCCCCCAACAGGAACTCCAGCTTTAATCGCCGCCAAAACTTCGCTGCAAACATAATTAAACCACACAGGTCTCAAATCATCTTCCGTACCCGTTTCTGCTATGAATAACGGCTGCTGGTAGCGATCGAACACTTCTTGCAGCATTTCGCGAAACGGGCGGTACAGCGGATCGGTGTATTTCATCGGGTCTTCATTGTGAATCCACTGATTGCGATCGTAATAATTCACCCCAATAATATCGAGATATTTTTCCTGCCCGCCGAGTTCCGGGCGAAAACGTCCCGCCAACATATCCCAAGCTTGATATTGAGATAAGCGATAACCTTCCGCCGCGTCTTTATCCTCCGGTTTGTCAGGATCGGCAATAATATTAATTACCGGATCGATTTGCACGATGCGGGTGCGGGGTTCGACTTCCCAAACTGCTTCTATAGCCGCGATCGCAGCTTTAATTAACTGAATTTTCAGTTCGTCTCCCCGCCCTTTTGCAAAGGGATTGATGTAAGCAACATCGCCGCCCGCCCAGGCAATAAATGAAATTTCATTGACAGGAGTTACGAAAGGTATTTGGTCGGTTTCTGCAATTAGCACCTGCATAAAAGCGCGCACCATTTTTGCAAATCTGGACACGAATTCGGTACTGAAAATATCAATATCGTCCGGCCAGCCGTAGTGAAACAAATCCCAAATTACCTGCATTTTCATATCGCGGGCGGCGCGAATTATTGGCAGGGCGCTGGAAAAATTCGTGGCCGGTGGCGGCTGTTACATCGAGGCGTTTTCCCGATCGCAATTTGTGGGTAGAGCACTCAAAACCGCCCATGAAAAAACTTTGAAACATCATTAAATAGTTGACAGTTGACAGTTGACAGTTGACAGTTAACAGTTAATATCTTGTTCGGTAGCATCGATCGAGCATACTTGTAGGGGAGAAGCATTCGGGCGACAATTTCTGCAATAAGTTTCAGGCTTTATGTCCGAATGCTTCGCCCCGGCCCTCACGCAACCGATCGAATGCTTTTTCCCGGACTTGACGCAACCGATCGAATCGAATGCTTTTCCCCTGAGATATTGCAGCCATGTCAATTGAGGATTGTTGGCGGGGTGGGGGCGGGTTTTTGAGACGATCTATTATTATTGGAGATTGTTGAAAAACCCGCCCCTACAGGATTATCAATCGCGGTGCTCGATGTTAGTAAAACTCGGCTATATCTAATGACTAATGACTAATGACTAATGACTAATGACTAATAACTAATGACTGATGACTAATGACTCATTGCTGGCTGTGCTATTTCTTCAGGAATATCCCAACCGAGAGTTGCAGCCGCGATCGCCTCTATGGGAAATTTTGGAGTGCGATCGGCATACAGCAAACCGTTAGCTTCCTGGAAAGTATCGGTCAACTGCGTGTAGCAAAATCCGCTGAACATTTCCACTCGATTTACTACTGCAAGCAGCGCGCTGTAACGCTGTTGGAATTCCAAAGAGTCGTCGGCGCGCGCGTAGCCCCAAGTCCTGTGGAAATCCGGGTTTTCGCGGCCGGCGCAGGCGATACCGCCGAATTCCGTCAGCATTACCGGCTGCCCTTGGTGGGGGTGGCCGTCGAGGGTGAGGACTCGCCCGCCGGGACGCCCGCGATCGAACAAATCGCTGAGTTGGACTTCGGGCCCGTAGCGTTTTGCCAATGTGTGCGGGTTGTTGTCGTAGTCGTGGATGGCGAGGATGTCGGTATCCGTACTTTCCCAGCCGTCGTTGCCGATTACCGGGCGAGTCGGATCGAGGGTTTTGGTGAGGAAATAAAGGGCTTGTACGTAGTTGCGGTGGGCTTGGGCTTCGACTAAATTCGGCACTCCCCAGGATTCGTTGAAGGGCACCCAGACGACGATGCAGGGGTGGCTGGCGTCGCGATCGATTACTTCGGTCCATTCCCGCGTCAGCCGTTCGACGGCTTTGGGAGTGAAGCGGTAGGCGCTGGGCATTTCTTCCCAAACTAGCAAGCCGAGGGTGTCGGCCCAGTACAAAAATCGGGGGTCTTCGATTTTTTGGTGTTTGCGGACGCCGTTGAAGCCCATTGCTTTGACTAATTCGACATCGCGGCGCAATGCTTCGTCGGAGGGGGCGGTCATTAGCGTGTCGGGCCAGTAGCCTTGGTCGAGTACCAGCCGCAAATAGTAGGGGCGGCCGTTCAGCATGAACCGATCGCGCTGGATGCTGACCGTCCGCATGGCGGTATAAGATTTTACCTCGTCGAGCAGTTTGCCGTCGGCCCACAACTGCACTTGAGCGTTGATTAATGTAGGTTTTTCGGGACTCCACAGCAGTTCGTTGCGGTAGTCATCGATACCCGGATCGGACAGCGCAATGCGGCGGTGGATTTCGCCGTTGATGACTTCGTAGGTGTCGTTGACCAGCAGCAAACAGCCGATCGACAGTTTAACTTTAATCTGAATTCCCGAAGTGCGATCGCCCGCAACAAACGCCTCAAAGCCGATTTCCCAGCGTTCAAACTGCGGAGTCCACCGGATGCGAGCGATATAAGTGTGCGGCACCAATTCTACCCACACCGTCTGCCAAATGCCCGTGGTGCGCGGATACCAGATGCTGTGGGGTTCCACTTGCCAATCTTGCTTGCCGCGGGGCTTGGCCAAATCTTGCGGGTCATCTTGGGCCCAGACTGTCACCCGCTGCGGCCCGGTGGGGTTCACAACTGCTGTAATGTCAGCGGTGAAAGGAGTGTGACCCCCTTCGTGTTCGATGACGAATTGACCGTTCACCCAAACGCGGGCGCGGTAGTCTACCGCCCCGAAGTGCAGCAAAACTCGGCCCTCTGCTTGCGGCACGTCAAACTCGCGATCGTACCAGCAGTTAGGGTGAAAATTCGTGTCCCCGATCCCGCTTTTTGCCGATTCTGGGGCGAAGGGCACTTCGATCGAGTGAGTCCATTCAGGAATATCGATCGGCTGCACCCACTTGCCGCGATCGTCGCATGCAAACCTCCACAAACCGTTAAGACAAATCCAATTGCCCCGGCGCAATTGAGGGCGGGGATAACCAGTTTTTCGCCCTTCAACTGTTACCTTGCTGTCAGGATTTGCTGACTCTTCAATATCGCAATTTTCCAGTTCTCTACCTAACCAACTCATCCGCACATCTACCCTAAGTTATATCTATAGGTTAGTAGCAATTATCCAGAATTTGACAATTTTTTGGCAAGCTTATTTATCGCTCAAACATCAAAATTTTCTGCTTCAAACAGCCTGAACTTTAGTTAGACTTGTGTCCGCTTCTTCTCAAAGTGCATTCGATCGATTGCTTGTCATAAAATCTGGCGTCAAATCCAGAGTCCGGCAGGGGTTTAAACCCCTGCCTCATAGCTTAAGTCGGTTAAAACCGACTGGGGAGTACAACTGTTAAAAACAGGATACTTGTCAAACAAAGTAACTAAAAATGCTACCGATTTCAGTCCTCTTTGAGAGGACTTTCGCTATGAGACAGGGAATTGATTCCCTGTCGGACTGTCGGGTTTGCCAACAATATTGATGCAGCATTCAATCTTAATTTGACATGATGAAAGGCACTGCATTGCCCCGAAAAAGCTGAAATACGCTGTAACTCCCGATCGTAAATTTTGGTTTAGCTGGCAATGTTTTGCAATCCTCCCAATGGCTGAGTTACTTCTCTGTTAAAGGCAACATTTTTCCGCCCTCCCAACGGTTCAGTTATTTCATTTGGCAGGGCAGGATCTTCCGCAGATGACAAATACTGAAATATTTGTTCGAGTCCCGTAAGTTCAAATAACATTCTCACTCGATCGCTCATCG
Source organism: Oscillatoriaceae cyanobacterium Prado104 (assembly GCA_025454405.1). GTDB lineage: Bacteria > Cyanobacteriota > Cyanobacteriia > Cyanobacteriales > Microcoleaceae > Microcoleus. The sequence goes on along the minus strand of JALOON010000046.1, from coordinate 61,853 downwards.
AAGATATCAACAACATGCAAGGGCTAGCTTTGACTAATTTCACGATCGCCACTACAGCCATTAATTCGGAATTGTTCAAAAAAGCGATGTTTGAGAAATCGAGCAGCAAAATTTTTCCCCCGCTGGCGATCGAGCGCTCTATCTCTTTCTTAAAATGAGGAAACTGAGAACTTTCCAGAACCTCATGAGACAAAATAATCTTTTTAACGAGAACGCTCATTTTTACCTCAATTGTGATGTGAACTTAGGTGTTTGTGTTAGGTTTGAGGTGTTAGGTGTTAGGTTTCAGGTGTGAGGCGTTAGCTGTGAGGTGTGAGGTTTGTATTCTATTTAGTCCTACAAACGATCGTCTTCTACAACCTGAAACCTACCACCTTTTCTACTAACTACTTAGTTGCTGATTTAGCGGTGCTTTTGCCGTTGCTACTGGCGGATGCAACTTCTAGCGGTACGGGGCGATCGGCAGCTTTATTCAAGCCTAAATTAGGAGTAGAACCGTTAAGATCGGACACTAATTCGATCGTCGGTTTTGCCACAATTTGAGTGTATGTAGTCAGGGCTTGAGCGACAACTTGATCCATGTTGTAATACCTGTAAGTTGCCAGCCTGCCTACAAAATAAACTCCCAGAGTCGCATCAGCTAAAGCCTTGTATTTCTTGTAAATTTCGGCATTTTCCGGTCGCGGAACTGGGTAGTAAGGGTCTCCTTCAGCTTGCGGGTATTCGTAGACAACGCTTGTTTTTTGATGTTCTTGTCCGGTGAGGTATTTAAACTCGGTACAGCGAGTATATAAATGCTCGTTGGGGTAATTTACAACTGGTGCCGCTTGGTGTACGGCTGCGTTCAACGTTTCGTGTTTGAATTCTAAAGAACGGTAGGGAAGTTTGCCGTAGCAATTATTGAAATAGGCATCTACCGGCCCGGTGTAAATCATTTCCCCGTAAGGAATAAGACCTTCAATTTCGCGGTAGTCTGTATTCAGCATTACCTTAATGTTTGGATGGGAAAGCATCTTTTCAAACATCCGAGTGTAGCCGTGCAGGGGCATTGCTTGATAGGTATCGGTAAAATAGCGATCGTCCCGATTGGTGCGGGTGGGTACGCGGGCAATCACTGATTTGTCGAGTTCCGAAGGGTCCATTCCCCACTGTTTCCGAGTGTAATTGCGGAAGAATTTCTCGTAAAGTTCGCGACCCACTTTGCTGACAACTACATCTTCGGAAGTGCGGATGTAGTTCATCGGTTCGGCAACTTTGGCGAAGAAATCTTCTACTTCAAAGGAGGTAAGATTCAGTCCGTAAAGTTTGTTTACGGTGTTGAGATTGATGGGAATTGGTAATAGTTGACCGTCAACGCTGGCTAAGACGCGATGTTCGTAGGGTCGCCATTCGGTGAACTGCGAAAGGTACTCGAAAACTTGGCGGGAATTGGTGTGAAAAATGTGGGGACCGTATTTGTGAATCAGGATGCCGTGGTTGTCGTAACAATCGTAGGCGTTGCCGCCGATGTGGTTGCGGGTATCGATTATTAAAACTTTTTTTCCCGCTTGGCTGGCTAAGCGTTCGGCGATGACGCTGCCTGCAAATCCGGCTCCGACAATTAGATAATCAAACATTAGAACACCTCTGATAGTTATTTAGGAGTTTTGAGTTTTGAGTTTTGAGTTTTGAGTTGAGAGTTTTAAGTTGAGAGTTGACAGTTGATAGTTTTCCTCTTCCTTCTTCCTTCTTCCCTCTTCCTTCTTCCTTCTTCTTTCTAACTAATGACTTCGGATTTTTGCTTTTTGTTGGCGATCGCACTTGCGATTAAATCCTGCATTTCTTGCCAAGTTCTGTCCCAGGAATTGTCTGCTAAAAAAGCATCAACTTTGCTGAGCCAATTGGCGCGATCGACCGCACTTTCATTCATGATTTCTTCAGCACAAGCAACAAATTCGGCAACGCTGCTAGCAATCCGAACTAAGCCATTTTCTCCGTAAGGTTTCACCACGTCGCCGATGGGAGTTGAAATTACTGGTTTGCCTGCTGCGAGGTATTCGGGAGTTTTTGTCGGACTGATAAATTTAGTCGATTCGTTAATTGCAAACGGTAGCATTGCTATATCCCATCCACCAATATACGCAGGCAATTCTTGATAGGATTTGCTGCCGAGATAGTGAATGTTCGGGCAAGCAGGTAGAATTGCAGGATCGATTTTTACGACAGGGCCGATGATAACCAAATGCCAGTCCGGTTTCGCTTCAGCAATGCCGCGCAGCAGTTCGATATCCATGCGTTCGTCTATGACACCAAAAAATCCCAAACGCGGGTGAGGAATATCTTTTTGGTCTGCCGGTTCTTCTGCAAGATTTCTTGCTGTTGCAAAGTGTTCTTTTTCGATGCTGCTGGGAAAAGCATGAATGTTTGGGTGCTGGTTTTGTTTCGCTTGGTAAAGGCTTTGTCCGCCCGTAAATACTACATCAGCGCGCTTTAAAAGTTGGCTTTCATTGGCTTTTAAAGCGGGATGAGCGCCGTGGAATGCTGACAGTTCGTCCATGCAGTCGTAGATTACGGCCAGAGGCTTTAATTGGTTGGTGAAACTTACAGCCATCGGAGTGTAGTACCACAGAATGTACTGGTGAATTTCAGTTGCTTGAAACAGGTCATCAAGCATGGCTTGCTGCGCCGTTTGTGCTGTTTCTTCGCTAATCCCTTCACTGAGATGAGGCACTATTACCCACACTCCGCTTTCATGAATGCTGACATCAAGCCACCAATCAGTACCGGAGCAAAATATCGGTTCTTCCACAAAGAATACCCGGCGGTTTTTAGCGCTGCGACTCAGCAGGTGCTGGGGACGTTGGTATACAAAATTCCACCGCAAATGCGACAGGCAAACTAAATCTGGTTCGCTTAAAGCCGCAGCGTTTGATAACTTAGTTCGTACCGCAGGTGGCGGGGCGAGTTGAGAGAGCGATCGCGCTGTATCTATAGAGGTAAATCGTATCTCCCACGCTCGACCTTTATTCTTATATTTACTGTTGACTGAGTTGGCTAGAGGAGACATAATTAGTATCGGGAATTTGTCAAGACAAGCTAGTTCTCATCGGCACTTAGCAAGCATCACCGAGTGGCTAATTGCTAGCGCCAAGCTGAGAGAATATATTGACAGCAAGCGCCTCATTCATTTTTCAAAATAAAGCAACTGCTAGGTGGCAGTAAAATACACTTATCTGCTTTTTCTGAAAGTAAAATTCTGAGATAAGTTACTCTTCTTAGACTTGCTATTGTTGATAAATCTAACTCAGTTTTCTTGCTATTACTTCTATCTGAAGGATGACTTCGAGTTCGGAACTCACTAACTTGCAGGCTCGCTTCAAAAGAGGTTAAAATACAGAACGAACTTGCTTAACGCTTGTTAATCGGCGCTGCTGGCGTTCAAACCGATCGCCTTTATTGCATTATTTGGCAAATTACAGAACAGTTGCGATTACCTTTGGGATAGATTCGCTTTACAAGTTTTTTTACCTGTCTATCTGACAAACTGCTGCTTTTTTAAACTCGCCGCCCGCGTCAGCAGTAAAAAAATGTATTTTACAATACAAAATAATTCGATCGACTTTGTAACTTCCGATAGATTTACAAGGGTGCGTTTAGATGATTAAAATCCCGATTTGGAAAAAGCAATTCCTCGTTCAAGTCTTAGATTACTTCGGGTAACAACGGAATTATTAAACCACTCCAGGGCGCAGAGTCACGAGAGAAAGAGGAGAAAAATTCATTACTCCGATGCTACCGGATTTGAGACTGTTACGATCGGACTCGCGCAGAAACCGGGTTGTTTCCTAAAACTGCATCGAAGTTTTTATATCGATGAAAAACCCGGTTTTTTTGGTATTGATGCGTTCAGAACAGCACGGCAATCAACTGAAAACTGCTATGGTTCAAATTTAAAGTCGGTGATTGTCAATTTTTGTCATTGCCCCTCCAAAGGCAAAATCCTGGACGATCGAACTCTTTAAAAAGTCGTGGGGGAAACCCAATTCGATCGCGCTTGCTGCGTCCAATCTTTGCATTTGTTCGGGAGTTAATTCAAACTCCACACAAGCGAGATTTTCTTGAAGCTGCGAGAGTTTGCGGGAACCGACAATTGGAATCACATCGATCGACTGCTGGCGCAACCAATTCAGCGCTACTTGAGAAGCAGGTTTGCCAATTTCTGCTGCAATTTTGCTGACTTCAGCAGCAATATTGAGATCTCGTTCGCTAATTTTTCCAGATTCAGTAGAATCAAGCCGTTTTGCTTCGCCTGCTGTTTCCGAAGTGTTGTATTTTCCTGTCAGCAAACCTGCTGCTAGGGGACCCCAAGCTGTGACGCCGATATCAAAAGCTTTTGCCATCGGCAGCAAATCTCTTTCGGGAGTTCTTTCTTTCAAAGAATACTCGATTTGCAAACCGATAAATGCCGTCCAACCTCGCAAATTGGCGATCGTATTTGCTTGAGAAATAATCCAAGCAGGCGTATCGGAAACGCCGATATATAAAACCTTGCCGGCGCGCACCAAATCGTCAAAAGCGCGCATCACTTCTTCGACAGGCGTGGTAAAATCCCAAGCGTGCAGCCACAACAAATCAATGTATTCAACTTGCAACCGCTTCAAACTTGCTTCTACTGCTTGCACCATATTTTTGCGGTGGTTGCCAAAACCGTTAACTTCGCCGTTTTTCATGTTCAGGCTGTATTTAGTGGCAACAACCCATTTTTCGCGATCGGCCGCAATGAAATCGCCTACATATTTTTCGCTAGTACCGTTGGTGTAGAGGTTTGCCGTATCGATAAAATTGCCGCCGGCTTCTGCAAAAGCGTCGAACATTTTGCGGCTTTCTTCGTAGGAACCGCCCCAACCCCATTCTTCACCAAAAGTCATGGTTCCGAGGCAGATTTCCGAAACGCGAAGTCCGCTGCGACCTAGTAGTTTGTATCTCATTTCACCCTTCCGTTAGTTGTTGGCTGTTAACAGTTTAGATCGATATTTGCTCAACTGTTGCCGTCACTGGAGGGTAGGTTTTCGAGGTCATAATACAATAAAACTGGCAGAGATCGATCTACCTTTAGATAGAAAATTTGAATTATTCATCTAACAAGTATCCTTTGGCGATCGAACGATGAATATAGCAATAATTTAATAGATTCGATCGCCCGTTAATATTATGTGCGATCGATCGCAATCGAACATCATATGAAAGATCCCGCACTCTCCAACCTCTATAAAACTTAACAAACATATAGCGATCGTCAATGATTTGTAAATCTCTTGCTCCCTCCCCTTAATCAAGGGAGGGCTGGGGTGGGGTCAAACAATTTACGAATGATTTGCGATCGCTCTAGTGTAAAAACACGCCCAGGCGATCGAAGGATCGCAATTTCACCAAACAGTTTTATAACTCACATCTTGCATCATTATCAACAGTCCTGTAGGGGCGGGTTCACCAACAGATTTAAACGCAGCAAATAGGTTAAATAAAGCCGCCCCCACCCCACGGACAACCCCAAATTGACATTGTGCAAAATTTTAGTTATAATAGACTAAGTTGAGTTCTACAGAGCGATTTCTGTAGCAATTTATGTCAATTCAAATCTCGCTTGTAGAGAGCCATTTGGCTCCGCAAAAGGAGGATGGCTGGTACTAAAAGTTCCAGCCCCGATCGGCCAGAGGTGGAGGCTGCCCTGGCTAGAATCGAAAGGCTTCAATTCGATCGCGCCTACCGCGATACCCACAGCCTGTTTTACGTCGAAGGCGTTCGCAATTTCGTACAAGTAATCGATCGCCGCTTCGAGATTTCAGCAATTTTGTTCAGCGAAAAATTGCTCGTCGCCCCCCTGGCCCGCAAAATGGTGCGCGGTGCCCGCCGATCCGGAATTCCCACTATCTCAGTCACTCCCGAACAATTCCGGCGCGTTTGCAAAACCGAACGCGCTTCGGGCGTAGGCGCGATCGTCCGCCAGCAATGGTTTAAATTGGACGAGATCTCGCCCCAAGCCGGCTTGTGCTGGATAGTTTTAGAAAACGTGCGATCGCCCGGCAATTTGGGGACTTTGATCCGCACTTCGGAAGCTGTGGGCGGCGCTGGCTTCATATTCGTCGGAGGGCGGGCCGATCCGTTTGATGCGGATGCCGTGCGGGCTTCGATGGGCGCGCTGTTTTCCCAGCAGTTTGTCCGCACGGACTTTCGGGCTTTGGAGCGCTGGATGCGACGCCACGGCGGCCGCGCTGTCGGCGCTTCGCCTGACGGTACTGCAGATTTTCACTCATTTGATTATCCCCGATCGACCGTGTTATTTCTGGGTGAAGAACGTCAGGGTTTGACTCAGCAGCAGCGCGATTTTTGCCAGCATCTGGTTCGGATTCCGATGGTAGGGATGGCAGATTCTTTGAATCTCGGGGTAGCTGGCAGTTTGCTGATGTACGAAGTGTATCGATCGCACAATTTGCGCGATTCAACTCACAATTTGCAACTTATTTAATAGGCAATAAGGACTGAAGTCCATACTACAAACATGTTCGTAGTGAGGACTTCAGTCCTCTTTTTGTATAAGTCTCGTTCTAAATCCCAAGTAATGCGGCAGTTCGCGAGTACCGCCATTACCCGATTGAGGTAGCATAATATTCCCAACTTTAGAGTTAAATAAATAGACTGATGTGCCGCCATCGATCGCAATAATATCTCCTGGCGCTCCCAACTCGCGCAATAAATTAGCAGATTCTTCCAACGTTGCTTTGTTAACTGTAATAATTGCTAGCAGTTCGTCGCCACCGTTACCATCTCGATCGAGCGTCGCCATGACGTGATATCTGTTAGTCCGATCGTTCGCTAATATTTTAGCTGGATGGTCGCTATATTTGTAAGTAACGATCGCATTTTTTACCTCTGTTTCGCTCAGGGGTTTCCCTGTTTGCGGGTCGTAATCGGTTACGTATGCTCGGCGGTCGTCCCAAACCAAAGCCTTGAGGCGAATGTTTTTATATCTGGGATCTTTTGGTTGCTCGATCGGGCCGTAGGGGCTATTGCCGCCCGCAATCACTTGACCGTTAATTTTAACGGGAAAAGATAGCTGTGTGGCGGGTTGGTATTGTTCAAAAAAAGCACAGTTAATTATGGAAAACACGCGCTCTGTGTAAGTTTTTACATAGGAATCCGCCACTTCCGAAAAAAGTTTTCTTTTAAAGAACGGGTTGCGATATTGATTGGCTCCTCGATAGTATAAACCTTGACCTTCACCTATTTCTTCGGTTTCCCCAATTAGCTGGTCTATTTGCGTTTTCCGCAGGTCGATAAGTTGCAAATAAGCTGCATTGCCGTTAGCCAATTGTTTTTTGTACAGTCCTGCACCATCTCTGACATCAATGGGGTCGAAAGAATTATTGGGAGTTAAAGACTGTGCGTTTGCTAAATAAATAAACAGCCCGATCGCCGCCCAAGCAAAAACAATTAACAAGACCGAATATTTAGTGATTCCATTCATATGTAAAAAAAAAAGATTAAGAAAGAGGAAAAGATAGAGAGAAAGGAAGAAAAATAAACACAGTTAATTCTCTCTTTTCTCTCTCTGCGTTCTCTGCGTTCTCTGCGGTAAATAAAATCTCATGCCCGAGCAGTTACCAACCGATGTCAACTATCAATCGCTTTGAGATTTTCGAGTGAGGGATTGAAGATTGTCAACTGTCAACTATCAACTCTTCCTTCTTCCTTCTTCCTTCTTCCTGATGAATAATGACTAATAACAACTGTCAACTGTCAACTCTTCCTTCTTCCTTCTTCCTTCTTCCTTCTAGACAACTGTCAACTGTCAACTATTTAATTATGCCAACTGACTTACTCCCTTCCCACCAGAATAATTTGTATTTAACGAACCGCGAAGACGCGAAGAACGCGAAGAGAAGAAGAAGAAAGAAGTACATAGTCTTTTAGTGGGAAGGGAGTAATATGCTAAAATCTATCAAAAAATAGGTATGAGAATGGATAAACTTCAAGCCGAGATCGAAGCCATTGCTTCGCAAATTGAAGCTTTGCAACGGGAACGCGAACAGCTTAGCATCGGGGCTGCCACCCCGGAGGGTGATTCGCCACAAGCAATCGCCGAGGCTTACCGCCGTCACGCTCGCGAAACAGCACAATTATCGGCAGAAGTCAAGGGGATAGATGATGCGATCGCCGCTTTGTCCGCGCAATTGAGCCAAAAACAGCAGCAAAGTCAAAATTGGCAAAAACTCAGCCCCGTCGAGCAAGCAGTGGAAGAGGGAAGAATGCGGGCGCGCGAGCACGCGGAACGGATCAACGAACTAGCAGCAGAATTGGCCGGTGAAGTGAAAGAACTCAAAGCCATCGCAGATCGCATCAGCCCCAGCTACTGGCAGGTTTACTACAAGCCTTTTATTACCGGTTTTAAGAGCATTTCCGTACCTTACGTGCGATCGGACGGTGATGTTTGGACGATCGTCAATCGAGTTGTTTGAGATTTCTGCATTTGAGATTTCTGCAACAGTTGAGAGCGCGGACAGCGGACAACACCAGTCGCTGTCCGCTGTCGGCTGTCAACTCACTCGGGGGAGCAATCAACCCCGCAGCAATTGTTTGATCGTCCCTACCAATTCCTGAGGGTGGAACGGCTTTGCGATGTAAGCGTCAGCTCCTTGCTTCATTCCCCAGTAGCGATCGAACTCTTCGCTTTTGCTAGAACACATTACCACTGGCAAATTTTGAGTTTTTGGGTCGCTTTTAAGCCGCCGGCAAACTTCGTAACCGTTCATCCGTGGCATCACAATATCTAAGACGACCAGATCGGGGCGATTGGCCTTAATTTGCTCTAGAGCTTCAACGCCGTCGCTAGCTACAGTGACATTCAGCCCTCTTCCTTTGAGCAAGTCGGCGATCATCTCCCGCAGAGTGACGCTATCATCAACAACCATAACTGTACTCATATAGATAGTCCCTACCAAGTTTCTGGGTTGAAACGTTCACAAATAGAAGGTGGCTGGCCCCGATCGAGATTGCACTCTGTTATCTGTAGCTTACCCACTTTCGGTCATTTCCGTTACATTAAGACTGATTCACAACTACTCATAACTAGACAAATCTAATAGCGAACTCGTTGTGTTTCCCTTACAGCAACACAGTTTAAGATATCTTGGCTTTACCCGACCCCTCCGTTGCACTATGCTCGAACCGATCGGATTTACAGATAGCCCGGACTTGGAATATCTGATTGTGCGTACCAAACTGTGTTTCGATGCATTATTCAACTTTTGCGTTGTCCGAATTGCTTCGGTCAAGCCCCATCCCTTTTCGGGTCTGGTTGTTGAATTTACTAATATTCGCGGCTAGCGAATACCCGCAAAAATGCGCTTGACGCACCCTACTGTGCTTGCTAGTCTATCATTTCCTCCCCTAAATGGTTCTTTATTCATCAAAAAATCATGTTTTTGACTTAGTTGTGAATTTCGGGTGATGTCTAGCGTCCGGATTTGCACCTGTCGCCCGACGATCGCGCGCGATTTGTCTAATTGCGGTTTTTGCTGCTTAAAACGGGTAGCGCTTGGTCGTAGAGCGCCGCGTCTAAGCCCACTTGGCGCTGGCGGTCGCTGTGGCGGTCGTCTTTGCATCCGTTAGCTACGATCCCCAAAACGGAGGCTCCAGAAATTTTTAATTCTTCCAGAGCTTTGCGAACTTGCGATCGGTCTGTTTGAGCGATTTGCACGACCATAATTGTGCCGTCTGTGTGAGCCGCAAGCAAGTGGCCGTCTGCCAAGCCGACAAGGGGTGGCGTATCGTAAATTACCAGGTCAAAAAAGGCCTGAAATTGCTCCATCAGGTACTGCATTTTTTTGGATGACAGCAGCTTGATCGGATCTGGGGGAATTTGACCTGCCGTGAGTACGAACAGGTTTTCTTCCGAGGGGGCGCGTTGGATGGCATCGTTGAGGCTGATGTCCGTAGAGATGGCATCGCTGAGTCCGCGCACGTTAGGCAGTCCCAATTTAGCGTGCAGTTGCGGGCAGCGCAAATCTGCGTCTACCAACAGCACCCGCTGGCCGACTGCTGCTGCAGTGGCAGCCAGGTGCAGGGCCACCGTAGATTTGCCATCTCCGGCCACAGCCGACCCGACAAGAAGGGATCGGATCGCCCGATCCGTACTCAGCAAGTGAATGTTGGTGTAGAGAGATCGAAATGCTTCGAGGAACTTGTAGTCCATGTCGCTAAACATACTTTTGGGGCGTTCTGTGAAGGTCTGCCCGATATTTTTAACATCATCGATTGCCTCCACTGCAACTTTACCGCCAGCAAGTTTCTTCTGTCTGACAGGCAGCCGGCGCTTGACTTTTTTGGTATGCGGAATCACGCCGATTACTGGCAATTTTGTTGCCATTCTCACGGATTCTGGCGTGTGGAAAACAGTATTTAAAACCTCTACTAGCAGACCGACTGCTATTCCCAGCAAGCTGCTTAAAATTAGTGCCAGCGCTAACTGTTTGCGAGTTTGTTTGACGGTAGCAGCTATGTGCCTGCCGAATTTATCCAGCGGGATTGCCGGCGGATTGATCAGCACCCAAGGAATTTGCTGCTGGGCAGCGTCGATGCGCAAAGCTTCTCGTTTTGCCAAGAAATCAGACAAGCTTTTAGTAACAACTTGCAGTTCCCGTTGCAGGTTGTCGTATTCTCGCGTTGTGACAGAAAAGTTTCTAATTTTTTGGTTGAGGTCTGCTTGCGCTCTGGTCATTTCTCGATCGCGCGCTTCAACTTCTTGGATTTGGCTGGCTAAATTAGCCATCACCACTTCTTTTGCTTGTTGAGTCGCTGTTGCGATCAGTTCTTCCCGACTTTTTTGCAGGGCGATCACGGGCAAACTGTCTTCTCTATACTGAGCTAATTTTAGCGACAAATCCGAGTCTACCTTTTGGATTTGACTTAACAATCCGCCGTAAGCTTGTCCTTGAGTCATCAGCACCCCAACGGGATTGTTTTGGGCCAGCAAATTTTCATAGCTTTCATAAAGGCTGCGCATTCCTTTTAGCTGGACTCTGAGACCTACTTGCTGCCCGCGAATGCTTTGCACTTGTTCGGAGAGGGATTTTCCTTCAAGCTGTGGCTCGAACAAGTTTTTCTGCTGTCGCAACCTCTGGACTTGCAATTGCAAAACTTCCACTCTTTCTCGGAGCCTGGGCAGCTCCATATCTATAAATTTAATTCCTTGATTGATTCCGGTCAGCCGCTGCTGCAAGCTGTACTCTAAATAAGCTTGAGAAATTTTATCCAACACCCCGTAAATTTTCCGGGGATCGGCATCTTTATAGCGAACTTCTAAAATTTTTGTTCCTTGTTGTTTGCCATCTTTTGTATAGCTAATCCGTTCGATCGTCAGTTTTGACATTAATTCCCCGTAGGTCATGTTGGGGTGCCAAGCGCGCAACTCCTGAAGCACCTTGTCCATCATTTTGGGGCTGCGCAAAATTCTAATTTGAGTTTCGTAGTCTACCAAGCTCAGACTTTCTACATTTATTTTTGCTAAGTCTGCTGCTACGGTATTGTCTAGCTGTTTCGACAGCAAACCTTCAGCGGTAGCCGGTTCTACTAACAGGGAAAACGAACCTTCGTATTCGATCGTCATTGTTTTAGAATTGGTGACGATCGCCGCGCCGGCAATAGCACTCAAAGCAATCGTAGCTGCTGCCATAACCAGGATGCGGCGGCGCAGGACGCCAAACAGCCACGATAAATCGAGTTTTTCTTCCTCTGTCTCCTCAAACTTATCTCTGTAATTGTGAGCCGACAAGGGAGGCAATTTGCCGTTGGATTTTGGTATGAATGGTTGGTAATCTTGTCTGCTATCCATGTTCGGCTTGCGTGTTTTTAAGGTGGATATTTTTGAGTTTGATATTTTTGAGGTTGCTGCGCGGCGGCTGTTGTTGAGATCCCCCTGCTCCATTCTAACTGCTGGCTGCGAGACTCGATCGGACTTGATGGGTTGGGACTGCTTGGCGGTTGAGTTTTGCCAGTCCGTGCAGATCTGATTGCCTCCAATGTCGCGCTCGATTTTTCCCTAAAATATAGACCTGAGTAGGTTTATAAAATTTAACACTCCGCTAGCCGGGGCTAAAGGGCCAAATATCGAGTTCATGCGGTCTACAACTTTAGCCAGGCCGCTGCGGGACACGATAATCATGTCGTTGTCGCGGAGTTGAGGATTGATTTCCTCGTTAATTCCTTGGCTTAAATCGACTTCGATCGTGCGTGTGGTAGCGGTGCCGTCTCTGTTGAGGCGCACTAACTCAACTTTATTCCTTCTGGCTCGATTATTCTCGTAGCCGAAAAAGCCGCGGGAGACCAAAGCTTGATTGAGGGTAGCATTGGCAGGCAGTCTCAAGGGATCGAGGGAAGTTCTGAGTTCTCCAACTACAAACACGTTGATGCCGGGGGGAGCAAAGTTATTGTTAGCTAGCAATCCGGCTTCGGCGGGGTTGACGATCGCAGCTTTGGGCACGACGATCGTGTCTCCCTGTTGCAGGATCGTATCTTGAGCGGAGTCACCCGACTCCAAAAACTGCATGAGATTGACCGGGATAATTTGTTCGCCCCTTCTGGTGAGGCGGCGCACTTGGATTTGGCGGATGTCGGCGTCCGGGGTAATGCCGCCGGCTAGCTGAATCGCCCTGATGACTGTGGGAAAGCCTTCGCGGCTGATGTCGCTGTTAGTGCTGCCGCCGATGACTACGTAAGCCCCCGGACGGTTGACTTGACCGACGATCGAGACCGATCGGGGTTTTTCTGGCGGGGGGGAAAAGTTGGCGGTGGCGAATTGGCGCGATTCTGCTTGGTTGAAGTTGGCGACGGTAGGAACGATGATGGTGTCTCGATCTTGCAAAATGATGTCTTGAGAAATGTCTCCTTCTTGCAGGAACCTCCACAGGTTGACGTTGAGCACTTGGTCCGGGCCGTCGGGCTGGGGACGGCGCACTTGGATGTTGCGGAGGTCGGCGACGCCGGTGACGCCTTCGGCAAGTCTGATGGCTTGAGTGACTGTCGGGTATTGGACTGAGGGCGCGACGCCGGGACCCGGAGTTAGGGTAATCGTAAAGTTTCCGGGTCTAGTGACTTCTCCGATCACGCCGACGTTGAGGGGGCGGGCCGCGATCAAGCTGACCGACACTACGGGGTCTTTCAGGACGCGGCGGTAGGCGCTGCGGATGATGTTAGTGGCTTCGACGAGGGTGCGCCCGCGGATGGAGATCAAGCCGATCAGGGGCAGGTTGACCGAACCGTCGGAGAGGACTTCGTAGGGGCGGGTGAGTTCGGGGACTTCGAGTATTTCTACTTGGATGCGATCGCCCCCGCCGAGTTTGTAGCTTTCTGGGGATCGCCGGAAGCCAGCTTGGGCCACGGTAACGGGGTTGGGTCGCAGCGACAATTGCGCTGAGGCACTCAGCGGGAACCCGGCAGCAATGCTGGTCATCGCGATCGCGCAGCAGGTCAAGCGAGCGAGCGGCGCTGTTATATTTTGTTTAGGAAAATTGGGTTTAACCACTGGCTTCCTATCGTTCGAGTATCGATCGCCATTTTAATCCCTGATTTTTGAAATGCAATGTCGGTTTTCAAGCATTTTGCCCAGAAAAATGCTGCTGTAACGCTCTGCGATCGAGCAGAACCTCTGGATTTTTCTTCCCGGAGACAGCCGGAAAACGAGGTTATAATGCTCGATCGATGCCGCAAGCTAATTTCCGGTTTCTCAGATTCCACTTTGGTAAATCCTGTTTCTCAGAGAGTAGCTATTTATGGCTAGATTGATTAGAGAACTCATTTTAGGCAATAGTTTATTGCTGACTTTATTGGCTGTTGCCGGGTTAATTATCACGCTTTTAATTTTTCAATTTGCCAGTCATAGAAGGTGGGGTTTGGCTTTTGAAAAAATGTTTGCTATCTTTTATATATTCATATCTCCTCACGTCAACGTACCTCCTTTTAATTACTTGCATTTTATTAATCTTGCTGCTGTAAACGGAGGAGCTGTCACTCAACTTCCCTACGTTTTTTACCCGTGGATTGTCTTTGTCCTCTGCGGGAGATTCATTCAGTTTTTTAAGCATCAATTCGTCGAAACTCTGTCATTTTTGGCGCTGAGAAATCCTTGCTTTTTGCTCTATTGTTTTCTGCCTGTCATCTCGGCGCTGTGGTCGCTAGTTCCTGAAGTTACCCTCAAAGCGGGGCTGGCGTTTACAGGATTTACGATTGTTGGTTTTTACATAGGCGCGCGTTACGAGTGGAGCCAACTTTCTGGCTTGTTGCGGTGGGGCTATACTGCGATCGCCATAGTTAGCGTTTTGCGGAATCCAAATGTCGGACGCGAATTTGCAGGGATTACCAGCCACAAAAATTCTCTGGGCGGTCTGATGGTGTTGAGTACGGCACTGTGGTATTTGCACTATTCGCAAACTGCTAAAACTCAGAAAGAAAAGTGGATATCTTTGCTGTTGATGTTCTTTTCATTTTATTTGGTGAGGGCTACTAGCTCTGGCGGTTCTCTAGTTAATAGTTTGATGCTAATTGTTTTAGTGTCGTCTTTAAATTTTTTGAGTAAGTTGAAGTTTCAGTGGTCGTTTACTTTTCTAGTGGGTTTTATGGTACTGGGGACGATCGGCAGCGTTTATATAGTAGAAAACTTGGAGTCTATTGTTGTTGGAGGTTTGGGCAAGGATTTGACTTTGACCGGGCGGACGGAGTTTTGGCCTCAGTTAATTGCGGCAGCTAATCAGCGGCCTTGGTTGGGTTACGGATTTGAAGGCTTTTTTCAGCAAGATACTCTGGGCGCGAAAACTCCCGCTTATTTTATCTATACTTCGATCGGATTTCAACCCAGAACTGCGCACAACGGAGCAATATCGGTACTTTTGTCTTTTGGCTATCCGGGGTTAGCAATGATAATGATTTCCCTGTGTACCAATCTGTTTTTTGCCGTGCGGGAACTCAGCCGCCGGCCGCTAGCTGAATCGGGAATACCGATTATTTACTTAGTGTTTATTATTTTAAATAACATGACTGAAGGTTCGATCGCGGATATTGGGGATGTTTGGCTGGCTTACTTGTTAGTGACAGTTAGGCTGAGCGTAGATAGCGCTAAGTCTGCATCCGGCAACAACCGCAGTTACGATCGCCAGTTAGGAGCTTCCTTCCATCCAGATTAAAACCGAATTATCTTGATAATGTTACAAATGGAATAAATATGATATATCATATCAATGAGGCTGGTTTGTGACGCATTCTCCAGCGCTCGTCAAGTATATTTATTTCTGATAAGGACTCAAGACTTTCTGATGTTAGATAAGCTAAATGCGGTCGGTCAAAAGCTCGGCCCCGGCCTCCTTCAGGTACTCAGAAATCTGGCGTGGCTGCTGACAGACCAAATTTTGCAGATGGGTCTGGGTTTGTTTGTCGGGGTGTGGGTGGCTCGGTATTTGGGACCGGAACAGTTTGGTTTGCTCAATTACGCTATCGCCTTTGTGTCGCTGTTTGCCTCGGTAGCGACGATGGGATTGGGTACTCTGGTAGTGCGGGATATCGCTCGCAATCCCGACTGCAAGGAAGAAACTTTGGGAACAGCTTTTGCCATCCAATTTGCAGGCGGCGTTGTTACTTTGCTGCTGACAGTGACAGCGATTTCATTGCTGAATCCCAACGACAGTTTAACTCGCACTCTGGTAGCAGTCATCGCCGCCGGAACTATTTTTCAGTCCTTTGAAACGATTAACTTTTGGTTTCAGTCCCAAGTTCAATCTAAGTATACGGTTGTTGCTAAGAACTCCGTATCATTACTGATTGCAGGCATCAGAATTGGCATGATTCAACTGCAAGCACCATTGATTGCTTTTGCTTGGGTGAGATTGGGAGAAGTGGCTTTGTCAGGAGTGGCAATCGCACTGATTTATCAAAACAAAGGCAATGATTTCAGGCTGTGGCGAGTCAGTTGGCAGCGGGGCAAACAACTGCTTAAGGAAAGTTGGCCGCTGGTGCTGTCAAGCTTGGCAGTTTATATTTATTCCAAAATCGACCAGCTCATGCTCGGTTCTTTAAATAAAACTGAGTTGGGATATTACGCAGTTGCAGTTAAAATTTCGGAAATCTGCGATTTCTTGCCAGTAATTATCGCATCCTCGATTTTTCCCAAGCTGGCACTGTTAAGAGAAAAAGATTACGGCGAATACATCAAAAAGTTTCAAATTTACTCGGATGCCATGTTGCTGCTGTGGCTGGCAGTTGCAGTTCCCGTCTCTCTGATGGCTCCTTTTATCGTCCAGATTCTTTACGGCAAGCAATACGCAGCTTCAGCCAGCGTACTTGCAGTCTACGTCTGGGCGCAATTCGGCAGCAATTTCGGAGTGGCGAGAAATACTTATTTTGCTTTGGAAGGGCAACTGCGTTACGGTCTTTACTTGACGGTTGTCGGTTCAATTTTTAATATAGTATTGAACTCTTTGTTAATTCCCAGATATGGCGCTTTTGGAGCGACGGTGGCAACTTTAATGACTTATTTCTATGTAATTATACTGGTCAACTTCTTGATTAAAGAATTGAGACCGTTTGGCAAATTAATTTTTAACTCGCTCAATGTATTCAAAGCTGTTTCCCGGTTGGTGGGATTAGTCAGATGATCGAAATTAAACCAAACCTCCAACACCGATCGCGCTGTCCTTATTCTGGTAAGGAACTGATACCAGTTAAAATACTGTGGCACGGAACTCATGTTTGCGGGGTGTCGGAGTCTCCAGCAGGCAGCCAAATAATTGACGAGTTGAGGATCGGACACGCAGCCAAAACTCCCTATCAAATTGACTTAACCAAACAAGCAACCTTTAGCGGCGACAAATATGCTGAGGAATTTTTAGCAAAACCTTTGCTGGATTCCCTGCAAAATCCCCGCCCCGAAAAACTGGAAATTTCGCAAGAAATATTTCGATCGCACCAGCGAGTAATTATCTTAAACTGCGTCGATTACCTCTACGGACACAGCCTGTTAAAGTTACTGAACGCCCAAAGGCATCTAGAATCTAACCCGGATTTGGGATTGATTGTTATAGTGCAAAAGTTTCTCAGGTGGATGGTTCCCGAAGGAGTTGCGGAAATCTGGACAGTACCTGTATCTCTCAAAAACGGGCGGTGTTATTACCCCAGCTTTGATGAATTTGTCAGCAAACAACTAGAACGTTTTGACGAAGTTTACGTCAGCGAAGCCTATTCTCATCCCAGTCGCTTCGATATCAGCAAATTTACGGGAGTTCCCAAACACGATTTTAACCAAGAAGCATACAAAATTACCTTCGTGTGGCGGGAAGATCGGCTGTGGTGCAATAAATGGATTTTTCAAGTTTGCAGAAAACTGAAACTGCTGCAAATTCCCTTAAGCATTCAAAATTGGAACGTCAGGAGGTTGTTTGCCAAGATGCGAAAATCGCTGCCTTCAGCTAAGTTTGCAGTTGCCGGTTTGGGCAAAAGCACGAACTTTCCTGAATGGATCGAAGATTTTCGCGCCGATAAATTTGATGAAAAAATAGAACGAGAAATGTGTCAGGTTTACTCGGACAGCAGGTTGGCAATCGGCATTCACGGTTCCAATATGCTGCTGCCTTCAGGCCATGCCGGCATGACGATCGATGCGATCGAAGAAAGGTGGGGCAACTTCGCTCAAGATATTTTATATCAAGAAACCGACCCCCGATTGGCTTCGTTTCGCTACCGATATTTGCCACTGCAAATTAGTGTAGATGTTTTGGCGCACGTGGCAACAGAAATGATTCTCAAGCGCGAGGATTTCTACTTTCACATGACGGGGGATTCCCGAGGTGAAGTTAGCTTAGCTTAGCGGATTTAAATAACCCCAAATTTAAAAAATAACAAGAGTGTCAGCCATGAACAATAGCGGTTCAGTTTATATAGTTACGGGAATGTGCTGCGATGAAGAAGGCCAAGAAAGTAAATATCCTCAGGGTTCGGATGCTAAATCTTCTTCAGAAAAGTTTCAATCAGTTTACTGGCGGTGTGTAGCAGTCTATTTTGCTTCCAGCTTTAGAAATAACCCAAATGCTCAGCATATCTTATTTACGAATGCCGATCGCATTCCCAACATTGAAAACTTCAACACCGCAGAATTCTTCGACAAAATTGGCGTCAAAGTCGAGCAAATTCCGTTTACCTACCAGCCACCAATGGAATACTACCACGCATTTCGCAGTACGTTTTTTAAGTTTGACATTATTAAATACTTGAAAAACAATTCAATAGCGAGCGATCGGTGCATTGCATTAGACTCAGACTGCGTGTGGATTAAATCGGTCGATCGAACGCTGGCAGACATTGAAAAAAACGGTTTGGTAACTTATGACTTGTACGAACCAGCAGACAAAAAAATTAGCGGTTTGTCGCGACAAGAAATGCAGAAAATCTATGAAGAGTTAGGGTACAAAATAGACGATCCGCCCAAGTATTTTGGCGCAGAATTCATTGTAGGTAGCGGCAAACACATGAAAATTTTGTCGGACGAAGTAGACTCGATCTGGGAAACTTGCCTGCAAAGATATGCGGAAGGCAAAAGCAAATTTAATACGGAAGAACAGATGCTCAGCTACATTTACAACAAGCTGGGATATGCCCGCAGCACCGGCAACACATACTTCAACCGAGTCTGGACATCGCCGCTAATTTATACGGCAACGGAGGCAGATTTAAAAATGGATGTGTGGCACTTGCCGGCGGAAAAAGGCTACGGAATTAAGCGGCTGTTTTCTCAAGTAGCAAATCCCAATTCAGATTTTTGGAACCTGCCTGTAGGAGAGGAGTTTGCTAAGTATGTGGCAGGTTATGTCGGCATTCCGAAACGCAATACTCCCAAGACATTTTTGGATATGTTTGATAACCGGGTTTCTGGGATCAAAAGGAGGCTGTCAAAAGTCACAAATTCTTTAATTGCAAGTGCCGAATAAATTGTGCGATCCCCCCTAGCCCCCCTTAAAAAGGGGGGAACCGGAAATATCCGATCCCCCCTAGCCCCCCTTGAAAAGGGGGGAACCGGAAACATCTGAAGTCCCCCTTCTTAAGGGGGATTTAGGGGGATCGAGACTCAAGGAAAAACGAGATTTACCAACTCCCCCCCCTTGAAAAGGGGGGAACCGGAAACATCTGAAGTCCCCCTTTTTAAGGGGGATTTAGGGGGATCGAGACTCAAGGAAAAACGAGATTTACCAACGGTGCGCACTGCGCACCCTACACATACAGTAAGGTGCGCACTGCGCACCCTGCATAACTAGATTCAAGATAATCCTATCTATTTCTTCCTTCGCGTTCTACCCTACGGGAACGGCTTCGCCGAACGCGCCTTCGCGTTTCAATCAATCAATTAAAATAAAAGAGTGGAGCGATATCAATGATCGATCGACCTTTAAAAACCCCCGTTGCTTTTATTATTTTCAAACGCCCCGCAGAAACTCAAAGAGTATTTGCAGAAATCCGCAAAGTCAAGCCGCCTAAATTATTAGTAGTAGCAGATGGCCCCCGCCCCGACAAACCCGGAGAAGACTTGCAGTGCGCGGCAGCACGCGCCGTTATCGAACAGGTAGACTGGGAATGCGAGGTTTTGCAAAATTATGCAGGCAGCAATTTAGGATGCCGCCGGCGCGTTTCTAGCGGCTTGAATTGGGTGTTCGATACAGTAGAAGAAGCGATTATTATCGAAGATGATTGCTTGCCGCACCAGAGTTTTTTCTACTTTGCTGAAGAATTGCTCGATCGCTACCGAGATGACGAGCGAATTATGTCAATATCGGGTCAAAACGTGCAGTTTGGCAAGCAGCGTACTGATTTCAGTTACTACTTTTCTCGCTATACTCACTGCTGGAGTTGGGCGAGTTGGCGGCGCGCTTGGCAGCATTACGATTTAGAGATGAAACTGTGGCCGCAAGTTCGCGATGGCAATTTTTTGATGGATATTTTGGGCGATCCCCATGCTGCGAAAATCTGGCATAAAACTTGTCAGTTGTGTTACGAAGGCGCGATCGATACTTGGGATTTTCAATGGACGTTTGCTAGTTTTATTCAAAATGGTTTGAATATTTTGGCTAACGTCAATTTGGCTGCAAATATCGGACACGGAAGCGGAGGAACTCACACGGACGATATCAACAGTCCTTACAATAATATGTCTGTGCAAGAGATGGTGTTTCCTCTGAAACATCCGCCGTTTGTAATTCGCGATGCGCAAGCTGATAATTTTACTCAAAATACTTTGTACGATTACGATCCGAAGTTGGTTAAAAAAGTACAAAGGAAAATCAAACAACTTTTGAAAATCTAGCGGTTTTTTGAGTTTTTGTAGGGTGCGCAGCGCGCACCTTACTACTATAATTAGCTAGCGCGTGAAAACTGCTATAATTAATGTGTCAAAATCTCGATCGTCAGGCAGATAATAAGCAAGTTTTAACAAGTGATATTGTGTCCGTTCGGCTGGTCGTGATTCCTGTAGGGGCGGGTTCGCGATCGATCTGCAATACAAATGAAAAATCCAGTAAACTCGCCCCCCACACTCATCCTTATTCCCTCATCCTTCTTCCTTCTTCCTTCTGTACAATGAAAGTTTTAATTCTGAGCAATTACGATGTTAAAGGCGGTGCGGCGCGCGCAACTTACCGCTTGCACCAAGGTTTGCAAAGTATCGGCGTCGATTCCCAAATTTTGACGGGATATAAGTCGATCGAAGATGACAGCATTGTGGAGTTGCCTGTCGCATTTGGAGGCAAATTTAAGGACTTGCGAGCAAAATTAAATCGCTTGCCCCTCAAAGCTTACCCTCAACTGGGTCAAGTGATTTTTTCGCCTCAATGGGTGCCGGATTCTCTGGTTGCAGAAGTGGCAAAAATCGATCCAGATGTGATTAATTTGCACTGGGTTTGTGAAGGCTACATGCAAATTGAAACGCTGGCAAAATTTAACAAACCCTTGGTGTGGACGCTGCATGATATGTGGGCGTTTACGGGCGGCTGTCACTACAGCGAAGATTGCGATCGCTATTTGAATTCTTGCGGTGCTTGCCCGCAACTTCACAGCACGAAAGAAGCGGATATTTCTCGCTGGATTTGGCAGCGCAAAGCGCAGGCTTGGCAAAATTTGAATTTGACTTTGGTGACTCCAAGTCGTTGGTTGGCCGAATGCGCTAAATCTAGTTCGCTGTTGCGCGATTATCCAGTAAAAGCAATTGGCAACGGCCTTGATGCGGAACTTTACAAACCGCTAAATCGTCCGGAGGTTAGAGCTAATTTGCATTTGCCGCATGATAAAAAATTAGTATTGTTTGGAGCAATGCAAGGAACGGGCGATCGGTGGAAGGGTTTTCCGCTGTTGGTCCCGGCTTTGTTGCGCCTCAGTCAATCGGGATGGCAGGATAAAATTGAGCTTTTGGTATTCGGATGCCCACAGCCTGAAAGTCCGATCGATGTAGGTTTTAAAACTCATTATCTCGGCAGGTTGGATGATGAAAGATTAGCCAAAGTTTATGCTGCGGCTGATGTGATGGTGGTGCCTTCGCGCTACGAAGCTTTCGGACAGACGGCATCGGAAGCTTTGGCTGCCGGTACTCCTGTAGTCGCTTTTGATGTGACAGGATTGAAAGATATTGTGGACGATCGAGACAACGGCTATCTGGCTCGACCTTACGATACTGAAGATTTAGCGCGAGGCATTGCTTGGGTTTTAGAAGACCGCCAACGGCACCAAAATCTTTGCCGCAACGCTCGCATTAAAGTCGAACAAAACTTTACATTAGAGTTGCAAGCTCGCGAGTATTCTAACCTATATGAAAAAGTTTGGCAAGCTGCTAAACTAAACTTGCCAAAGGCGAAGTAGGTAGGATGCCCCGTTGGGAAAACCCTAATTTTTCCTGCTGTGTCGAAGATTGGGGCATCAGAAAATCCTATTAAAGTGTGACAATTTCGTTTGAGACTGTGACACTTGCCGGAGGGCGAATTACTGATGTTCGCTCGATCGAGCCTGCTGCGGTAACAGAAGGGGGGTAGCTCAAATCACCCTGTTTGGAAACCTGAGTATGGTGTTAATTGTTGTCTGGCTTCAGGGATCTAGGTTCAGGAACTTTGAGCAAAATCAGCCGTCTTTCTAGCAGGAATTGCGCTGGGGTGGGTAAGTTTGCGATCGCGAGGCAATGCCTGCTATTGCAAATGGATATTTTTACTGCGCGAATGCGCGAATGTGGAAATGTTGTCCGATCGATCGCTCTTGGTGTATTCTAACGCCGTCAACAGCGCCGATCGCTGTGGGTGAAAGCAAAGTTCCAGCGAAATTTCGATCGGGAGCTTTGACAGTACAGTTAGGTTTTTTTATTTGGTTCTGACAATTTGGTAATAGCCAACACAACTGGCTAGCGGGTTATGGGTTAGGTTGGAAAATAAGATAGAACAGCCAAGTATCGGAATGTTTCGTTCTGATAACTTGGTAATGGCCAACACAAATGGCTAGTGAGTTATGGGTTGGGTTGGAAAGTAAGAGCGCACCGGTAAGTATCGGAACATTTCAGTTCATACAAAGTAAACCAACAGGTGAGAGTAACGGAATCAAATAGGTTAAAAACTTTAGATTTGACAGAAATGTTTAGATGAACTCAAAGCCGCTTCACCTGGACAAGCGTCAAGTTTGTCTTGGGAAAGAGAGCGATTCCTCAATTACCAAGCAGCAGCTTTTGAGGTAAATCTAAAATTTCAAATCGCTTAACTTGCTTGATGTTATGTCGCCAGAAGTGAATAACGGGGAATTAAATCGATGCCACAAACTCAAATTCAAGAATACTTAACAACTAAAACTGAACCGAACTTTATTGCTGCTTACAGGCAAAATTACCAAAAACTACTAGACGGAACTTTGCCAAAGCGTTTTGTGGTTTATCAAGACGGCGATTGTACTGGATGGGGAAATAAACTGCGCGGTATTTGCTCGGCTTTTTTGTTAGCTTTAGTAACCGATCGCATCCTCCTGATCGATTACCCCCTCATGTTAGAATACTTCGAGCCGCCCGAAGGGATTGAATGGGATTTTGCAAAATATAAATTGCTGTTTCGGGACGAATCTAAAGTATACATCGATCCGTGTCACAGGCCAGAGGAAATGGAAATGCTGGCAACTGTCAATCTAACAGCAGCATTTCCCGAAACCTTCATCATTCACCAACAAGGGAATACCTTTGACGAAGCGATTGTGGCAAATCCCTTCTGTGCAGCTAAACTGAGGAAACTGTTTGGTAATAGTTACGCATCGCGCCGGGAGAAATTCGGACAGATAGCTAAATTCTTGATGCAAAAACCCAGTAGCTGGTTTGTGGATGCAGTCGATCGCAAGAAACAACAACTGGGACTGTCCAACAATTGTGCCACGATCGCCGTTCAGTTTCGCGCTTTTTACGATGACCAGCTAGCAAATTTAAAGTACGTGGAAAATTTTGTCAGCAAATTGCACCATCTAGTCGAAAATGAATTCAAAATGCTGTCTCGCAGCCAACGCTTGCAATTTTTTATCACCACGGATCAAATTAACGTAAAACTGCGGCTGGCAAATGTATTGTTTCCTTGGGGACAAGTGATGTACGATACAGAGCCTGTAGTTCACACCGGTATCGACCGGCACTTGAGAATTTCCACTTTCTTGAAAAGAGTTAAGAGAACCTTAGGATTGCAACATCTAAGGTTTCGCAAGCGGCAGCCCCTTTCCGCAATGATTGATTGGTATATCCTCGGAGAGTGCGATGTCCTGATTTCTACAATGACCTCTTACGCAATTATGGCCGGGGCAAGATTGGGCAATCAGAAAGCAAATTACAAAATTGCCTGCGATGGCGAATATTGCGGGCTGCTAACAGAGGAGGAATACTGTTTGTAAGGATTCTGACGCTTGCCCGCAGGACAAAGAAATAAATTTACAGTTAAACTCTTGATGCTGCGGGCAATTTAAGTTATTAATTAAATAGGAAGTGAAATCAAGCGGTATCGTCGATCGCGATCGGACAATTTGTTGATAGACAACTCGATATTTATACGTAGATGAAACCCAGATGAAGCCCACAAACATAGCAGTCTTGATGACTTGCCACAACCGCAAATCAAAGACCTTGGTTACTTTAAAGTCGCTGTTCGAGCAAATATTAACAAGTGAAATTGACCTCACCGTTTATCTGGTAGATGACGGGAGCACTGACGGTACGGCCGCCGCAGTACGCGAAAATTATCCTCAAGTCAAGATTTTTAGCGGCGATGGCAGTTTGTTTTGGAATGGGGGAATGCGCCTAGCTTTCAGCGAAGCTCTAAAAGACGATCCCGACTACTGTTTGTGGCTCAATGACGATACGGTACTTTACCCGCAAGCGTTAAATACACTGCTAGAAACCAGCCGCCAATTAATCGCCCAGGGAGAAACAAAAGCAATTGTTGCGGGTTCTACTTGCGATCCCGAAACTGGTGTTTTCACCTACGGGGGAATGGTGCAAAGTCGGTGGTGGCACCCGATTTATTTGCGCGCGGTAGAACCGAGCGATCGACCCCAACCTTGCGATACGATGAACGGTAATTTCGTACTTATTCCTAAAGCAGTTGTTCGGATAGCCGGCAATTTAGACCCGGCTTTCATTCACTACGCAGCCGACTACGATTACGGATGGCGGGCAAAACAACAAGGATGTACGGTGTGGATCGCGCCCGGTTATATCGGCACTTGCGCCCTCAATCCCAAACCGACAGCAGTACCCGAGAGGCCTTTAACCGAGCAATTGGAGAAAGTTAGCAAGCCTAAAGGTTTAGCACTTCAAGATGTAACTCTACAACCTTTAGAAGAATGGAAAGTTTACACCCAGCGTCACGGCGGTTTGCTGTGGCCGATATATTGGCTGCTGCCCTACCGCAGGTTGATTTGGATGTCTTTTATGGCCAGATTAAAAGGAGCTTAAATAGTTTTGAATTTTGAGTTTTGAGTTTTAAGTTATTGAGGAATGGGAGAGTTTTGAGTTGATAGTTGACAGTTGAGGTAGAGGTGTTTGGAACGGTATTTAAATCTAGTTCTCAAAAAGATCGACTTAACTTCAAAAGATAGGAATTGAGATACTTGATATTTGGCAAACAATTGAGCTTTTACTCATTGAAAATCAAGGTTGACAGATCGCACACTTAAAAACAAACAAAAATGCAAGCAAATTCGAGTTACTTTACCACCAAATGGAACTATCTCAAAAATCACAGAGCCTTTAAAAAAGCTCCGGCAACGGCAATTTTTCGGACGATATATTGGGCTGTACTTTGTCAGTTGGGCATCCCGGCAACTGTAGAAATTCCTAAATGGCAGTGCCGCTTTTTCTTACCCGCAAAGTTCAAACAAGCAGGTTCTACAGGGATTTTTGTCCTGCGCGAAGATTACGAACCGGAACTGTATTATTTAGAGCGATCTCTCTCTCCAGGGTCAGTATTTATCGATGCGGGAGCCAACACCGGAATTTACACGGTTTTAGCAGCAAAATTAGTAGGAGAGAGTGGAAAAGTTCTGTCCTTCGAGCCTGGAGAAGAATCTTATCAAAATCTCGATCGCAATGTCAAACTCAACAATTTGAGCCAGGTAAAACTATTTAAATCCGCTCTGTCAGATACAGAAGGCACGGCAAAATTTTACCACATTGACAACGCTCCCAACAGCTACTCCCTCGGAGGCGACGGCAGCGAAAATACAACTTACGAAGAAGTAACTACAACAACGATCGACAGCGTTCTTGACCGCGAAGGAATCGATCGAGTAGATTTTATTAAAATGGACGTAGAGGGTGCAGAAGAATACGTCCTGCAGGGTGCGAAGTCGCTGTTTGCTAAAATGCGACCGAAGGTGCTATTTGAAATTAATGAAAAAGCGATCGAGAGATTCAAGCTCTCAGAGTCGGGTGCCTGGAATTTCTTGAAAAACTTGGGTTACGAATTTTTTACTGTCAATGATACGGGAGAACTGCAAAGCGCCACCGCCCCGCAGGAAGGAAACATTCTCGCAATTCCTAAAGCTTAAAAATGCGTTCGAGGTAAACATTAAATGGATGAATTGCGAATCGCTTGGCTGGTGCCGGAAGTAGAATTAGGTGCTTACTGGCAACCAGTATTGAGAGAATTCACGAAAGTGTTTAAAAACACCGTGTTTTACACCGGCCGCGTTTGGTCTGGTTTCGATCGAACACTTCCGGGTGCGTCAGCAATTCAATTAGTGGGAGAGACTAAATTTGTCGAAACCCAAAAGATAGAAACAGGGTACGATCGGGGTTTTATTGCCGTATCGCCGAGCATTATCGGTTATTTACTCAAATTCAGACCCCACGTAGTTTTTCCCCAAGCTTTCTCGCTGTGGACTGTTTTGGTGGTGCTGCTCAAACCGCTGTGCGGCTGGAAAATCGCCATTATTTACGACGGCAGTTCCCCGAATACAGATTTTCGAGATTCCAATTTTCGCACGTTTGTGCGGCGCATTTTAGCAAAGTTTGCCGGTGCTTTTGTGGCTAACAGTCAAGCAGGAAAAAAATACTTGATGGAAGTTCTCAAAGTTCCGGAATCAAAAGTGTTTGCGAGGACTTATTTAGTACCGGATGCGGAAGCGCTGTTGAAGCGTTTGGCAACAGCAGAACCGTCAAAGTTAGATTTGCAAAAACCGATTTTTCTGTATGCGGGGCGGATTACGGCGAGGAAGGGAATTAAAACGTTGTTAGAAGCTTGCGCGCTGCTGCAAGAGCGCGGATATTCTAACTATACGCTGGCGATCGCGGGCAAGGGAGACCAACAGGAAGAATTAGAAAATTTTATTCGCGATCGAGGTTTTGGCGCTCGGGTAAAGTGGCTGGGATGGGTGGATTATGGCAGTTTGGGCGCTTATTTTCAGCAAGCCGATATTTTTGTGTTTCCTACTTTTGAGGATGTTTGGGGAATGGTAGTTCCTGAGGCGATGGTGTTTGGCAAACCTGTGCTGTGTTCTAGCGGTGCTGCTTCTTGCGAATTGATTGTAGAAGGCGAAAACGGTTATATTTTTGACCCGAATAATGCGGGGGAATTGGCAGATAAAATGCAGGTTTTTTTAGACAATCCAAATTTAATTGAAACAATGGGAAAACGATCGCGCCAATCGATCGATCGCACCACCCCGGAAACCGCTGCCAAAGCCTATATCGAAGTTACATCATTTTTAATGGAAGAAGGAAGAAGGAAGAAGGAAGAAGAAAGAAGGATGAGGTAAGAAGGAAGAAGAGGGAAAAAATATAACTTTAACCTACCAATTACTAATTACCAATTACCGATTACCAATTACCAATTACCAATTCTAATGAAAATTCTTTTGTCTGCCTTTGCCTGCGAACCCAATCTCGGCTCCGAAGAAGGAGTGGGATGGAATACTGCATTGCAAGCTGCAAAATATCACGAAACTTGGGTGTTTACTCGGACATTTTGTCGCTCTTTTATTGAGGAAGAACTCAAACGCAATCCAGTGCCGAATTTGCATTTTATCTACTTCGATCCCTTCGGGTGGAGCGATGATTGGAAAGGCAAACAAGGATTGCTGCAACTTCACTATTATTTGTGGCAAATTTGGGCTTATTTTACCGCTCGCAAACTCGATCGCTCGATCGGTTTTGACTTAGTACAGCACGTAACTTATGTCAAGCATTGGTCTCCAAGTTTCCTAGCTTTGCTGCCCCAGCCTTTTATTTGGGGACCTGTTGGAGGTGCAGAAGCGGCACCAAAACCTTTTTGGAAAGATTTCAGCCGTAGGGGTAAAATTTACGAAACTTTGCGGGCAATAGCCCAAGGATTGGGAGAACGAGATCCGTTTGTGGGGCTGACCGCACGTCGCAGCGCAATTGCCCTGGCAACGACGGAAGAAACTGCAGCGAGATTGCGATTTCTCAAAGCAAAAAACGTGAAAATTTTCTCTCAAGTCGGTTTGTCAAAGCCAGAAATTCAACACCTAGAACAATTTAAAAACCCTCCGGAACAGCCAATTAGATTTATCAGTGTGGGAAGGCTCCTACACTGGAAAGGAGTGCACTTAGGGCTGCGATCGTTTGCGGCGGCAAAACTGCCGGAAGCTGAATATTGGATTGTGGGCGATGGACCAGAAAAACAGCGTTTAGAATTATTGGCAACAGAATTAGGCATCGCCGATCGAGTACATTTTTGGGGGGCATTAACTCGCACAGAAACTCTTTCTAAAATGGCAGAATCTCACGTTTTACTGCACCCCAGCTTGCACGATTCCGGTGGCTTTGTCTGCACGGAAATGATGGGTATCGGCCGCCCGACCATCTGTTTGGATTTGGGCGGCCCGGCAACTCAAGTAACTGCTGAAACCGGAATTAAAGTAGCCACCCATGACGCCGATCGCACAGTGCAGTGTTTAGCTGAGGCTATAGTGTGTTTAGCTGCCGATCCTCAACTGCGGGATCGCATGAGTCAAGCGGGTCGCAAGCGCATCAGGGAAGTCTACGACTGGGATGTTAAAGGTAAATTCTTCGCTCAACTGTGGGAAGATGTATTCGATCGAAAATCTGGATAATACCAAATCCGGGGTACTCATCCCCGGTTTTAGGGACACGGCACTGCCGTGCCCCTAAAGGTTTGACAATTAAAATAAAGCGGGTACATAACCCGGATTCGGTATAACTTAGGATTTGAGCGATCGAAACAAAACCTGAAAAATTTTATTTAGTGAGGAGGTGAAACGTGAGCGTTGCAATTATTACAGGATCGGCCGGTTTAATCGGATCGGAAGCCTGCAAGTTTTTTGCCCAACAAGGGTTGGAAATAGTAGGAATCGATAACAATATGCGACAGTTCTTTTTCGGCGCTGACGGTTCTACTAATTGGAACCGCCAACAGCTCGAAAAGTCCTTAGGAACCAAATATTATCACCTAGATGTGGACATTCGCGATTACGAAGCGATTATCAACATCTTTCAGCGGTACGGCAAGTCGATCGAATTAGTAATTCACACCGCAGCCCAGCCCAGCCACGATTGGGCGGCCCGGGCACCAAAAATAGATTTTACCGTCAACGCTAACGGTACGATCAATCTTTTGGAAGCAACCCGCTTGCACTGTCCCCACGCTGTTTTCATTTTCACATCTACCAACAAAGTATATGGCGATACGCCGAACAAGCTGCCATTAATAGAATTAGAACACAGGTGGGAAATTGAACCGGGTCACACTTACGAAGGCGGCATTCGCGAAGATATGTCGATCGACCAATGCCTGCACAGTTTGTTTGGTGCTTCTAAAGTAGCAGCCGATGTTTTAGTTCAAGAATACGGTCGCTATTTCAGCATGCACACGGCCTGTTTTCGCGGAGGCTGTCTCACAGGTCCCAATCATTCGGGAGCTCAATTGCACGGATTTTTAGCATATTTAATGAAGTGCGCGGCCACGGGAACTCCTTACACCGTATTCGGCTACAAAGGCAAACAAGTCCGCGACAACATTCACAGCGCTGACTTAATTTCAGCATTTAATGAGTTCTTTAAAGCTCCAAGAATTGCGGAAGTTTACAACACAGGAGGTGGTAGGTATAGCAATTGTTCGATGCTAGAAGCTATCCAAATGTCCGAAGAAATTGCCGGTCGCAAATTCAATTGGACTTATGCTGAAGGCAACCGTATCGGCGATCACATTTGGTGGATTAGCGACAACGGAAAATTTGCCAACCACTACCCAAATTGGAAAATGAAATACAACGTCAAACAAATCCTCCAGGAAATTTACGAATGCAACCACGAACGGTGGTTGCAAGAAGTTTCTAAGGATGGATAGGGACTACAAAAATACCCCGCTGATTTGAGCAAAAAATTAAACCAAATTTCCCACAAATTCAGGAGAAAAAATATGACTGCTATCCCAATTGATAAATTGCAACAGGAGACTCCCATCGTGCTCGATAAAGGGATTGATAAAGGCAAACAGAATGTTCTAGGCATCTTAGTAGACGCTGTTGATTACACGGCAACTGTCAGCAAAATTATTACCGCAGCCCGCGCGCGCAAACCGATGTCGGTTTCGGCCCTAGCGGTACATGGTGTCATGACTGGAGTGCTCGATCGAACCCATCGCTACCGCCTCAATCATATTGACTTAGTTTTGCCAGACGGACAGCCGGTGAGGTGGGCTTTAAATTTGCTCCACAATACGGGATTGCCCGATCGAGTTTGCGGTCCGAATGCAATGTTAGCAATTTGCGAACGCGCCGCTGAAGAAGGGCTGCCGATATTTTTGTACGGTTCTAAACCTTCTGTACTTAAGGATTTATGTCGCAATCTCCGCAAGCGTTTTCCCAAGTTAATTATTGCTGGGACTATGCCTTCTAAATTTAGGCAAATTACCCCGGAAGAGAAACAGGAAATCGTCCAGCAAATTCGCAGCAGCGGCGCAGCAATTACGTTTGTCGGTTTGGGATGCCCGCGACAAGAAATTTGGGCTTACGAATACCGCGATGACTTGCCCATGCCCCTGATCGCTGTAGGTGCAGCTTACGATTTTCATGCCGGAAATTTAGCGAAAGCTCCTGAGTTTTTAGGGAAGATGGGTTTAGAATGGCTGTTTCGTTTGGCAATGGAACCGGGGAGGCTTTGGCAGCGCTACGTTTTGTTGAATCCTCTCTATATCTGGCTGTTCCTGTTGCAGGCTTTTAAATTGAAACGCTTCGATCCGAAAGATGCTACGCCTCCCAGGCACGAAACGCTGTACGGTTAAATAAATTTTCAAGGGTTGTTGCAATCTTTTTTTTTGGTGTTGGTCAGTCAAATTTGCCAGTCAAGTTTACAGTTGGCAGCTAATTGTTGCGTGCTGAGGATCGAAATTAAGGGCGGTTAATTCTTTACAACTTGACGCGCCAACACAAAATCATCCTGACTCCCGAAAACTTAGCTGTTAAAGATTTTAAAATTTATCCAGCGGGCGATCGCGTTTTATTTTCCGCTAGTAAATGGGCGGATTATCGCCCGGCTAGTCCGAACAATCTTTGTATTCAGTAACTACAGGAATCAGTTCCGATCCGACTCAAAAACCGGGCAAGAGCCGGCAGATTTTAGGCAATCTAGACTATGAAAATCTCAAATTCGATCGATCTCCCGACGGCAAGGCATCGCAGTTGTGCGGGCAAATAGAAGCAATCCAGGAGATATAGGTTCGTGGGTATTGCAGCCGGAAATTTCCCCAAAAAGGAGATTTGAAAACTGAGGAAGGCAGGACGATCGACTCTTCAACTATCGTCCTCATCAACTTAGAAAACGCGCCGAAATTTAACAGTTTGCCACCCTCACAAGAACTCAATTTAACAGGATTTCGCCCCCGCTGGCTGCCTTAAATAAAACCGTTTGTAGTGAGGACTTTAGTCCGTTTCTGAGAACTCAATTTCTCACTACAAACCTTATTGGGTCGAGCGATAGAACATAACACCATTCCGATTATTTTCAAGCAGCTTTTCTCGCCCAGATCGAGTTCTCCGCCACCTGCTGCATGTGTTCTGTGCGAGCCTTAAAAGTCTTCTCAAAAGTGTGCTGGCGAGCAAAATCCAGCGACTTGTAAGACATAGCTCTGATAATTTCTCGGTTGTAGCTGAGTTGAATAATTTGCTGCGCCATCAGCTTAGGTCGATCCATTGGCACAACCCATCCCGTCTCAGAAATTTCAGAAATTCCCTCGAATGCCTCGTTAGCATAACCAACAATGGGTACACCGCAAGACATAGTTTCTACATAAGTACAGGAGGGGTCTCCTTGCCTGTGACAGCAAACAAACAAATCGATATTCTGCTTGACAAACGGGAAGAACTCAGTTTTAAAATCCGGGACGCCGAGCATTTTCACGCAATCTTGAAGTTGATTGTTTGCTATGGTGTCGTGCATCATCTTTTCTAAGTCGCCGGCACCGCTGATGAACATTTCAAAATTTGCTGCCTGTTTTTTTAGTTCTATGGCAACATTCATTAAATGATCCGCGCCTTTCATTTTAATTAGGCGACCTGAAAACAACAGGCGCAAGGGCATATCTGCAGAGCGATTTGCAGTTCGCATTTCAATATCCCTGGGAGTTGCTAGCATATCCTCGCTAATCCGCGTGTCAAAGAAAAGTAGCGCATTGGGATTCAGATTCAAGTATTCTTTGTAAGTGGGAGTGCCGTTGCACTGCAAACCATCAGCACCCGCGATCGCCACCCGCTGTTTAATTTCTTGATTTTGTTCCCAAGCTATTTTCCGCAGGCGCCCGAGCGGATTGCTCGCATTTACGCTGGCAATTTGTTTGCGAGTTTTTAGAGTGTATTCAGAAACGTAAATGCACGGTATTCCCGCTAAGTGGCAAATATTAGTAATGTGATTTTGTCGGTATCCAGGCACTGCCAATACCAGCGCAGTCTGGTGTTGGCGCAACAATGCAGGAGTGATTCGATCGAAAGAAATTACTTCCAACTTGAATGGCAATTCATCAAGATTGAAAACTTTGCAATCTATATTATCGTTACCTGTTTGGGTTTCTTCCATCATTACTGTAATGGAACCATCCCAATAATTGCTTAATTCGACAACGGCTTCAATAAGTTTTCGAGTGAGCAAAACTTTACCGTTCGGCAATAGTTTTGCTTGTAGGGGCTGCAAAATAGTTAAAGTGTTGTTAGCAAACATATGGCTGCACTCCTTGGAATCCGAGTTGTACGATGTTTTAGCCTTATTGTGAATCGCATAGAAATGGTATATCGCAGGTAATTTCTTACCTTGATATGAAGCTAGACCCCAAGCGACTTTAAGTTAAAAAATAGAAGTTTTGACTCCTTACATATCCTTACTTAATGGTCTAACTTGGCTGCAATTTCTCTGGGTGTCTCCGAAATATAACAGACTGTTAGAATACCCTATGATAAAGCAACTTAGGGAAGAAAGACTCTACTTCCGAAGCTCTGAATTTTCTGGTAGTGACTTACAAGACTTTTAGTCCTAAGAGAACTACAAAGAAACCCGTTACTTTAGGAGCAGTGCATCCGTACTCGAGCTGATTTCGGATTTCGTCTTTGCGTTCTCGATCGACTTGCCATCTTTTGCGTTTCACATTTACTTCGATAAGTTTATTTTACTGTGAAAGCCACTCGTCCGTGTACTTCACACAGCCCCTGAATCCAGTTATATGAGTTGCCATAGCAGTTCTGATGGTTATCTCAACTAGACTTGAAGTTTAAAAAC
Organism: Oscillatoriaceae cyanobacterium Prado104; assembly: GCA_025454405.1. Taxonomy (GTDB): domain Bacteria; phylum Cyanobacteriota; class Cyanobacteriia; order Cyanobacteriales; family Microcoleaceae; genus Microcoleus. The sequence continues at coordinate 28,555 of JALOON010000046.1, read as the reverse complement.
TAATGTCAACCTACCTGATATATAGCATCATCTCGGGAAGTACGTATAAAGGTCAATAGGATTTGGCCAACTTTATCAAAAATTTATATTATTCGACCGCATTATGAAAATTTTTGTGGTTTTCGGCTCAATTTACCCCTATTTTCCTCATTCACTAGATATTTATGCTTAAGTGTTTTTATGGTATTCCCCTCGCTGTGGATATATTTTGTGCGCCAGACTGGAAGACCAAGGGCGCGATCGCCATTCTCCAAGGATGCGAGAGCAATTGCCTGACATATGCATTGTATAAACTTTTGTAACGCCAATCACTTGCTTTTAATGAATAATGAGTTATTATATTTATTATTCGTTTTTGCGACAATCCGATGTCTGAAATTAAAACATCCTCAACTCAAGCTACAAAAAAGCGCGTGAAGCACAGGAATGGTGCAGGGAATCGCCCTTTACCACCGGGTCCCCAAGGATATTTGCTGCTCAAACTATCAGCGCTACAGCATCGACCGATCGAATATTTGAGTTCTCTTTGGTGGGAATATGGCGATTTAGTTCGTTTACCTATAATGCCGGGTTTTACCATGTTTTTTGCAGTTCATCCAGAAGCAGCAGAACATATTTTGTCCCAGCATCCAGACAGATATGTCAAACCAGATTTTTTCCTCAAACCGATGGGATTAGTACAGGGAAAAGGGCTTTTTTCCAGTGAAGGGGAATATTGGCGAAAACAGCGCCGCTTAATGCAGCCTGCCTTTCAACAAAAGCAATTAGTCAATCTTCAGGCCGTGATGCTGCATTGTGTAGAAGAACTGCTGCGCGACTGGGAAAGCAAGCCAGATGGCGAGGTATTTGATATTGCACCTGCAATGACTCAGCTTACTTTGAAAATTCTCGGCTTGACTTTATTTAGTATCGATATCAGCGAGGAGTCTAACCGACTCGGACAAGCGCTGCGAACAGCTTTGGAATATGTTTACTATCGCCTGAACAATCCGCTGGCGCTGGCAACTTGGATACTCACACCGAGAAATCTCAAGTTCCATCAAGCCAAACAAACCTTAGATGAGATTGTTTTAGAAATCGTGCGATCGCGCCGTCAAAATCCCATCGATCGACCCGATTTGCTATCCATTTTACTAACTTGTCGGGATGAAGAAACAGGAGAAGGCATGAGCGATCGCGAACTGCAAGATGAAATTATCACGTTGATTAACGCCGGACACGAAACCACAGCAACGACATTAACTTGGACTTGGTATCTGTTGGGTTCCCATCCAGATATTATGGCAAAAATGCAGGATGAAATTCAGACTGTTTTGCACGGCAGCCCTCCAACATTGGAAAGTTTGCCGCAACTCCAATATACTCGCCAAGTATTCGACGAATCGATCCGGTTTTGTCCGGCAGGATTGGCAATGGCACCCAGAGTTGCACTAGAAGATGACGAAATTCAGGGATATTTTATTCCGAAAGGAGCAACTTTTATAATTGGTGCGTACTTTACCTGGCGGCATCCTGAATTTTGGGACAATCCAGAACAATTTAACCCCGATCGCTTTTTACCTGAATGCGCCGATCGAAGACCAAAGTTTGCTTATCTTCCCTTTGGGGCAGGCCCTCACACCTGCATCGGGAAAAACTATGCTCTAATTGAATCTATTACAATTTTGGCAGCGATCGTCCAGCGGTTTCATATTGAATTGCTCCGCAATCAAACTATTGAAATCGATCCGAGATTCACATTGCGTCCGAAATATGGCATTCAAGTAACAGCGCGCAAAAGACATTAGGTTTGTAGTGCGGACTTGAGTCCGCTCATATTTTGCAAACTTAGGTCTGCACTACAAATTACATATAAAATTACATATAAACTGTATGTGTAATTCCCGATAGATCCGACAATGCAACGATTGGATGAAGCAAAACGAACAGCAATTTTGCAAGCAGCAAAGCAGCGCCTGAGTCAATACGGTGTCAGGAAAACAACCATGCAAGAAATAGCTGAAGATGCGGGCATTGCAGTCGGAACGCTGTATTTGTATTTCAAAAACAAGAACGAAATTCTGATTGCGACGGCAGAAGCCTACACTCAACAACACATTGCAGACAGCGAGAAGATTTTGCGAGATCCCATACCCGCGCCGGAAAAACTTAAAGCTTATCTGATTAATCGTTTCCGCGCAGTTCGAGAAAATCGCCTCAGCGGATCTCATGCTGCCGAACTCGCTCGCGCTGTAATTCGCTTGAAACCAGAGTTGCAAGAAAAACAAGGGAAAGCAGTCAAGGATAATTTATCGAGCATTCTACAAGAAGGAGTGCGGGCAAATTTGTTTCGGATCGATCGCCCGGAGCAAGATCTAGAGGTATTTTTGTACTCAATCGGTTATTTTTTTCCGCTTCCTACCAGCGAAAAGTATTACGAGCCGTCAGAGGAAAAACTGCTGCTTGTCGTTGACTGGTTTATCAAACAGTGGTCTCGCAAGTGATGGTGGCTCGATCGCCATCATATCGCCCGATCGCCCTGCTCCATAGAATGATTCGAGAGACTTGCCCGATCGACTACTTTTGTAGTACACTTGTAATTGAAGCGCGCCAGCAGGCAGTTTCCGATTGAAATGCTGGCTTTAAGTGCTGGCAAGGGATGTATCTCAAAAAAAATCTATGGCAAGTTTTCGGGACATCTTCAAATACTACAGCCGCTACTGGAAAGTCTCAATTTTCAGCATCGGTGCGTCCAGCGTTTTTGAACTCGCCGATTTAGCTGCGCCCTACGCGATCGGGCAAATGTTGAACGTACTGTCCGGTCAACCTACAGATATAGTAACCCAAAGAGCGATCGAGGCGATCGCCTCGCTGACCCAACAATCACCCAGCAAAACATTATCGCTATCCGTTTTGTTGGGTTTAATTTTTCTGGTAACAGTCGCCAAAGCGCCAGTACAGCCTTGGGTGGGCAACTGGTTTCACTGGGTAATACCGTTGAGTGCGAGGCGAGATCGAATGCAAGGGGCGATCGGCAAAATCCTCACATTACCCTTAGAATTTTACGATGAAAACAACGCCGGCCGGATTGCCAGCCGCATTGCCAAAGGCATCGCCAACCATACTTGGACATATCCAGAAATTGCCGCTGAATTCATCCCGGAAGTCGTCCGCTTAATCGGCATCTTTGCAGTTATCTGGTTAATTGAATGGCGGCTGGGCTTGTTAATTTTGGCTTCATTCCTGTTCATCCTCGGTTTCACCTTAAAAAATCTGATGGTACTTACCCGCAGAGAAGAAAAACTGGATGAATACATGGAAGATACCGAAAGCCGCAACTCGGAAATTATCACAAACATCAAAACAGTCAAAGCTTTTGCTGCTGAAACAGAGGAACTCAAAAGACAAAATACCAGGCTCGATCGCGAGTTGAAAGTTGTCATTAACCGGATTCACAAAGGATACGTTACACTGGGAACTTACCAGCAGACCTTCGTACAGTTTTGCTTGTTTTCAGTTCTCGGTTTTAGCTTGGCAGCAACAGCCGGAGGCAGGATATCTCTGGGATATTTTGTCACGATTTACACCTTGGCAAGCATGGCTTATTCCCAACTCGGGCCGATTAGCGTTGTCGCTGAATTATTTGCCCGCCGCTATTCTTCAATGATTCGGTTCCACGAGTTCATGCAGTTGTCAGATGGCGTGGATGCGGTGAATTTAGCAGCAGAAAATGCTGGGAATGCGCCGCCATCTTACAGCTTTACTGGCAAGATCGAGCTTTGCGGTTTAAGCTTCGGGTACGACAGTCAAAAACCCGTGTTGCAGGATGTGAATTTATTGATTCACCCGCGTCAAACTATAGCATTAGTCGGGCGATCGGGCTCGGGGAAATCAACTTTAGTTAAACTGTTGTTCCGGTACTTTGAACCCGACACCGGCCGCATTTTAATTGACGGCGAGGACATTCGCACTCTTGACGTGAGGGGCTACCGCAAGCGTTTGGCCATCGTCCACCAAGAAGTGGATGTGTTTAACGGGACTTTGCTGGAAAATTTGACTTACGGCAACAGGGAGGCGACTTTTGCACAAGTTGAGGAGGCTTGTCGCATTGCCAGAGTAGATGAGTTTGTCAAGCAGTTGCCCCAAGGTTACTCTACCGTAGTTGGGGAGCGGGGAATGCGCTTGTCTGGCGGTCAGCGGCAGCGATTGGGGATTGCCAGGGCGCTGTTGGTGGAGCCAGATGTGTTAGTCTTTGACGAAGCTACTTCTAGTTTGGATTATGAAAGCGAGCGATCGATCCAGTTAGCGATGCGGAATATTCTCGGTACGCGCACGACGATAATTATTGCCCACCGATTGAGTACGGTTCGCGAAGCTGATGCGATCGTGGTTCTGGACGGCGGTAAAATTGTGGAAGTTGGCAGTCACGACGAACTTTTGAGGCAAGAAGGGATTTACCACCGGCTGCATTCTCTCCAAGAAACCGGGGAGTTAGTTAGTTAAAGGAAGAAGGAAGAGTTGATAGTTGATAGTTGATAGTTGGGAATTGGGAATTGGGAATTCTCCCCCTCCCCCACTCTCCCACTCTCCCCCTCTCCTCCTCTCCCACTCTCCCCCTCCCCCTCTCCCCCTCTCCCCCTCCTTCACTTATATCTCCCGCTGTTATTCAAAAGGGTCGATGCCCGAGCGGTTAATGGGGGCGGACTGTAAATCCGCTGGCTAAGCCTACGCTAGTTCGAATCTAGCTCGGCCCACCACATTTTAAACAAGTAAAAGTTAAGGATTAAAAGTTAAAGTTTTTAATTGAAGTTTTAGCGATGCCATTCTTAATTTTTTATGCCCGTGTAACTCAGGGGTAGAGTACCTCCTTGGTAAGGAGGAAGCCACGAGTTCAAATCTCGTCACGGGCTTTAAAAAAACTTCCCATTTTTAGAGAATGCCGATCGCAGCATTTCCAATATAGCTTAGTCTAGTTTGCAGCCAACTGAAACTCACTGGCAACATTCCAGCGGTCGCCATCGTGAATCAATAGAGTCAGCTCGGCCGCGGTAAACTCAAAGTAGAGCGATCGACCTGCAAATTCCGGCCAAGCAGCTTTGAAATTCTGCTTGGTCAAATCGCGAAAAGCTACAGTCATGTGCGGTACAAAAGGGCGAGTTCGAGCAACGGGATGGACAATTCTCAAATTCGCCTCCACATAATCCATTAAATCTGTTTGCAGTTCCAGCAACAGCGGCGATTTGACAACATTAGCGTAAATCACGCGAGGCGCAAAAGCAGCAAAACCGGACAGAGTAACCCCAACCGGCAGCCTGTTTGCCGCAAACGCCCTCAAGCTTTCCTCCAATCGGGGAACATCCGCGACAGGCCATTCAAAAGGAGGTTGCAGCGTGACGTGCGGTGGCGATTTCAATGCACCGCGGCTGTTATAGTGTTCTGCAAAATACAGTTTAATCTGAGTAATCTGCTGTTGAATGTCGGGAGGCGGCACCAGAGCAATAAAAAACCGCTGTTTTGACTGGTTCATAAAAATAAGGTTTAATTTGACAATGAACTTTTCCCAATCTACAATCCCCAATCCCCAATCCCCCAATCGAAAATCGCCTAATCCCCAATTTCCGATCGAAAATCTAAAATCACCTAATCCCCAATCTAAAATCTAAAATCGAAAATCTAAAATCGCCTAATCCCCAATCTAACAATCTAAAATCTAAAATCTAAAATCTAAAATCATCAAAATGCCTTGGTTTGTCAAAATTGAGAAAGGAATTGTCGAAAAGCCCGTATTTGACCAATACGTGCCAGCCCACAGGGCCTATGTCCGAGAGTTGATTGCTAAAGGACATCGGGCGAAAACCGGCTACTGGGCAAGGCGGGGAGGCGGTATGCTACTGTTTGAGGCAGGTTCGATGGATGAGGCAAGGGCGATCGTCGCTGAAGACCCCCTGGTAAAGAACGGCTGCGTTACTTACGAAATTTATCACTGGTGTGTTGTTGAAGAATAAATTAAGTGTGTTATAGTTGTAAATGAACTGGACCCATGCGATTCCAACGCCCAAACCTTGTCAGGACCGGAAGGTAGCAGCAACACGGGATGCTTGTAATAGGCGTGGTCTCCGGTTCACCCCGTTTTATGAGGTGTAGTTCCTATGCCTGGTTTTGGAGATATTTTACAAAAAGCAGTTTACCTGGGCGTCGGACTTGCTTCCTACGCTGGTGAGAAAGCAGGTAACAAGCTGAATGAATTGCGCGCTGAAGCCCAAAAGCTGGCAGATGAATTGGTGAAGCGGGGCGAAATGTCCACGGAAGAAGCCCGCCGTTTTGTGGAAGATATGGTGCAGCAAGCCCAGCAACAGCCGGCAGAAGCAGTTAAGGATGAAAAACCTGCAGAGCCCCGTCGCATTGAAATTGTTTCTGAAGAAGAAGATTCTCCCAAAAAAGATGCTAAGGATACTGCCGGCGTAGACAAGTTGCGGGAACAGGTGCAAAATTTACAGGAAGAATTGCGAAATTTAAAGCGGGATTGAGCGCGAATAAGTTCGATCGTACATCTCGATCGTACATTAAGAAGGGAATCTGGGGTCAGCACCTCAGATTCCCTTTTTAAAAACCAAAAAAACAGAGTTTTTGACTGAATCTACGGGTGAATGCGACTTATCGCGGCAAAAAACAGGTTTCTGACTGCCCATTAAACCAAAGAAACCAGATTTTTTGCAGGAACTGCAGGTTATTGGCAGGTGAGTGGGAAGTATTGTCGCGAAAAAACCCGGTTTCTGGCTGCCCGTTAAACCAAAGAAACCGGGTTTCCGAGCAAACCAACGGCGAGGTGATAGTATTGTCGCAAACAACCGGGTTTCTGCCTGCCCCTGCAAATATGGACAAATCCAGGCCAATAGGTAATAAAATTGAAAGTAGCTTGCAGGATTGTGCCTGAGGCTGCCCGCATATCTATGTTAAACATTTCTCAACATTAAGTTTGCAAATCAATGGAAGATTGGTCAAAAGGTTTTTTTGAAGTAATGGAAAATGCTGTGTCTGAAGTAGAGCATTTTTTCAACGACGTGAGCGATGAATTTGTCGAAATGCTAGATGTTTTGACAAAAATGTCGGAAGAGTTTGCAGAACAAGTACAAAACAATCTGGTTAACGATATTGACGGTTATTTCAATGAATTTGACGGTTTATTTAATGAATTTATCGAACCGATAATTGGAATTTGCCGGGAGTTCGATCCGGAGTTTGACCAGATAGATTTGTCGCTGGTGACTTATGTAGAACCTTCAGCAACGCAGCAGTCGGCTTGTCGGGGTTGCCGCAATTATCACGGTCAAGTTTACGGGGGAAATTTGTTGGTTTGTGCGATGCACCCTACTGGTGTGGAATCTGATAGCTGTCCCGATTGGGAAGCTGATGGCGATACGGAATTTTGAGAGTTTTTGAGGGTTGAATTATTTACGATCTCGTCAATTCAGTCTCCGCCCAAAATTTCTCTGGAAGAGTTTTTGCTGCTTCCAGAAACTAAGCCTGCTAGCGAGTATGTTGATGGAGAAATTTATCAAAAAGATCTGCCACAAGGAGTTTTACCCGTACTCGATGTACTGTCGGATTTGCAACTGTCGGTAGCAAATTTGTTCGATCTGTTAAGTTTTGGTTAGACATGAGTTACAGTTAAATTTAAGAAATTTTGCATCTAACCGCATCTACCAGTGAATCGATCGACCATCAATCATTCGCAATTTGGGTTTCCGAAAATGCCGCCATCGCTGCAATTGCGACAGTACCAGCGAGAGGCGGTTGCTAATTGGTTTGCGAATCGGGGGCGCGGCACGCTGAAGATGGCGACGGGTAGCGGCAAGACGATTACTGCACTGGCGATCGCAACTGAATTATATCAAAAAATTAACTTGCAAGTCCTGCTAGTAATTTGCCCTTACTGTCACTTAGTAAATCAGTGGGCGCGGGAAGCGGAGAAATTTGGTTTGCAACCTATTTTAGCATTCGATCGAGCCAAAAATTGGCAAGATCGACTGAGTTTTGGTTTGTATCAAGTGCGTGCGGGCGATTCCCTGCAGGATAGCTGCGCTTCAGGGCAATTTCTGACAATTATCGCGACAAACGCTACATTAATGTCAGATAGCTTGCAGTCGCAACTGCGATATTTTCCCGAAAAAACTTTGATTGTGGGAGACGAAGTTCACAATTTGGGCGCGCCGCGTTTGGGGCAAAGTTTGCCGCGCAATATCGGGCTGCGCCTCGCCCTTTCTGCAACGCCAGAAAGGCATTTTGACGGAGAGGGAACTGAGACTATTTTAGATTATTTCGGCCCGGTTTTGCAGCCGGAACTTACCTTAGCTGATGCCATCCGCCAAAAAGCATTAGTACATTATTTATACTATCCGATTTTAGTAGAATTGACTGAAGCTGAAACTCGCAAGTATTCCCGCTTGACTCAAAAGATTGGTTGGGCGCTGTGGGGCGATGCAAAAGTAGAAGATAACGATGCTTTAACGCCTTTGTTAATGCAGCGGGCGCGGTTGATTGGGGCGGCTGCGAATAAGTTAAATGCGTTGCGGGAGTTGATGCTTAACCGTCTCGATACCACGCATACTTTATTTTACTGCGGTGACGGCGCGATCGAATCCGGCACTCGCCACAACCAAAGACAGCTAACAGCAACTGCGAAGTTATTGGGTTCAGAATTGGGCTATCGCATTAACACTTATACTGCCGCGACTCCAGTAGCAGAAAGAGAACGATTGCGACAGCAATTTGAAAGGGGAGAATTGCAAGGTTTGGTAGCAATTCGCTGTTTGGATGAAGGCGTTGATATTCCGGCAATTCGCCATGCTGTAATTTTAGCCAGCAGCAGCAACCCGCGCCAGTTTATTCAGCGTCGCGGGCGGATTTTGCGGCCGCATCCGGGGAAGGAAAGGGCCACTTTATTTGATATGGTAGTTTTACCTCCCGATTTGGGCAGGGATACCTTAGAAGTCGAGCGCAATTTGCTGAGAAAAGAGTTGAAAAGGTTTTTAGAATTTGCCGATTTGGCTGACAATGCTGGGGAGGCGAGAGTGAAATTACTGCAACTTCAAAAGCGGTACGGATTGTTAGATATTTGACATTTAGATATTTGACATTTATTCTGCTTGGGTTTATGTTGAAAATATATCCGCATAGCAGTTTTCAGAAAAATCAGCTATTCTGGGTTATTGGAAATTGGTAATTGAGAACGATCGGGGCTGATACCAAATCCGGGTTAGATATCCCTGATAAGACTCGGCGGTTGAAACCGCTTCTATACATACAAAACCCGCCTGCGCGGGTTTCAGAAATAAAGGGGATACGATACCCGGATTTGGTATGACTAAATACTAAGGGTTATTAGTTCCCGAATTGTGTCGGCGGATTGTGTTGAGGGTTCAGTTTAAATTCCAGCTTGAAAAAACTCAACTGTCAACTGTTTAACTCTCTTACTTGAGAATCGCTAGATTCGCGGGCTGTTTGAGTTGCTATACTAAAAAATGCGAGGTAAAATTTGATGGAAAGTTCGCTAGAAAATTGGCTGGAATATTCGATCGCCAACGAGATTCCCAAAGAGACATCGATCTTTAGATACGGCAACAATGCAAGTCCGATAATATCTACAGATATTTTAGCAGAAAAACGCGCTTCCTACCAGCTCGATCGAGATTTGACCAGCGTACAGGAACCGATTACAAGCGCGACGCCGGAAGTGAGGCAAATTATCGAGCGTGTATTGGAAATTGAGAAAGATAAATTGTACATGAAATCTCCCCGCTACATCAGCGATGACATTTTAAAAATTATTAAGGAAGCGATTGTATAGCAATCGTCCCAGTCATCAGTCAAACGATTTTAGATTTTAGATTTTAGATTTTGGATTGGAGGATTGAAGATTGTCAACTGTCAAACGATTTAAGATTTTGGATTTTGGATTTTGGATTTTGGATTGGGAGGATTGAAAATTATCAACTCTTCCTTCTTCCTTCTTCCTTCTTCTTTCTTCCTTCTTCCTTCTTCCTTCTTCTTTCTTCCTTCGTAAAAACTGTCAAATCTTCCTTCTGCCATATGAAGTTAATTTCAATTATTCTGTGCAACTTTCGGCAATTTTACGGTAAAACTCCAGAAATCAAGCTGGCTTGCGGGGCGCAAAATACTACAGTAATTCACGGCAACAACGGCGCTGGGAAAACGGCTTTAATGAATGCTTTTACCTGGGTGCTTTACGAAAAATTTAGCGCTGCTTTTGCAGCCGAAGAACAGTTAGTAAACAAGCGCGCTATTGCTGAGGCAGAAATCGGAAAAGCTGTAGCCTGTTGGGCGGAAATAGTCTTTGAACATGACAACAATCGCTATAAAGCATATCGCGTTTGTCGCGCGTACAAAAGTGAAAACTCCGTAGAACACAGTCCCAGCGAACTGTCACTGACGCTAGCAAAAGATGACGGGCGCTGGATGCCGACAGCGCAACATCCCGATGATATTATCGGGCGGATTTTGCCGGAAAGTTTGCATCAATATTTCTTTTTTGACGGGGAACGCATCGAACACATTGTCCGGTACGATAAAAGAGCAGAAATTGCGGAAGCTACAAAAGAATTGTTGGGTGTAGAAGTGTTGAATCGATCGATCCGACATTTAAACGATGCCAGAAAGTCTTTAGAAACCGATTTAACAATAGTCGGCGATGCGGAAAGTAAAAAGTTGTTGCTCGATAAAAATAAATGCGAAAAAGAATTAGAAGAATTGGCAAAAAGACAAGATGAAATCGAGAAAGAATTGGCAAATTTAGGAGAAGTCAAAAGAACTATTAGCGCTAGCTTGTTGGAACTCAGCGGTGCGGGCGAATTGCAAAAGTTGCGAGATGAATTGGAGATCCAGAAAGCTTTATTTAAGGAACAACTGGCGCGGGCTAGCGATGCAATAAAAAAAGCGATTTCCGGGCGCGCTTATGCGATATTTCTACCGGATGCAGCGGCTGAATTTCAAGCAATTTTTGCGAGTTTGCGGGAAAAAGGCGAATTGCTGTCTGGCATTCAGCGACCTTTTGTAGAAGGGATATTAGCGCTGCAGCAGTGCATTTGCGGTGCGGAATTGAATGAGGGCTCAATAGCCTGCGAAAATGTCAAAGGGTGGCTGAAAAAAGCGGGAGTTGGGGATGTAGAAGAAACTACAATTCGGATTAGCGATCGAGTTAATGAAATTGACAAGCAAATTGCAGATTTTTGGGAGGAAATCGATCGTTTGCAAGGCAGTATAAGTCGCGATCGCACTGAACTTTCTCGGATAGAAAACCAGTTAGAAGATATTAATAACAAGCTGCGCAATTATCCTGACGGCGATGTCAGTGGCTTGCAAAAAAACTTGGATGAAATTGAGAACAAAATTAGCGATTTGCACCGAGAAACTGGTTACAGCCAGCAGCAAGTTGAGAGTTTGAAGGTGCAGTTTGCAAGTTTAAAAAAGCAAATTGACAAGCAGCAAATGAATGAGGAAAGGCAAGTATTGGCACAACGACGGATTGCTGCAACTCAGGATGCGATCGACCGTTTAATTGAAGTGCGATCGCGCTTGGAAAAACAGTTTTGTTCTCAGCTAGAAAAGCGAGTGCGGGATATTTTCAGCCAAATTTCCTTTACTCCTTACATTCCAAAACTAAGCGATAAATACGAACTTACTTTAGTAGAGAATACTTCTGGTAGAGAAGCTTTAGTAGCTGCTTCTACTGGCGAAAATCAAATTCTCAGTTTGTCATTTATTGGGGGAATTATTGACGGCGTGCGGGAGTGGAGTCAAAAGAATACTTTGATGGGACCCGATAGCAGTACGTTTCCCATTGTGATGGATTCTCCTTTTGGGAGTTTGGACGAAATTTATCGGAAGCAAATTGCAAATAAACTGCCAAAGTTGGCAAATCAATTAATTGTTTTGGTAACTAAAACTCAGTGGCGGGGAGAAGTTGCTAGAGAGATGGAAAACTGCACCGGTAGGGAATACGTGCTGGTGTACAATTCTCCAAAAGCTGATTGCGAAGAAGATGCGATCGAACTTGGCGGTTCGCGCTATCCTTTGGTTAAGCGCAGTCCGAATGAATTTGAATATACAGAAATTGTAGAGGTGGATTATGGCTTCTAATTCGGCAATCCGGCAGTTTTTAGAAACTGATGTTTGGGTAAGGGCGACATGGGAAGAATTTCTAGCCTTCGCTGGAAATTCAGCTTGCGAAAAAGGCAAATTCTATTATTATGAAGAACAAATGAGGGTAGAAATGTCACCAGTAGGACCATCGCACGGCCGTCAAAACTCGATTATACCCTATGCAGTTATTCTGTTTGCCACTTTCGGAAATATCCAAGTAGTTCAGTTTGCTAACACCAGTTTTCGCAAAGCAGGCCTTCGCGAGTTTCAACCCGATTTAGCTTACTATATCGGTTCTGGTTTAAGAGTACCTCCTGATGACAACAACTCGCCTATCAATTTGGATCTATACGATCCACCTAGTTTGGTAGTGGAAATTGGTGCATCTTCTTTTAACGATGATTTAGGAGTCAAGCGATTGCTTTACGAACAAGCAGGAATCCGCGAATATTGGGTAAATAACGCTAACAGGCGATCGCTTGTTGCGTTTGTAATTAATAATGAAGGTAGCGGTAGAATTCATCAATCGCAGGTTTTACCTGGGTTGGAAATAGCTGTAGTTGAGGAAGCTTTGCACCGCAGTCAAACAGAAGATGATGCGGCAATTAATCGCTGGTTGATTCAAACTTTTAGTCAAGGTTCAAGGAGTATTTGACGTGGTAACAGAGTACAATAAATTGGTGCGCGATCGCATTCCTGAAATCATCCGTCAAAGCGGTAATAATTGCGAGATTGCAATTTTATCGGATGCAGAATACCGTCAAGCTTTACGGCTGAAATTGATTGAAGAAGCTGCGGAAGTTGCGGAAGCTGAGGGGGAAGATTTGGTAACAGAATTGGCAGATTTATATGAGGTTATAGATGCGCTGGTGGCGAGTTACGAAATTGCGGGCGATCGAGTTTTGCAAGAACAAATCAAAAGACGGCAAGCAAGAGGAGGCTTTGCAAAAAAAATCATGCTGTTGCGAACATCTTAAACAGTTGATAGTTGACAGTTGACAGTTGACAATTTCCAATTTTTTCGCTACATTTTTCCCAATTCCCAATTCCCAATTCCCAATCCCCAATTCCCAATTCCCAAATGAGTGCTAACAGAATTAGAGTTGCTAAAGACAAAGCCGAGTTAGTTAAATCCTTAACTTTATCGGATAACAAAACAGGGGGACCTTTCCAAACTTACGCCGATGTCATCGCCTTTGCCGCAGCGCTGGGAAACAAGCGGAAAAAACGCTCGCCTTTGGGAGAAATTTCTAAACGAGAACCCGGTTCGATAGATCTTGATATTTTTGTATCTAGGGGTTACGATCTAGCTATTAAATTAATTGCGATCGCCGAAACCAAAAATCCGCAAATTCTCTCCCATAGTGACGGAGAATTAGAGGCAAAAAGGTTGCAAATTTTTGAAGAATATGCTAACGGTGGTTTGGAAATATTGCGAGAAGAGTTTCGGGGTGCAGCGGATTATACCGATCGACTTTTGTTGTTTTTAATTAGCGAAAGGGACGATCGAGGTCGATCGAATGAAGAATTCGATCTGACCAAGTTCTTATTTTGAACTAAAAAATTAATTACCCATGCAATACACACTAGCAGACACAATTAAGACTGTTTTGAAACAAGCTGTTAAATTCTTAACTTACAGCTACTGTGCATTCATTCTCTGCTATTTCATCCTGCGACTAATATTTTGGGATCGGCTGTGGGTTGTAGCTTTACTTGGCAATTTCCTGCCTTTAATTTTACTGCCAATTTTATTGTTGCCCTTTCTAGGATTTTTAATTATCAAAAACCACTGGTTTTCTATTGGCTCATCAATTGCTTGTATTGTACTATTAAGTTGGCTGCACGTCAAATATTTTTCTCCCGAATCAACAAGCATTGCCAGCGCGCAACCCAGCCTCAAAATTTTATCTCATAATGTCGGTTGGTATGCCGTCCAATCGCCAACTTTAGTTCAACTGATAAAGCAAGAACAACCGGATCTGATATTTTTACAAGAAATCGTTCGCAAACACACCCTGAGAGCTTTCGCATGGTTGCAAGCAGAATATCCCTATCAAATAGGTATTCCACCTGTAGGTATTCTCAGTAAATATCCAATTTTATCTAGCGAAACACTACACTTAGCAGGCCATCCCGAAACCCAGCAGCGAGCAATTATTAAATTTAAAAACCAAGAAATAGTCGTTTATAATATGCAAGCTACCGGGCCGTGGTTTAGAATTTCTAGAAAATTGCCATTTATCAAAATCCCCATTTACAAATATGCCCATCGTTCCCCAGAAATTGAAGATTTAGTAGAGCGAGTTAAACAAGAAACTCTGCCATTAATTGTGGCGGGTGATTTTAATATGACAGACGAAGCTCAAGACTATTACAGCGTGCAAAAAGTCATGCAAGATGCTTTCCTAAAAGCTGGATTTGGGTTTGGTTTTACCTGGCCTCGCAGTTTTTTTGCCAAAAGGCTTAACATGAACTTGTCCTATCCGGTGTGCAGGATAGATTATGTTTGGTATTCAAAAGATTGGGGTGCTAAATCCAGTTCAGTTTTAGAGGCAACGGAATCAGATCATTTACCTCTAGCAGCAGAATTGGTTTTATTGAGTTCGGCTAAGTAGATAGTTGACAGTTGGTAAGGAGTTTTGAGTTTTGAATTTTGAGTTTTGAGTTAAAGAAAGTTTTCAGGAGTTTTGAGTTTTGAGCTTTAAGTTAAAGACAGTTCTCAGGAGTTGTGAATTTTGAGTTTTGAGCTTTGAGTTAAAAACAGTTCTTAATTCATAACTCAAAACTTAAAACTCAGAACTTCCCCTCTCCCACTCTCCCCATCTCTTTCTTCTTTCTGCTTAATTTCCGATTAACTCAATCAATGCTTTCGCCAAATATTCATACTGCGGCAAGGTATTGTAAAATTGAGCCGAAATCCTTACCATCCGCTTGCTAGCATCCGGCCAAGGAATTACCGGCACTTCGATTTTAAAAACCTCCCACAAGGCATCTTGCAAAGGGGAAATTCCTCCCTTGGCGACAGTATCAGAGTTATCATCGGGCAGCGGTACAACTGCCATTGAACCTACCATTTCAGCGGGACAAGGTAGCGGTAAATCCAATTTTTCCAGCAATATTTGTCTGCCAGCTAGCGCTAAATCGTGATTTTTTGCCATCAATTCCGGCCACCCGCCTGCCAATAAAGAACCCATGAAATTAATTGCAACTGGCACGCACAAATAGGGACTCGGATCGCCGGTTCCCATCCAGTCAAATTCTAGTTGAAAGCGCGATTTGTCGGTGCGGGGCGAATTAGCACCGTGACTGATAGTTGTCGGCCGAATGTCATTTTGTTTGTCGCGCCGCACGTACAAAAAGCCTGCTCCTTTCGGCGCGCACAGCCATTTGTGACAATTTCCGGTGTAGAAAGCTGCGCCAATTTCATCTAAATTTAGAGCTAGCATTCCCGGCGCGTGTGCTCCGTCTACCAAGACATCGACGCCGCAGTTAGCTAATTCTTTAACTAATCTTTGAATCGGAAATATTAAACCTGTTTGGCTGACAATGTGGTCTAATAATGCTAATTTTGTTCGGGGCGAAACTTGTTTAATTATTGCTTCGATAATTTGTTCAGGCGATTCAATGGGAAACGGTATTTGTGCTACAATTACTTGAGCGCCAGCGCGATCGGCAACATAATCGAGGACGTTGCGACAAGCGTTGTATTCCTGATTAGTAGTTAGCAATTCGTCGCCTGGGGAAAAAGAGATCGATCGCAAAATTGCATTGATTCCCGTCGTTGCATTCGGCACAAATGCCAATTCATCGGCACCCGCACCAACAAAAGCAGCTAATTCATTTCTAGCATTATCTAATAGCGGTTCAAATTCGCGCATAAAAAAGCGCAAAGGTTCCCTTTCTAACTGTTCTCGAAAGTATGTTTGCGCTTCGAGTACGGGAATCGGACAAGCACCAAAAGAACCGTGATTGAGGAAAGTTATCTCGCGATCGAGCAGCCAATGTTCGGTAGTCATCAGTTAACAGTCATTAGTTAGCAGTCATCAGTCATTAGTCATTAGTCAGCAGCCAGCAGTCATCAGTCCGCGCTCAATCCCTTTCTGAAAAACTTCACCGCCAACTATCAACTATCAACGATCAACTGCCAACTGTCAACTGTCAGACGATTTTCGATTTTAGACTTGGAATTTTCTATTGTCACATATCAAATCTTCCTTTCTTCCTTCTTCTTCCTTCTTATCTTCGCGTTCTACCCTTATTGCTATAATAGGTTATTCAACATACAAAAAATAGAGGTTACTCACAATCTTCATCTTCATTATTAATAGTACCGTCAGGCATGATGGTATCATTAAAAACTAAATATCCATCTACATGGACTTGAAATGTTGCCCCCATCAAGTTTGCTCTGGTAAGATCGGTAGTAACTAATCGCGTACAAAACAGACTAGCTTCCCTCAAGTCTACATCAATCAGTTGGCCTCCCAATTCGGCATAATCTAGGATAGCATCACTCAAATTAGCACCAGTCAATATTGTATACTCTAAAATAGCAGATTCTAAGTTCGCACTACTCAATTTTGCACCGCTGAGATTAACATAACTCAGTCTAGCTTCGGTCAAGTTTGCACTGCTGAGATTGACACCGCTCAAATCATTTTTACCTGGTTCGAGTTCTTCTGGATAATCCACTTTATCAATGTTTAAGTCAGCATGACTTAAATCAACTCCTGAGAAATCCCTTTCTCCTGCAGCGTAACGCCGATACAGTTCTTCAACGTTCATAGCTTTTTTGTTCGAGCTGTTGATACTTTTATCTTATCACTGACATTTTAGCTTGTTACAATAAATTTATCGCTCTGTAGGAGAGTTTGAAGCCGATCGCACTCTAATAATTTAGTAAATCTTGGGTTCGATCGCAACCCAAATTTCTGCAATTTAATTAGCCGATATAATTCTTCAACGTCCATAGCTTTCTTATCCGAGCTGTTGATACTTTCATCTTAGCACTGACATTTTAGCTTGTTACAAATAAGTTTATCGCTCTGTAGGAGAGTTTGAAGCCGATCGCACTCTAATAATTTAGTAAATCCTGGATTCGATCGCACCCAAATTTACCGATGCCCGATTCCCGATACCCTATGCCCTATTACTTATTTTATCTTTTAATCGATCGAATTCTTCAGGTGTATTGCAATTCGACAGCATCAATGATGCTCGATCGCCCACTGGTAAAGGTACTGCGGGAATTTTGCTCAACCAAACTTGAAAAGAGCGCCCGCCTTCCTCAATAAACTTTTGCAAACTCGACAGGGATTGATTGCGGTAGAAGCCGCACAAAGGTTCCCACCGACTGTTTTGATAGGGAACAACTGCTAAAGTAGATGTTGGTAATTCTGGCAACTGACTGGCCCAATCTTGGATAATATCCGAATCCAGCAAAGGCAAATCGCAACCTAAAAGTAGTATCCACTCAGCCTTAACTTCGCTCAATCCCTGAGATAAAGCAACTAAAGGTCCAGCACCCGGATTGTGTTCTAACATAAATTTATATTCTGCGGTTAAAGCCGATCGGTAGCGATCGGGCCAAGCCGTCAAAACATAAACTTCCGAGGTTAATTGAGAGGCAATTTTGCACGATCGCAGCAATAAATATTTGCCCGCAATTTCTAACAAAGCCTTATCCGTTCCCATCCGCGAACTTTGACCGCCAGCAAGAATTATAGCTACTATTTGGTTGTCAATCATCAGCAGACATCTCCTAAAAAGAAATTATATCGTGTCCGATCGACCGCGATAAAATTCGTTTGTAGTGCGGACTTCAGTCCGCGATATGGGAGCGGACTGAAGTCCGCACTACGAACCTTCAAATGCTTCACCCCTACATAAGATCGAACCGCAATCGCAAATCCCTCAATCTAAAATCTAAAATCTAAAATCGATCGATTGTTTTGCTAACTTCTTCAAGCTTTTGCATAACTTGACCGCTGCTTAACAAACTTTCGGCTTTGATAAAACCAGAATTTACATCCGGGCAAATTCCGCACCGCCACAGGTAAAATCCGCCGTTCCAAATCGCAGATTGCATCAACTCCGATGGTTTTCCCAACAATACTTCTTTGAGGTTGGCAATTAACTCAGCGGTTGATTCAAGAGCGGGATTGACGCTAGTAAAGCCGCAATCTCCGTGGGCTAAAAGCACTCTTTCAAAGGGAGAATCCGGCTTAGCAATGCCGATAATCGCAGTTCGATCGCGCGGCAAATCGCAGCTTCCTTCCAAGCCTTTAATTGTGGTATAATTATTAACTCCCCGCAGTTCAAAAGCTTTTTGAAACATCCCTTCCGTCGGCGGGTGGACGTAGCCGGAAATAACATTAACATCTCCCGCACAGGGACACCACATCAATTCTAGTGTGGAAAAAGGCGGTCGCTTGCCGATTTCGCGGCGGTAAGAAACTAAACCCGCAGCTTCGGGAAAATGCCTGCAAATATAAACAAAACCCAAACCGGTACTGTCAAAAACTTGCTGGACTTTTGCTAAATCTAGTTTTGTCCAGTCAACTCCCAAATCGCGCCAAATTTCAATGAGGGGAATGCCTTCTTTTGTAGGCATTCGATCGCCCCCGTGCATCAAGGCGGGAACGCCTGCGGCGGCTAAAATTAGAGCTGTTACGGGACTAATTGGTGCGGTGCGAGATCGACCGTCGTAGGGATTGCAAAACACTGCAACGCTAGATACTGCAAACCCGCTTTCTCTGTTTGGAGGAGCAATTTTCGGTCCCAATTCTTCATAAGCATCGAGCATTCCTGCCAATTCTTCACCCGTCGGCCTTTTGATGCGGTGGGAAATCATAAAAGCACCAATTTGTGCCGGCGTTGCTTCTTGCAACAGCATCATTCGCGTCGCTGCTGCTGCTTCCGATCGAGTTAAATTTTCTCCTGTATGCGTTCCGCTGCCAATTTTCCGCAGCAATTCTCTAAAAGCATTACTCATTTTTTTGAAGGAAGAAGGAAGAAGGAAGAAGGAAGAAGGAAGAGGGAAGAAGGAAGAAGGAAGAGTTGGCTGTTGACCCCAGTCATTAGTGCGAGCATCCACGCTCGCGAACTTCATTAGTCAGAGGGGGGAATCCTTTGGTTAGCTCGGATATTTTACGTTAAATTTAAGTGTAGTTACTTGATTGATTAAATCATATTTTTTGCTTCTTTTCCTTTTCTGCTACAAAATTAACTCTTTGGTTTTTTCGACTTTAACTAAATCTAATGGCGGGCGGACTAATTCGCGGACTAGCTTCCAGAAATGAGCGATCGGGGGAATTTGCATCCGATCGACTGTTGTCACCAACACGACTTCGCGATTCCAAATCCCAGAGTTTGCTCTGCTGCTGAGTTCGGAAACCTTAGAATTCGGGCTGTTGCTTTCGATCGGGCGGATTGCTAAAGTGCGATCGCCGCGGGCATCCGACAAAGCAGAATGCGGCAGCAGGGCGATCAATTCTCCCTGTCGCACCACTCCCCGGAAAGCATCGAGAGTGTTCAACTCCAAAACAGCTTGCAGTTTAGCACCCATGCGTCCGAATTGCTCTTGTACCATCCGCTGCATTCCGTACCCATCTTTAAACACCACTTGCGGGAAAGCAATCAATTCTTCCCAAGGGACTCGATCGTACTTTGTCAGCGGGTGGCCTGCCGCCATCAACACCTCGATCGGTTCGCTGTATAGTACCTCAACCAACATTTCCGGCGCTTGAGTAAAATAGCGGTTGTTCATCACCACTGCCACATCTACCAAACCATCTTTGAGTACCTTCAAAGCGCGATCGCTTCCTAAAGCAGTGACGCGCAACTGCACTTCCGGGTAGTCCCGGCAAAATTTTTGCAGTACCGGAGGCAAATAAGCAGCGCACACCGAGTGAATGGCTGCCACGCAAAGTTCCGGCTGCTTCCCCGCCAACAAATCCGCCAATTCCTGCGTTGCATTGTGCCAAGTCTGACAGATTTTGCGGGCGTGGGGCAGCAGGCGCTCGCCTCCCAAAGTCAGCTTAGCTTGAGCCGTGCGGTGAAACAGCGACAGGCCCAGTTCAGCTTCCAGTCCCTGCACTTGGCGGCTGATCGTTGATTGAGTAACGCCGCATTTCCCCGCAGCTTGCTGAAAGCTGCCGGTTTCAGCAACAGAAAGAAATGCTTGAAGCTGCTCTAGGCGCATGGAGGTTTAAACAGTTGACAGTTGACAGTTGGTAAGGAGTTTTGAGTTTTGAATTTTGAGTTTTGAGTTAAAGACAGTCGTAGGGTGCACCGCTACCAACAATCCCTAAAAAAATCGACAATTTAATAGCGACGCACCTTACCTGGGACAGTGGAGGGCGGTGTTTGCGGGTTCCCGATTTAACCTTCCGCTACGCTGTACCCGTTTCTCAAAACTTTTGACTGGTTGAGGCCCGAATGCGAGAGCCTATTTTTTGGTAATTAAGTGACATTAACCGATTTGCCAGCGGAATTTAGTAGACTTTGATACAGGCAGGCATTAGTTTCTAATTCGACGCCATCGCATCCAGGGAATTAGCAAATACACTAGAAATTAGCAGATCGACAACAGGGGAGCAAGTCATTTGGAGGCTGAAGGATAAATTTTTGATTTTACTTTCTAATTTGTACCTTTTACTTTCGTCAGAGTTGTTGCCAGCCGGGGGTTTTTCGATCGGGGCGATCGCGCAGTCCACAGCGAATTGCTAGAATTTTTCAATTTTATGTCATTTAACTACAATTTTATTTCCTTAGGTGGATGCTGCCAATGGCAATCGCAG
This sequence comes from Oscillatoriaceae cyanobacterium Prado104, assembly GCA_025454405.1. Lineage (GTDB taxonomy): Bacteria > Cyanobacteriota > Cyanobacteriia > Cyanobacteriales > Microcoleaceae > Microcoleus. Next base: position 7,613 of record JALOON010000046.1, on the reverse strand, counting down.
TTACTCGCCCTGCACGCAGTCAGCAATTTGTTAATTGCCTTGACTTATTGCTCAATTCCAGCTTTCCTGATTTACTGGCGCAAGCAGGGTGAGGCGCGATCGAGCAACAGCTTTGTTCTGTTGGGAGCCTGCTGTTTCGGAATCGGCGCTACTCACCTGATAGCCGTCCGGACAACACCGCCTGCGAGCGATTTACCATTGAGTTCGATCGAGGCAGTAACTGCTGCAATTTCTTTGTGGGCTGCTGTAAAATTTTTACCGTTAATTCCCCTAATTTTAGCTCGCTTTTCCTTGGAGGAAATAGCGGGTGCAAATGATGCCGTTTTTGCGAAAAACATTAAAACTATTGAATCGATAAAAACAGTCGATCGCTCGGTGGAAAATACCGCCAAATTCAGTCAAACAGAATTCTTGGAAATTCAAGAACAATTGCTCCAAGAAATCGCCAGCAGACAGCAAATAGCAGAGCAACTGGTGCAGGCAAATTCCAGATTTCAGCAATTAGTAGAATCCAGCCCGATCGGCATAGTTTTTTGGGATGCCAGCGGCAAAATTACCGAAGCTAACAACACTCTGCTGGAGATCGTCGGATACACGCAAGAAGATTTGCGATCGGGGAAAATCGACTGGCAAGCGATCGCACTTCCAGAACTAATAAATACGGACGCTCGCCCCGATCCCGAGACACTGGGAGAGCGGGAGAGTGGGAGAGTGGGGGGATGGGGAGAGTGGGAGAGTGGGAGAATGCCCAATGCCCAATTCCCAATTCCCAATGCCCAATTCCCAACTATCAACTCTTCCTTCAATAACCTTCAAGAAACAGAATTTACCCGCAAAGACGGTCGCCGGATTCCGATCGCGATCGCCCCCGCAATTTGGAACAATCCCAACAGCGGTGCATTTTTCGTTCGAGACATCACGAAGCAAAAAAACATCGAAACAGCCCTCAAAGACAGCGAAGCCCGCTTCAAAGCTTTTCAAGAGCTATCTCTAGACGGATTTAACGTGCTGCGGAGCATCCGCGACAGCAGCGGCAAAATTGCAGATTTTGAATGGGAATACGTCAATCCCGCAGCAGCAAAAATTCAGGGTCGGACTCCAACAGAATTAATCGGCAAGCGCTTGCTGGAAGTATTTCCAGATCTTACAAACAGCGATTTGTTCGACAGTTACGCGCGAGTAGCAGAAACAGGAATTCCTCACGACATCGAGATTTCCTACAACAGCGAAGGCATAGTCGGTTGGTTTCGGAACATGACTGTTAAACTGGGGGACGGCATCGCGATTTCCTTTAGCGATATTAGCGTTCGCAAGCAAACAGAAGCATCGCTGCGCGGCGCGCTGCAAAAACTCAATTCGCACTTCGAGAACTCGCCGCTAGCAACGATCGAATGGGATGAAAATTTGTGCTGCTGTCGGTGGTCGCCCGCAGCAGAAAAAATTTTTGGGTGGCAAGCAGTAGAAGTTTTAGACTTGCATTTTAGCGAGTGTAACTTAATTTTTCCAGGCGATTTGGCAACTTTCAACGCGGGTATTTCTAACTTAAAAAGCGGGAAAGAAAGGTGCAACATCCTGCGCACCCGCAACGATCGCAAAGGCGGTACGAGCGCGCGCTGCGAGTGGTACAACTCAGCTTTTTACAGCGAATCGGGAGAGTTGGTATCGGTGCTGTCTCTAGTTTTAGACGTTACCGAACGCTTTAACTTTTTAGAAGTTTTGCGACAATCAGAAGAGCGATTTCGGATTGCGGCAGAAAGCGCCAGCGATTTAATTTACGAATGGGATATCAACAGCGGCATCATGTTGTGGTTCGGCCGCGCCGACGAACATTTAGGCTACGAAAGAGGCGAATTCCCCAGAACCAGGCAAGCTTGGGAGGATATTTTGCATCCGGAAGACCGCGCGAGAGTTGCAGCAGCAGTCGCAGCCTATTTAAAAACCAGCGACAGTTCGGATGCCCCATTTTTGCAAGAGTACCGAGTGATGTCCCGCCGCGGGGGCGCGCTGCACTGGATCGATCGGGGCAAAGCAGTCCGGGACGATCGCGGCAATCCCTGCAAGTGGATCGGCGCGATCGGCGACATCACCGCCCGCAAGCAAGCCGAATCCCAGCGGAATCTCGCCCTAGCGCGGGAACAAATCGCCCGCCGCGAAGCTCAAGCCGGGGAACAGCTTTACCGCGTCCTCGCTGAAGCCATCCCCCAGATAGTTTGGACTGCTTGGCCCGACGGGGGGACAGACTATTACAACCAGCGCTGGTTTGAATACACCGGCATGACGTTGGAAGAAACTCAAGGCTGGGGGTGGCAGCCGGTCTTGCATCCAGACGACCTTCAGAACTGCCTGGAACGCTGGAATCGGGCAGTGCAAACGGGGGAGACTTACGAGGTAGAATACCGCTTTAAACGCGCTGCTGACGGGGCTTACCGCTGGCATTTAGGGCGGGCTTTGCCGGTGCGGGATGAGACTGGGAAAATTATTAAATGGTTCGGGACTTGTACGGATATTGACGATCGCAAGCGGGAAGCCGAGACAGCGGATTTCCGGGCTAGAGCTCTAGCTTTGCTGTCTTCAGCATCCCTGGACATGGACGCGGCCCTGCAAGGTTTGGCGGATTTAGCCGTACCGGCGCTGGCGGACTGGTGCTGCGTCCACTTGCTGCAGACTGACGGTTCGATCGTGTTGCAAGCCGTCGCCCATTCCGATCCCCAAAAAGTTGCTCTGTTGTGGCAAATCGATCGGCGCGCGCCCGTCGATCCCGATGGACGCCACGGAGTCGCCAAAGTCCTGCGCGCGGGAATATCGAAGCGGTATGCAAATATACCCGAATCCGTACTCTCGACCGTCGTGCCGGATGCCGAGTTGCTGGAAATGCTGCAGCAGGATAGTCCGCTGTCGGCGATGTGCGTGCCGCTGATCGCTCGCGGGCGGACGTTGGGAGCGATTTCGCTGCTGTGCGGGAATGTCGGTCGGGGTTTCGGGGCTGCGGATTTGGCGGTGGTGGAGGATTTGGCGCGGGATGCGGCGGTGGCGATCGACAATGCGCGGCTTTACCGGGAAGCCCAGGAGGCAAACCGGATTAAGGATGAGTTTTTGGGAACGCTGTCTCACGAATTGCGGACGCCTCTGAACGCGATTTTGGGCTGGGCGCAGATGTTGCGGCAGCGCAAGTTGAGTCCTGAAAAAACGGCTGTGGGTTTGGAGGCGATCGAGCGCAACTCCCGCTTGCTGACTCAGACGATCGACGATTTGCTGGAGATTTCGCGAATTGTCAGCGGCAATCTGTGTTTGATCCGGCGGCGAGTGGATTTGGCAAGGGCGATCGAATTGGCTGCGGCTGCGGTGCGCGCCGATGCTGAAGCTAAAGAGATTGAATTGACTGTGGTTGTTGGCGAAGGGATCGGGCCGATCGGGGGCGATGCAGCGCGCTTGCAGCAGGTAGTGTGGAATTTACTGACAAATGCTGTTAAGTTTACACCTTCGGGAGGTCGCGTCGAAATCCGCCTATCGGAGGTGGCGGGAGATTTTGCTTTAATTTCTGTCAGCGATACGGGAATTGGCATCAGCAAGGAGTTTTTGCCGTTTGCGTTCGATCGCTTCCGCCAAGCAGACAGCACTCGCGCGCGATATCACGGAGGTTTGGGCTTGGGACTGGCGATCGTCCGGCATTTGGTGGAACTGCACGGCGGCACAGTTTGGGTTGAAAGTCCGGGAGAAGGGCTCGGCTCAACTTTCTACGTGCGGCTGCCAATTTAGCAGTGAATTAAAGTTCTTATTACCAAAAACATGGGTTGAACTGGTTCCCAGGCTGTGCCTGGGAACCCATGTCAGCGAGGCTGTGCCTCGTGAGACCCAGGCGAGGCACAGCCTCGCGGATCTGCGTTACCAGGCTCTGCCTGGTAACGAGTAAACGAGTAAATTAAGGTTCGTAGTGAGGACTTCAGTCCTTCTTTTTCAAATAACTTCCGTCCTTACTACAAACATTGTATTTTTTAAACTCAGTCAAATAAAGAGTAAAAACGCAAGCTTGCGCAAAGTATAATAATTAAGAATTGACAGAGGAGGAAAAGTTGAAAGGCAAAAGATTTATTCACTCCGTGCGACTGCAAAACTTCCTTTCCTATGGAAGTGAAGGAGAACAAATAGAACTGCAACCTTTAAATGTGTCGATCGGTCCTAACGCATCCGGCAAGTCTAACTTAATTGAAGCGATCGCACTTTTGAAAGCAACACCTACAGACTTACCTGCTCCGATCCGTCAAGGGGGAGGCATCAGCGATTTTTTGTGGAAAGGCAAACCAGGCATTCCCACAGCAAAAATAGAGGCTATTTTAGATTATCCAGAAGGAACGATACCGCTGCGCTATCAGATTAGTTTTACCGCAGTAGGTCAAAGAATTGAAGTAGTAGACGAAGCTATAGAAGATATGGAACCGCGCAATAGTTCGGAAAGCGAGCCATTTTTTTACTACCGTTACAGCGATCGGGGGCGTTCAGTTATCAACGTTACAGATGAAGGCGATCGGCAAACAAGAAAGCTGCGGACTCTGCGGCGAGAAGATATAATTTCAACTCAATCTATCTTATCTCAAAGAAAAGATCCAGAACAATATCCAGAGCTATCATATCTGGCAAATAAATTTGCAGAAATTGGCTTGTATCGTAACAGCCAGACAGGACAAGATTCAGGAGCGAGAAAGGCTCAGCAAACAGACTTGCCGGAACATCCGCTGCTAGAAGATGGTAGCAACTTAGGATTAGTTTTAAACAACTTACAGTATCAATTAGGAAGCAGGCAGATTATTGAAAAATTAAAACTGTTCTACGATCCAGCCGAAGAATTGAGTATCAAGATTTATGGCGGTACAGTCCAGATATTCATCAGGGAAACCGGATTGAGTCAGCCAATTCCTGCAACTCGTTTATCAGACGGTACGCTGCGCTATTTATTCTTAATAGCTTTACTTTTAGATCCAACTCCACCGCCACTTATTTGTATTGAAGAACCGGAGATTGGCTTGCATCCCGACATACTGCCTGCTATTGCTGAAATGTTGATCGAAGCTTCGCAGCGAACGCAACTAATTGTGACAACTCATTCCGATGCTTTGGTGTCGGCGCTGAGTCCTGAGTCCGTGTTAATATGCGATCGAGACGATCGAGGAAGTCACCTGCGCCGTCTCGATCCAGAACGACTAAAAAAATGGCTTGAGAATTACAGTTTGGGGGACCTCTGGCGGATGGGAGAAATCGGGGGAAACCGATGGTAAAAGAGGTTCGCATTTACATCGAAGGCCGCGGCGATGGCAAGAATACAAAGCAATTGCTCCGACAAGGATTTAGCAGTTTTTTCAAAGAACTCGTGCAGGTTGCCCGCAACAATAAAATTAAGTGGAATCTAATTGTTTGCGGTTCTCGGAATAATGCTTTCAGGGATTTTAAGAATGCTTTGTCAGATTACCCAAATGCCTTTATTATACTTCTGGTTGACTCAGAAGCGCCTGTTGTCAAACAGTCGCCTTGGGAGCATTTGAAGTCGAGGGATAATTGGGATTCCCCAGGCGTTGATGACAGTCATTGTTATCTAATAATTCAAGCGATGGAAGCTTTGTTGATTGCGGATATTGATACTTTAAAAAGATTTTACGGGCAGGGATTTAAAGAAAATGCGATACCTAAACATAGAAATGTAGAGAAGATTGACAAGGATTTGTTAGAACGAAGTCTGAAAGCAGCTACCCGCGACACAAAATCGAAAGGCGAATATCAAAAGATACAGCATGCTTATCAGCTATTAGAAATGTTGGATGTTGGCAAGGTTCGTGAGGCTTCTGTAGGGTGCGATCGAATGTTTGCAACTCTCACCGAACTCATGGAACCAGGTAATTGAACAACGCAATCTAAAACGAGCTCCCAGAAACCGGGTTTTTCGCCAAAATATTTCGTTTTAGCCTGTAAATTCGGTAAAAAACCCGGTTTCTTTAATCGCACCAATTTTCAACATAATACTTATCTACAAAACTTTGCAACACAGCATTATATCCCTGTCCTACCGCCTGAAATCTCCATTCGCCATTCTTCTGGTACAACCGTCCAAATTCTCAAGCCGTTTCTTGGGAAAAAACCTCTTTTAAATTATACCGAAAAAGTTCGATTCCCGTCTCAGAATTGTAAAGTCTAATAAAAGCATTTCTCACCTGACTGAAATTTTGATTCTTTTCCTGTCCCTCGTGAATGGTAACGACAAACACAATTTCCTGAATCGCCGAATTGATTTTACTCAAATCCACATAAATCGTCTCGTCATCACCTTCGATTTGCCCGGTTGTGTTGTCTCTCGAGTGCCGCACCGCACCATCTGGCGATGACAAATTGTTGTAAAATAAAAAATATCTTTCGTCGGGAATTCGATCGCCCGCGCCTAACATGAAAACAGATGCGTCAATGTCGCAGTTTTGTGCTGTTTCGCTGACTTGCCAACCCAGGGCGATCGCAATTTTATTGAAATCGGGAGATTCGCGAGAAATATTGAATCTTTCACCCTTCGTTAATTCGATGCTCATTGGCGATAATTCCCTTACCTCATAAATGGTATAAATTATCTCATGTATGTTAAACAGAAAACAACTTGCATTTTATCTAGAAGACATTGAAACCCCAACTGGCCGAACTGTCAGTTTAATTATTACCGGACTCATTCTCCTCTCTTCCGCAAGTTTTATCGCCGAAACTTACCCGCTTTCGGCATCTATGAGGATGAAATTTCAAAGTCTCGATACTGTTCTGTTAGTTGTTTTTGTAGTTGAATATTTACTGCGATTGTGGTGCGCTGAAAATAAATTTCGGTTTATTTTTAGTTTGTTCTCGATCGTCGATTTGCTGGCAATCTTACCATTTTTGCTGGGATTTGTCAATGTCAGTTTCATCAGAATTTTTCGCTGGTTTAGAATTCTTCGGCTCATTCGCTTTCTGGAACTAAAAATTTCTGTGTTCCGCATCAGCAGCGAAGATGGCGCTATTTTTGCCAGAATCATGTTTACGTTGCTGGCAATTGTTTTTGTTTATTCTGGTTTGATTTATCAAGTAGAACACCCGACAAATCCTCAAAGTTTCGGCACGTTTTTAGATGCCGTTTATTTTTCGGTTGTCACGATGACGACTGTGGGATTTGGTGATGTTACTCCGATTTCGGAATCTGGTCGTTTTTTAACTATTTTGATGATTTTGACGGGAATTGCTCTGATTCCTTGGCAGTTGGGGGATTTAATCAAACAATTAGTTAAAACGACCGATCGAGTAGATAATGTTTGCCAGAGTTGCGGGTGGTCCGTACACGATGCTGATGCTAAATTCTGTAAAATGTGCGGTACTCGGTTAGGTGAATGAACCCGCTCGATCGAGGTTTCTGAAGTACAGCCCAGAAATCCGGTTTCTTTAAGCTGAAGTTCCCCCCTGGCAAAAACTTGAAACTGTCTCACTGTGCGACTTCCAAGTATTTTAGAGCCACCATACATGGGTACAATCGCTGAAACGCATATGTAGTGAGGGTTTCATTCGATCGAGTGTTTGATTCCATTCTAGGGCGATTGCTTTTTGATGGCAAGTCTTACATG
>JALOON010000045.1 GCA_025454405.1 Oscillatoriaceae cyanobacterium Prado104 | reverse complement strand
CTACAGAACACGCAGAAGCGCAACAACTTGCGTTCGTTGATGCGGCACGTCAGAGTAGTGTCCAGCATATCGTCAAACTATCGCAATTTGCAGCCGATGCCCATTCGCCCGTGCGCTTTTTGCGTTACCATGCCGCAGTCGAAGCGGCAATCAAAGCATCAGGAATGACGTACACGTTTCTGCGTCCCAACCTCTTTATGCAGGGCTTATTAAGCTTTAGATCGACGATCGCAAGCCAAAACACCTTTTATGCAGCGATCGGTGATGCCAGGGTCAGCGTGGTAGACGTGCGCGATATTGCAGAAGTTGCAGTAGTTGCTCTAACAGAAACAGGGCATGAGGGAAAAATTTACAACCTCACGGGACCCCAGGCATTGACTCATCCTGAGCTGGCAGAACAACTCTCGGCTGCGCTCAATCGTCAGATTGCATTTGTCGATATTCCATTTGAAGCAATGCGCGATCGACTGCTCAACATTGGAGTTCCAGCTTGGCAAGCAGACGGACTGATTGAGGATTACGCGCACTACCAACGCAATGAGGCAGCAATGGTTTCGTCTGATATACAGGACGCAATTGGTAAAGAGCCGCGCACTTTTAAGACATTCGCCTGCGACTACGCAATAAAGTTTGGCTAAACGCAGCCCAATAAGCCTGCTGCACCGAAACGAACCTGAGTTGTCATTGAAAAATAATGAAACGATTTACCTGGTTTACTTTTCTATATCTAGCGCTGGGAGTTTGCCTAACGGCGATCGCGCTTGGATACCCAAATCTGCCTTCGGGACTTCAAATCAGCCTGTTCTTTAATGCAGAGTTATCTTACCTTGTTTGTCTTTTCAGCACCTTCCCATTTTGGCGAGAGACGGCGATCCGCTGGAGGTTAAACCAATGGCAATTCTGAAACAATTTGGGATTCTATTTGTGTTGGGCATTGCGGGAATTGCGATGGCTACGATTACGTCGGCTCCATTAGTTGAGCAACGGTTGGCGAAATTGTCTCCAGAAATGCTGGAAAAAGTGCCGCCACTGTGGACTTTAATGCTTCTGCAAGCACTACAGCTTACAGTTCTACTGGCAATCAGCATTCCGATCGGAATTGGCTGTGCCTATCGCGTTGGATTACGCTCACATTTGATTGACTACTGGGTATTTCATACCCCTAAGATTCCATATTCTGTCATTGAGATCGAGTGGAGCCTGGGTGTGGGTGCAGCGGCGGCGATCGTTCTCTTGTTGCTCGATCGGTTGATACAACCTGTCCTACCTGAAGCGCTACGGGCAGCTAATAATACAGAGCCAAGTGGGTTGAATTTGCTCACGGCAATGTTCTATGGCGGCATCACTGAGGAGATTTTGATGCGCTGGGGTTTAATGTCGCTGCTGGTTTGGATCGCGTGGAAAGCGCTAAAACAAGGCGTTACGTTGCCAAGTCAAGGAATTTACCAGGGTGCGATCGTTATGTCCGCACTGGTATTTGGACTACTACACCTGCCAGCGACTGCCGCGATCGTTTCCCTCACTCCAGTTGTGATTATTCGGGCGTTGTTACTGAATGGAATTGTGGGAATTGCGTTTGGCTGGCTCTTTTGGCAATATTCGCTAGAGGCTGCAATGTTAGCTCATATCAGCTTTCATGCCTTTTCCTTTGCTCTTCGTCTTTTGCTGGCAAGATTTGTCTAAGTTTTGGAATAGATCTCGTAGAGCTAGCACTGCCCACAAAGCTTTACCGTGAAAGATTTTAAAAAGAAAGATTTAAAAAATGGTGGGCGATGCCCACTACTTGAATCGATGCTCAACTCTACAGTTTTAAGGTGGTAAATCAAATGATTCAGTACGAAGATTTTGTGCCTCGAATTACTAAACAAGGACCTTTCGGCGGACCTTCCGACTATGAATCTTTCTCTGAGGTTGTGAGTGCTGTCAATCAGTGGATCGAAAGTAGAACAATACAGGCGATCGATGTTGAAACCGTTGTTTTACCCGATCGGATAGAAGGCACAAGTGATGATGTCTACGGAGTGACGACCAGTAATGCTTTCTACCCAGTGACGATCGGTCAGGGTCTTACAATCAAATGCTTTCAATGTGTGCGTGTCTGGTACAGAGAATAAGCTTTATCGGAATCCTTACAAGTTGGCTTCTCTAGTCAAAGTCACCCCTTACTATGGAGGACAAATGAAACGATTTACCTGGTTTACTTTCCTGTATCTTGCACTGGGAGTTTGTTTGACGGCGATCGCGCTTGGATACCCAAACCTGCCTTCGGGTCTTCAAACCAGCCTGTTCATCAATGCAGGAGTGTCCTACATCGTCTGTTTCATCAGTACCTTCCCATTTTGGCGGGAGATGACGATCCGCTTCTATCGCAGACGGAATTCAGCGGTCATTCTACCCTGGTTGGTGATTGGATTCAATATTGTTTGGATGATCTGGGAGGTTCAGAGTCAGAATTGGGCGATGGAAGCCATTTTACAAGCGTTTTCGCGGCTAATCGCTGTCTTAATATTTTCAGAAATCATTGTGATTACATGGCAAGTGAATTCTGAACATTAATGCCTGAATTGAATGATATCGAAACGATAAGAATTTGACAAATCGTTGTAAGAATCTGGAAGAAGTCAGGCATTGGATCTCGGTAAACTTCAGATCGCTACAACAAGATTAATAAAGAAGTCAAGTATTGCAACTCAATACACTTGGGATAGATAAAACTAGGAGAATCTAAAACATGATGAAAAAGCAACTGATTAATCCGCCACAACGGTATGATGGAAGACCACACGGACTATCCCATGCTGCGATTGATACCGCATCGGGTGTTGTTTACATTTCTGGTCAAGTTGACTGGGACGAGAACCATCAAGTCTCATCCCATACCGTCGAGGGGCAACTCAAGAACGTGCTACACAACCTAACGATCGTCCTGGAGGCAGCAGGAAGCTCTGTCGAAAATTTGCTTAATCTTCGCATTTATGTTCGGGGTGAATTTGGAGAATTTATGGAGGCGATCGCACCCATTCTCGCGCAATTTCTGGCAGACTCACGTCCCGCTTTAACTGGCATAGGTGTTGCTTCACTTGCCTCTCCAGAAACATTGGTTGAGATTGAGGCAACAGCAGCACTTAAGTGACCTAATTCAAACCAACCTCAATAGGACAATAATCACCATGTTAAACTTAGAAAATAAAGTCATTGCGATTACTGGATCTAGTAGCGGCATCGGTGAAGCGACTGCTAGATTACTCGCTCAAAAAGGTTTACGAGTTGTGTTGGGAGCAAGGCGCACCGATCGCCTCGAAGCGATCGCATCTCAAATTCGCGACAAAGGTGGCATAGCAGAATATCGCGCGCTTGACGTAACTAACCTAGATGAAATGCAAGCCTTCGTCGATTTTGCTAAGAATAAATTTGGTCGTCTTGATGTCATGGTAAACAATGCAGGAGTGATGCCGCTCTCGAAGTTGGAGGTGTTGAAAATTGATGAATGGAATCGCACGATCGATGTTAACATTCGCGGTGTTCTTCACGGTATCGCCGCCGCTCTTCCTATTTTCAAGCAGCAGCAATCCGGACAGTTTATCAATCTATCTTCGATCGGGGGACACAGCGTCTATCCTACAGCAGCCGTGTACTGCGCGACCAAGTTTGCAGTCCGGGCAATCTCGGAGGGACTGCGGCAAGAATCGACGGATATTCGAGTTACTATCATCTCGCCGGGAGTAACCGAATCTGAACTCCCCAATACCATCACTGATGCTGAAGCTGCTCAGTGGGTGGAGGGATTTCGCGAGGCAATTATCTCACCAGATGCGATCGCCCGTGCTATTGCTTTTGCGATCGAGCAACCTGATGGTGTTGATGTGAGTGAAATCATTGTCAGACCCACAGCCAGTGCTTAATTAATACAAAACATTAAAAGAGAACTTATGAAGGCAATCACGATTGATTCCAACTGGAGAAATGATGCCATCAATCATCGCTTCATTGAGACGAACGGCATCAAAATGCACATTGCCGAACAAGGTCGAGGAGAGCTTCTGATCCTATGTCATGGATTTCCAGAATGCTGGTACGCTTGGCGACATCAGATTAGTGCGATCGCAGAAGCTGGATTTCATGTTGTTGCGCCAGATCTGCGCGGCTACGGACAAACTGACCAGCCACAGTCCGTTGAAGCATACAATATTCTTGAGCTAACGAGCGATATCGTCGGGTTGGTTCATGCGCTCGATCGAGAGCAGGCTGCGATCGTTGGACACGACCAAGGTGCGCCTTTGGCTTGGCATTGTGGGTTGTTACGTCCAGATTTGTTTAAAGCGATCGCTTTGCTGAGTGTTCCTTATCGCCCCAGAACTTGGGACAGTAGTCCGTTCTGTGAAACCTACTCAAACCTACTTATCGCAGATTTAATGTTCTCGAACTGCTTCTGCCAAGGGAGTCGGCTCCTACTTGTCCGCAGGCGTAACTTCAGACCGAACTGGTCTTACAAATGCCAGATTGACGCGCCAAGTTAATCGCAGCGTTCAAGTCGCGATTCATGGCTATGCCGCAATGCTGACAATTAAAAACTCGCTCTTTTAAGGGCATTGCTTGAATGTGACCGCAGCTCGAACAAGTCTTTGATGACGGATACCAACGGTCTACCACTTCAACTGTCGTGCCGTAGATGACCGACTTATATTCCAACTGTCGCCTGAATTCATAAAAGCCACAATCTGAAATAGCAGACGCTAATTTATGGTTGGCCATCATCCCGCTGACATTTAAATCTTCGATGCAAATGCGAGCGTATTTTCGACTAATTTCTGTGGTAGTTTTCTGCAAGAAATCTCGACATCGATCGGCACTATGAGCGTGAATTTTGGCAATTCTCTGATAATGCTTGCGGGCATTATTGGATGCTTTCACACCCAACCTTCGATTGCCCAATTGCTTGTTGCGATTTCTCCACTGTTCTTTGCTCGGCTTGGTTTTCGCTTTCTTGAGTGTCCGGGGAGATTCGTAAGAGTTGCCGTCGGAAAGAGTCGCAAAAGTTGACACACCCAGGTCAATGCCTACCGTTTCCACAACCGGGTGAAACAAAGGTGGAATCTTCTGGGCTTTGATGGTGAAGGAAACATACCATTTATCTGCGGTGCGCGAGATGGTAAATGTCTGCGCCATGCAAGGAAAAGGTATCGCTTCTTTTAATCTAAAAGTCCCCAAGGTGGGAATTTTTATTGACTTTTGCGGTTTGAGTAAGATGGCATGATTCCAGTCCGATGAATCTACTGTAAAAGAGTCGCCATCTTTTTTTCTTTTGAATTTGGGGAACTTGCTCTTTCCTTCAAAGAATCGGGATAGTGCTGCACCGAAATGCCGGAATGTGGTTTTGTAGACTCTGGAAGACAGAGTATTCGTCCACCGATATTCTGGTAATTTCTTAACGTGGTTAGTAAAAACTCGTTCGATCGCTGCTACTTTTTTGCTGCTGCTTGCGTCCACATCGATCGCACCTAAATATAAAGATAAGGCGAAATTGTAGCAAAATCTGGCATAACCAGAATGGCGCGCCATCAGGGTACGTTCTTTGTTATTGAGTTTTAATTCAAGTTTGATGGCGTACATTAAGACCGATCGACTTACTCGTACCCGGATGATAGCACGGTCGATCGGTAACTTTAGAAAGTTTTAGGTAATTTTTTGTCAACAGTTCCGACCCCCCAACGGAACTGCTGAAACAGATGGCAGGCGAGCAGCATCTCTATGTGTTGTATTTTCAAGAACAAGGGTTATTTGTTTATTGGGGGAGAGTTCGATATCGCCACAACAATGAATCAACAGGTATTGCTGCCGAATACCGGACATTGGATTGGGCAGGAACGCCCCACAGAGGTAAATCAATTGCTCATCGAGTTTTTGACACAAGTAGCTTAATCAGGCTATTGCAGCAGATGTAAGAAGTGTCTTCGTCACAGCCGAAGAGAGTCGGTAGAAGCAGCTAAATTTTATTCAGGAATAATTGCTCAACATGAACAAGCAAGTATCAAATTTTGTTTTCGATCGAGAACGCGCTTCTCGTTATGACCAGCAATTCGCTAAACTCGCTCCGATGCGCGATGCACTTAATCTGTCGATCCGCATGGTCCTTTCTGAACTTCCTGAAGATGCACGCATTCTTTGCGTTGGTGTGGGAACTGGCTGTGAAATTTGGACGGCAAATAATAGCAGTCCGACCACATTTCACTTCTGTTGAATGCTCAAATTGTGGCGCAAAAGTACAGAAAACTTTGAGTACCCGTACTCATTCCTGCCCGCATTGTGGTCATGTCGAGCAACGTGATGTTAATGCAGCCAAAGTAATTTTAAGTCGTGCAAACGGTAGGGGAGGGCATCCCCAAACTAACGAAGCGTGGAGTTGTAGCCTCTACCTCTGTTGGTCGTAAGACCTGCAAAGGCAAGCAACGACGATGAAACTAGAATCCCCGTGCGTTCACGCCGGGGAGTTGTGATATGAATCGTGCCAAATGTCCGATCGCATCTCAAATCCGCTCCCCCAACAGGTTAAGATGCTAATCTGACCTTCCTGCATTTATTGCTCAACCTGATATGGCAGAAACCCTATTGTTCAACGCCCTCCGCGAGGCCCACGATGAAGAAATGGCCCGCGACAGTTCTGTATTCGTACTCGGCGAAGACGTAGGCCACTACGGCGGTTCCTACAAAGTCACCAAAGACCTCTACAAGAAATACGGCGACCTCCGCGTCCTCGACACCCCGATCGCCGAAAATAGCTTTACAGGCATGGCAGTCGGCGCAGCAATGACCGGATTGCGCCCGATTATCGAAGGCATGAACATGGGCTTTTTGCTGCTGGCGTTCAACCAAATTGCCAACAACGCTGGAATGCTGCGCTATACCTCCGGCGGTAACTTCAAAATGCCGATGGTAATTCGCGGCCCCGGCGGTGTCGGGCGGCAACTCGGCGCGGAACACTCCCAGCGCCTGGAAGCGTATTTCCAAGCAGTACCCGGTTTGAAAATAGTCGCTTGTTCGACTCCCTACAACGCTAAAGGACTGCTGAAATCTGCCATTCGCGATGACAATCCCGTGCTGTTTTTCGAGCATGTTCTGCTGTACAACCTGAAAGAAGACTTGCCGGAAACAGAATACTTGGTGCCGCTAGACAAAGCTGAAATAGTTCGATCGGGCAAAGATGTCACTATTTTGACTTATTCCCGGATGCGCCATCACGTCATGCAAGCTGTACCGGCATTGGTAAAAGAAGGTTACGATCCGGAAGTAATCGACCTGATTTCTCTCAAACCTTTAGATATGGAATCGATCGGCGCTTCGATTCGCAAAACCCACAAAGTAATTATTGTTGAGGAGTGCATGAAAACCGGAGGCATCGGTGCCGAATTAGTTGCCTCAATCGGCGATCGATTTTTTGACGAACTCGACGCACCGGTGTTGCGCCTGTCTTCACAAGATATTCCCACACCGTACAATGGCAATTTAGAAAGACTGACGATCGTCCAACCGGCTCAAATTGTCGAGGCAGTCGAGAAAATGGTCGCCATGCGAGTATAAATAGTCAGCAGTCATTAGTGCGAGCGTCCCCGCTCGCGATCGTTATTAGTCCTCAGTCGTGAGTTATTAGTGTTTAGTTGTTCTCTCAAACTCAGGTCAAACTTACGCCTGGGACTCCAGGAACCGGGTTTTTTAGAAAATATAGGGATTGCGGCCTGCAGATTCGGTAAAAAACCCGATTTCTTTGACCGAGTGCGTCTGGGAATGTAACTCTCTCCCAGCAAGACATCAATACTAAAACACAGAGACATCATTTGATTATTTCTGCCAGATAACTAATGACTAATGACTGCTGACTGCTGACTGCTGACTCCTGACTAATAGGCATCTCCCATAATTAGGTTTTTGTACTTATGAGACCAGGTTTTCAGACTCTTTTTAGGAGATTTCTAATGACCGATGACAATCTTCAATCGAAAATCCAAAATCCAAAATCGAAAATCGAAAATTGTTTGACTAATGACTCATAATTAAGTATGCAAAAACAACGATCGCTATTAGCCTTAATTTTCGTTTTAATCGTCGCCGCCATTACTGTAATAGTAACAATTCCAACGCGGCTGGGATTAGACTTGCAAGGGGGTTCGCAACTCACAATTCAAGTAAAAACAACCCCCACAATTACCCAAATTGACCCCAGAATTTTAGAAGCAGTGCAGCGGATTGTCGAAAACCGCGTTAACGCTTTGGGTGTTTCCGAATCCGTCGTGCAAACAGTAGGACAAGACCAAATTGTCGTGCAGTTACCGGGAGTAAATGACCCCCAAGAAGCAGAAAGAATTTTGGGCGGTACTGCCAAATTAGAATTTAGAGAACAATTACCCGGAACTGAAGCGCAATTCGCGATCGAAAGACAGTTGCAACTGGAATTGCTGGCAAAGCAGGCTGAATTAAAAGAAAGTAAAAATGAGGCTGCAATTAAAGAAAATCAGGCTGCCTTAAAAAGAAGCGATGAGGCAATATCCAAACTATTCAAAAGCATCGGACTCGGCGGCGAAAACCTCAAAGACGCCCAACCCGATCCCTTGCAGTCTGGAAATAATTGGAACGTCGCCCTCCGTTTCGATGCTAAAGGAGGCGAACTGTTTGCCCAACTTACTAAAAATTTAGCCGGCACCGGCCGCAGTCTCGGCATTTTTCTCGATAACAGAATGATTAGTTCGCCTGTAGTCGGCGTGGAGTTTGCCCAGACAGGAATTACGGGCGGCAGTGCGGTAATCACGCAAGAAGCTAACGATTTAGCAGTACAATTGCGCGGCGGTGCGTTGCCCGTGCCGGTAGAAATTATTGAAAACCGCACTGTCGGCGCTAGTTTGGGTAGAGACAGCATTCAAAGCAGCATCTATGCAGGGATCGGCGGCTTGATTTTAGTTTTGGTATTTATGGTCGCTTACTACCGACTTCCCGGCGTAATTGCGGATATTGCTTTGTTAATTTACGCCTTGTTAACTTGGGCAGCTTTCGTACTTTTGGGAGTAACTTTAACCCTGCCGGGAATTGCTGGTTTCGTACTCAGCATCGGTATGGCTGTTGATGCGAATGTCTTGATTTTTGAGCGCACCCGGGAAGAATTGCGGGCTGGGAAAACGCTGTATCGATCGGTCGAATCCGGTTTTTACCGTGCATTTTCCAGCATTTTAGACGGCAACGTTACCACAGTTATTGCTTGTGCAGCGTTGTTCTGGTTGGGCGCTGGTTTAGTCAAAGGTTTTGCCGTAACTTTAGGTTTGGGCGTGGCCGTGAGTATGTTTACCGCGCTGACTTGCAGTCGCACATTACTATTAGTAGTATTGGGCTTTCCCGGATTGCGCAAACCCGAGTGGTTTTGTCCCGATGTATCGAAACCTGTTAATAGCTAACGTAAGGTGCGCAGTGCGCACCTTACGTTATTGAGAAGTAAAGAACAAACAAATAAGGTGCGCGCTGCGCACCCTACATTAAAAAATTTTTACTTCTTCCCTCTTCCTTCTTCCCTCTTCCTTCTTCCTTCTTCCCTCTTCCTTCTTCCCTCTTCCTTCTTCCTTCTTCCTTCTTCCTTCTTCCTTCAATTTATGAAATTCAGCGTTATCAAACAACGATCGCTCTGGTGGAGTATTTCCGCTGCTATTATCCTTGCAGGTATAGTGTCGATGGGGATTTCTTGGACTCGCCCCGACATCCGCGCGCCGCTGCGTCCGAGTTTGGACTTTATCGGCGGCACCAGATTGCAATTTGAACTCGACTGCACGAAACCGGAAAATTGCAAGCCAATCGGCGATTTAGAACCCGTTCGAGAAGTTTTGAACTCTCAAGGCTTGGGCGGTAGCAGCGTTCAAGTTATCGGCGAACAACAGCGGGGTATCTTGCTGCGCACGAAAACTTTGGATGTCGAACAGCGGACAAAGTTGCAAGCAGCTTTGACCGAAAAACTGGGCGCTTTCGACCCTCAATCCACTCAAATCGATACAGTTGGGCCAACTCTCGGCCGCCAATTGTTTACTTCGGGATTGATAGCTTTGCTGGTTTCTTTTGCGGGCATTACTATTTATCTGACGTTCCGGTTTCAGTTGGATTACGCCTTTTTTGCGTTTGTTGCTTTGTTTCACGATGTCTTTATTACCCTCGGCATTTTCTCGTTTTTGGGTTTGGTTTTAGGAGTGGAAGTTGACAGTTTATTTGTGGTTTCACTCTTGACAATTATCGGTTTTTCTGTTAACGATACAGTGGTAATTTACGATCGCGTTCGAGAAGTGCTCAAGTTGAATCCAGGGCTGTCAATTAACCAAGTTGTTGATGATGCTGTGGTTCAAACTTTGGGTCGATCGATTAACACGACGCTGACTACGCTGCTAACATTGGTTTCAATCTTTTTGTTTGGCGGAGAAACTCTGAAATTCTTTGCTTTAGCTTTGATTGTCGGCTTTATTGCTGGTGCGTATTCAAGTATTTTCATCGCCAGTACGCTATTAGCTTGGTGGCGCGAGCGCGCCACAAAATCGATCGCCGTTCCTGCCGAAAGTATTCAAGCATCAGATGAAGTTTAATTGTTATCTCATATCCGGTCGATTGAGGGCAATCAGGTTTGTTTGTTCCTAGTGCGGACTGAAGTCCGCAGCAAGTTGCGGACTTCAGTCCGCACTACAAACAGTTTTTGTTATGCTAATCGATCGGATACGATATTATCGATCGGTTATTAAATATCGACTATCAACTATCAACTATCAACTGACTGATGATTGATGACCCGAATTTTCAAATCGAAGTTCAAAGGCTTCACAAATTAACAGTATACGGTCGGTGGTTAACTGTTATATTGCTGTGGCTGATTGTAGGTGCTTTTAGCATTTGGCAATTGCGCGGCGAAATTGCTTTATGGCTGGAACATTTTACCTGGGCTGCAGTGTACTACAGTTTTCATTTTCGCCCCCATTTAATTTTCGGTCTCGCTTTGTGTTTGGGGACAACTTTAGCAGTGCTAACTTGGCAAAGCGGCAATGCCGTGCGGGGACTTCCGCAGCGAGAAAAACAACGTTTGGAACGAACGGTGCGTCGCATTCGCCAACAGGGGCCGAGTCATCCTTTGTGGAAGTGGGTGTGCAAAGGTTCGCATCAATCTGCAGACTAAAGTCCTCACTACAAACAACTCACTTTCCAGAAGAGATATAATGGAATCTCTTAAAACTATTAGGTCGATATTTGCCAGCCATGACAGCCACATTTACCCGTACACCGCTTCACGGTATTTTGCTTAACAATATTACTTGGCAAACTTATGAATCTCTGCGCTCTAATTTAGCAGAACAAGCAGGAATTCGGTTGACTTATGACCGAGGAAAATTAGAAATTATGACTCCGTTAGCACCCCATGAAAAGTACAAAAAATTATTAGGAAGTTTTGTGGAAGCTCTAACTGAAGAAACAGATCGGGACATTTGCAGTTTGGGCTCGCTGACTTGTAAAAAAGAGGATTTGGCTCGCGGATTAGAACCAGATCGGTGCTATTATATCCAAAACGAGCAAGTTGTCTGGGACAAAGACCAAATCGATTTAAATCAAGATCCGCCACCGGATTTAGTAATCGAAATAGATATTACTAGCAGTTCGATCGATCGGCTTGAATTGTATGCTAGTTTGGGTGTGCCAGAAGTGTTGCGCTACGATGGTACTCGTTTAATAGTCTATCAATTACAGGAGAATGAATAGGCAGAACGTAGCGAATCTCCCACTTTTCCTTTTTTGCCACAAGCTGAAATTCTCCGATTTTTGGAACTGAGGAAAACTACAAAGGAAAAAGCTCTACTTTGTTTGTTTCGCGAGTGGGTGAGGAGTCAAATTCAGTAAGACAAAACTTACTTAGGGCTTGCTGAATAAAACTCTCAGCCCCCGATCGATTTAGTGCCAGGTTATGGCATAGAGATGGTCAAAACCACAGCACTGTTTCCTTTGTGTGGTGTGTCTAATTCCCGACTCGAAACGGAGAAAAACTCTGCCCTATGCCCTATGCCCTATGCCCTATGCCCTATGCCCTATGCCCCCCTCACCAAAAGACTTATTCAGCAAGCCCTACTTACGGTTTGTATTGAAAACTTGAGAACTCGCTCCAGAGCCGACTAACGCCTTCACTACCAACTAATTGTATTGCGATCGATGCGCTCACGCGAAAGGCGGTAAAATTGACGGTGGCGGAGATTGTTTGACGGGAATTTCGATCGCGAATTCTGTTCCCTTTCCCGGTTCCGAAGTACACTGCAATTTTCCGCCGTGTTGGTTGACAACAATTTCATAGCTAATCGACAATCCCAAACCCGTTCCTTGACCTACTGGCTTAGTAGTAAAGAAAGGGTCAAACAGTCGCTTGCGAACGTCCTCCGTCATCCCCTGCCCGCTGTCATAAATCCTAATTACCACATTGTTTTTATCGATTAACTCCGTGCGAATCCTAATAGTTGGAGTTGGATATTGAGATTCATAAACTGACGATACAGAATCTGTAGAATTAATATTTTGCTCTGACTTACCTGAAGTTTCCTGGCTCTTGGGATTGTTATTTTTGCTGTTGTTTTCCTCGTGGATAGCGTAAATAGCATTAACTACAATATTCATAAATACTTGATTTAGCTGTCCGGGATAGCACTGCACTAACGGTAATTCACTGTATTCTTTTTCAAGTGAGATCGCGGGCTGTCCGGGCTTTCCTTTAAGCTGGTTTTGCAACAGCATAATCGTGTTGTCGATACCGTCGTGAATGTTGACGGACTTCATTTGAGCTTCGTCCAACCTGCAAAAATTCCGCAGCGACAAAACAATATCCCGGATGCGTTCCGCACCTTGCTGCATGGAATTGAAGACTTTTGGCAAGTCTTCAATTACATAATCGAGTTCTATTTCTGCTGCTTCGGCTGCAATTTCCGGTATTGGTTCCGGACTGTGTTGCTGGTAGAGTTCCAGCATTTTCATTAAACTTTGGCTGTACTCTTTAGCGTGGTGCAAATTGCTGTAAATAAAGCCGATCGGATTGTTGATTTCGTGCGCTACTCCTGCTACCAACTGTCCCAAACTCGACATTTTTTCTGTTTGAATCAGTTGCGTTTGAGTGCGTTGCAGTTCCTGCAGGGCAAGTTCGAGCTGTTGGGCTTGATGTCTCAATTGCGCTTGCGATTCCCGCATCGCTACTGTTGCCAGTTCGTGAATTTGTAATTCTGAAAGCAGCAGTTGGTGCACGTCTAAAATTTTGTAGGCATCCGCCTCCATCTTGACTACAATTGGTTCGTGGATCAGTTCCGGCGAGCGCTCCAAAGACCGCCTCACTGCTGTCATAATTTGGGTTTTGCTGTCGAGCATTAAAATATCAGTTTTGGCGAAGCGATAGAGCACCAACAAAGGTTGTTTGGCAAATAACTCCAAGCTGTAAGGACGGCTCATGTGTTCAAAAAAACGCCGTCGCGAAATCATCCCTAAAAAATTTCCTCCCTCAGTAATAATGATGCCGGGAAGTAACGGATTTTCTTGAAAAATATTGGCAACTTCGCTTCCGGGACATTCGGATTCTAGGAGCAAGTCATACAGGGTTAATTCTTGTAAAGTCGATCGCAAACCGAGCGGCGGTTTCATGCAACCAGACCAATCATTTTCATACACTGCTGCTTCCTTTGGTAATGGACATTGGCAACTGGATTAAGAGATTTTTCGTGCTACTTGCATTGCGCGATCGATAGTTTTATGGGATGGCAATTAACCTCATTATCTTAATTTAATCGATCCAGGCTCGATCGAGCCTGTGCTGGTAGCAATCACAACCTTCAGTCTTCGATCGCATTAATTTAATTTGAATTTTTCAGACAATTGCCTCAAACAATTGCGAGTTGTACCCTTGCAATATACTTTTACCCTGAATTAAAATTATATAACGATCGGACTGAATTAGCTACTATTTTTGCGCGCAAGCGCTCGGATAATTAAGCCATAAGCTGCCACAAAGGCATGGCAAACAAAAGTTAATTGCTTGTCTTATCGCACAGATGTCGCGAACTCCGTGCGTCGGGATTGTTTTGCAGGTAGTCGCCCAGCCAGCGACAGCCGAGGGCGAGCAATTCAGGGAGCTCGGGCGCTTTCACTTCCGCAGCATCGAGACTCCAAAGTTTTACCGAGGCATCTTTCCCGGCAGATGCTAAAGTAGTGCGATCGGGACTAAAACTCAAACTCCACACATCCGCCTGATGTCCCTTAAAAGTTTGCAGCAAAGTGCCGTCAGCGCGCCACAGCCTCACCTTGCCGTCCGTACTCCCCCCTGCCACCTTGCTGCTGTCGCTGCTCCAACTGACGCTCCCCACACCTGCTGTAGAATCTGTGAGAGTCCGCAACAATTTACCGTCAGGGGTCCAAAGTTTCACCTTCCAATCGTGGCTTGCTGAAGCGATAAATTTGCCGTTTGGTGAAAAGTTGCAGCCCCACACTTCATCTCGGTGGCCTGAAAGAGTTTTGTAAAATTGAAATTGTGTTTCTCCTTGGCGTTTCCACAGTTTGAGAGTGCTATCTTGACTTCCAGAAACTAACATCTTGCCGTCGGGACTGAACCTGACAGACGTAACGGGTTTGGTATGCCCTTTTAAAGTTTGCAGCACAACTCCTGCAGCGCTCCAAAGTTTAATAGTGCGATCGGAACTTCCTGTAGCAATTAGTTGGGAATTCGGGCTAAAACTCACACTCCAAACTAAATCTTGGTGTCCTTTGAGAATTTTTTGCAAAGTGCCGTCGCGCCTCCAAATCCTGACAGTGCGATCGAAACTTGCGGAGGCAATTAACTGGCTGTCCGAGCTAAATCTTACCTCCGTTATTGAGTCGCTGTGTCCCGGCAAAGTTAAAATTAATTTGCCGTTTGGCTGAAAAATTTTTACAGCATGACTGTCGCCTGCGCTAGCAATTAACTTGCCGTCTGGGCTGAAGCTAGCCGTATGTCCTTTGGGAAAACGATTGCGTTCTCGCACTGCATTGAGAGTCCTGCGCAATCTGTTGATAGTTTGCTCTTTGAGTGCTGGGGAAACTTCTATTTCTTGCAATTTTTTACCAGCGCCGACTGCTGCGATTAAAGCTCCTAATTGGTCGTAGCTGAGGGATAGTTCGGCTGTGGAGTTAAGGGCTTCGATTTGAGAAATTATTGCTTGTTCTTTTTGATTTTCAATTTGCAGGACAATTCGACTGGTATGCGCTATAACGCCTGCTGCAATCGTGGCAATTGCTGCGAGCGCACACAAACTCAGTTGCACCGTCCGCTTAGCTTTTTGCTGTGCTTTTGTCAATACTGAGTTGGCTTCTGCTAAAATTTTTGAGGCGGCTTTTTCTAATTCTAAAGCTTTTTGAATTTGCAGGTTCTCTAATTCTTGGCTGGCCGACAGAAATTGATAGTCTCGATCGCCCAAACTTTTATCCGCTGCCCAGGTTAGCGCTTCTGCTAGTGCTTGACCTTGCAGCAAGCGGGAATTGTCGGTATTGTTAGATGCTTCCCAAGCCGCGATCGACTCCGAGTAAGGTCTGAGTTTTGCTAATTTTTTCTGTATCCAATCGCAGTTAAAAACCGAGGCATAAATGGGATTGTAAACTCTCACTTTGCCTCGGTCTTTTACTATTAAACCAGACAGCAGCAGTTCCCTGATTTCGGAACTGTTCTCAGCTAAAAAGATTGACTGATTCTCGGTGGGAGAATCTTGAATTTCCAGCAAAATTTGTTGGTAAATTCCCAGCAATCGGCCGGTGTGTTGGGTATTTACTAACAATCGATCGCTGATGGTTTTTAAATGTTCCGGTTCGTCTTGAAACTCCCAATTTTCGATCGCCCGCGACCGGACTAATTCGGCAATAAATTCCTGGCATTTGACCCGATAGCTGTTATTTTGTGCTGGTAATTGCTCGATTGCTAACTGACAAATCTTTTGCGTGAGAAATGGCTGTCCCCCCGTCCAATACAGTATTTCCTCCAGCATCTCTAAAGAATTTTCCACTTGTTCTGACAAGCCGCGAGCTAAAGGTTTTGCTTCTGCTAACTCGAAGCCTTTAAGTTCGATCGCCCGACCGATATTAAACGGAGTTTTGCTTGTGTCGCCGATTAAATCGGAGGGAGTAGTTACGCCGAACAAAGCAAAAGTCAGGCGGCGGTATTCCGGATCTTCAGCGCGCTTGTTGTAGCAGCTCCGCAACATGGCAAAAAAATCATCGGCGTCAAAATTGAGTGAGAGAACGCTATCAATTTCATCGATAAATACAACTAAGTTGCGATCGGTCGCAGGCAGCAATACCTGTTCGATAAATTCATGCAATCTCAAAACAGGCGGCAAATGATCTCGATCGCGCCACCAATTCCGCACATTTATTTTAATTTTAAAGCTATTAGCAAGAGTAGCTGTCAAACCCGCATACCACTGCATCGCAGTCATTTGGGCAGTGCCAATTCCTGTAATATCCACGGTGCCGCAGACAGTACCTTCTGCTTGCAAGCGGCGCGCTGCTTGCACTCGCAAACTCGATTTGCCCATTTGCCGGGAGGTGAGCACGTAACAAAATTCACCCGCTTTCAAGGCATCGTAAAGTTCGCGATCTGCCGCTCTAGTAACGTAAGTGGGAGCATTTGCTGGCAAACTCCCACCAACTTGATATTCAAATTTTGTTACTGGCAAATCGGACACGGGCAATAAAGGAGAAGCAGAAGGAAATACTTCTATTTTACCTTGGTTGCTGCCTAACTCAGCTTGAACTTGAGGAAGTTGGTGCGATCGAGATAAAACTTCTAACATTTTTACTTCTTGCTCCCTGTTTTCGATCGGAAAGCTGGAGTGAAACCCCGTGCCAACTGTCAAGGTGATTTTAGATTTTAGATTGTTGGATTGTTGGATTGTCGGTTGCTGTCATTGCCTCAACACTTCCTTCTTCTTTCTTCCTGATTCGGGGAGAGATGTTTGAGGTGTGAGTATCTCACGCCTACCACCTAACACCTAACACCTAACACCTTTTTTCTTCTGCCTGCGTGACAACTCTCCACTATTTAAGCGATTCTCATTAAGAACTCTAAGATGTTGCTGGCGGGTGTTTCGGGGCGGTTGGTTTTTTTTGTCGGACGAATGCAGCTTAAGGGAGATTGGGTTTGAGGCAAGTAAGTGACGATTTCCATAGCGAGATTCTTCTTTACTAGATGTACTTAATGTATAGACGGTAGAGCGATCGACCTTTCAGTACAATGTCACTATTTCGATCCGCACGCCTTCCGGGTATCAATGTTTCGGGCAGCGGGTGCGCCTCTAAGCCTTGTTTCCGTAAGATTTCGGCGTTTGTCCGGGCGGCGCGACAAAGGTAGAGCTCGCAGACTGTTGCGCTAGTGGCACCTCTACCCAGGGGACACAGCAATAATCTGTCCCCTACTTTACGGAAATATAAAAACAACAGCTTTCACCATTAATTGCCGTACCAGTCAGATTGACACATCATCGCAGCAAACAAACTTTACGCCCGATCGCTCTTGCAACCCCTAAAATCGAAATCAGCACACTCCTGCAAAAACCGCATCGGAATATCCGGCCGAACACCCCAGTGCAAGTGCAAATAAGCAGCATGAACTCGATGAATTCCCCAACCTTCACCAACCGCCTCAACTTCTCCCCGTTTCCCGTACCTCCAACTGCGATAAACTGGATTAATCGGCTCTACACTTAAGTGCGATCGATGAAATTCATGCCCCCAAACTTCATCCCCCGCAGCTAACAAGCAACTATCTCTCGCCACCACAGCTTCTCGGTATCCCAAAGTCAAACTTTTTCCCATCACCGCCGCCGCCGGCAACACACCAATCCCTTGCCAAGAATTGCCCTCGAAGTCTACAATAGAATCGCACAAATACATCAAACCGCCGCACTCCGCATACACCGGCATTCCCGCAAAAATAACACTTCTTACCGCATCCCGAATTACCACATTACCGCTCAATTCCTTCGCAAACACTTCGGGAAAACCGCCGCCAAAATACAACCCTTGCACGCTGTCAGGAAAAACCGCATCATCCAGCGGACTCCAAAATACCAACTCGGCACCTAAATCTGACAATAAATCTAGATTGTCCTGATAGTAAAAATTAAAAGCTCGATCGCGCGCCACCGCAATTCGCACCGCAATTTTTTTCCCCAAACAGTTGACAACTTGAGTTTTTTGAGTTATCATTTTGTTAGGGAGACTGTGCCTACCCGAAAGTTGCTCTGACCCCTCACCCCCCCCAGGTTGCTCGCACCCCTCAGCTCCCCCCATTGCCGGCTCATTTGCAGATGAGGTCAACAAAGGCAAAAGTCGGTCCCAGTCAAAAGAAACAGCGGCCAGATCCGCCAACTTATCGATCGCAACCTCAAGATCCGGCAACTCTCCAGCAGGAATCAAACCCAAATGTCGGTCAGGAATACTAACAGCATCATCCCGGCGCAACACCCCTAAAATTGGCAAATTCAGCGGTTCCAAAGCAGCTTGAAGCAACTCCAAATGCCGATCGCTAGCCACCCGATTTAACACCAAACCAGCAAAATTAAGACGGCTATTAAAAGAGCGAAAACCGTGGGCGATCGCAGCCACAGAACCCGAAAGCCTGCTGCAATCAATTACTAACAATACAGGCAAATTCAGCAAAGCAGCAACATGAGCCGTAGAAGCAAAAGCAATAGGATAATCAAATTCTGTTCCTTTTAAATTCCCTCCATTCCTTACATAAGTTTCAAAATCAGTTGCTAAACTTTCCTCTTCCCTCTTCCCTCTTCCCTCTTCCCTCTTCCTTCTTCCTTCTTCCTTCTTCCTTCTTCCTTCTTCCTTCTTCCAAGAAACCCCATCAAATAAACCCATCACCCCTTCAACCAAGGCATAATTAACATCTCGAATATGACGGCAAAAACACTGTTGCACGTAAGATTCAGAAGTTAATAAAGGATCTAAATTGCGGCAGGGGCGGCCGGTAACGAAAGCATGAAACATAGGATCGATGTAATCCGGACCGACCTTAAAAGATTGAACATTCAAGTTGCGAGTTCTGCGATCGCGCATCAAAAAAGCTAACAGAGCGAGCGTTACAGTAGTCTTTCCCGAGCCGCTGCGATCGCCCGCAATTACTAAAGCCATAATTTCCCAATTTTAGATTTTAGATTTTACTCCCTTCCCAGTAGAACATTATCAGAGAACTGGGTTGAAAACCCCGTCCTTACAGGACGGCTTGAATTTCCAAGTATAGCATCAGTTTTTTGCAGGAAGGCGCGTAACTCAATCATGAATCAACTTTACAACAAACGAGTTGCCAAGCGTAAAGTAGGTAAACCGCAAGCTTATTGGGATAGTTTTTTGTCCAAACTAACTCGCAAACGAAATCATCAAATGCGAGACATGGGGCATAGAGCGAACCAGCAATTCGTTCAGATGCCCGATCGACCGAGAGCGGAAAGGTTCGCAGTAAGGACTTTAGTCCTCTGAAACTCCTAACTAAAATCCTTATTACTGCAAACCATTTTTGTTAGCTCTATCGGACATGAACTCGCTGCTAAAGGAAAGTGAAATAAGGTCGATCGAGATTCAAATCTGTCACCCCTTCCACCGTCGCAATCAGATTGTCAGCTTGACCTGTCCGCTTCAGAAAAATGCTCGTTACATTCCCCGAAACCGACAGCGAATAATCCGCCTTGACTCCCGAAAGAACTAAGACATCTTCCGCCGAATTAAAGTCAGTAATTACCGCATTGCCATCACCGGAATAGTAGATTTTATCGCTATCTCCTAACAGGAAGCGATCGTTACCTGCACCCCCTGTTAAAGTATCGAATTCTGGTGTTGCCGAAGTATCAGCCACCGGATCGATACCCCCTAAAGTATCATCGCCGTCGCCACCGATGACGGCATCATTGCCGCTGCCGCCCAGCAAGTAATCGCTGCCTAACTGACCGAAAATGCTGTCATCCCCCCCGTCGCCACCGAGAGAATCATCGCCCTTCCCTCCAAAAATTTCATCGTTGCCGTCGCCTCCCAAAACTACATCAAATCCTTTATGTCCGTACAGCGAATCATTGCCGCTGCCTCCTAAAATGCCGTCGTTTCCTTTACCGGCATAAACGATATCGCTACCATTTCCGGCATCAACAAAGTCATTGCCAGCATTGCCAAATAGCATCCAAGCCGTAAATCGTATCGCTGCCAGCGAAACCGTTGAGGGCATCTGCTTGGGAATTGCTGCCGATTAACAAATCGTTCAAGGGGCCGCCATTGAAAATAGAATCAACGGTGGTATTTGGCACGGGAATCGGAATTGCAGGCGTTAAAATCCTCGGGCCGCGAGGTGTGGGAGTCGGAGTTGGAGTTGGCGCGGGAGTTGGCGTTGTTGCAAATTGCGCCAGAATCGCATTGCCCGACAAATTAGCAACGTTTTCGATAAAGCCGCTGCCAGGAAGATTGCCGCTGACTCCTGCAAAGAAGTTGAGCAGTTCGATATCTTGTCCGACATCGATCGCACCGTCTTTATTTAAGTCGATAATCGCGCTGCTGCCGCTGCGGCCGATGCCGATTTGACCGGGAGTTAAGGGCAAAACTAAGGAAGTAGCGCCCAGATTCAGGCTGTCGATACCTGCACCGCCTTGTGCTTTGCTGCCTGCGGCTGTTGCGGGATCTAGGGTTAAGGTGTCGTTGCCACCGCCACCAGTGAGGCTGTCTTTGCCGCCGTTGCCGATTAAGTTTTCGCTGTTGGTGCTGCCAACTATGGTATCGGCTAAAGTTGTGCCGGTGACTACTTCGATGTTTTTGATGTTGCCGGTGGCGAGGTTGATATTGACTGGTGATGTCGAAGTGCTGTAGGAAAGGGTATCTATTCCTGCACCGCCGTCGATGCTGTCATTGCCGGGGCCGCCGACAACGCTATCGTTGCCGTCGCCGCCGTCAACGGTGTCGTTGCCGGGACCGCCATCGAGGGTGTCGTTGCCACTACCGCCAACCAAGGAATCGTCGCCGGCTTCGCCACAGAGAGAGTCGTTGCCGTCACCGCCATTGAGGGTATCGTTACCGTCATCGCCACAGAGAGTGTCATCGCCGAGATCGCCAACCAGACTGTCATTCTCCGTACCGCCGTCGAGCAAATCGTTACCAGCATCACCATCCAGGGTGTCGTCAGATTCGTACCCGTTCATGGTGTCGTCGCCCTCTCCTCCGATTAGGAAGTCTTCGTAAGGAGTGCCATCATCGATCTCGTTATCGCTCAAAGGTGAGCCTGCGTCAGCTTTGAGAATGACTCTGCCTTGACTTTTCGCGATCGTGGCACCGACAGGATTGCTCAAATTTACTAAGAAAAACTGATCGGGTTCGATCGCAGTATCTAGTGGAATTTCAATCCGCACTTCCTGGAAAGTTACACCTGGGTCAAAAGTGATGGTTTCTTCGATCGGAATGTAATCGATACCAGCTTGTGCTGTCCCGTCTTGAGTGGAAACAGTTACAGTTACAGGTACTGTGCTGGGGGCATCAAGGCTGACTTCTATCCAAAGTGAGGGCGGAAATTCATTTTCTCCCAAGGGATCGCCTGGATCGTCATCGTCATCCTCCGGATTTCCGTAATCCAGAATGCTTTGGGGGATTTCGGTATTACTGACGTATAACTTTGGAGGCCCCGATGTTGGTGTTGGCGTTGGGGTTGGGGTTGGCGTTGGTGTTGGTGTTGGCGTTGGTGTTGGGGTTGGCGTTGGTGTTGGCGTTGGTGTTGGCGTTGGTGTTGGGGTTGGCGTTGGTGTTGGCGTTGGTGTTGGGGTTGGCGTTGGCGTTGGCGTTGGGGTTGGGGTTGGCGTTGGGGTTGGCGTTGGGGTTGGCGTTGGTGTTGGTGTTGGGGTTGGGGTTGGCGTTGGGGTTGGCGTTGGGGTTGGCGTTGGTGTTGGTGTTGCTATTTCTTGTTTAACATTTGATAGCGTCCACGCACCCCGTCCCAAAGTAGCTACCACTAGCAGATCGGCTTTGGCATCGTAATTTAACTCGTAAGCAATGATATTGGGCAAATCCGTCCCAAACTTTGTCCATTGAAATGTCGCAGTAGTAGCAGGAGACTGAATCGCATAAACACCTCCCAAACCACCTACCAGAAGACCATCTGTAGTACCCGAGACATACTCGATCGTTTTGAGAGTATTACCGAGTTTGGCATTACCTGTTAAATCACCTGTAATATTAGTCCAGCTTGCCCCTTCGTTGATAGTGCGGTAAATAGCTTTTCCAGTAAGTACGTAGGCTTTTTTCCAATCATTTGGGTCGAGAACAATATCGATAATTGAATCAGAATTGTTATCGGGGGGATAATTTGCTACTTTGATTGGTTGATTGCCAGCGACAGTTCTGAGGAAAAGTTCCTGCCCCGCACCGATATAAAGAACATCAGGATTGTCAACTCCGCCTGATTTGCCACCGTAGGCGATCGCTCCCACTTCTGCGGGCAAGCTTTTGTTGCTCAGATCAGTTAGGGTTTCACCTTGGTCTTTCGATTCGTAGACACTTTGTTCAGTGCCGATGACCAACCAATCTGATTTAACCTTGTTCAACTCCACAGGAGTGATGAAAGGCAATTCAACGCCTTCGTACTGTCGGAGATTTTGCTTGGTATTTCCTACTGTCAGTTCAGGGTAAACCTTGTCCACAGCAACTTTCGACTTTGTATCGATTTGCCGGTAGTGAAAATTGCTAAGGTTTTGAGCGCTAGCATAGCGAATCGAGAATTCCGGGTTGCTATCGTCAATTCTGACTCTACCGCCATCTCCCCCCGCTCTTTCTTGCCACTTGCGATCGCCGAAAGCCTGTCCTTCAGAACTGCCATTATCTTGGGCTCCACCCATAATGGTTCCGGTATTGGCGTCGTAATCAACCGAGTGCATTTCGGTGATTCCCAAATTGTTGTTGAGAGATGTCCAACGACCGGTATCGTTTTTTGGGTTGGTGCGCTTGTAAATACCGCCATCATCTACTTCGAGCAAGTTTCCCGCAGCATCCAATGTCATATTGCGAGAGTCAGCGTGAGGTGCTGTACCGTTAGCAAACTTATCGGTAATTGGCGTCCATTGTGTGCTGCTTGCTTGAGAAAAGTCTCCCCGAAACAGCCTGCCAGTAAAGAAGGTTCCGCCAACTGAGTTAGGAATTCTTACCCATTTATTATCTACTAGCTTGGATTGTGGCTTTGGTAATGTCTGCGAATCCCCGCCCACATAGACAATATTGGGGTCGTTCGGATCGGCGATTAAGGAAAAGTGCGTGTTACCCTGTTTTCCCGGATGCAGACCAACGGGGGTTAACTTGGATGGATCGCTGCCTAATTGTTCTTGAGTAATGAGAGGACCCATTTTTACCCAGTTAACACCGTTATCTTGCGATCGCCAGATGCTATCAAGTGCCGAGTTATTGACGACACCAACATAGATTGCTGTGATGCCGTTTTTTGAGTGAACTGCTACCCTGAAATTGTTAGTTGTATTTCCTATTCCTGTAATGTTATTGGTGATGTTTTGCCAACTAGCCCCACTGTCGGTGCTGCGGAAGATGCCCTGACCGAGTACAGTTACATAAAAGATGGCGGGATTGCTCGGATCTTTCGCCAATTCTTTAAATGCACCTTCTGGCAGTCCGGAATCTGGATCGCCTGCGATATTGGTAAAAGTATTGCCGCCGTCTGTACTGCGGAACAGTCCTGTGGTACTGCCTGCCGAAGCTGCCATGATGATGTTGCCTCGAACGGCAACGCTAGCAATGCTGGTATTGCTCAAAGTTGTACCGCCGATCGGCGTCCAGCTAGTCCCCCCATTGGTAGTCTTGGCCAAGCCAATCAATTTACCGCCGACTCCGGCAAAAGAACTGAATCTACCTATTCCTGCTACCAGGGTATTGTAATTAGTATCGGCTAGGTCGAGGTCGAGGGCCGTGACGGACAAGGAATCTAGCGCATCTGTGGATGTTGTCCAGGTAGGATTCTCTTTAGTGGCGTTTTCCATTTTCCAGATCCCGCCATTGACGCCACCCACCCAGATAATATCTGGATTTGTAGGGTGGGCTACTACGGCGCGAATTGCTCCGACTTGTTGTTTGACGGTGTCAGTATTGATGGGACGGGGACCTTGTTCTTGCCACGATGCTACCATGTTGAGTTCTCCTGTTTGATTGCGTGTTGAAAGTTGGTTAATGTCTCGAAAAGTCATTGAGGCGGCTAGCTGCAGCAGTCGCGATTCGTGCGGGATTTTGAGCAAACGAAACTGTTTCGCACCGCCAAGTTTGCCTGCGATTCTGGAACTTTCGATCGCGCCTTTGCAGCAGCAGTTTTCCGCAAGCAAAAACTATCGATCTTTTGGGTTCGATCGAGTTTTTAATCGCAGTCGCTACCGCAGACTAAATTGCGCGATTCTTGCCCCTACAAGCAGATATAGGGGGTTAGTTGGAAAGTTTTATCTAGAAAAATATTTTTGAGTTAATGCTCTTGTTTCAAGATGTTTGGCTTGCAATATTTGTAACATTGCGGTCTGAGAGTTTATCCATTACTGCCCTGCCTTGATGAATACGCGGTATATTTTATGCGTTTTACTAGATATAGTTGTTTTGTTTTTCAATGTCTAGTAGGTTTTTATTAAGAAATTATAAAATTAGGAATTTTATCGTCTGCCTTGTTTGGTCGTCGCATTACAAACTGTAACAAAACATATACATATTCTATGATATGCTGGAACAATCCCTCGTACATGATATATTGCTTAACTTGCTTAACTTCCTTAACTTTTTGCTATCTTGCGGTTCGATCGTCCTAAAAAATGTGTTAAAGCGTTAAGTGGGGAAATAGGCGATCGCTCGGCTCACCAACCAGAAGATTTACCGAGTGACGATCGAACGTACAAGCTGACGCAACCAACGACTATAAATGAAAAATTCAGGCAAACACAGATCTGTTGTAAATACATCTGCGTTTGCCTGAATCAGCGGTTAACAATTACAGCAGATTGCAAGTTTATGAAGTACACCTCAGAAACCCGGTTTCTTTAAGAAACCGGGTTTCTGGAGTCCCTCACATACCTGAAAAATGCTGTAACTGCTAAATGAAAGTGAAATAAGGTCGATCGAGATTCAAATCCGTCACTCCTTGTACCGTCGCAATCAAATTGTCAGCTTGACCGGTTCGCTTCAAGAAAATGCTCGTCGCATTCCCCGAAACCGACCATCCAAGCCGTAAATCGTATCGCTGCCAGCGAAACCGTTGAGGGCATCTGCTTGGGAATTGCTGCCGATTAACAAATCGTTCAAGGGGCCGCCATTGACAATAGAATCAACGGTGGTATTTGGATTGGGAATCGGAATTGCAGGCGTTAAAATCCTCGAGCCGCGAGGTGTGGGAGTCGGAGTTGGGGCGGGAGTTGGTGTCGTGGCAAACTGGGCGAGAATCGCATTGCCCGACAAATTAGCAACGTTTTCGATAAAGCCGCTGCCGGGAAGATTGCCGCTGACTCCGGCGAAGAAATTCTCAAGTTCGATATCATTTGATCTGATTCGCTAGGGTCGCCGAATTGCTCAAACCTCGATTGTTTGGTTGACCCTAGCGGGTCGCTTGCTATGTAAGGGTTTGAGGTCGATCGAACGTTGAGTTATTTTCAATAATTCTCACCTTGTTGGCGATCTAAGAGGGGGGTAGAAAATTTAGCTACTTGTATCTTCGATCTGACAAGGGTTTGAAAGTGAGACTATTTCACTTACCACTTCCCCTCACGGGGATTGAAACCCATCGATCGACTAAAGAAATTATTCAGGATAGAATCTTTATAACTGAATAGTTATAAATACATATAACGAACAAGCAAGGAAAAGGGTGTCGATCGCCCGTGCGTGAAAAAAGAAGGTTCAGATCGTATAATTGGGAAAAGAAAAGAGCGATCGGCCATGACACAGACGCCCTTAAAACCAAAAGACCAACGGCTAGTTTATACCGGGATTAGCTGGGAAGAATTCAAGTCGATCGAAACCGGATTTGCCAACGCTCCGGGCATTCGGTTATTTTATTACCGGGGAGAGGTAGAAATCTTGGCAGTTTCGCAAGACCGCGAATTTTTTAGCAGGACAATTTCTGGACTTTTATTCCTCTACTGCTCGGAAAAAGAGATTGAATTCGCACCTACAGGTAGCTTTACTCAAGAGAAAACAGGAATTGCATCGGCACAAGCTGACGAGTCCTATTATATCGGTCGGGGAAGAAAAGCAAATTCTCCTCCAGATTTGTCGGTCGAAGTAGTGTTTAGCAGTGGCAATGAAAGCAAATTAAAACGCTACCTAGCCTTGGAAGTTCCGGAGGTGTGGTTTTGGGAAGATGGTTTGTTTGCCATGTACCGTTTGGGCGCTGGGGGATATCAAAAAATTTCCTCCAGCGTTGTGTTGCCGGATTTGGATATCAAATTGCTATCTCGCTGTTTGCTGATGGCTTCTAGTTTGGAAGCAACGCGGGAATTCAGGCGGGGAATTGCTATTTAGTTAGTTCTGATTATTGAGAAACTGTAAGTCGATCGACACGCATTATGATACAAACCATACCGAAAACAGTCACGTTTGATGAGTTCGTTGCCTGGTATCCAGAGAGCTCTGTTCGCCGAAAGAGTACATGAATTTAGATCCCCCTAAATCCCCCTTAAAAAGGGGGACTTCAAGAGGTTTCTTGTTCCCCCCTTCTTAAGGGGGGCTAGGGGGGATCGAAACCAAATTTAGTGTGATGTATTTTTCCACTTATATACTTATTTACTATTAATTTTATGTCTCGATCGCTCGTCGCATCCATTAACGGTATCAAACTCGCCAACCAGAAGTTGGAAAGAAGGCGCTTGTCGCAGGTGGAAGTAGCGCGACAGTTGGCGGCAGAAAGAGGGCGGGGAATCGTCGCGATCGATACTCTAGATATAGTATTAACAAAAACCCTCGTTCCCGTATTGCGCAATACCTTCATGCAGCTTTTAGAAACTGGCACTACCGTAATTTTTACCTGTCGCGATACCGACTACAGCAATTTCTTTGAACCTTACCACGAAAGTTTTGCCGGCTTCCGAGAATGCGTGCAAGACGGCTGCAAGATTGGGGCTTTCAACGATGGAGAAGTCAGGGAAGCGGCGGCAGAGTTTGCGAGGCGGAAAGGGGAAAATTTATTGGTGGATGCCGCAGCTTTTGCCGAGAAAATTATTGCCCTGTCAGCAGACAGCGTTTCCCTGCAAGAAATCGTTCGCAATCCGCTATTGCTGGCTTTACTGTGCGACTTATTTACTGACTTGGAAAACGTGCCGGAAGATTTAACAGTCAGCCAACTGTACGGGGAATACTGGAAGTGGAAAGTTTCGGCAATTCGGCGCAACTTGCAATCGCCGCACTCCAGCATGGCGAAGGAAAGACTTTGTTTGAAAGTTGCGGAAATTGCCTGCAATAATTCTGGGGAAAGGCTGCGAGATTTTATTTATGAAAGCGATTTAGAGTTGAGCGAAATTGAATTTGCAGCCTATGCTGATTTGAAAAGCGAGGGAGTTTTTAAAGATTTCGGCGGCAAGCGGATCGGTTTTTTTCACCAAACTTTTTTAGAATATACTGTCGCCCGCTGGATGAATTCCACTCAGTCGGGGGAAGCTGCGAAAAATCGGTTGAAAAACGAGATAATTTTTGGAGAAGCGGAGTTTGCACGCTACTACATTTGGCCGATTTTCCGGCAACTGCTAACTTTGATGGATTTAGCTGAATTTTATCAATTCGATCGAGCTTTAAACAAACATAAAATCATGCCGTTTCGGGCGCTGGCTTTTGCGTCGATTTCCCGCAAGGAACCGGAATCTGCTGCGGTGTTGCTGCCGATGGTAGAAATTGCGATCGGCAGCGGCTATTCTTTTCAAGAAACTTTGCTGGTTGCTGCTAATTCCGCACCGAAATGCCACGGCGCAACTGTTTGGCAAGTAGCAGTCAAACTTTTGGCTACTGTCAGCCAAGAGTTGATTAATAAGGCAGCGGAAACTGTTGCAGAATTGCTGTTTCGTTTAAATGAAAAACCCAGCCAGCGATTTGAAGAAGCTGTAAATACTATTAAGAATTGCGGTTATGTCAGAGAGAATGCTAGCGCTAACAACATTCACTATGTTTGGGGTAAGTTTTTGGCAGTGTACTGCGATCGGGCTGGAAAAAATCCTGAAAAAACTATCGATTTGGAAATTTTAAACTGTTTGAAGGATATCTATTTTACCTTGGGAAGCAAAGCGCGATCGCAGGTGGTGGGACTGTATCTCGCCCCTGGCATTCCCGCAACAATCAAGCAAGAGTTTTTTACAGCGATAATTTTTCAACCTCCTTCGCCTTCATTTTTTGAAGGGGAAAATTCAACCAAACTTTTGCAGCAGTTATTGCCCGAGTTAGTGCGATCGGGAAATTCGGTATTTGGCAATAGTTTGTTTGTCGCCTTGCACGCGCCGATTCACCGAGATTGGATGGGAGTTAGCGCGTCAGCAGTCAGCGAGATAGCTAAGGGCGATCGCAACTTTATCGAAACAGTTTTAGCGGCGATGCTGCAAGATAATTTGCCGGGAGAAACGGCAGATTTTAACCGCTGCAATCAGGTAGCAGTTAATCATGCTATTAAACGAGGTTCTGGCGATTTAGTAGCCTCGGTTTTGCTAAAAATTCCTATAGAAACTGTGCCAGCAAATAAAATACACTCGATATCTAAACTAGCGGCAGAATTGGCAGAATCCGGCAAAAACAATCTTAAAATTAGCGCCAAGTTACAGTTAGCTTTAGCGGAGTGGATCGCGCCAAAAAGCAGCCAGCATCCGGCAGAAGTCGTGCGGGCGATCGACGCGCTAGCGGTGAATTCTCCAGAAGTGCAGCATTTATTGGGGGAAATATTAAAACAGTTAATTTGCGAATTGCAACCAACTCAAATAGATGCGATCGTGAAAAAATTAAAGCAGGTTCCGCCTCAAATAGAAACTTACCTGGAACAAACAGCAACTTCAAAAGAATCAAGAATAGCTTTGTTAAAAGTTTACCGCAAACAAGCAGAAAATAATTTACAAAATAATTGGCAGCCAGCCCTTGACAAAATTCTCGAATTATGTTTAGATTTATCCCGCGATGTAGCGCTTGATGCTTCTTGGACTGTACTCAACTTAATGACAGAAATCCGATCGGGGAAAAAGTCGATCGATATTCCTGTCATTGCAACAGAAGCGCAGCAATCGCAAATTCCCGAATCAACGCCACAAAACCAGTCGATCGACTGTCAAAAGTTGCTGCCAATTTTTGCGAAATCTCCCTTTGTGGGAGTGCGGCAAAATTGTTTGAAAGCGTATTTAGAAACGATCGAGGACTCAATTCGCCCATCCCCAAAGGAAATCACAGATATTTTGGCAGCTTTGGGGAAAGAAACAGCACCGGAAGTGATTGTGTTGATGTATAAATTAATCGACAGCGCGATCGGAAATCACAAAACGGGCGATCGCACACTCAATCTTGACATAGCAGAAGCGACTTTTAATTTAATTCAGAGAGTTGTCAAATTAAACGATCGAAAAACGCTGAACATGACGGCAAAATCGGCATTTCTCACCTTAGATAGAATGGCGTTGCGGGAAGATAAAAGATTCAGCGATCGGATCGGAGAATGCGCGCGATCGCTCTTGTTAGCAGTAGATACTAGCGGCAAAATAGACAAGTCGATCGTCACGGGATTGTTGAGCAAATTAGCGAGATTGGATGCGGAAATTTTGGGTAAAATAGTTAGAGAGGATATCGTGAGTCGAGATTGGGAAATGCCGGCAGACAATCAAATAGCGGTGGCAATGGCGATCGCGCGCGATCGAGGTAGAAATGCTGTACTATTAGATGAAATTTTAGAGCGATCGGAAATTCCTGAAGAAGTCAAGAGTAGAATTATTCGGGAACGAGGAGGTTAAACAGAATTCCTATGAAATTGCAGAAAAATACATTAGTATTGATAGCATTCGCACTGAGTTTGGCAGGTGCAGTTTCTATAATAGAATTTCAAGTAGCTCCCAAACAAGAAGCTGCGAAAGAAGCACAACAGAAAATTTTTACTTTTAAGGCCGATCGCATTCAATATTTTACTATCAAAACTCCCGAAAATATCTTGACATTTGAACGTGTTTATGATACAAAAGGAGGCAAGTCGAGCTGGGAAATGAAAGTACCGACAACATCTCCAGCAAGTCAAGCATCAGTAGATTTTTTGTTGGATCGATTGGCAACAGGTAAGAGCGATCGCACGATTAATGCTACCAGCGATCGAATCTCAGAATTCGGTCTCGACAAACCCCAAGCAACAGTAACAGTCAAACTGGACAACCAAGAAACTCACAGATTAGTTTTAGGCAAAACAGACTTTAGCGGTCGCTTCTTGTACGCCCTAGCTAACCCCTCAGAACCGCTAGGTCAAAATTTCTCCGTACTGCTAGTACCCTTCGACTTCAAAAATGCCACCCAGCGACCCCTATCAGAGTGGAAAAAAGCCGAAGAACCCAAAACAGACAAGCAAAAACCCTCTCCCGCGCCAAGTCCCGATCGCCAATAAGTGACCCGACAATAAAATACGGATAAAATTGAATGCAAGTTATGGGGTGCGGAACGGAGGAGACTAGCGAGGAGCTCGAATCTGAAGAACCAATCCCAAAACCGGTTAGTTCCAGCATCCCTCGCCTAAAATACAGAAAGCTTACACTAAAAACTGTATTCAACTGGCGTGCATTACTCCCAAAAAAGGGCGAATATGTTTCAAACAGCACTCAACCAAGGTACGACAGCAGCGGATACAGCGCTTGACGTTGAACTCCGCAAGGT
Source organism: Oscillatoriaceae cyanobacterium Prado104 (assembly GCA_025454405.1). Classification (GTDB taxonomy): domain Bacteria; phylum Cyanobacteriota; class Cyanobacteriia; order Cyanobacteriales; family Microcoleaceae; genus Microcoleus. The sequence goes on along the minus strand of JALOON010000045.1, from coordinate 170,659 downwards.
CTTTAAGGTATTTAACGGCGAAACCGCAGTTCGCGGAGTTGACCTCAGCATTCGCCAAGGAGAATTTTTTAGCATTCTCGGTCCCAGCGGCTGCGGCAAAACGACCACGCTGCGGTTAATCGCCGGTTTCGAGACTCCCTCGGCGGGCGAATTGATGATTCGCGGCCAGTCGATGACCAACACTCCAGCTTACCGCCGCCCGGTAAATACGGTGTTTCAAAGCTATGCTTTGTTCGGACACTTGAATGTTTGGGACAACATCGCTTTTGGACTGCGGATTAAAAAGTTGGGGAAAGCAGAAATTGACGAACGGGTGCGGGAAGCTTTGCAATTGGTGAAAATGGAATCTTTTGCCAACAGATTTCCGGGCCAAATGTCGGGAGGCCAGCAGCAGCGGGTTGCACTGGCGAGGGCTTTGGTAAATCGACCGGCGGTTTTGCTGTTAGATGAACCCCTGGGGGCTTTGGATTTGAAGTTGCGCAAGCAGATGCAGTTGGAACTGTCTAACTTGCATCAAGAATTGGGCTTGACTTTTGTGATGGTAACTCACGATCAGGAAGAGGCGATGAGTCTTTCCAACCGGATTGCGGTGATGCGCAATGGCAGGATCGAGCAAATCGGTTCTCCTGAGGAAATTTACGAGTGCCCGCAGACGCCATTTGTTGCCGATTTTATTGGGGATACGAATTTATTTGCGGGTACAGTAGAGTCGATCGACCGTTCGACTCTGACGGTTCGCACTCCAGCCGGTTTGAAAATCACCATCCAGCAGTCGGATATGTGGAACGGAGTCACTGGCGACTCGGTTAAGGTGAGCGTGCGCCCGGAGAAAGTATATTTGAATCTCTACCAGCCGGAAGTTTCGGTCAACTGTTTTGAAGGGCGGCTGAAAAATATCATGTATATGGGCACGCACGTTCATTACGTGGTGGAGTTGAACTCTGGCGATAAGATGACTGTGCGCCAGCCAAATACCGGCGGTTCTTTCCCCGATCCGCACACGCCGATTTACGCTTATTGGGGAACTACTGACTGTCTCGCTTTGGCCGATTCGGGACATGATTAGTGAATAGTTGACAGTTGACAGTTGACAGTTGTCATCAGTCATTAGTCATTAGTCATTAGTTAATTACCAATTTCCGATTACCAATTACCAATTACCAATTACCAATTACCAATTTACCCAATCCACAATCTCAAATTGCCAATCAAAAATTGAGCTGTGTTTCCGAGAAAGTTGCCAAATTCCAGAATTTCCAGGGTTAATTCTACGCGCCGCCAGTTCCTTAAAAATTCGGCAGCGTTTGCATCTGGTTTGGCTGTTTCAAGCTGTGACTGGCGGCAGACAGATCTTCCTACCCACTTTCTAGGTGCTAGCGATCGATTTTTCATGTATACTTGGGCCGGCTATACGGATCGAATTTTGCTCGATCGCTTTGCCAAAAAAACAGGTATCCGCGCGATCGCAGATGTATATGACTCTAGCGAATCGATGCTGACAGTCCTTAAAGAACGAAGCAGGCGACATTACAGCATCATTCAGTAAAAACAGTTTTTAGTAAGAACTAAAGTCCCTCGCAGCGGACTAAAGTCCTCACTACAAACCTTAATCCAAAATCCAAAATCTAAAATCTAAAATCGAACTGTGCCTCCGACAAACTTACCAAATTCCAGAATTCTTAGGGTCAATTCTACACGCCGCCAGTTCATTAAAAATGTAGCAGCCGCGGCGTCAGGCTTAGCCCTTTCAAGCTGCGGCTGGCGGCTTGCAGACGTACAATCTGCCCCCCAAGTCCAAGGTGCTAGCGACCAACTTTTCATCTACACTTGGGCAGGATATACCGATAAAGCCTTGCTCGATCGATTTGCCGAAAAAACAGGCATTCGCGTAATTGCCGACGTGTTTGACTCCAACGAAGCAATGCTGGCAAGAGTTCAAGCAGGGGGCGGCCGCGCCTACAGCATCATTTATCCATCAGATTACATGGTGGTGCAGATGACAGAATTGGGGCTGTTGAGCGAACTAGACCACTCAATTATCGGCGGACTCGATCGACTCAAAAAACAGTTTCAAAACCCCGTTTACGACCCCGGAAACCGCTACAGCGTGCCTTTAAGTTGGGGAACAACCGGGTTAATTTACAACAGCGAACAACTCAAAGAATCTCCTGAAGATTGGGGTTATTTGTGGGAGCACAAACAAGAGTTGAGCAGGCGCATGACGCTGGCAAACGACGTTCGAGAAGTCATGGGCGCGGCGCTGCGGATGCTGGGCTATTCTCTCAATTCTACCAACGCCGACCAAGTGAAAAAAGCCTATGAAAAGTTAGTGGAATTAAAACCCGCGATCGCATCTTTTACAACCGATGCTTGGCGGCCGCAAATGCTGACAGGAGATTTGAAAGTAGCAATGTGTTATTCTTCGGATGCTAACGAAGTAATAGCAGATAACGATAAATTGCGGTATGTCGTGCCAAAAAGCGGTTCTTCTTTGTGGACTGATACTTTAGTAATTCCCAAAGGTGCACCCAATCCCGAGGCTGCTTACAAATGGATTAACTTTATGCTGCAAGCAGACGTTGCAGCTTCCTTAGTCGAACGACTCAGTTTTGCAACTCCTTCAGAAGATGCTTTTAGTTTACTAACGCCGGAAACGCGCGAAAACGAAATTCTGTTTCCTCCAGAATCAATTTTGAAAAACTGCGAAGGAATCGCACCTGTAGGCAAATTTGCAGACGTGTACGATCGCTACTGGACCAAACTCACCAGCGCCTAATTTCACCAACAAACCCCGCATTCCATCAGCGTTAATCAGCGTTAATCCGCACTAATCTGCGGTTGCAAAATACAAACTATTGCAACCACGAAAAGCACCATAACTGTCAACTGCCAACTCTCAACTGTCAACTATCGGGAGTTTTGAGTTTTGAATTCAGAAATGTCTTTAACTCAAAACTCAAAATTCAAAACTCAAAACTTTTCTTAACTGTCAACTACTATATGGCTGTCTCCACCAATTCCAACTCAAAAAGTGAAACGGTTTCTCCTTTAGCAAAATGGCTCGGCCCGCTGGCACTTCTCGGCCCTTCCGGTTTGTGGCTGGCTTTATTATTGGTAATGCCAACTCTGGTGATTTTTCAACTGAGTTTGGTGCCGAACATCAAACCCGGAGATTTGGTAAATCCTGCTTGGCCGCTTATCAACTACCTCCGCGTATTTGAGCCGCTAAATTTGCAAGTAATCGGTCGATCGCTCTTTTTTGCGATCGGCACTACAATCTTGTGTTTGCTGTTAGGATTTCCCGTAGCATATTGGATCGCGCTCAATGTCTCAAAAAAGTGGCGAAATTTAACTTTGTTGGGTTTTGTGTTGCCGCTGTGGACTTCTTCGCTGCTGCGATCGTATGCTTGGATTACCATTCTGCGCCCTACAGGAGTTCTTAACTCGCTGCTGGCAATTGTAGGCATCCCTCCATTGGAATTGCTCAACCAAAGTTCGGCTGTTTTGATCGGGATGGCTTACAGTTATTTGCCTTATATCGTGACAATTCTCTACGCTTCTTTGGAAAAGTTGGATCGCCGGCTTTTAGAAGCTTCTCAAGATTTGGGGGCGAATCCGGTAGAGACTTTTTGGAAAGTAACCGTACCGCAAACAATGCCGGGAATTGCGGCAGGTTCTTTGCTAGTATTTATTAGCTGTTTGGGCGATTTCGTCGATCCGGAATTGCTGGGCGGGGCTTCGAGCATGACGGCGGCGCGTTTGATTTACAATCAGTTTTTGGGAGCAACTCAAAATTGGGGGTTGGGTTCGGCTTTGAGTATGGTATTAATTTTTGCAGTGAGTGTCGGAATTGCACTGTTGCTTAAATATGGCGATCGCAATGCAATTTAGTAAAGAAGTCATTAGTCATTAGTCATTAGTCATTAGTTCTGAGTTTTACGTTTTGAGTTTTGAACTTCAGAACTGTCTTTAACTCAAAACTCAAAGTTGAAAACTCAAAACTCCTTAGTTATTAGTCATTAGTTCTGAGTTTTAAGTTTTAAGTGCGTGAATTTTGAACTGTCTATAACTCAAAACTCAAAATTCAAAACTCAAAACTCCTTACCAACTATTAATTCCCGAAACATGGAAAATACCGTTGAAAATCCACAGGAGGAAATACCCGCCGATATGGTGTACTTAAAACCGAAATTTAAGGTTTCGTGGCAGGTTGTATTTGCCGTTTTGATGTTTTTTTATATGTACCTGCCCATTCTGGTACTGACGTTTTACAGCTTTAATAATTCTAAATTCAGCGCGGGCTGGGAAGGATTTACTCTGAAGTGGTACGGCCAATTATTTAGCGATACCCGCATTTTAGTGGCGCTGCGAAATAGTTTGACAGTCGCTGTTTGTGCTGTGGTAATTTCGGCTGTCCTCGGTACTTTGATGGCTGTTGGTTTGGCACGCTACCGCTTTCCGGGTAAGGGTTTGTATCAGGGAGTTTCTTATTTGCCGATTATTATTCCAGATATTGCTAGCGCGGTTGCTACTCTGGTATTTTTAGCGGCATTGGCGATTCCTTTGAGTTTGTGGACGATCGTTGCCGCTCACATTGTTTTCTGTCTGGCTTATATTGCCCTAGCTGTTTCTACGAGATTGGCAGATTTAAACCCGTATTTAGAAGAGGCGGCTTTGGATTTGGGGGCGACGCCTGTGGAAGCTTTTGTGAAAGTTTTGCTGCCTCAATTAATTCCGGGAATTGTTTCGGGCTGTTTGCTGTCTTTTGTACTCAGCATGGACGATTTTTTGATTGCGAGTTTTACTGCAGGTAGCGGTACGACGACTCTGCCGATGGAGATTTTTAGCCGGATTAGAACGGGTGTCAAACCTGATATTAATGCTTTGAGCGTGTTGCTGATGGTGGGTTCTGGAGGATTGGCGTTTGTAGCGGAGTATTTGCGCGGTCGCAGCGAACAAAAACGGGAGAATTAGTCATGAGTCATGAGTCATGAGTCATGAGTCATGACTCATTAGTCATCAGTCATCAGTCATCAGTCATCAGTCATCAGTCATCAGTAAAGTGCGTCGCGATCGAATAACACCGAAGGGCGAAAATTGTCGCAGCGACGCACCTGATTTTTTCAGTTAGAGCCCCAACCACTGAAATTGCTAGCCTGCTTTTTGTTCCGCTTGCAATGATACATTTAAAATCCCAGCTTTTTACCTAAAATATTAATAGCGCATCTATCCTGAGATAGATGTTTTTAGTGAGAACGGTCTGCTAATAGATAGATAAAGGTTGAATAATTAGATTGATTTAACATTAAAGATAAATATATTTTATAAAGCGGAATTACCCGATCGAACTTGAAAATTCGCCACAACCTTCACGATCGAAATTCGAGCGAACGCGAGCCATCGCCGACGCCAAAGTTCATTTCAAGTGCCAGAAAGGATTAAATCGGTGAGTTTGACCAACGGAGAGCAAAACCAAGAAAATTGTGCGCGATCGCAGCCCTCACAGTCCCATCTTCTGCCAACTCTCAAATTGATTTCGCAACTGGCAGCAGCAGGCGCGATCGCGGCAGGCTTTCTGGTACTTGTCGGCTGGCTGTTCGACATCGCTATGCTCAAAACAGGTTTGACCGGCACCGCCACGATGAAAGCAAATACCGCCCTCTGTTTTATGCTTTCAGGCGCGTCTCTGTGGCTGCTGCACGCGAGGTCGGCCGCTGGGGGCAAAAAAAAACTCAAACGCCGACTTCACCTTGCAAGCGCGATCGCAGCTAGTGCAACAGCCCTAATTACCCTCCTGACCCTGAGCCAATATGCCTTCAATTGGGATTTAGGCATCGATCGACTGCTGTTCGGTGACGGGAATGCAGTCGGTACAACTTCCAATCCCGGACGCATGGGGGCAAATACAGCCATCAGCTTTTTGCTGGTAGGCGTTTCCCTGGTGCTGCTGTCCGGGTCAAGTCGCAGCCTGTGGTTCGGGCAAATCTTGGCGGTATTTGTCAGTTTAATCGCCCTGCAAGCGCTCGTCGGCTACGGCTACGGCGTCAGAGTGTTTTACCAAATCAGCGCCTACACCTCTTCCATGAGCCTGCATACCGCGCTGGCACTGGCTGGCTTGAGTGCTGGCTTGCTGTGCGCTGCGCCCGATCGCGGGTTGATGCGCACCATGACTGCTGACTTGGCCGGCGGTGCTGCCGCCCGCCGCCTGCTGCCGGTAGCAGTGGCTTTGCCCTTAGTGTTGGGATGGTCGATCGTCTGGGGGTGGCGGCTGGGATTGTACGATCCGGCCTTTGCAATATCCTTGCTTGTAGTCGCGATCGTGATGATTTTTGCTGCAGCAATCTGGCACAGCGCTGCTTCCCTCAACCGAGTCGAATCCCGACGCAACCGCGCTGAAGTTGCTCTGAGGGAAAGTTACCAACGGTTTGAACTGGCTGCGGCTGCCGTTAATTCCTTGATTTACGACTGGGACTTGGAACTCGATACGGTGGAAAGAACTCGCGGCATTTTCGAGGTGGTAGGCTACAGGCCAGAAGAAGCCGCACCCACGCGAGAATGGTGGCACGATCGAATTCATCCCGATTACAAGCAGGAGGGAGTTTGCCAAGATTTTGTCGAGTTAATCGGCGATGCGGAACGCTACAAATACGAGTACCGAGTGCGACACAAAGACGGGCGGTATTTGTGGGTGGAAGATCGGGGTTTTGTGGTGCGAAATGCTGCGGGGCGACCGGTGAGAGTAGTCGGCAGTTCTACCGATATTACAGCAAGAAAACAAGCGGAAGCAGCTTTGCTCGAAAGCGAACAAAAGTTTCGCTTGCTGGTAGAAAATCTGAAAACTGTGTTTTGGATTTCTAATCCCTGGCAAGGCAAAATGACTTACGTGAGTCCCGGTTACGAACAAATTTGGGGTCGATCGTGCGAAAGCTTGCGTGCCGATCCAACTCAATGGATCGAAACCGTCCATCCCGACGATCGAGAACGATTGAAAACTGCTTTTTTCGAGCAGGTAGCAGGGGGAAATAATTATGAAGCTGAGTATCGAATCTTGCGTCCCGACGGCGAGGTGCGGTGGATTCGCGATCGGGGTTTTCCGATTAGAGACGCATCCGGCAGTATCGATCGAGTGGTGGGAATTGCAGAAGATATTACCGAGAGCAAAGTCGATCGGGAAAATCTGCAAAATGCCTTGCAAAGGTTGAGTTTTCACGTGGAAAATTCGCCCTTGGGAGTCATCGAATGGGATGCCGAATTTCGAGTATCTCGCTGGTCTTCTGAAGCAGAGCGAATTTTTGGTTGGGAGGCCCGAGAAGTGGTTGGCAAAAAGTTCAGCGACTGGCAGTTTGTATTCCCAGAAGATGCTGCGCGGGTTGCTGAAAACGCATCTCGTTTGGTTGAGGGTAGCGAACGCCGCCAGACTTCTGCTAACCGCAACTGCACGAAAGATGGTCGCGTAATTCACTGCCAGTGGTATAACTCGACCTTGTTTGACGGGGAGGGAAAATTGGTTTCGATACTGTCGCTGGTTTTGGATGAAAGCGATCGAGTGCGGCTGCTAGAAGAACGCGATCGCATCCTCAAATTGGAACAAGGCGCAAGAGATCGAGCCGAAGCTGCGAACCGACTCAAAGATCAATTTTTAGCAGTGCTGTCTCACGAATTGCGAACGCCGCTGAATCCGATTTTAGGCTGGTCGAGACTGCTGCAAACTCGCAAGTTTAGCGAAGCAAAAATAGCGGAAGCTTTAGCAACGATCGAGCGCAATGCTAAGTTGCAAGTCGATTTAATTGACGATTTGCTCGATATTTCTAAGGTGATGCAGGGCAAATTGACGCTGAATGTTGCCCCGGTAAATCTTGCTGCTACAGTGGAGGCAGCTTTGGACACGGTGCGTTTGGCGGCTGAATCTAAGGGAATTCAAATTGACAGCGCGATCGCGCCTATTCCGGGACAAGTTTTGGGAGATCCGAACCGCTTGCAGCAGGTAATTTGGAATTTACTTTCTAATGCTGTGAAGTTTACAAATCCCGGAGGTCGAGTCGAAGTTATCCTCAGCAGCGGTTGTGAGTTGGAAAATCGGGAAAGACAATTAGAAACTGTTGCTGCCAACCCAAACTTTACTAATACAAAATCGCCTTGGGTGCAAATTGCTGTCAGCGATACGGGGAAGGGCATTAAATCTGATTTTTTGCCCTACGTATTTGAGTATTTCCGCCAAGCCGACAGCACTACTACTCGGAAGTTTGGCGGGCTGGGTTTGGGACTGGCGATCGCGCGTCAGTTGGTGGAACTTCACGGGGGTACAATTGAGGTAGAAAGTCTGGGGGAAGGGCTGGGATCGACTTTTATTGTGAGGCTGCCGCTGACTCCTGTAGAATTGAAAACTGTGCCGGAAAAGGACGCGGGCGATCGAGTTTTGGATCTCAGCGGCATTGAGGTTTTAGTTGTAGATGACGAACCGGATTCGCTAGATTTTGCAGTGTTTGTCCTCGAACAGCATCGAGCTCGGGTAAAGTGGGCGCGATCGGGTATTGAAGCCCTGCAAATCGCAGCAGAATCGCCGCCTGACGTGCTGGTAAGCGATATAGGAATGCCTCAGATGGACGGCTACATGTTGCTGCGGGAAATTAGAAACTGGCCGGCAGCATCCGGGGGTAAAATTCCGGCGATCGCGCTGACAGCTTATGCGGGGGAATTTGACAGAAAGCAATCTCGATCGGCCGGTTTTCAAATGCACTTATCTAAGCCCTTCGATCCGAGCGAATTAGTTGCGCTTGTGGCCCAACTTGCTAATAGTTGACAGTTGACAGTTGACAGTTGACAGTGCGAGCGTCCCCGCTCGCGATCGCGGTGTCAGTGCGAGCGTCCCCGCTCGCGATCGTCCGATAGTTGAGGGCGAGATTTTTAAAGTTAAGACTATTCATGGAACAGCAACAAGCTAATTTATTCGATCGTCATAGCAAACTTTCTTACCTGCAACCGGCACAACTGGAAGTTTGGATAAAAGAGGCGATTGTTCGCAGCAATGAGGGCGAAGTTGCCAGCTACGTACCCCTGCTCGCCAAGGTCGATCGCGCGGCTTTTGCAGTGCAAATAAGGGCAATTGGCGGTCAAATTTATACCTGGGGCAGCGAGGCGCAAACCTTTCCGTTAATGAGTGTTGTCAAGCCATTTGTGCTGCTGTTTTTGCTGTGCGAATTGGGAGAACAAACAGTATTTGAATGCGTCGGCTGCGAACCTTCCGAATTGCCTTTTAATTCCCTAATACAACTGCAAAAAGATGGCGGAAAGCCGCGCAATCCGATGATTAATAGCGGCGCGATCGCCCTGTGTTCTCTCATCCCCGGACAAGATGCAGAGTCGCGCTGTCAAAACTTGCTCGCTTGGCTGAACAAACAAGCTAATTCGCAGCTATTTTTAGATAAGTTAATGCTAGATTCTGTGAATTCAGTTCCCAATCAAAACAATCGAAATCTCGCCTGGGAAATGGCGCGATCGGGCTGCATTAAAAACCCAGAAATTGCCTTAGCAACCTACAATCGCGTTTGCTGTTTGGCGGGCAATATCGGCGATTTAACTAAACTGGGAATTCTGCTAGCAAACAGTCCCCAACCTGCAATTTCCGAATGCAGCCGCACAGTCAAAGCATTGATGGCAACTTGCGGTTTGTACGAAGCATCGGCAAGTTTTGCCCTGCGAGTGGGATTGCCTGCAAAATCGGGAGTTAGCGGCGCAATCCTAGCAGTAATTCCGGGGGAAGGCGCGATCGCTTGTTACAGTCCACCCCTCGACAAACAAGGAAATTCAGCAGGCGGTTTGTTGCTTTTGGAACAAATAGCTAAAACTTTGAAATTGAGCGTATTTGATTAATATCGCGTCCGGTAGATCGATCGCAATAAGATTCGTTTGTAGTGCGGACTTTAGTCCGTCGTTTGTAATGCGGACTTTAGTCCGTTCTTGTTGCGGACTTTAATCCGCACTACGAACCTTTTTTTGTTAAAAAGATTGACGGAGCCCCTAAAAGCCGCTACGCTGTGATGTTAGAGGTTGCTGCTATACAAATACTAGACAAGTCCAGACATTTGCTTCTTACTTCGTTGGGAGCATGGGAGCGGTTATCCCTCGGTAAGCTTTCACGCTGTAGCCAAACGCGATAAATTAATTGCGGCATTCAAATCCCTGTCGATCGAAAGACCGCAACTTCCACAGTTGTAAATTCTTTCTTTGAGCGGCATATCTTGAATATGTCCGCAATTTGAACAAGTCTTGCTTGAAGGAAACCAGCGGTCAGCAATGATTACTTCACAGCCAAACTTTTTAGCCTTGTACTCTAACTGACGCTTGAATTCATAGAATCCACAATCAGCTATGACTTGAGCTAGTTTGCGATTGGCTAGCATCCCCGAAACCTTCAAATCTTCTACTACTATCGTTGCGTGGTTTTTGCATAAGTAAGTAGTGATTTGATGCAGAGTGTCCTTTCTGAGATTAGCTACCGCTTCGTGATGTCTTGCTAGCTTTTGCCTTGCTTTAAATCTATTGTTGGAACCTTTGAGCTTTCTGGACAAATCCTTTGACAACCTACGCAACTTGCTCAGATGCGTTTTGTAATGCCTTGGATTAGGGAAAATGACTCCAGTCGAAAGCGTTGCCAACTCTTTGACTCCTAGGTCAACGCCCACAACATCGTGCTGTTTTACAGTTGGCTCGTATTCCTGCTCGTAGGCAAAAGCAATAAACCAACTATCGGCAGTACGAGATATAGTAATTGACTTGCAGGTGGTGTGAGGCAATCCTTCGTAGGTTTTTAACCATCCAATAGTCGGTAGCTTTATTGATGTACCACCTACCGGGATTGGCTTGCCACCCGCATCAATCGTAAAGGAATCATGATGTCCTTTCTTTTTGAATTTGGGATACCCACCTTTTTTTGAGAAAAACTTAGAAAAAGCATCTCCCAAATTGTCAAAAGCATATTGAGTTATTTTTTGGCAGATTCCCGATTCTTTAATCCATGTAAACTCAGATTTGACATGGTTATTGAAGAACTTCTTGAGTAGGTATTTATTGGGTTTCAATCCATCTTTGCTCATGTCGCCCCAAGTGGCCAATCCCCAATTATAAGTAAACCTCGCTATTCCAGCGTGTTTGCTCATAATTGTTGATTGACTTTTGCTTAGCTTCAGCTTTGTTTTGATGGACAGAAGCATTGTTCGACTTCAACACTGTATTTCTCGATCGCTCAATTCTGACAGGTCTTGTACGGGTCTGTCAATAGCATGATTGAGGTTTTCCTTGATTTTCTTTTTCTTGAGACATCAAGGGCGCTGAAGCGTCTTTACTGATAATCCAAGTTTTTTGCGAATTGCGCGCGAGTTTAAACAAAATAGTACATCGTAGATTTGTCTGCAAGTGTACCGTTTTGTCTATTTATTCGTTGGCTAGATACTTGCTCTGCTTGTTGTGGAAGCAACCCGGTTTCGCCCAAAAATCTAGTCACTGCCCGTTGCTGCGCCAACAGCTATCACTATGGGCGTTATTCCCAAACACGATCGCGCTTCGGGCAAAAAAAAGCAAGATATAGTTTGCATCACAGTAACAGGTCCGGTAAAGGCTGTGAAAAAGACCATATTCACCTTGTACCAACTGGGATTTGCCGAGGTTGGTGATTGGAGTCCCCTACAACGCACTGCCGATCCCAAGCAAATGATTAGCGTGCTGATTCGCCGCCAGCGTGACGTTGAAGAAAAACAGCAGAAACACTCGAAACAACAAGCTAAAAAGCCAGAATCGATCGAGTAGTTGACGACTGATACTAAGTCCGGGTTACTTATATAAAAAGTATATCTAACCCAGATTGGTATTATAAGCCCGCCTGGGTGAAGCATTCGGCAGCAAAATAGTCGAAATTCCCCATAAATAGTCGCCCGAATGCTTCACCCCTACACCACCGATATCTAGTTATTATGTCAACTGTCAACTGTCAACTGTCAACTGTCAATTGTCAACTGTTTCACCGTACTGCAGGAGTAATTAAAGTGACGCGACGGCTGTCTACTAACATCGGCCAAAAACCCCGATCGCTTAAGGTTTTTACCGCAGCAGCAGCGGCATTTTGATCTGTTGTGTAAGTAACAAATAAAAAGGGACGGCGGCCGTAAGAAGCTAAGCCGATTTGCGCGCCTAAAGTTTGCCGCAATTGCGCTGCTAATTCGGGTTGGTTGAAGTAATCGACTAAGACTGCATAACCGGGTCCGAGGGGTTGGGGATTGAAAGCCAGATTGCCAGTTTGAGGGTTGGGAATCGGTTGAGAATTCTCGATTTCAGGGTTGGGAATCGGTTGGGAATCGGCGGCTGGTTCGGGATTGTAAACAGGCAAATTTTCGGGAATAGCCGCGGCGGGCGATCGCACTACATAAGCCTGCAATCCAACAACATCTTGGATGTATTTTACCCAATCGCCAGCGATTTGCGAGCTGCGGAAGCCGCCAATTCTAGTTACCGTATCGTTGATGTAACGGCAAACTGTGTTGTCGGTATTTTCGGGAAAAGAGCGTTTTGCTCTTTCTTGCTCTTCGGCGTTTTGGGTGACAATTAACAACAAATATTCGTCCGGCTGGGGCGGTTGGCAGCTTGGTTGAGCTTGAACCGAACTCGGTAAAATTGTCAAGGCGAAAAGAGCGATGGAACTCGCAGAAAATACAGGTAAAGAAACAATATGTTTGTACAATTTCTTCCTAAATTCTGCGAGTTGTTTTATCTGATTTTGTGCTAGTGCGTTCATGCTTCCACCGTAACGTATCCCCTAAAAGGGCGTCGGGTAAACTAGGCTTTTACAGCCCCCATTTTATGCTGTGCGACAGTAATAGATTTTTACGCTGGCTGTAAGGATGCGATCGGATCGGGAATGCTTTCTGAGGGGGCTTGAAATTCGCCTGTCAGTACGTATTCCAATCGCAATTTCAACCAGGTAATGAATTGAGGATCGGTGGAAATAATTGCTACTGCGGGCTGCGGGCATTTCGCTTTAATTTGGGCCATTGCCGGTGCTTCGAGAAATGCAGGCTGTTTGACCAACCAAAAGTCTATTTGTTTTTCTTGTTCTCGGTAGTTGCGAGTTCTTTCTTTGAATACTTCATCGATGCCTTCTTCTTCTATGATAAAGCGCTGGCTGGCTAAAACGTAGTAATAGGTTTGCATTTTTGTCCGTTGTTAAAGGTTAGCTGTTAGCAGTTGGTGTCGCCTGTGCCGGCTGGTTTTGCTGCGGCTGCGACGGGTTTGCCGAGTTGCACGTGCTCTCGGGGGCTGCAGACTGCTACAGCCGTTTACTTTACCTTATCGCTGTCATTTTGGGTAGGTGTAGGGGATTTTAGATTTTAAATTTGGGATTTGAGATTTGAGATTGGGGATGGGACGTTGCGGGGGATGACTGATGAGCTCGGGTTTTGAAGCTTGCTTGCAGGCGATTTTGGATTTGAGATTTTCCATCTTTACCGGGACTTACGCTTTATTTCCAAAGAAAGCTGATTTTTTACTCTAACTCATCGCTAAAACTGGTGAATTTTAATGAAAAAATCCGGTTTGTGACTGCCTCGAAGTCAGTCTTAATCTTTACTCGATCGATTTAATTTATTAAAATTTTAATTTCTACTTCACCGAAACTTTACATAGCATCAGGAAAATTACGGGGAGAGAGGGTAAATAAAAGTTGCTGGCGATCGGGATTGTTCATTGTTTGCATCAGAATGTTAAATATCATGAAGTATATTTTTTCTGTAAAGAATCGCTTTATGTATGGATCGTAATTTTGCGGATGTGCCAGATTGTTATGCGTAAGTGAAAACTCAGAGGTTGACCTTATGTCTGCTATCAAAAGATTATCGATCGCTGTTGGGGTCGCTGCTGCACTATTTTTGGGAACAGCTAATCGAACTCAGGCTGCTGTCGTGACATTTGATGATTTGCCAGATCTCAGCAAAAGACGGGTTACGATGTCTGCTATTGCTAACGGCTACGGCGGCTTTAATTGGGACAACTTTAACTACATCAGTTACAACCCGCAAGTAGCAGGTTCTGGCTTCGATAAGGGAAGAGTTTCGGGGCAAAATTTAGCATTCAACCGCAATTCGCAGCCCGCATCAATAACTAATACCAGTGCGTTTAATTTCACTGGTGCGTATCTGACAGCGGCCTGGAAAAATGAGTTGAAAATTACGGTGGTGGGTTTGTTGGGCGGGGTAGAAAAGTATGCCACCACAGTTAGTGTCGGCCACCAGAATCCGACTTGGTTTAATTTCAATTACACTGGAGTCGATCGATTGAATTTTAGTGCTGCGGGTGGGATTTCTCCAAATTTTCAATTGGAATATCGCGATCCAGACAACCAGCATTTTGCGATGGATAATTTCACAGCAGAATCTTTTGTAGCGAATGCTGAACCTGTGCCGGAACCTAGTACGATTTTCGGATCGCTGGTATTTGTAGTTTTGGGTATGTTGGCAAGGTCAAAACGGCAGTTGTGGCAAAGTTTCCACAGGGAAAGCTAATCAGATTTAGTTTGAGTAATTGCGCGATCGACACTTGCGCTTGTTCGAGAAACCGGGTTTTTATCTTATCAGCAGACTGCAACGAAGGATGTTTGCAAAAACCCGGTTTCTGACTGTTTTGCGCGATCGAGCGATTTAATATTATAGCGTATTTTAGTTTAATTTGTATGGCGATCGAGCGATAAATTTGACGCGCGATCGTACTTCAATAAGCTTCTAAAAAACCCAAAATTCCGCGTTTTATAAATATTTGTTACAATAACCGATAATTTTGCATAAAAAGCAGGGCGTCATCCGATAGATAAATAGATGGCTGAAATTTGAGTCGTCGAAATCGCACAATTGAGGCGTGGCAAGCGTCGGGCGATTTCGGAAGACCCTATTTCCGTATCTGTGCGACAATTACTAAAGCACGATCGAAGCACAATACAGTGATGGCAAATACCTCTGTTTCGGGTAACATAAAATTGACTGATATATATATAGGCATTGCTTGGTGTCTGGCTTGGGGCGACAAACGCGAACCTCAATTCGATCTGGGCGTATTGCAGGAAATGCGACGGGCGTTGAATGTTGGGGAAGAAGTGCCGCCACAGGTTAAGGAAATGGTCGATAGTGTTCGGGAATTAGAAAAGTTGCCATTTCCAAATAGTTTAGAGGAACTCAAAGAAATAGCAAAACAAAATTCTCAATTAATGCAATACGAAATCGGCTTGGTTTATGGCGGTGCCACCAAAATCAAGCAATACGTATTTGAAGCAGCAAAACTCCCAGATATCCGAGGGGCATCAGCATTATTAGATCGAATTAACTTAGTCGATCTGCCTGCTTTCTTTAGCTGTGAAAATGACCAAAATTCTCCTCAGTGTCAGAAAGCAAAGGATTACTGTCAGCAAGTTAGATCGCAATGGTTGGATTTACCTGAAAATTTTCCCGAACTTTCACAAGCGCTGATTCCCGAGCTAATTATCTACTCGACAGGCGGTAATATTTTAGCATTTAGTCCGGCAGCTTTTGCAGGCGATTTGGCTAACGCTATTGAAAAACGCTACACGCACCAGACATTAACTGCTAATTCCTGTGCAGTTGGAGCTAAATTTAAAGCGCTAGAAATTCAGTTTGGACTATTGCCTGCTGAAATAGATGACAATACATTTTGGATGGAAAAATATAGAGAAAATCTAGAAAATCCCTTAATCAAAGCTTACTTTGAACAACTGGAGACATCCCCAGAAGAAGCTTTTGAGGAGCGCAAAACATTTAATGAATTGGCGGGAAAACTAGCATCTCTATTCAATCAGCGGCGTAATGGAAATAATTTGCCAGAGTGCGATCGCCCCAGCCGCAGCTACCCGCCGATGTTTGAAACGCATCCTTATTTGAGGAGAGATGAGAGCGATCGCAGATCTGCTGTTTTCCAAGCTAAAAGCAATCCTAACAATCAAAACAAAGGACTTCCTGGCGATCCGTGGTTTTCTGAAGCTTTAGCTCGCAAGCGATTAATCGGACAAATTGCTAAAAAAGAATTACGATCGCCTCCTCAATTGCCTGTTTGGTGGCAAGATTCTAAACTAGATTGGGACTTTGCAACTCCCGAAAACATGGAACCGGGAGCAGTTGAAAGTTGGGTTAATAAGTTTGAGGGATTTTTGCTGCGCGCAACTCATAAAACCTACAATGAATATTACGGTGAAATACGTTCATCAGATGTTGAAGAAGCGCGATCGGTAAGAGAAATTGCCAATGCTAGCTTGGTAAAAGGTTTTGTAGCTTATATTTACGCTGACGGTAACAACATGGGAGGTTACATTCAGAAAGAAATTAAAAATCCCGAAACCTACCAGCGTTTCAGCCGCGATATTTTTGAAGCAACTGAGAAGTCCGTATATGTTGCTCTCGCTCAACATCTCAAACCTCATAAATATAAACCCGATGCCGATTCGGGGAGAAAAAGCAAAGAAGAAGTCTGGATTCATCCATTTGAAATTTTAACTATTGGTGGGGATGATGTGATGTTGATTGTGCCAGCAGATCGAGCATTGGCGATCGCCAAAACAATTGGCGAAGAGTTTGAAAGGCTTCTTGTGGAGCGGGGCAAGCGCTATCAAGAAAATAACAAAAAATATTGTCCTCAAATTATCCATCGCTACTTGGGAGAGTATCGGGAAACACAACCGCCAACAAGCGACATACAATGTAAATTAAGTATGTCTGCCGGAGTGCTAATTACGGCTGAAGACACGCCTATCTATTACGCGGAAAAGTTAACTAATCAGTTACTAAAGTCAGCAAAAAAGCGAGCCAAAGAGCTGAAACAACAGAATTATTATGGCGGAACGGTAGACTTTTTGGTAATGAAATCTGTAACAATGATTTCATCCAATGTTGGCGAGTTTCGCAGTCAGGGATTAACCAAGTCAGGACCCGGCAAACAAAAATTAAAGCTTTATGCTGCACCTTATACCTTGTACGAACTAGGAGGACTGTTGGAAACGGCTAAAGTTTTGAAGAAAGCAGATTTTCCGCGATCGCAACTCTATCAAATCCGCAGTCTACTAGAAAGGGGAAAACATACAGTCATGCTCAACTACCGTTATTTCCGAGTGCGACTGCAACAAGGACAAGATGAACTGCGAAACCAATTTGAGAATGCGTGGTGTCAACCTTTAACTAATGATGGCAACTTAGCACCTTGGATGACGAACAAAATTGCTCTCTACAGGAATTTGAAGTTACTAATCTTCTTTGAAACATTCCCACAAGAAAGATTTAAGTTGCAATATGCAGTTTTAAAGATACTGCAAACAAACCACTATGAAACTATCTGGAGAGAGTTAGTGGATTTATACCCATTTATTGAACAAAAAAATCAATCAAACACCCCAATGTCAAACAACCAACAGTACAGCCATGATTGACTTGAATACCTTAACTGACAATCGGGTAATACCTCTTCAGCTAACAGCAGTAATTGACACTGCTTTATGTGTCGGTGCGGGTGGTTCTGACGGTTCCCTTGCAGATAAACCAATCGTTCGCAATGCTAAAGGACAACTGCTGATTCCTGCTTCCCAACTCAAAGGAAGATTGCGCCACGAATGCGAAAAGTTAGCGAGGGGACTGGGATGGCAAATTTTTGAATCTCCTGCTGCTGAAGCACTCTGTCCTAGAGAAGACCAAGTTTTAGAACAGTTTCGTTCTTTGTATCAAGTGGATGGTTACAGAGGCTATCACTGCTTTGTTTCTAAAATTTTTGGCAATCCTATATTGCCATCTAGAATTGTTGTTGATGACTTAATATGCAACTTAGAACGAGAAGATTTACCAGAAGTATTGCGTCCGGGTGTCACTATTAACCGCAGCCGTCGCACCGCAGAAGACCAAAAACTTTTCTTCCTAGAAACTTCCCCAGCTAATGCTCAATTAGAATTTAAGGGAGAGATTCATTTACTGCCAGGTTGTCCAACCTATGCTAAAGCGATAATTTTAGCAGGATTGCGTCACATTCACGCGCTAGGAGGTAGTAAATCTGCGGGGTTGGGTTGGTTAACTTGGAAGGAATTAGAAAAACTGTCGCAGGCAGATTCAGCTTGGCAAGAATTACTACCGGAGGCAAAGTCATGAAGCGGATTAAATTGGAAATTACTGCTTTGTCGCCGTTAGCGATCGCAGATAAAAAACCCGGTTCTATAAGCGAAGCAAAAGACCACATTCCCGGTTCTGTCATTCGAGGTACGATCGCTGCTCAAATCTTACAGCAATCCGGTCAATTAAACGAAAATTTAGCTGAAGATGGTCGCGACTTTAAAGAGTTATTTTTAGGAGAAAACCCAGCGATTTTTCAGAATGCTTATCCAGCAGTAGCTAAAAAGACTGGAGTTGTGGCTGAGGAAATTATGGTACTGCCAGCTACAGCCGTTAGTTCTAAAAATAGCCCTGGATTTAAATCAGATGGAAATGGAGTATTTGATACATTGATTGACCGTTATTGTGCTGACTTATATAACTTTCCCTATGACCCTAGTTGTCCGAAAGATCGGGGAAGAGTTGAACCCTACAGCGGTTTTTACAGTCAAGCAAACAAAAAATATCGCAACCATTCTGTTAGCACTCGTTTTCTGACGCGAGTGGGAATTAATCGCCGTCGCGCTACCTCTCAGGAGGAAATCCTTTATAGCATTGAAGTTCTCAACGAATCATTTCTCAAAGACCCGGATGCAAAGGTTAAAAATTGGAATCCTGTTGTTTACCGCAGTTCAATTATGGTTGAAAATGACGGATTAGCAGGAGCTATAACAAATTACATCAATCGCAATTGTCAGGTATTTCGTCTGGGTGGTGCTACTTCGCGGGGATTAGGGAAAGTTGCGATCGCAGCTAATATTGAAGATGCTACATCCGATGTAGCAACCAGGATTAATACATTTAACGACCATCTCAAAGAGCGTTGGAAGCTCGGGAAAATTTTTGGCAGTCCTAAGCCAGAAATATCTATAGATCGTACTTATTTTACGCTTGATTTGCAGTCTCCCGCTATTCTGACTGAAAATTGGCAGCGAACTACGGTAATTTCACCAAAAATGTTGTGTCAATTTGTCGATTTAGAGGATGAATACTGTAAAATGAATCAAGAAGAGCAAGACAAGTTTCTCAAACTAGAAGTGACCTACAGCAGCTATGAGTATCTCTCTGGCTGGAATTCTGCTTGGGGATTGCTAAAGGATGTGGAATTAATCACTAATAGAGGGAGTGTATATTTGTTCAGCACAGAGCAAAAAGATGTGTGGTTGAAAAAGTTAAAGGATTTAGAATTAAAAGGAGTGGGCGATCGAACCTGCGAAGGCTTCGGACAAATTCAAATTTGCAACGAATTTCACACTATATTTCGGGAGAATGCAGTATGAGTATCAGCACAGAGCAAAAAGTACAGTTAGAAGTACAAAGATCCATTCGCCAAGTAGAAGACGATCTAGTAATTTGGATTCAGGACGCTCTAAATACTTGTGAATATGGTCAGTCAGGAAAGGAGAAACTAGAGGAATCACAATTCCGCAACTTAGTTCGCGTTGCTGATACAACTGATAGTGCGGAAGTTATCAAGAACTTTATTCGATATCAAGTAGGTCGGGACACAAAATGGGGAAGGGGAGAACAATCTTTAGCTGAAAGGATAATTCAAGATATTGAGGGTAACATTAAAAATAGTGCGGGAATAATTGCCGAATGTTCCCAAACAGATTTCAAACCTATTTGGCTAGAAATGATTCGCCGCTATTTAGGTTATGGCTCTCGTTACCTGAAGTATTTGAGAGATGGTCAAAACTAATCGAGAATAAATTAAAAAACACAAATCTTAAATTTTGGAGAAAAAAATGAGAACGAGATTAATTTCTACTGTTGGTACGAGCCTTCTCAATAACCTAAAATTTTCTAAAGAAGAAGATATCCAACAAGCTTTTGAAGCCAAAAATTGGCATCAAATAGCACTTCTATTAGTCCAGAGAGCCAACTCCCATCGGTTGTGCGGAGCAGAAATAAATTCAATTACAAGTATCTGTCAAAAAGAGTTTAAAGATCGAGAGCCAAAATTAATTTTTCTAGTTTCCGATACAGCAGATGGTAGAACAACTGGCGATATTCTTAAGTTGTATTATGAAAATTCAGGTAATTCTCTGAAAGTCGATCGACCTGTTGAAGTTCGAGTGCTTCAAGGATTGCGCGATGACGACGTTAAGAAATTTAAGCAACAAGGACTTAAAAATCTTGTCCGCGAGATTAGCACAGAAGTAAGAAACTTTTCTCCGGAAGCAATTGCGATCAATGCTACTGGCGGATATAAAGCACAGATTTCGTTTGCAGGCATGATCGGACAAGCGTTGGAAATTCCCGTTTATTACTTATTTGAGAAGTTTTCAGAAGTAATTGATCTACCTCCACAACCAGTTGCTCTTGACCTTGCTTTTTGGCTCAATAATTATCAATTATTTTCCGAGCTGGAATCTGCACAAACCATTGAAAAATCAAGAGTTGAAGCAAGCCTGGAAAGTAAGTATATGGAGTCACTTATTGACGAGGAACCTATTGGCAATGAAACTGCCGTCAGTCTTTCGGCAATGGGAGTCCTATTTAACGAACGTTGCCGATTACAATTTGCCAAGCAAGAAACTACTATTCTCTCCTTAATCCCTCAAGATGATACCGCCCCTGACAACAAACCAATTAGGCTGAGAGACGATCATGGTAAAGATGTATTGCAAGCATTTGCTGAGAAAATCCGTCGCTCGAATTATGTAAAAGAAATTATCAATTCTTTACCGTTCAATTCAAAACAGATCGATCCTATTCGCCGAACTAAACACGATGGAACTATTGAGTTTGTTCTAACTTGGACAGATCGAGGATTGGGATTGTGCATTCAAACAACAGGAAGGAATCTTGCTGAAACCAATACTATTGCTTTGCATTTAGCTAAAAAATACAAAAACTAGGAGGTGAGTTATGTTTGATACATTCAAAAATCGACTAGAAATTACGGGAACGCTGACAACTGTAACTGCACTTCGCATTAGTAAAGGTCGATCGACCGAACCAATTGGCTCCGATTTACCCGTAATTAAAGATGCTTTGGGCAGACCGTTGATTCCCGGTTCTAGTTTTAAAGGGGCTTTACGATCGCGCTTAGAAAGCTTTCTCCGAGGAATTGTGGGAAGCGATCGCAAATTAGTAGCCAATCCAGCCATAGAAGATGAATGGTCGATTACATCTCAAGAAATGAAGAAAATTAAAGAAAATTTTCAGGACGATCGAGCTTTAACTGCTGAAATTCTCAAGCATACAGATTTAGTTTCTCATCTCTTTGGTTCTCCCTGGATAGCCAGCAAATTTCAAGTGCGAGATTTAACAGTAATTCCTGATGCTTGGTTCGGACAATATCAAGAAAGAGATGGTGTGGCGATCGATCGAGACACCGAAACCGCAGCAGATGGAAAACTCTACGATTTTCAAGTAGTTCCAGCAGGAACGCCTTTTGAATTTAAAGCGATTGTCGAAAATGCAGAACCTTGGGAATTGGGTTTATTAACAATAGGATTGCACCAGTTTGAAACAGAACAAATTCCGCTGGGTGGCGGGCGATCGCGCGGCTTGGGAGTTGTTAAACTAGAAATTGATAAGATGCGCTGGGTTGATGTCGAAAACCATCCCGAATTTTTGTTAGAATACTTAAAAAAATTAGTCATGGGAGATGAATCGGCTTATGAAGATGCAGCCGATTATAAAGATGAGTGGGTTCAAAAGCTGATCGATCGACTGACTCCGAAAGAAACCCAATCATCTGAAACTTTAACTCAGACACAGTGAGGCAAATATGGCTTTTAGCAATTACAGGACGATCGGTGCAGTTATCAAAGAATTTCATTTGACATATACTGAAGCTAATTTTGTTATTGAAACAGCTTTCAGAATCTCCGATTACTTCCTCGAAGACTTGCAAATAATGATGCGGGAAGGAGTGGTTGATAACTCAGAATTTGCTGTTTGCGAAAATTTGATTTATCCAGTGCTGAAAGAAATTTGGAAAACCTATCGCAGTAAATTGCTTTTGTGGAGTCACGAAGCTCTTAACTGCGATACTAAATTGTCAGGTTTTCCTGAGTATATTTTGGCCAAACGTTCTCCTCAGGGAAAAGTTGTTTTTGACAAACCGTATTTGCTTTTAGTAGAAGCGAAACAAGATAAATTTGAAGAAGGTTGGGCGCAATGTTTAGCTGAGATGGTGGCAGCACAGCGATTGAATGACGAATTGCAGGTAACAATATTTGGGATTGTTTCCAACGGCAAAGATTGGGAATTTGGTAAATTAGAAGGACTGGTTTTTACCAGGAGTATTGACCGCTATTTTCTACAAGAAATCGATCGACTGTTTGCTGCTGTTAACTATGTGTTTCAACAATGCGAAATTCAACTTGATGAATTAGTAGCTGCCTAATTTTCAACTCTCTATCGACTTACTCAACCATGCACAAACGATTTGTCAATCATTGCTCGATCGACCTCACCATAATTCCCGACGGCCCAATACTAATTAAATCTGGCAAAGAAGGAGCCGATCCGACTAAACCGGATATGGAATTTGTCGAGACTTACCACGCAGGAGGACGTTCTATCTACCTTCCCGGAAGCAGTTTAAAAGGTGCTATTCGCGCTCATGCAGAACGAATTGTCCGTACAATGGGTAAAGATAAACGCCCTAATGGTGATGGATTTGAACTTTGGGCAAGTGACCCTCTCAGCGAAGACAAACGCAATAATCCGAACCATTATTTAGAAGATTGGAAAAAGGCTAACAAAAACCATCACAATCCGGGGCGAGAAATATACAAACAATCCTGCTTTGTGTCTCAAATGTTCGGTAACACATCGATCGCCAGTCGCGTTAGAATAGAAGATGCTTATCCTGACAAAGATAAACCCAAACCCAAGGTAGAAGAACGAAATGGAGTTGCGATCGATCGCGTCTTCGGCTCAACTGTACCCGGAGCATTATTCAACTATCAAGTTTGCACCGCTGGTGAATTTCGTACCAAGATTCATCTCAAGAATTTTACCCTCGCACAATTAGGTTTAATTGGTTTAGTATTGCGCGATTTAAATGATGGTTGGTTTGGCTTGGGTTTTGCGAAATCTCGCGGTTTGGGAACGGTGCAAGTTAAATTGAATTCAGCCATCGTGCAGTATCCGGGTTGCGAATTAAAAGATAACCAAATTCGCGCTATTGGCAGTCAAAAACAATGGAATTATACCTCATTGTTAGGTGCGGGAGAATTTCTCGAAACAACAGAAGCACAAGCTTACGGTTTTCCTTCAGAAGATAGAGAAGAAACTCCTGTTGGCGCTCAAAAAATGGATCTAGGTTTTGGAGTGCAGCTAACTTGGTCGGGAGAGGTACAGGTAAAAGATTTGTTTGCTAAAGCAGTAACTTCTTGGAGTCAGTTATTGCAGCGAGGAACGGCAGCATGAAAGATGGGTTTGTAGGTTACAAACTGGTTGAATCTAAAGAAGATTTGCAAGAATTGCTCGATCGCGCAGAGTTAAAAATTTCTCCCAGCTATTACTTTCTTTGCTGGCCTCACAAAGTCAGCGGTATTATTCAGAAGCTGCCCGATGATTTTCCAGGTTATGAAGGGCAAATGTTTAACTCTCAATTTGATCTGCGCTGGAAAAAAAAGGGAACGGGTTACGAAGTTTTGCTGCTGAGTATAGAACCTAAAAATGAGTTAGGATTTGAAGAAATTTCGGGAAATAAGGAAGCGATAAAGTGGGAGGCGATCGATCGCCCTGCCTATTTCTACAATACAGGCGAAACCAGATTTCCCAAAGGTTTCATTTTTAAAGATGAGAGTGACGAAAAGATCGACCCTAAAAATATTGCTGTTGGTCAGCGATATTTTCAAGATGCAAAAACTGCAACCGTACACTTTATTGCCCTCACAGTTGGAACGGAAAAATGACTGGAAATCGCCCCCAAAGACCTCAACCACCTAACCGTCCGAGTTCGAGTTCAGCGTCATCCGAACTTGCACCGAAACCTTATGCTTTTGTCTCCTTTCCTAAAGAAAGACCCAAATTGCAGCGCCCGATCGGACATGACAAATATAAGAGCGATCGCATCCACGGAACTCTTTTTCTCACCCTAAAAGTTCAAACTTCTTTGCACGTTTCTACAGGCGTAGTGGTCATGGGCAGCGATATCGGCAGTCGCGTTCCTTTGATTAAAACAATGGTGCAAGCAACCGACCAAAAACTATCGATTCAAGGAAGTTCTTTAAAAGGCTGTATTAGGTCGGTTTACGAAGCAATTACTAACAGCACTTTGGCGGTAATTACCCCAAGATATAGAGACAAAATACCGCCCGATCGCTTGCCGTGCAAAAAGAAAGACGAACTTTGTCCGGCAAGTCAAGTATTTGGTGCATTGGACTGGCAAGGATTAATTGAATTTAGCGATGCCAAGTGCGAAACAACTGGTTTTGCCACAGGATTTATGCCATCTTTATACCGTCCCAGGCCAGACCAAAGAGCGGCATATTTTGACGGGCGCGGGAAAGTAGCGGGACGCAAATTTTATTACCACGCAATTCGGGCGATCGATAAAGGTCAAGATCGAGGGATTACTGTGCAGCAGGCAGCTAAAGAATATACTTTTAAAACTCAGATTGCATTTAAGAATTTGACAGCCGCAGAATTGGGAACTTTGCTGGTTGTTTTAGGGCAAGATACTCAATATCCGATCGCCCTTAAAGTGGGCGGCGGCAAACCAATCGGTATGGGAACGATGACGGTAACTGTGACAGAAATCGAGCGAGTTGAAAGCAGGGAAAAATTGCGCGATCGCTATGCTTCTTATTATACTTCAGAGGGCGATCGCATTTCAGGAAACGAACTGCAACAATTCATGCAGAAAATGATGAAAGCTGCCCATTCTAGTTTAATTCAAAAACCGCAACTAGAAGAATTAGCCGCCGTGTTGAAATATCCGAGCGATCGCGAACCTCCTTCGGGAATGTATTGAATATTTGAGTTTTAGGATTAAAAGGTAACAGGTATATTAAACTAGGAGTAGTAAAATGACAGAAGTAGTTGAGGAAATCAAATGCCAGACAATCGATACTGAACTTTTTGTAGCATCTTTAACCGAAGAACAATGGAAAATTGCTCACAATATCGCGCAATTTCTTGTCAAAGAAGAGGCAGATCTCAATGAGTTTGGAAAGGCGATCGCCTATCTCCGCAGTGCAGTTAATCAAGAGCGAACTGATGCAATTTCGCGTTTTTTCAAGTACCTAAAAACCCTTGTCGGTAATGGCAGACAAATCGGACACAGCGGCAAAACAACAGATTATTACCGCAGCATCGATCGAGCTTGTAGCGAATATCTCAAAGGATTTCAAGGAGATGCTAGCACTTTGCTGCAAATTTTAGGTTGGGCATCCCGCTTGATGCGTTATTACAAAGAAGCAGGGCCGATCGGAGAAATTGCAGCTCCAGTTGTAGAGTCAGCGAGGCAAGTTGAAATTGCTAAGGCAATTAGCAGTTATAGTTTTGCGATCGGTCAAATTATCGAAGCCAAAGTTACTGCTGTCAAAGGCAACAAAGTAACTTATGAAATTCTGGGAAGTATCAGGCTGACTGAAAAAGAACCGAAAAAAGCACAATCCCTCTCTGAACAACAAGTGGTGAAAGTTGAGGTTTTAGATCTTAAGGAAGATGGGAGTCCCAAGAAGGTCAAGTGTGCGGGCTAGAAACCAGACAGTTGATACTACTGGGCTCACTTGAAACCGGGTTTTTTACTCAAATCCTGTACTTCAGCCTTAAATCCTGTAAAAAACCCGGTTGCTTTGGTAGGAATGCGTAATTCTTCTACTACAAAACCTCCTTGTATTAACTATGCTCTATTGCTATAATATTGATTGTAAATATACAAAGGAGCAACTATATGCTTCCCAAAGAAAAATCAAACTCTAACAAATCTGACTATTACTCAGCATTGAACCGTTCCGCGTCCGCTCAAAACAAAGTCAAACAGGGGTATTGTGTAGCTTACTATACAGTTTTCTGGGTAAAGGCTGTTCCAGGCTACTCTGTTTCGTCACAGATGTCCGAATACCGACTTGTAGCCTAATAGAAAACGGCGTAGCTTAAATAATTAGCTGCTAAAAGCAGTCCATTATGTAAGCTAGCGTTTGCCTAGAAACTAGGAACTCCCCATATCAATACATCTAGTTCCTAGTTTTAAAGAAAACCCAAGAATTTGTGATAGTCTTTCTAAAACCATACCTAAGGATGACACAAATGAATGATGCCGAAAAAAATAAAGTTTATCTGGTAACTGGTGTAGTAATAGCTATTGACGATAGCGATGGGATATTAATAGCAGGAATGCTATCAGATAGTCCTTTTACTGCTGAAGAGCCGGAGTCAACACAGACAAAAAATTTGGTAGGCAGTTTTGCATTCACCAGACAAAAAGCTGAATTTTTAAGAGACCGTCTCAATGAATTTTTGCAGGAATAGACAATGACAGCAACCAGAAGCTTAAAAGAATTTCCCAATTCAATATCGAATCCAGAAAGTTGGAAAGTATATCAATACTCCCCTTCTACTCTGGCACGAAGTCAGTCATTTAAGTCTCTTTCCGCTCCTGTTGAAGTACACAAATTAGTGCAGGAATTAGCGAAGGTGGACGGTGTAGCAAAAGTTAGAGCTATAGCTTCTAGACCTGAAGACATTCACTGGATTGAGTTTGAATTAGAACTGCACTCTGACACAGAGTTAGATGATGAAATTTGGGAAAAAATCCAAGATTTAGTAATTGATTGTGAATGGGATTTGCGGGATAAAACCAATGAAAAATGGTACTTTGACGAAAAAATCGTGGAGAAGTTTTTCAGAATCCAAAACGGAGCTAAAGTAGTTGCCCTTTCAGGAATAAGTTTGTCACGCTCTACAAGCTACTACAATCAAGTGAAATCGAGTCGTAATTTATTTGTGGTGGTCTGAATTAAATGAAATTACTGAACAAACCAGAAAGTAGCTGTTGATTTTTATGCCGAGCGAACAGTCCCATCGCGAACAAGCTAAGTATAACGAAAAGGCCGCCCTTAATATCAGAGATGATTCTCCTGATTGGGCAGTCACAATGTGTTTCTATTCAGCTTTGCACTGCGTAGCAGCTTATGCCAAGGTTCAGGGAGACGATCTAGAACAAAAATATCAAGGCTCCTCATCGCCACACGATCGCCTGTTTGATTACGTTCGTGATATTGCTGTCGCTCGGAAAGATCGAAATTTGGAGAAAGCTTACAAGAATCTGAAAAATGAAAGTCAAATAGCGCGATATTTAACAAATATAAAAACTAATGCTAGAGATTATTATCGCCGACATAAAAAAACAGATGTTGATAAATCTTTTGACAACCTGCAAATAGTCAAACAACTACTAAACCCTTAATTAAACGATTAAAAATTAAGCTTTAAACTTTCAAAGTCTTGACTTTTGAAAAAAATTGTGATATTTTAGTATTCTATGGGACTAACAATTTTTTAAGTGCAATATTTAATAGATTGCCAACTTCCCCTCACGGGGACGGAAACTAGCTTCCGTAACAATGCTGCGTAATAGTCAGATTATTTTTGACTGTTACTCAGCCTTCCCCGCAAGGGGACTTTAATCGATCGACCTCATTACTTCCCACAGTTTTTAAAACGCCCGATCGCCCTTCCCATCCGACATTCCGTCAAGGGCGATCGCACCTCCACAGCCACCACCCGTCTCCCAATTTGTGGCATTCTATAGTACACACAAACATGAAAAATTCCGCTGTGAAGCAGGGAATTAATTAAGATCCGGATTGGGATTGTGAGTTTAACCCCCCCGCACTCCTCGCATTGCTAACAGCGCCGCCCCACAAGCAGCAGCCGTATGAATTGGCGTCTCCACAGGCACTTTTAAATAACGCTTTCTCATCGCACTCCAAACCTGATTTTTTGCCCCGCCGCCAGCAGTATAAACCTTTGTCAAACCAGTTGCACCCAACTCCTGCAATAATTGATATCCCCGCGCTTCAATCCGCGCGATACTTTCCAACAAACCGTGCAAAAATTCCACTGAATCAGCGGGACGCGGTTCGAGTTTTGGTTGCAAATTCGGATCGTTAATCGGAAATCGATCGCCCTTGTTTAACAGCGGATAATAATCCAACAAACTCTCTCGATTCGGATCGATTTGTTGGCTCAAATCCTCCAATTCCCGATCGGTGAAAAAATGCCGCAGCACCGCACCTCCCGCATTAGAAGCACCTCCAACTAACCAGAGACACCCCCCAGCCCCCCCTTTTATAAGGGGGGAGAATTGAGGGGCTGCGCCTTCAAAAAGGGCAGGAAAACGATGGCTGTAAATTCCGTATCTAGCATCATCTACGCGCGTATGACTTAACAGTTTGACTGCTAAAGTAGAACCGAGAGAAGTTACTGCTTCCCCCGGAGAATTCACGCCACTTGCTAAAAATGCTGCAATGCTATCTGTTGTGCCAGCACAAACCATACAATCAGGGGGAAAACCGAAGCGATCGCCCACTACCTCTCTCACTTTACCTACCGGCGTTCCCGGTGCGACAACTTCAGGCAACCGAGGCGTTGCAGCGCCCGCAATTCCTTCGAGCAGCCAAGGCGGATAGCACAAAGTATCAACCTCAAAACCCAATTTCAAAGCATTGTGATAGTCGCTAATCCCCAATTTTCCGTGCAGCAAAAACCCCAGCCAGTCCGCCTGATGCAGGAAAAATGCCCCCCCCTGCCCGCCATCCAACCACCACAGGAGTTTTGCCAGACTGGATGTGGCGCTCAATACTGTATGGTTGGCAGGCGCGATCGCCCGCAACTTCTCCATTACCGCCGCAGCGCGCGCGTCGTTGTATAAAATAGGTTCGCACATCGGTATGCCATCGCTATCGCACAGCATGACGGTGGACGATGTGCCGTCAAGGGCGATCGCCCTTACCTGACGGCGGATTGCTGCGGGGATTCGATCGATTACCGCCCACAGCGCGTTTTGCCATGCAGGCGCGAGATCGCCACTCTCGTAAGTACATTCTATCTCACTATGTATCTTACCCTCAGAGTCGATCGCGGTCGATCGAGCCCCTGTCGTGCCGAAATCTATGCCTAAGTAAAAATTCATTTGTAGACTTTTAATACTAAATCCGGGTTACTAATCCCCTTATCGACGCTGACGACGCTGGCATTCGCTGTAGTTTTTTCTTCTACCTCAAAGCGGAAACTGATAAACCACCGATCTGCCTGACGGCTAATTGTGGCAGATTTAGGCTTAACTTGAGGCAATCGTTCGTAAGTTTTCAGCACCCCCTAAGTTCGTCGCACCAGAGTTAAGACGGCTTGAATCAATCCGATCGGATCGATCGGCTTGGAGATATGCTGCTGGAATCCCTTAGCTAAAGCTTTCTGCCCGTCTTCGTCCCTGGCATAGGCAGTCAGCGCGATCGCGGGCAGTTGGCTGCTGCTGCCCGAAGGTAGCGAGCGAATTTGTTGGATCAAAGCATAACCGTCCACATCAGGCATGCCAATATCGCTGACCAATACATCAGGTTGAAACGACTCCAAACAGGCCAACACCTCAGCAGCAGACGCCACCGTCAAAACTTCCGCGCCGTATTGCTCCAGCATTACCGCCAGCAATTCCCGCACATCGGGCTCGTCATCCACCGACAACACTCGAATTCCCGTCAAATCCAGTTCTACCTCCGGTAGTTCCTCAGTTTGACTCGGTTCCGATTCCGCATCCAACAAGGGCAATTGCACGGTAAACGTTGCTCCCAGCCCTTCCCCCGGACTATCGGCCCAGATGGTGCCGCCGTGCGCCTCCACCAAAGAACGGACGATCGCCAGCCCCAACCCCAGCCCGCCGTACTTGCGAGTCGTAGAAGCATCTTCCTGGCGGAATGACTCAAAAATGTGCGGGATAAAATCGGGGTTGATACCCTTACCCGTATCGGCGATCGAGATTTGGGCCCGATCGCCAACGCGCTCCAGTCGAATGTCCACCCGTCCGTTTTTGGGAGTAAATTTGATAGCGTTAGACAGCAAGTTCCACACAATTTGCTGCAGTCGCGCCGCATCGCCCGTCACCAGCCCGACTTCCGAAAGCACCGGATGCAGCTCGATCGACTTAGCAAAGGCTGCAGTTCTCACCGTTTCGATCGCCGATTCGATCGCAAACACCAGACTGAAAGGAGCCGCATTCATGCTCAGCTTGCCCCGCAGGATTTTCGCCACATCCAGCAGATCGTCAATCAATTGAGTTTGCAGTTTGACATTGCGTTCGATCGTCCCGAGAGCTTCAGGGACTTTAGCGGGGTTAAAGTTAGGGCTTTGCATCAGCTTCGTCCAGCCCAAAATCGGGTTGAGGGGCGATCGCAACTCGTGGGAAAGAATCGCCAAAAACTCATCTTTGATCCGGTTGGCGCGTTCCGCTTCCGCTGCTTTGCGATCGCTCAAATCCAGAATAAAGGCCACCGACTCTTCCCGCGCCTCTCCCACCAGGGAATAGCCGATCAGCACCGGAACTCGGCTGCCATCTTTGCGAATGTATTCCTTCTCGTAAGGCGTACAAGCACCGCAGGCCCGCGCCTGGGCGATCGCCCGTTCGTCCAGCGGCAGGTATTCCGGCGGCGTGATGTCTAGCCAGCCCAGCCTGCCAGCCTGCAAATCTTCCCGCGTGTAGCCTACTATCCTCAACAGCTCGTCATTGGCTTGATGGATGCCACCGTAGATGTCACCGTAGAGAATGCCCACCACATTCGCCTCGACAAAGCCTCGCAATCGCGCCTCGTTGGCTGCGAGGTCTGCTTCTGCCTGTTTGCGATCGGTAATATCCTCCACGATGCCAGCAGCGCGCCGGGGCCGCCCCGTTCCCTCTAGAATCGGAAATCCGCGATCGCGCACCCAACGCACCGAACCATCCGGACGTACCACGCGGTATTCTGCCTCAAACGTTCCAGTCAGCAGGAAATTTTCGAGAACCATTCTCACTCGTTCCCGATCCTCTGGATGCACTGCCTCAACCCAAACCATCGGATTGGCGTACACTTCTGCTGGCTCGCGCTGCCAGAGTTGCTCGAAGGCAGGGTTAACGTAGAGAACTCGATAATCTGACAACTTAGAAATCCAAAATACATCCTCAATGGTTTCTGCCATTTGCCGAAAGCGAGTTTCACTTTCTTGGAGCGCTTGCTCCGCCTGCTTGCGATCGGTAATATCGACGATCAAGCCGTGCCACACATCTCCCTCCAGGACTCGCACCGGACAGGAACTGCCCTGAATCCACTTCAGTTTGCCAGACGGTGTAACGATGCGTCCTTCCCAGTGCCAGGGCGCAAAGTCTGCTACAGCACGCGCCACCGTTGCTTGAAACGCGGGCAAGTCATCGGGATGAACCAAGTTTACAAAAGCATCGGCGTTCTCAACGATCGCTTCTGCCTCCAATTCACACAGTTCGCAGCAGCCGGAACTGGCAAAGAGAAAGCGATGGGGACTGCCCGCACCGGCAGGCAAATAGCTGTAAATCATCCCCGATATGTTGCCAATCAATGCTTCGAGCTTCGATTGAGCCTGCTGCAGATCTGCTTCAGCTTGCTGGCGATCGGCCAGTTCGGATGTTGCCTGTTTGTAGAGTTCCGCCTGCTGGATGGCAATCCCCACCTGAGTAGCCAGTTGTTGCAGCAGATCGATTTCCAACTGTTGCCAGAGGCGGGGGGCAGCGCAGTGGTTGGCGACTAATAAGCCCCATAATGCGTCGCCATGCAGGATCGGAACAGCCAGATTTGCGCGCACTTGAAATCGAGCCAGCAGTTCGACGTGACAATCGGTTAAACCCGCACTGTAAATGTCGGCAACAGCCTGAATCCGCCCCTGCCGGTAATCTTCGCCCCGCGTTTCCATGAAATAAAAATCTGCCACCTGGGCATCCAGAATCGGCAGCCAGTCCTCGCCGACAGATTCCACCACCACAACGCCTGTAAAATCCGGGTTGAAGCGATACATAAACGCGCGATCGGTCTTGAGGAACTGCCGCACTTCCGTTACCGTTGTTTGGAGGATTTCCTGCAGATCGAGCGTCTGCAGCACCCTTTGAGAAATTTGAGCCACTAGGCGTTCTCGTTCGGTTTGCTGCAGCAGCGCCTCTTGAGCCCGCTGCCGCTCGGCCAGCTCGTTGCGCGCCTGTTGGTAAAGCTCTGCCTGCTGCAGGGCAATGCCCGCGCTAGTTGCTAATTCTTGAAGCAAATCGATTTCTAAAGCTTCCCACTGGCGGGGCGCAGCACAGTGATGGGCAATCAACATTCCCCACAAATGGCTGTCTTGGACGATCGGCACTACCAGATTCGCCCGCACCTGCAAGCTTGCCAGCAATTCAACGTGGCAGGGATCGATACTGCCATCGTGAATATCCGGCTTGACGGTGACGAGCCCCCGACGGAAGGGTTCGGCGTATTTTTCGTTAAAACAAGGGTCGTAGAGTGAAGTAGACAGCAGGGGAATGCATTCTGGGGCGACGGATTCTGTCACGACGGTGCCGCCCCCGTTGGATTGCAAGCGAAAAATCAAAACGCGATCGGTCTGCAGAAAACGCCGCACTTCATCTACAGTAGTCTGCAAAATTTCATTCAGATCGAGGGAGCGGTGAATCTGTCGGGCGATTTGCGATAACACCCGTTCCCGTTCGATCCGCTGTTGCAGTTGGGCGTGAAGGCGTGCGGTTTCGATCGCCCCATTTACCGCCAGGTGCAGTCCTTCAGGGGTAATTTGTTCTTTGACTAAATAGTCCTGCGCGCCCGCTTTGATCGCAGCCGCAGCTACCGCTTCGTTGCCCTGCCCCGTCACTACGACGATCGGCCAGCAAGGCTGCGGCGTGGAGGACGGTAATTTGGCAAGAAATGCCAGTCCGTCCAAGTCGGGCAGGCGGTAGTCCAGCAACACCGCATCGGGTTGGTGCTGCTGCCACATTTGGAGTCCGACGCGCCCCAACTCCGCTTCCAGGATCGTGTAGGAATGCTCTCGATCGCGCAGCAGGTAACGCCGGTAGAGTTCCCGGTCTTCAGCAGAATCATCAACAATCAGAATCGTGCGCTGTTGCTGGCTCATGTTAATCCTTATCAATCCCGGCAATCGGGCAGCGTTGTTACTTCAAACCAGTAATCTACGATCGCCTGAATATCTCGTTTGAGTTGAGCAAAATCGATCGGTTTGACGATGTAGCTATTTACACCGTACTCATAGCAAATTTCAATATCTCTGGGATTGTTGGAGGTAGTAAACACCACAATCGGAATTTTTTTTAGGTTATCATCTTGCTTCACGCGCCGGAGCACTTCTCGACCGTCGGTTTTAGGCAGGTTCAAGTCTAGCACGATTAAACCGGGACGCGGAGCGTCATTGGGTGCGGCGTAGCTGCCGCTGCGATACAGAAACGACAGCGCCTGTTCGCCATTGACGCAGCGCAGGATCGGACTGGCGAGTCCAGAACGCCGCAGCAAGCGTTGCAGCGCCTCAAAGTCTTCGTTGCTGTCTTCAACTACCAGCAGGGCAGGTCTTCGGGCGATCGAGAAATTGGGCGTACTGGTCATGCAAGGGGCTCCGGTGTCAGCGTAAAGTAAAAGGTGCTGCCCTCCTCAGGAATTGATTTTACCCAGATCCGGCCGCCGTGCCGTTCCGCAATTTTTCGGGCAATAGTTAATCCGGCACCGGTGCCACCGCCAAACTCGTCGCGTCCGTGCAGCCTGCGGAAGATTTGGAAAATTTGGTCGAGATAGTCTTGGGAAATGCCGATACCGTTATCGCGGACGTAGAAGGTAAGGGGGTGAGGGTCGTTCTCCCCATCAGGTTCGATGAACCCAACCTCTACCCACTTCTCTGGTTTGTCGTTGTACTTGATAGCGTTACCGATCAAATTGGTAAAGAGTTCGCTTACCTGAGCCAGATCGCATTCGATCGCGGGCAAGGGGCGGGGAATGCGGAACTCGATCGCATTTTGCGGTCGCGCCATATTTAAAGTAGCGATGACTTGATGGATTAAATCGTCTAAATTCACGGGCTGTCGCAGCAGTTCGGCCCGTCCCAATCGGGAGAAGTGCAGCAGCGAGTTAATCAAATCTTCCATGCGCTGGGTGAGGCGCACCAGGGTTTGCAGCTTCGCCACGCCGTCTTCGTTGAGAATTTCGCCGTAATCCTCCATCAAAAAATTAGCGTAATTGTGAATTCCCCGCAATGGTTCCTTCAAGTCGTGAGAGGCGATGTAGGCAAAGGAATCAAGTTCTTCATTGCTGCGCTGCAGTTCGACGTTCATCGATGCCAGTTCGTCTGCTTGCCGGAGTACGATGCCGACGATCGAACTCCGCAGTTCGGCTGCAATTTCCAGTTCGCAGGGTTTCCAGGGCAACGAACACCCGCTGACGGTTTCCTGCCAGAGTGCAAACGACTTGCGGGGCGAAAGCCGCAAGGTGCCGCCGGCAAGCACTTCAACGGGTTTGTTGGGATTGCCACCCCATTTGACTGTTTGCAGCACCTCGGGACGGAACCAGAGAATGTAGTTGTGATGGACTTTGGAAATTTCTAGCGCCAGCAAACCGCTAGCTTGCGCCTGGTAAGCCTCTGCTTCGGGATA
Source organism: Oscillatoriaceae cyanobacterium Prado104 (assembly GCA_025454405.1). Lineage (GTDB taxonomy): Bacteria > Cyanobacteriota > Cyanobacteriia > Cyanobacteriales > Microcoleaceae > Microcoleus. The sequence continues at coordinate 135,880 of JALOON010000045.1, read as the reverse complement.
AAGGACAGACAGCGACTGAGTGTGAAATAAATTGTGTTGCAAGTGCGGTTTGAGCCAGCGCAGCAGGCCGGGCAGCGCTGTTGTGGGGGGCGTATTGCCGATGCAGACACAGCGTTCTGGCGTACCATCTCGCAGGGAATCGCCGATGCAAACCACCGCACCCGTCGCGCCCACCAGATCCAGCAGTTGCGATTCGAGTTGCACCAGTCCGTCCACCAGATTCTCGGACTGGGACAGCGCTTCTACAAATTTGGTTTGCAGCGACTTCAGCGCTATTTTGTAGTCGAGGTCTTCATTGGCTGTTTTGTTTGCCAACTCCAGCGACATCACTTGTCCGACGAACTCGCAGAGGGTGCGGACGCTGTAGGGGACGTAGCGGGGCGAGGAGTGGTGGCAGGCAATCAATCCCCAAAGTTTCCCATCCTGAATCAAAGATACCGACATGGAAGCGGTCACGCCCATGTTTTGCAGGTATTCCAGGTGCAGGGGAGAAACGCTGCGCAGCACGGCGCTGCTCAGATCGAGGGGTTGCCCCGTTAGGGGATTGGTGGCGGGCGTCAGCGCCGCAGGCTGGTAGCTGGCATCGGGAATCAGGCGCAGCCAGTTGCGGGTGTAGAGTTGTCGCACCTGTTGGGGAATGTCGCTGGCCGGGTAGCGCAAATCGAGATAGGGGGTTTCGCTGTCTGTATCTTCGGCAATGACGCTGCCGGCTCCATCTGGATCGAATTGGTATACCATGACGCGATCGAACCCGGTAATTTTGCGCACTTCGCTGACTGCAACCTGGCTCATTTCTCGCAGCGTCGGTGCTTTTTGAATTTTGGCGATCGTTCCCCGTACTTGATGGTAAAAATCAAAAAAACTGTGCTTTTGCGCTGCGGTTTTTGGCTCTAATTCTAGCAACACTAAACCGTCGGATTGGTGGGCGATGCTATCGAACCAGAATAATTTGCTGCCTCGCTGGATGTAAATTTCCACCGGATTCATGCTTTCAAAATTGCCAGCCAAACACTCTTCGATCGCGGTTATTTGCTGCGAGTCCAGCAGTTGAGATAGCGATTTTCCCAACAACTCTTGCGGCGCGCGATCGAGCCAGTCCCTGCTATTGTTGCTGACCTGAAGAATTTTGAAAGTAGCGGGTTCGATCGCCAGCAACACGCCGTGCGGCTGGATCGAACCCGGAATGTGGATGGGTTCGCGATCGCAATTGGTCAAGTCAACCGTTTGATTAGCCATTTTGATTAGTCATCAGAAAATGCGGTAATGAGACTCTCGTTACAGCCGTTAGGTTTAATGAGAGAGGAATTGCCGCCAACTAATAAATTTAAAGACAGCGAATCCTGATTTTCAAGTATAATAAGCTTAGCATATTTATCGGGCGATGTTGTGGCTGGCGAGTCCAAAATTAAACCAGCACGAGATCTAGAAATAATTGTGTAGTAATAACTGTAACTACTGCAACTGCAATCAAATTAAAATCGTAACAAATACAGGAAATTGTGTATATTAACCAACAAAAAGAATAATTTAGCAACACATATAGCTTTTCTCAGATAGATGAGGTGCTCCCCAGAAACCCGGTTTCTTTAAGAAACCGGGTTTCTCTGTATCTCAAATACCCAAAAACTGCTGTATTTTTTACCGGAAAAATGGGTTCAAAGCCCCGTCCTTATAGGACGGCTTTACAAAATGCCTTAAGGGAGCGTAAAAAAGTATAATAGATTGAGGAGGTGATGCAAGTGTTTAATCTAACCTATGAGTTTAAGCTCAAACCAACAACGGCACAAGTTGCCATTTTTGAAAATTGGTTGGAGCAATGTCGCCGTGTCTACAATTATGCCCTCAGAGAGCGTAAAGATTGGTACAAATCTCGCAGTTGCAGGATTGACGCTTGCTCGCTTCACTCAGAATATATTATCCCAGTAGATACACCCAGACCGACATATTCAAGTCAATGTAAGGCGCTAACTGCGTATCGAAAAAACAGCCCCCAACTGGCGCAAGTTCAATCGCAGGTACTGCAACAAACTTTGCGTCGCTTAGAAAAAGCATTTGTCAGTATGTGGGAACAAGGACACGGTTTTCCCCGCTATAAAAAAGTTGGGAGCATGCGTTCCTTTCTGTTCCCGCAGATGAGTGCTAGAGCACTCGAAAATTCAGCAATAAAACTGCCTGTTATCGGCAGTGTTAAATTTCGCCAATCTCGCCAGATTCCAGACGGTGCGACTCTCAAGCAAGCTAGAATCGTCAGGCGATCGAATGGTTGGTTTGTCATGCTAACCTTGCAATGGGATGTTAACGTACCGCAGACAATACCTCGCGGTTCATTTCTGGGAATTGATGTCGGAATTATTCACTTTTTAGCAACTTCCAATGGCAAAACCTACCCAAATCCACGACCTTTTAAGACGCTCCAACGCAAGCTGAGATTGCTGCAAAAACGAGTATCGAGAAAGGTAACAAGGTCAAACAACCGCAAAAAAGCGCAAGTAAAAGTGGGTAAGCTGCAGGAAAAGATTGCTAGTATCCGCAAGGATTATTATTGGAAGTTAGCTCATGAGTTGTGCGACAGTGCAGCTTCAATATTTGTTGAGAATTTAAACTTAGTAGGATTGGCTCGCGGAATTCTTGGCAAGCATTGCTTAGACGCCGGATGGGGTCAATTCTTTCAAATCCTCAAACAATGCTGCTGGAAGCGTGGAGTATTTTTCCTTAAAGTAGATGCCAGAAAAACCAGTCAGATTTGCCCGAGCGAGTTCATTGCTGCGGACATTGCGGCTATCAAACAGATAGAGATGTCGCAGCAGCACAAGTAGTCTTAGTTAGAGGACTTGCAGCCGTAGGGCATACGGTCAAGATGCTTTCCGAGGGTAAAGCGGTTGCGCTCCCCATGACGAAAGAATCCCCGTCCTTATAGGACGGGGAGTGTCAAATTTCCTTCAAGAACGCTTCGAGAGCGATTTAAAGCTATTTGTGCGTTGAACGGAAAAAATATGAATGAAGTGCTGATCGATTTGGTCAAACAGTACATAGAAGAAAATCAGCGTAACGATCGCCCGGAAAATGAAAGCGACGCAAGTGGCTAGCAACCTCCTACTCGTTACCAATACCAAAATTTGTCACGATCGTTCGACCCTCCTACTTGTATTAGGTGATTAGTCGCGCTGGGGATGTGTCAGATCCTCTGCGCTGCGCAATGCGTCATTCTCACCTTAAAACCTGCGATCGGGTTTGTCAAGTATTTTACCATATATTATATGGTATTGCTATCAGGTGATTTGCTAGCGAGATTGTTTGAGGCGTTCAGCAATAATGTCCCAGAGTTCGGGATTGTTGCCTGCTGCGTCAAGAATGGAGCGCAGAGAATTAGCGTAAGCTAGCGTTCGTTCGTACTGTTCGGGCATTTTGTCGAAATCAATGCCACTTCCCCATTTACTCGAAATAGTCTCTGTTTGCACCGCCAGGATACGGCTCAACAAGCGAACGCATTCCGCTCGATAGCCCCTGGCAGATTCCATTCGATCGTCCGCACCAAACCAAAGCCTACAAAACTCACGCGCTTTCACAAATCTTATAAATTTATCGATAGAACGTCTTTTTAGTACCAACATAATTTGCCTGATTTACCATAAGCTATATGGTAAAATGGACAGATGAGGTCAGCAATATTTACCTGATAATATCATGTCAATGCTGCTAAGATGCGCGCTGCGCACCCCAGATGGCTAGCATTTGAGATCTGCAAAAATTTTACTGGCTAGCACCTTCGCTAAATTCACAGGTACTGCATTGCCGACCATTTTGTAGCCGTCAGCAATGTACTGGTATTTAAAAATAAAATCATCCGGGAAAGTCTGAATTCTGGCGCACTCCCGCACGGAAAGGCGGCGGTAAAGTCCGGGTGAATTTGGGTCAAAAATGCGCTTGTCCTTGCCCACCAAAATCATTTTACTAGCTTGAGGGTGCAGCGGTGCGTGTCGGGCGCTAGCCTGGATTGTAAAAGAAGGTTCCGACCAACTTCTGACGCGATTTCGCGACATATAAATGCTCGAAAATCCCAAATCGGCGCATTCGTGATTGGCAATTTGCAGGTGATAATTATCTAATTTAGATTTCACAAAAATAGGAGCGATCGACTCCAAATTAAAAATCGCATCTCGCAGCGTTAAAACTTCATTTTCCGGTGCAGGAAACTCAAAACCAAAACCCAAATTTTCCCGATAACCGACAACAATTACCCTTTGCCTATCTTGAGGAACATCAAAATTTTTAGCATTCAGCAACTTGCATGAAACCTGATAGCCAATTTCCTCAAACTGCGATACAATATAAGTAAAAGCTTGTCGATTTCTGGGAGCCAAAATCCCGCTCACATTCTCAGCCAAAAAAAACAAAGGTTGCTTGTCCCGAACAATTCTGATATACTCCCAAAAAAGCTGACCGCGATCGTCCGCAATCCCCCGTTTCGCACCCGCTTCGCTCCAACTTTGACAGGGAGGTCCGCCAATAATTCCCATGCAATTTGGAATTTCAGCAGCAGCGATCTTTCTGAGATCCCTGCGATCTAAAACAGTTTCAGGATGGTTAAAATTATAGGTATCCCAAATAGTTCGATCGCACTCATTCGCCCACACCAGATTAAACCCAGCCAGACGAAAACCCAAATCCAACCCGCCACAACCCGAAAACAAAGAAATAATATTTCTCTCCATCTTTTTCCCCTCCCTTCTCTCCCTCTGCGCCCTCTGCGCCCTCTGCGCCCTCTGCGGTAAATAAAAAAATCCCATTAACCAACCAACAAACCTTCCCAAAAAATAGAGTATTGCATCGCCAGCTTATAGAACAACTTTTTGATCGATCGACGCCAGACCGCCCACTATCAAAGGTTCGCGATCGGGGACGATCGTACTATCAACCATCGACTGTCAACTGTCAACGCTCGCGATCTGGTGACGATCGCACTCTAAACTATCAAATGTAAGGTGCGTCGCTATTAAATTGTCGCTTTTTTTTGGGATTGTGGGTAGCGATGCACCCTACAACAACTGTCAACTGTCAACTATCGGGAGTTTTGAGTTTTGAATAAAAAACTGTCTTTAACTCAAAACTCAAAATTCAAAACTCAAAACTCCTTACCAACTGTCAACTATCAATGAATGCAGAATCCATTCTCAAATCCTACCAACATTTCGGCATCCACCTCGGATTAGATAGAATCAAACAACTCCTCAAAAAACTCAACAACCCCCACCAACAAGTACCAATTATCCACATTGCAGGAACCAACGGCAAAGGTTCGGTTTGCGCTTACCTTTCTTCCGTACTCGCAGCAGCCGGCTATCGAGTCGGGCGCTACACATCCCCGCACTTAATCGATTGGACGGAAAGAATTTGCATCAACCAACAGCCAATTTCTGCAACAGAATTGCAGCAATATTTAGAAAGAATTGTTGCAGCCCACCAGGATATGGAAACTCCCACTCAATTTGAAATTATCACCGCCGCAGCTTGGCTGTATTTTGCCGAACAAAAAGCAGATATTGCAATCATCGAAACCGGATTGGGCGGCAGGTTGGACGCGACTAATGTTTGCGAAATACCTCTCGCGTGCGCCATCACTTCTATTAGTCTCGAACACTGGCAAATCCTCGGTCCCAGCGTTGCTGATATTGCTGGAGAAAAAGCCGGAATTCTCAAAGCAAAATGTCCGGCAATTATCGGAGAATTGCCAGAATCTGCCAAGATAGTAATTGAAAAACGCATTCAAGAATTGGATTGTCCGGCAACTTGGGTAAAGCCAGCAAAAGATTTAGGACAAGGATGGGCCCAATACGATCGAACTCAAAATATCAGTGTTAATCAACACGCATCAGCGGCTGAAATAAAATATCAACTGCCTTTGCTGGGAAAGTTTCAACTAATGAATTCAGCGATCGCGATCGCAATTCTGCAAACCCTCCAAAACCGAGGCTGGCAAATTTCCGAAACGGCAATTCAAAACGGCATTGCTAAAACTAAATGGCCCGGAAGACTCCAGAAAACTACTTGGAAAAACCGCAAAATTTTAATTGACGGCGCGCACAATCCCGAGGCGGCTATTGCTTTGCGCGAATATGTAGATCGCCTTCACAACCCACCGTCACCAATTAATTGGGTAATCGGTATTCTGGCAACAAAAGATTGCGATGATATTTTAAAAGCGTTGCTAAAAAAGGGCGATCTGCTTTATCTCGTACCCGTGCCGGAACCTAATTCAAAATCCCCGGAAGAATTAGCTATTATTGCTAAAGAAGTTTGCCCGGAATTAGCCCTGTGTCAAACTTTTTCTGAATTAACAACAGCTTTAGATGTTGCGGTTGGAGATAAAAATTTAATAGTTATTTGCGGTTCGCTTTATCTAATCGGCTATTTTCTGCAAAAACAACTATCTTAAGCAGAACCCAAGCATTTTTCACACTTAACACGATCGAGATTTACTCCCATCCCGAAGCGAAGATGATATACTTATTCTTTTCTCTTCCTTCGCGTCCTACCCTTCGGGAAGGCTTCGCCTACTGAGTCTTCGCGGTTCATTCAATACAAACCCTACCGGGAGGTAGCTAAGGCTTCGCGTTTTTTTCCTTTAACCTTGTGTTTCTTCCTCTGTATAGATAGGAGGCCACACTTCAGCAATGGGCAATTCCCAGCCGGGAAAAAGTTCTGGTAATGTTAAAATATCGCCATTTCCTAAAACTGTCGGTTCGCCTGTCGAGCGATAAATTGTTACTGTTTCTTCGTCTGGGTCGATGAGAATTCCGACGATCGCCCCGAGTTCTATAAACTTCAAAACTTTAGTTTCTAGAGGTTTAATGCGATCGCTCTGAGATTTAATTTCTACCACCAAATCCGGCACAAGTTCTGCAAAATAACGCGGGCTTTGGCGCAAGCGGGCGGCGCGCACAAAAGAAACATCCGGTGCTTTGACGTTGGTATCTGGCATAATGAAACCGCCTGCGGAGTCAAAGACTCTTCCCAAGCGGCGGGGATAAACCCAGTTACCCAGCAGTCGAATTAAAATACTGGTGATTTCACTGGATACAATGTCTGATGGCCCCACAATTGAAAGTCTCCCGTCTTCTAGTTCAATTTGATAATCTAAACCGGCTTCTGAAAAAAGCGTTTGAACTTGCTCTAAATCTTTGATTGTCATGAGTGACATAAAAATTTTCTCCTATGCTGATACGATATTTTATTTTAACTTTAACACGATCGCAACCCATGTATAAAAAATACCGCAGCAACTATCCGGCTAGATAAGCTGCTGCGCGTCTCAATTATTTTTATAAAAATGAAGGAGACAAAGTTTCCGTCTTGGGGAATTACGGCATGGAAACCGCGTCTACATCAACAGTTTTTGGCGCACTGTCGGAGGCGTTGCTAGCGGCTTCAGAAGTTGAGGCTGTTGGCGTCTGGCTGGACTTAAAATAGTCGATCGCCATTTGGGATACTTCGGAAATCAACAATACCGCGATCGCCACATCGTCAATTTGTCCGACAACAGGCAGAAAATCCGGCGCAATGTCGATCGGGCTTGCCAAATATGCCAGCGTTCCCAAAATCACCCACCAGCGGTATTTCGGGTTGCGCAGGGTTTCGCGATACCAGTTGTAAAGAGATTGAATAGAAAAGCTCATGGGGGTTTCCTCTACTTATATTTTCAATCTTGCCAAATTGTCGCTCAAAATGCTTGTGGAGATATCCCCCCTAGGGTTGGGAAGGAAATTCGACTCGGGTAGATGCGGAATAGTTGACAGTTGTTCGGGAGTTTTGAGTTTTGAGTTTTGAGTTTTGAGTTAAAGACAGTTCTCGGGAGTTTTGAGTTGAAAGAGAGTTTTGAGTTTCTCGGGAGTTTTGAGTTTTGAGTTGTTCGGGAGTTTTGAGTTTTGAGTTTTGAGTTGAAAGAGAGTTTTTGAGTTGAAAGAGAGTTTGAAGTTTTGAGTTGTGAATCGATCGGAGTTTAACTCACAACTCACTACTCAACATTCAAAACTTTTTAATTTGTGAGTGCGCGAACTTTCCTCGTTACTTATTAGTGTTAAAATTTAAAATGTTTTTCCTACGAGTTTTTGAAAGCGCTTGTTTTTGTGCAAAGGTTTTAGATCGGGATCTGTTTGAGCTTCTTTCAAGTATTTAGCTCGGTTGAGTTCGATCGCCTTGGCAATGCAATCTACTGCTAAAGTTGTTTTGCCTTCCCAAGCATAACAATAGCCTTTATTGTAGATGCCATTAGCGTGATCTGGCTTGATTTCCAAAGACTTATCGATACTTTTGTGAGCTTCTTTGTACTTGCCAATTTTGGCAAAAGCGTAGCCCCGATTGTCCCAAGCTTCGTAGTTTTCGGGGTTGCAAAGTAAGGATTTATCGTAAGAAGCGATCGCCTCTTTTACTCGCCCGCAACGCCGCAGCGCTAGGGCACGATTGTTCCAAGCGTGAGTGCAGTCGGGAGTGATTTCTACGGCTTTTTCGCAGGCGGCCAAACACTCTGTATTCCTGCCTAATTTAGATAGTATATGTCCTTTATTTACCCAGCATGGAGCGTGATTGGAATTGACAGAAATCCCCCGATCGAAACTTTCTAATGCTTCTTCAAATTTTTCCCAAGTCAGGAACCCACAGCCGCGGTTGAACCACACATCCGGATCGTCTGGGTTGAGGCTGACGGCCCGATCGTAGCTGCGAATTGCTGCTTTAAAACGACCGAGTTCGACCAAAGCATTGCCTCGATTCACCCAAGCTTTGTAGTAATCCGGGTTGAATTCCAAGGCGCGATCGTAACAGTTGAGGGCTTCTGTAAATTTTTTTAAGGAAACCAGGGCATTGGCTTTATTCCCCCAAGCTTCGTAGTCGTAAGGGTAGTAGCCCAAGGCTCGATCGAAATTGTCCGAGGCTTCTTGGTGCTTTTCCCATTCTGCCAAGGCGATGCCTCGGTTGAGCAAAGCCTGGTGGTTTGAAGGTTCCAGGGCGAGGGCGCGATCGAAGCTGGCAATGCACTCTGCGTATTGTTTGAGGTATCCCAAGGCTAGGGCGCGGCACACCCAAGCGTCTGTATAATCTTTATCGATTTCCAGCACTCGATCGAACAGGACGATCGACCCCTCAAAATCCCGAGCGTGCAGTCGCTTTACTCCTCGATCGAATAGTGACTTAATTTCTTCCATCATCTGTCAATTATCGCTTCCTATATATTGTCAAAATTTATTCATCTCGCGCATCTCTCTAATATTATTCAACTTTTTTTAATCCTCTCACACAAATGATATCATGGCGGATCTATGTTTTAAGTTTTGAGTTTTAAGTTTAAAGTTTTGAATTAATAACTGTCTTTAACTCAAAATTCAAAACTCAAAACTCCCGAGAACTGTCTTTAACTCAAAACTCAAAACTCAAAACTCAAAACTCCCGAGAAACTCAAAACTCCTTACCAACTATCAACTATTACCCGCCTTGAAACACCCATCTTTGGTCGCCGATCGCAATTTCGCAACCGGAAGTCAGCCAGAAAGGTTCGTTAGCGGGCAGCCTCTGTCCGCTGACAAAAGTGCCGTTAGAACTGCCTTTATCGATCAGTTGATACCGCTGTTTTCCTCCAACATCTTCAGCGCGACGGATTTGAGCGTGATAGCGGGAACTTTGCGGATCTTGCAATACTAAAGTATTGCTCAATTCGCGCCCGATCGTAAACGGATTTGCTGTCAGCGGAATCGCTTCTCCAGACAGTTTGTAAACTAAAAATGCTGTATTTTTGCGATCGTCGCTGGCGAGTACGGTTGGCGCGAGTTGCTGCCGGGGCTGGGCAGTTGGCAAACTATTTCGTTCTAGTTGTTCTGACAGTTCTTTTAAATCTCGATCGACTCCCGCAGCATCGGTAACTGACAGGTTGGCAGGAGATTGACCCGATATTAAGTTTAACTGCTGTACGGGAGCCGGGGGGACGATCGGCGCAATAATCGGGCGGCCGGCTTCAGCAATTCTCATTTGCAAAGCTGCAGAGTTTTCTGCTTCTTGTCTGGCGCTCATTCCCTCAACTTGGCGGATGACTCCGTTAGTTTCGGGAAAGCTGACATCGCCGATTCGCACGTCTTCTAAAGCAAATCCTAATGTATAGAAATCCTGCACTCGATCGAGCAAATTTTGGCGCAGCAAAATTCTGCCTTGACTTATCAGTTGGTGGAGGGGAAATTGCCCGATCGCTACTCCCAAGCAATCTTTTACTGCACTTGCTAGAGAAGCAACCGGATCGGACAATTCCAAAGCTACTCGTTTCGGATCTATAACTTGATAAATAACAGTCAAACTAGCATCAATTAAAAACCGATCCTTAGACAGAAAATCCCCGTGGGACTGTACTTCTAAGTTGCGGAGTTTGGTGTCTACAATAACTATTTGACACTGTTCCAGCAGGGGAAGGGCAAAACTGAAATGCCGACCGGATTTCAGGGTACGCACGGCGCGGCCGTTTTTGACCAACAGCCCCGTGTAACCGGCCCCGATAAAGTCCATGCTAAACCCGGCCCAGCGTTCTGGAGTCACTGTTTGAATGAGGGGAGAAGCGTTGTTCATGGGAGTGAGAGTGCGAGGGTGTTGGGGGATGGTTCTACTTTTAGGTTAACAAATTGCTGGCGGTCGATCGGGCGATCGGCGTGCCGGTTCGGCAACTGATATTTTATACTCCTCGACTCTTCGCGATTCCGCACGTACTGAATTTAGTTTGCGTCGGCGGCGAGAGTTATTAGTTTCATCGTCAATTTTTACTCTCGAATGCGAATTCTGTAAACTTCTACCAGTAGTAATTTACCTCGATAATGCTCCTCACTATCGTGCAATGATAAGTATTCTGTTAGCCTTGCCATCAACTGAGGAATAATTTCCGGGTGATTTCTCAGTTGAATAGAAATGATTCCCCGATATGCGCTTGGTGGCTCAGTCACAATATCAGCGAAATCTCCATTCAAAGAAATAAGTATTGCATTTAATTCCCGATCTTTGGCAATGACAATAGTATCTGGAGATTCAATTGGGATGTAATCTCCCAATACAAAAACTTCATGTTCGGTATCGCGAAGGATTTGAATAATAGATTTAGGAACGCATCGATCGATGAACAATTTTAAACTCATTAGGCAACTGTTTCAAAATCTGACAAATCGCGAGCATAATCCAGACAAGCAGCTATCTGTTCTTTGACGAGATCTGGAAACTCTTCCATGATTTGTTCGACAGTGTTATTTGATGCTAAATAACCTAAAATGAGACTAACGGGAATTCTAGTTCCTTTGGAACCGTTGCTATTACTGCTTATCATGTTTAGATTTGTGGTTAAACAAACAGTAGTAATTTACCTCGATAATGCTCCTCACTTAAGAGAGGGTCGATCGCGCTTTCGGAAAAAAAGGGCGAGCGCACTTGGGAAAAAAAAGGCGCTCGCACTTTGACAGTAGTGATAAGATATGGAAAATTATACTACAGTTAAATACCCGTCTTAATTAGATCGAACTTAGAACAACCGCTGCTCGTTACCTCACCAATAATTCTCTTCTCTGAAGTAAAGACATTACCTTGTAAATTGACAGTCAAGTAACCAGAAGGTCTATTAATCCAAGTTGTTGCTTTTAATTCTAGTAGTCCTGGTATTTCAGGAGAGTTAAAACTTGTATATGTACCTACCATTCTAAAAGAACCGGAAGGAACGGAAGGATTGCGGGGATGTGCAAAGAAAGTAAAAACTGCATCTATTTCTGCTGTACTATTTGCTGCGATCGCTAGTTTAAATCGTGTTAAACCTTGGCCGCATACGTATGTACCTTCCCAAGTTCCATTCAAAAATTGCAATTGAGAAGAAATAGATGGAGACTGTGGTAATTGTGCCAGTCGATCGGGGTTAGCTTTTGCTATCTCAATTGTGTTCATTGACAAACAACCAGCTATAAGAATGAGAGTCAATCTATTCATTAAACATTATCCTCATGTTAAATTTTGTCCTATCGCATATTGTAAAAAAAATCGATCGCCCCTAAGAAGAAAAGGGGCGATACCACTAAATTTCAAAGCAGAATAGGGGAAAGTGGGGAATCAGGAGGTAAAAACACTGGCGTATCTGGTCGAGGTATAGGCGTACTCTGAAGAGGTGGCTGATTAGCTAACAAGTTTGCAGTTGTGATACTGGAAGCCTGAACATTATTCAGTTGGGCTAATTCTTCACCTGTACTTCTCACAGTCAGGAGAGTATTAGCACCTGCGGTTTGAATTAAGATGTCACTGATATTTACACTGGCTGGTACTTGGATAAAATCAGTCGTATTGTCAAAGTCGGTGATGATATCTAAACCGCCACCTGTAGACAGGGCAAATGTATCTCTTCCCAATCCGCCAGTGAGTGTATCATTGTCCCTATCACCGGATAGGAAATCATCTCCACCATCGCCAAAGAGTTGATCTTTGCCTCTACCAGCAAATAAACTATCGTTTCCGTCTCCGCCTCTGACGGTATCAGAATCTTGATCCCCTTTGACTAAATCGTTGCCAATACCTCCATCAACAAAATCGCTATCTTTGCCACCGCTGAGAGTGTCGTTACCAGCACCGCCTAAAAAGCTATCTAGACCCTCGTTTCCTAGAATCAGTTCACTATCAGCAGAACCTAGAACTGTATCGTTGCCACCGCGAACCCACACACCGCCAGGAATATTTGTTAGTTCTCCAGGTGATAGGGTAATAGATTCTGAGGTATTATCGCCAAGCAAGCGAATAAGACCATTATCATTGGTAAATCTTAGTGCCATTGTTACTTTTTCTCAACTGTGAATTGGACTAGATTTGAGTGAGTAAATATTAAAGGCAATCCCATTATTGACGGATAAGGACTCCTTCAAAAGTTAATGGAAATCGCATAATATAACCAAATTCAAAGAGTTTAAACAGTTTTTTCCTGAAGATTTCCAGTTACTAAATCGTAATATACTAATTCTCGTGGTATCCATCGCTCCTCCTCTTCTTTCCCTTCTAATCTGCCTTCAAATAGGAGAACTCCAGTTAAATTACCCCCAAAATCATTTAACGTATTATTCCTCCAAGGCTTTGAGACTTCCTGACTCATTTGGCTAAGATCAAAATATTTACTGATTGGGTGATTTGGATCGTTTTTTGCCTGCTCTACCATAGATGAAAAGAAGTTGATAACTCTACCATGATTATCTGAGGCACTCCATAAAGGAACACCACCAAAGCCCATTGACCATGATTCATCAGCGGTTACAGCACGTTCTACCGAACCAGCAGCACTACCATAAAATCCCCAAGAGAATTGAGAATTAGCGCTGAAATCAATTGTGGAAGTATCGTAACCTCCCTGAAACTCTTTAGCTGGATCTAAAGCAACTATTCTGTCAACACCTCCAGGGATTCTTTTCGCAATTTCAGCAGCCACATAAGTACCTAAACTATGCCCAACAAGGTTAAGCCTGAGATTATTTGTACTTCGCCCTTCATTATTTGTAAATCCCAACTCTATCAACTTCTGAGCGGCCCAATCTGCAACGGTAGTAATCCAAGAAGCAGCTTTTGCTACATCAGCACCAAACAGACCAGTAGAACTAGCAGCGCCACTCCAGTCAAGAGTAAGAACTTGATCTTCTGAACCGTCAATAGCCTTTGCTAAACCTGGAAACTCACCCTCCGAAGGATTTCCCTTCCAACCGTGAATTACTAACCAGGTTTCTCGTCCTGACTCTATAGGTTGTGACGATCCACGTCCATTATTATCTACTCGTTCTATTCCTATAGGATTGGATATTGTTTCACCAAAAACATTCGGTCCAGTGATAGTTCCCCAGTTAAGATCGGCTGCAACATTAAGATTGTAGTTTGTATTAACGTTGAATGTACCTGGATACACCTGGATATAATAAGTTCCAGGTTCTTCTAAATTCATGCTAATTGTTTCAGCAAGGGTCCCACTCTTAATTGACCTTGCCACTGTTTCACCATTATCTATTACGCGGTTGTCGTTTCTATCCAAAAATAACCGCACATCAGCATCGTCACTCAAGCCGTTTAGGGAAAGATTGAAGTTACTTTTCTGATTGAGAGTGAATTTGTAATAATCATTTCCGTCAGTGTCACCTACAAAATCATTGTAAGAGGATTGCTCGTGACCTACACTTATCTGACGAGCATTTGAAAAGTCATTCCCTGCACCGTCAGTCGATAATCCTGGCGATAATCTTGTAGAACTGATATTATAACTGCCTGTCTCACCTGGGTCATAGCTGGTAGCGCGTACTAGATAATTGATATTTGGTTGTACGGTAAAGCTCAAGCGGGAGTTTCTACCGTCACCATCATCATCATCTTGATCAATAACTCGACCTGTTCTTTCATCCACCAGTTGTAGGAAAGTATCAAAATCCTCTGAGTTTAAATCGAGTTGCAATTGTTGACCTTCACTAGCTCCCTCTAAACGGTATTCATCAGCGAACTTACCAGGACGGGTGGGATTGTTACTATCGTTTCTAGTCAGTTCTCCACCTAGAAGAATGCCTGATCCATCTACTCCCAGTATTGTTCCCTGCGATCCACCAGAAAGCTGCTGCTCTTCTATCTCAATAACCTTTCCATCTATAGTGGTAGTCGCCCGATCGTCCTCACTTTTCAACCCCTGAATCTCACCCTGACTCAACTCCTTACCTTGAACAACCGCTGCAAAAATTGCTCCCTCATCTCCCGGTGAATCGGTAACATTCAACAGCGAATCAACAGAATGCCCGATCTCTTCCAGCAACACATCCGCTACCGCCGCCGGATTCGCCTCATTCTGAGTCAAAAATTCCTTGGATAAATAGATAGTATCCGTAGCAGCAGCAAAAGCCCCATTCGCCCCGCCAATCTCAGCAGACGACACAACCTTCACTGAGGGAATCGCACTAAAATCGCCATTAAACCATCCTTCCGCTAAGGCTTTCGCACCCGCAGCATCCCAGTTTTCCCCGAAAGCCAAATTCATCTTACTCGCGAAATCTGACCCGGCCGCAAACTTACTCAAATCCTCATAAACCTCCGACATCGCTTGACCGGTGAGCAAATCCACAGAGCTATCCGGTAAACTTGTGTTGGAGTCGGTTGTCAGTGCGCTGGCGATCGAAGTCGGCAAAGCGTCAGGCAAAATGATATTGTCGTAGGATTCTGGCGTTAAAGTCGGGATATTAACCTCTTGACCGACACCCCCCGTTAGGCTGCTGTTAGGATCTAATTTGCGGATAATCCCTTGAGCCGCTTCTAAACTGGCATTCCAGGGCCCGATCGCACTTTCGTTATTAAATTCAGGCGTGAAAAAATTAGACACGTTATTACCCATTCCCCGTGTTGATTCGAGACAAGTACATACACTTGTCGCGCGTTTGCTTGGATTAAATAAAAGATTGATTGTCAAAGCCGATCGCCCGCTGTGCCCCAAACCCCGAGTATGTATACTCAAGAACAGGACAAGCGATCGACCTGATGCACCCACCAGCCCCGACGCACCGCAACAGTAGCGGTACTTCTCAAGCTCTATTTATCTATCAGGCTTAGTCCGCAAGTTTTATGCAAAATACTTGCTTTTTGTTACAAAACTTTACTTGATGCCGTCAGATGTTGGCAGATAGTAGCTTTGAGGTTGGTTGAAGCGATCGCGCCCATTACTGACTCTGAGTATTCCTACTCGGCGTCACACCGCCTTAACGAACTTAACTATATCTGACTTTAAATAACAATACACTAAGCATAGCTAGTATTCAACTAACAAACGCTAGCATTTTTGGTTATGCTATCGTTAGTCATATCTCAAAACACGCAAAAATGGCATCCAAAGAAGATTTATTTGCCGAAGCCGCCAAACACTGGGACTTAGAAAGGCTTTACCAAGCTTTCGCGGAAGCTAAACGGCTAATCTCTCCCCGTTCCCGAAGGGGACTCACGGAAACTGAAAAGCTTTACCTGCGCGGGCTGCTTTGCGGTTTCAGTCCCGCTGAAATAGCTAAAAAAATGTTTCAAACTCCCAAAAGTGCTGAAGTTTATTTGTGTAAAACTTTATATCAATACGTTAAAAAACTGGCAGATTTACCCAACGAACCTGTAGGAAATTGGCGAAATATTTGCGATCGGCTACAGGAAGCCGGATATAAAACTCAGTCTTCTCCTGAATTTAAACTCAATACCTCTTTACCAACAGAAGCATTAGTAAAAATAGTTAATATAGGTTTTAAAGAAAGTACAGTATCAATTGATATTAACATTAAATTAGAATTTCCCTCAACTTCAGAAACTCCGAAAACAGAAGACTTGGATAAATAGGATTAGAGGTGCGATCGCCCCTATACGAACCAATCTAACTGAAGGGCGATCGACCAACTCTATCAATCAAAGTGACTTAATCGGGTGGTTGCTGTGTAACTCGCTTTTTCCAGTATCCTGGTTCTCGATTGCAGTGCATTACTGCCACAATTAAAATAAAATCATCCTCTATAGTGTAGAGAATTCCATAAGGAAACTTTCGCGTTAAGCAACGGCGAATATCTTCATCAACTATCGACCAACGAGTTGGAGATTCCACCAAACGGAAGATAGCATCTTCAACAGCGTTAATAAAAGCTTGCGCTAACTCCACTCGACGCTCTGTATAAAATTGTACAGCTTCAGCATATTCAGTTAATGCTTCAGGGTGAAAAACGTACCTCATTGTGCTACAATTCGCCTAATTTGAGCTAACGCCTCTTCTCCTGGAATTGGCTCAACTATACCGCTACGAATTTCGTCGCGACGCTTTTTAGCTTCCACAGTCCACAACTTTTGAACTGTGCCGTCTACATCGAATTCAAGACTCTCAACTAGCCTCTCTGCTAACTGCGCTCTCAACGCATTTGGCAAAGATAAAGCCTCTTTCATCAGTTGCTCGATCGATCGCATATTTGTACTCTAAAGGAGCTTAGCATAAATATTATAGCACTCAACCAAAATTTTAATAACTAAATAAGTTCGATCGCCCCTACACCTACCAACCTAACTGAAGTGCGATCGGCTTAATAGGACTTATGCGTGGGGTTCAGAAACCGGGTTTTTTCCGAGATACTTCGTTGTTACCTGCAGACGGGCGTAAAAAACTCGGTTTCTTTGTCGGAGTCTATAAGTTTTGTAATTGATGATTTTAGCCGATCGCAATTACAATTGTACAGTATTCGATTCTCCACAAACTCGATGACCAAAAATATCATTACCCAAGCCGCCGATAATATCTTTCTTGACCTCGGATTTTTCGCCGAAGAAGCCGATAACTTACTAATTCGATCGCAACTAATGCTCGCTCTCCAAAATCAGATTAAGCACCACGGTTGGACGATCGACCAAACGGCTCAACATCTCCAACAGTCAAAATATCAAATTCAAGCTCTAACTCAAGGTAAAATTGGACAGTTCTCGGTTGACATTCTAATAGCAATGCTCAACAAATTAGGCATGACTGTCAAAGTCGAAATTTTACCCAAAGCGGCTTAGGTGGATCGCCCTTGCACCAACCAATTCAACTAAAAATGTTCTGACGCACGAGAAATTACCACTTATAATAACCCCTTAGCACGCATTCTCACAAAAAATGGTGAAGGCGAAAGCAGCGATTTTTCCTGTTGTACTTGCTCCCATTCCATCCGAATTTCCCGATCGACTTCTGCTTGAAAATCGAAGTAATAAGCCATTGCTGCATGGGCTTCCGATTGCATCAAATAAGGATGCTGGCGGCACATTTCTTCCACTGACCAACCATAAGCTAGATAATCCATCACAATCTGAGCAACCCGCACTCGCGGTATTCGTTGCAACCGTGCGGGTTGACCCGCTACTTTCTCGATATGAGGATAAATTAAAGCTGATGTCATTGCTTTTTGGATTTATCTTTACAGGAGCTGAGCATAAATAATATTATAACACTCAATAAAAGCGATCGCCCTTATCCCAAAACATTAACCCAATGCTAAAATAATTGGAAAATCAACCGATCGGAATGCAGTGCTATGCCCTCACCCTTTCCCGGAATGGACCCCTACTTAGAACACCCCGATTTCTGGCAGGAAACTCATCATTGGTTAATTTCCCTGATTGCAGAATCCTTAGTCCCCCAAATTCGTCCCAAATATGAGATAGCGATTGAAAAACGCATCTATGAAATTAACGACACCAGTGACGATAACGATAACTCGCTTTTAGTAGGTATCCCTGATGTAGCCATCAAACGTCAACCCAATCCTCCCGAGGTTCCTACCCGTTCAATTGCCACTGCAACTCTAACAATTCCAACTACCGTCAAAGTGCCAGCCCCGGAACAAATTAAACAGAGTTACTTGGAAGTGCGAGAAATGGCAAATAGGCAAGTTGTCACGGCAATTGAAATACTTTCTCCAGTCAACAAACGCAGTGGAGATGGCAGAGTTACTTACCTCAAAAAACGCCAGAGTATTTTAGGTAGCTTGACACATTTAGTTGAAATTGACTTGCTGAGAAACTGGCAACCTATGCCGATAGTTAACAATTCCATTAAAACCGATTATCGGGTTTTAGTAAGTCGCAGCGATCGCCGCCCCTTTGCAGAGCTTTAT
Source organism: Oscillatoriaceae cyanobacterium Prado104 (assembly GCA_025454405.1). GTDB lineage: Bacteria > Cyanobacteriota > Cyanobacteriia > Cyanobacteriales > Microcoleaceae > Microcoleus. The sequence continues at coordinate 117,224 of JALOON010000045.1, read as the reverse complement.
GCTTTTAATCTGCGCGATTCTTTACCTGTATTTTTACTTCCATTGCGCGAGGAAGATGTAGAACCTATTGTTAACTTACCAGAATTACTTACAAGCGTGTACGATCGCGCTGGCTATGATTATCGGATCGATTACGATCGAGAACCCGTGCCCTCTCTATCAGAAGAAAATCAAGTTTGGGCAAACGAACTTTTACGATCGACTGGATTGCGAGATAATTAATTTTATTAGACCTTTCGCGCGATCGAAAGTAAAACCAACTAAAAATATCCGCGTACAGAGCAGCAGTAAGGCGCACAGCGCGCACCCGAAATCAGCCAGTGCCTGCATAATTCCTGCTAACGACTGATGACTGCTGACTAATGACTAACATCCCCTATCCCTTCACCAAAAATGCCGCGCACTCCACATGAGAAGTCTGGGGAAAGAAATCCGCCGGCTGCACTCGCACTACTTGATAATCCCCATTATCGCACAATAATTTTAAATCGCGAGCCAAAGTAGCTGGCTTGCAACTAACATAAACAATCCGACTCGGTTGGATTTGCTTAATCGTTTCCAAAACCGCTCGATCGCACCCTTTTCTCGGCGGATCTAGCAATACGATATCCGGCACTACATCCAACTGCGGTAGCAATTTCTCTACTTTCCCAACCTGAAACGAGACATTTGTCAAGTTATTTAATTTAGCATTTAATTGAGCTTGCGCGATCGCCTCTGCTTGCACTTCCAAACCTATAGCTGTTTGCACTTGTTTCGCCAGCGGCAAAGTAAAAGTGCCAATCCCGCAGTAAGCATCAACCAAAATCTCACTCCCCTGCAAATTCAATTCTTCTTGGATCGCCCCCAACAAAGCCTCAGCCGCCTCTGTATTCACCTGAAAAAAAGTATCCGCCCCAAGCTGAAACTCCAAACCGCCAAAGATTTCTCGGATGTAAGAACGTCCCGCAATGCAGCTAGTTTCACTGCCGAAAATCGCATTGGTTTTAGCTGAATTCACATTCACGCAAACACCAACAAGTTGAGGATAGCGTTTCAACCAATCTGCAGCTTGCGATCCGATTCCCGTCAAGTCTCCAGTGCGAACTATTAAAGTTAGCAACATCTCCCCGGTGCGCCGTCCGATCCGCAGCGACAAATGGCGCACTTCGCCCGTATGTTTCTGTTCGTCGTACACTGGCCAATCGCGCCAATAGATGTCTTCTTTGATTTCTTTTAACAAAGGATTGAGCCGCGCGTCTTGCACCGGACACTGATTTAAATTAACTAATTTGTGGCTGCTTTTTTGATAGTAACCCGCTTGGACTTGACCCGTTGCCGATTTCGACACGGGATATGTAGCTTTGTTGCGATATCCTAAAAATTGCGGCAATTCATCGATCGTTCCCGTTAAAATTCGATCGACCGTCAAATTGCTAAATCCGCCAATCCGTTCGAGAGCTTGCCTGACTCGCTCTTCTTTAGCTGCAAGCTGGTATTGAAAATCTACGTGCTGCCACTGACAGCCGCCGCACTTGTCGGCAACAATGCAGTTGGGTCGGATGCGGTGTTCGGATTTTTCGACAAGTTCCTCCAGCTTGCCTGCAGCATAGCCGGATTTGACTTGCACGAGGCGGACTTTTGCCCGATCGCCCGTCACTGTATCGGGTACAAACACCACCAACTCACCGATACGCCCGACTCCTTCGCCGGTATCCGTCAAATCGGCAATCTCGATCTCAACCAGTTGACCTTGCTGGTAAAGATTTGTGAATTTTGCGGCTGGGGCGGGGGATTTAGATTTACTCACGAAAAACACCTCGTAGTTTTGAAAGCCGTTAGAAACAAGCGGTCGTGGTAGAATTTCAAATGGTAACGCACTCGAACCCTCTGGGATTGAGGTAGGTCGATCGCGCGATGCTCAATTGCAGGCTGTATTCCTGCAGCAGCAAAGTCCACAACCGGGCAGATTGCCCTCGATCGAGTCCGTGCGATATGCTATGTAACGTCGCCTGACAGTCGATGTATGCTTTCTTGTAGGTAAATTCATAGGAATCCCCAAATCGAAAGCATCAGTCGAAAGCATCTCCGTCCCCATGAGGGCGGTGAGTGTCAATAAGCATCGCGCTTGCCAAGATTTACCTGTTACTAATATCGCTATCGATGTTAGCAGCGAGGTAAATCGTCAAACCAAAAATCTCATCTGTAAAAGATGGGAATGTCAGTCAGTTTTTCCCTCAAATATCCTCAAAAAATTTGCATAACAATGAGCGTAGTTAGCCAACTAATTCTCCAAGCCGATGACGAACTTCGTTATCCCAGTACCGGCGAGCTCCAAAGTATCAATGATTTCTTTAAAACCGGAGAACAGCGAGTGCGCATAGCTGCTGCGCTGTCTGACAGTGAAAGAAAAATTGTTGAAGAAGCTAGCAAAAAACTCTGGAAAAAACGCCCCGATTTTATCTCTCCCGGCGGCAATGCTTACGGCCAGCGCGAACGGGCTTTGTGCTTGCGCGATTACGGCTGGTATTTGCGCTTGATTACCTACGGTATTTTAGCCGGAGACAAAGAGCCGATCGAAAGCATCGGTTTGATTGGCGTTAGAGAAATGTACAATTCCTTGGGTGTCCCCGTCCCCGGAATGGTCGAAGCGATTCGCTGTTTGAAAGAAGCAGCTTTAGCTTTGTTGAATCAGGAAGATGCTAAAGAAGCAGCTCCTTATTTTGATTATATCGCTCAGTCAATGTCTTAAGTTGCTGAAAAATGCGGTTGTGGCGGAGGATTCGCGGGCAGTTTTGGGGTAAATTTGTCTCGCAATTGCTCGCGAGTGTTTCGCTACTGTTAGAGTTGGGAAATCTTTCGAGTTTCTGCTAGCAAGCCAAACAATTCACTGATTCCCAGATGTTGAATTCGTTTTGTCTGTCGCTGCACATTTGTAGCAAAAAGTCAATGGTTTGTTGGCTGTATTGTTTGTTAAATTTTCGGGTGTCGCGGTGAATTGATGTCGCTAACTGCGCAAGTTCCGAAATGTTGGGGCAAGATTGGATGTAACTGGCGATCGCATTTTGCCACTCTACCAACTTCCGATAGCTGACGAACTGACCGCCTCGATCGAGCCTGTGTACGAATACCACATTAGCCCAGCATTCCACTCTTTTAATCAGATTTTGACTGATTTTCAGGGCAAGAGCGATCGATCGAACAGTGATGCGCAACTTTTTAGATGGTTGGATGCGACGGAACAGCGGTGTCATCGTTGTATATTTAAGGCTTGAGAGCCAACTTCTGTTTGCGGTCAATTACATATTACTCCATATCAGACTCTTATTGCATAAGTGAAACAAGACTTAATGCAAACTCCGATGTTGCTCTTGCAATCTTCGATCGCCGATGCTGTGCTAGTTTGAGAGTTAAGGTAGGTGGAAACAATGTCAGGACTCTCTAACAAAGCTGTGGCAGACAATAAGCTGGAGTTGCGTCCCGTGCGCTTTACGGAAACGGGGCGGATGCGTTTGGGGAAAATTTTAAAAGCAGCGAGACAAAGAACCGGTTGGTCTGTCAGCGAAACAGAATTTAAAACGAAAGGATATGAAGAGGCGTTGTTCGTGGCGACAAATCAACCCGTACCCAAAGATGTAGGTATCAGCGCTGCAACAGTCAATCGCTACGAGCGCGGGAAGTTGGATAATTTAGATTGGCGATCGCTCTCCCTGCTATGCTTCGTTTTGAAGCCAAAAGATCCGCTGACGGAAGAAACGCTAGAACCAACAAACGCGCTATATATAGCCTGCGAACATCCGCCCTACAACGATCCAAAGCTTTACGATTGACATAATCTCCTGTTCGCTTGAGAGTTAAATTTAGGTTTGTAAAATGCCGGGATTTCTAGACTTTAAGGCTGTTGTAGAGCAAGAAAAATTGCGTCCTGTGCGATTTACCGATACGGGACGGAGTAGATTGGGCAAAATTCTGAAAGCAGCTAGAGAGGTTAGGGGTTGGTCAATTATTGAGACAGAAATTGTTACCAAAGAATACGAAGCGGCTATATTTCGGACGGCGGGGGACGCTGTACCTAAAGATGTCGGTATTAGCAATGCAACTGTCAGTCGCTACGAACGGGGGAAGTTGGAAAGTTTGGATTGGCGATCGCTCTCCCTGCTATGCTTTGTGCTGAAGCCAAAAGATCCGCTGACATCAGAAACCCTGGAACCGACAAACGCGCTATACATCGCCTGCGAACATCCGCCGTATAACGATCCAAAACTTTACGAGGGACTAAAAAAGATTATTAATCGATCGGACACGATATTTCTGAAATCTCCAAAAATCTCCAATCTCAAATCTCAAATCGACCTATCCATTTCTCCGTTCGGGCTAAAACTTCACTACTTTCTTTGATAGCAACGCAAACTTTTAAATTCATTTCCAGAACATCTAACGCTGGCGACAATTTTCTCAGAGGTTCAATTTCCTTGGCCCAACAGCCCAATAATTCCATGTAAGCTAGCGTCCAGCCAATAGCTTCAATGTCGCCTACATAGCCCTCTCCACCGCACAAGTGGCAGCTACTTTGAGGGTTGGGGTGACACTCGGGACATACCCAATTGATGAATTGCGAATTTAGCGGGTTTGTGCGAGATGCTGAGGCTGTTTTTAAGGCTTTAATATGGTTGTGAACTACTTGTTGAAAACCTCTGGTTTTGCTGTTGAGGTAGATATAACGATCGCTCGATCGCCCTGTTTCTTCTACTTGTTGTTGGGGCAAAACAAGGGTTTCTGCTGGCGGTGCTGTCTTACTATCTACAGGGGGAATCAATTCGCACCGCTCTGCAGTTAGCTGGATTTCGCTATCTTTTAAATTACTCTGATTCCCCCCAGCCCGATCGCTCTTGGATGTTGGAGAATCGGGATTGCCAGATGTTGCGGGCAATTCTATTTTATCGGCTGAAGCTTGCATTGAAAGGTGGTGTTCGATCGCCAGAGACCAAGTTCTTCTGTGTCGAACGTTGCCGTATTTTTTAGCTTCTGCTTCCGTAATGCCGATCGCGGCAGCCTCTTGGCGCAGCACATCCATTGAAGTCATGATAAATAAAAGGAAGAAGGAAGAAGGAAGAGGGAAGAAGGAAGAAGGAAGAAAGCCGATGCAGAAAGGTTTTTAGTCTTTTGGAGATCGCCCGATAGACCCACACACAAATTACCTTGAATATAGTAACCTATCACTCATCTAAAATATCAAATCTCAAATCTCAAATCTCAAATCGAATGACTTCAATCCTTCCCGATCGCATTTTTCCCGATACAGCGCTGTCTGTTGCTGGATTGACATTATACCTGCAAGACTTGTTAGAGAACGATCGCTACTTGCAATTGGCTTGGGTGACTGGCGAGGTGTCGAGTATTTCGGAACACCGCAGCGGCTGCTTTTTCACTCTCAGCGAACCCGACAAAAGCGCTGCAATTCGCTGCGTGGTGTGGAATTCCCAGCGCCCGAAATTGGCGCAAATCCCGACCAAAGGAGCACAGTTGCTAGTTTTGGGCAGCCTCCGGGTTTATAAAAACCGCGGCGAGTATCAGTTGACTGTTTGGCAATCGCTGCAGGCGGGGGAAGGATTGCAGGCTTTGCAGTTGCAGCAATTGCGCGCCCGCTTGGAGGCTGAGGGCTTTTTCGATCCTGCAGCAAAGCGCCCGATTCCCGCACACCCGCAAGTTGTGGCTGTGGTGACTTCCGACACCGCGGCTGCTTGGGGCGACATTCAACGCACTTTAGCTCAAAGGTATCCCGGTTTGCAAGTGCTGCTGTCGCCGACGGCGGTGCAGGGAGAAGGGGCGGCTGCGGGGATTGTCCGGGCGATCGAGCGGGTAGAATTGGACGGTAGGGCGGATGTGATTATTTTAGGGCGGGGCGGCGGTGCTGTGGAGGATTTGGCTTGTTTTAATGATGAAAGAGTTGTGCGGGCGATCGCCAATTGTACGATTCCAATTATTACAGGTATCGGACACGAACGAGATGAATCCCTCGCCGATTTAGCAGCAGATAAATGCGCTCACACTCCGACGGCTGCGGCGGAACAAGCCGTACCAATTTTAGCCGATCTTTACCTCCAACACCAGCAGAGAGCGATCGGCCTGGTAAATGCTGTTAGAGAAAGATTGCAAGGGGAAGAACAGCATTTGCAACTGTTGAAAAATCGCTTAAAACGCTTGCCAGTTACTTCTCGCAGTTTGCAGCAGGCAACGGGTAAACTGGAGGTATTGCAAGAAAAATTAGCAGCGCTGAATCCGGCTGCGGTATTGCAAAGGGGTTATGCAGCGGCAATCAAAAGTAACGGGATTGCTGCCAGCAATACTGACGGTTTGGCAGTGGGAGAAGAATTGACGGTGAGGTTGAGTCGGGGCAGTTTGAGAGTTAAAATTGTAGAAATATTAGATGCGGAAACATGAACGATCTACCACAAAATCGACTGGAATGGAATTACGAAGCAACGGTCGAGCGCATTGAAGAAATTATCGATCGAGTGGAATCTGGTGCATTGCCTTTGGAGGAAGTTTTCGAGCAGTTTGCGATCGCGGCAGAATGCTTGCAGGAGTGCGAAAGATTTTTGACGCGGGGAAAAGAGCAAATGGAATTGTCGATCGCGATTTTAGGGACCGAACCCGATTTTTAGCAGTCAACAGTCAACAGTCAACTAACTAATCGCTGAGGATACATTACCATGTTTCCAACTGACATCGAACAGATAACCCTTGAAGAATTTCTGGAATGGAAACCAGAAAACAAACGTTACGAACTGCACAACGGAGGAATTGTTGAAATGTCGCAGCCAGTAGGAGAACATGAATAAGTCATCGGTTTTTTAGCTTCCGATTTAACCGCTGAGTTTAGAAGTCTGAAACTTCCGTACTTCATGCCGAATCAAGCATTAGTTAAGTCGGCCGATAATAAATCCGCTTATTTACCCGACATTCTTATTTTAAACCGTCCGAGTTTAGCATTAGAACCTCTGTGGAAAAAGCACTCAACTGTGACGCAGGGGTCATCAATTCCGCTGGTTGTGGAAGTAGTGAGTACCAATTGGCAAGATGACTACCTGAAAAAAGTAGGAGAATACGAATTAATTGGAATTCCCGAATATTGGATTGTGGATTATCTAGGTTTGGGCGGCCGCAGGTTTATCGGGAATCCCAAACAACCGACGGTATCGATTTACTATTTGGTTGATGGCGAGTATCAAATTAGCAAATTTCGGGGAGACGATCGGATTGAGTCGCCAAAATTTCCCGATTTGAAGTTGGCAGCAAACCAAATTTTTCAAGCTGGATTGGATGCAAGCTAAATAGTGGGAATATCGCAAGAGATTGCAGGAATCTAGCTGCAACATAATTATAACTAATAAAATTCGATCGCGGGGACGCTCGCACTGCTGGCTAATTACAAAATTTAATAAATATGTAGCGATCGAACATAAAAATTGGCGATCGCGATCGCACCGCTATGGCAAACATCAGTTAGAATCGTCGGCAAATACAGGATCGGGAGAAAACAGCTACCGTCATTTTCTGTACATCTACCAGCCAGCGATCCATGAAGCAGCCTAACGCGAATCCCGCTAAAACTCTACCTTTACAACTCGTGCTAGTAGTCCCGTTCGTGTTGCAAATCTTTGCGACAGTGGGACTGACGGGTTATCTATCGCTGCGCAACGGGCAAAAAGCAGTCAATGACGTTTCCAGTCAGTTGCGCCAACAAATGAGCGCTCGGATTAATTTGCAAGTCCTGACTTATCTCGAAAAGCCTTACATTGTAGGACAAACGATCGTGGTGGCAGCCGAGGAGAATCAACTAGATTTAACAGATCTTACCAAACTGGAACGGAGTTTCTGGCGGTTAGTCAGTCAAGATACCGTCGAATTCGTCAACCTTAGTTTGGCTGACGGATCGGCTATCTCCGTGGAAGAAACACCTCAGGGCAACATCACTTCTCGTAACGGTTATAAAGAGAATCCATCTCAAAGAAAAGTCTACCTTCTGGACGAGCGGTGTCAAAGGAAGGGGCCGGTAGAAACTATAACAAATTTCGACCATCGAACGCGATTCTGGTATAAAATTGCCAAGCAAACCGGAAGACCGATCTGGATATCTCAGCCCTACTTCAGCCAGATTTATAAACTGGCCGTAATTTCTCTAACCCAACCAATTTACAGCCGCGATCGAGAGTTTTTGGGAGTGCAAAATAGTATCTTTCGGATTGAGAAAATTTACAACTTTCTCAAAACTTTAAAAGTCGGTCAAACAGGACAAACGTTCATCATCGATCGCGCGGGCAATTTGATAGCCAGTTCCGCTATTGAAAATCCTTACATTATCGACCTGAAAAATAACACCCTGCAACCAATCCCTGCCATCAAATCTGACAGTCCTATAATTAGCGCCACAGCCAGAGCAATTCTCGATCGATTTGGCAATTTTAACGCAATTTCCCAAAGCCATCAGCTTGATTTTATGCTGGGCGATCGGCGGCAGTTCGTTCAAGTTTCCACCATTAAAGACGAACGAGGTATCATTGGCTGAGCGTCATTGTCGTACCCGACTCCGATTTCATGGCGCAAATCAATGCCAACACTCGCAACACTCTTTGAAGCAACCATATCTGATACAATTCCTGCAACTAGCAGCGAAGAGGCAGACTTTGTTGAGTTAGTTGCTCCCCCAGAAACAGACTTGCAAATTTTACTGGAATTAGCCCGAGATGGGCTGCTGAAACAACTAGCAGAAACTGCTGCAGAAATAGGAGACAAGGACGATCGCTATCAGCCCTTTGTCGGACAAATTCAGAAACTGGTCAAGAAATTCCAAACAGAGAAAATTGAGGAATTAATTCAAAAATACCTGATTAATATCGGTTCGAGGATAATTGGATAATGAGTAAAAAAGTAAAAGGATTAATTTTAATTGTTGATGACACGCCTACTAATTTAGAGGTCATTTCAGAGGCATTGAGTCAGGCAGGTTATACTGTGGCGATCGCGACGAGTGGAGAACGCGCGCTGTTGCAAATCGAGCGAAAGCATCCCGATCTAATTTTGTTAGATGTGATGATGTCGCCCGGTATTGATGGATTTGAAACTTGCCGTTGCTTGAAAGCAAATCCTAAAACCTGCGAGATTCCCATCATTTTTATGACAGCGCTGTCGGAAGTCGATCTTAAAGTCAAAGGGTTTGAACTTGGTGCAGTAGATTATATTACTAAACCCTTTCAAGAACAAGAAGTGTTAATGCGAGTAAAAACTCATTTGCAGTTAAGTCTCTTAACTAAAAACCTCGAAGCAGAAGTAGCTCGTAAAACTTCTGAATTGCAAACTTCGCAACTGCAAATTATCCAAAACGAAAAATTGTCGGCGCTCGGTAATTTGATGGCTGGTGTGGCTCACGAAATCAATAATCCCGTGGGTTTTCTCAGCGGCAATATCCAACCTGCTTTAGACTATATCAAAGATATCTTTGAGTTGCTAGATTTGTACGAACAAAAGTATCCCCAACCCGATGCAGAAATTCACAAGAAAATTGAGGCGATCGAACTCGAATATATCCGCGAAGACTTACCGAAGTTAGTTGCTTCCATGCACGAGGGAATCAAGCGTATCAAAGACATCAGCACTAGCCTCAGAACCTTTACCCGTGTGGATAGCGATCGCCCCGTTACTTGCAATATCCATGACGGTATCGACAGCACGATTATGATTCTCAAGCACCGCCTCAAAGCTTCAGGATCTCGCCCGGAAATTGCCGTTATCAAAAACTACGGCGATTTGCCACCAATGGAGTGCTATGCAGGGCAGTTAAATCAGGTATTTATGAATCTTTTGGCAAATGCGATCGACGCTTTTGACGATATAAATCTCACAGAGAAATATCAAAAAACTCCCCGTCAAATTACGATCGAAACCAAGACAGATCCCACTCGACAACAAGTCTTAATTAGGATTGCAGATAACGGTAAAGGCATGAGCGATGCAGTCAAGAAAAAAATTTTTGAGGAAATGTTTACTACCAAGGATGTAGGGAAAGGAACTGGATTGGGGCTGGCAATCGCCCGTCAAATTATTGCAGAAACACATGGAGGAAAGATCGAAGTAAATTCAACTCTCGGAGAAGGAAGTGAGTTTATCATTCATTTACCGCTGTTAAATTGATAGTTGACAGTTGGTAAGGAGTTTTGAGTTTTGAATTTTGAGTTTTTCGGGAGTTTTGAGTTTTGAGTTTTGAGTTTTGAGTTGAAAGAGAGTTTTAAGTTTCGGGAGTTTTGAGTTTTGAGTTGAAAGAGAGTTTTAAGTTTCGGGAGTTTTGAGTTTCTGGGGAATTTTGAGTTTTTCGGGAGTTTTGAGTGGGGTGGGGGCGGGTTTTTGAGATTTAGCATTTGTATTTGAGACATTGCTGAACCCGCCCCTACAGAATTGTTGACATTGGTGCAATATCTAAGTTCAACCCAACAATCTCTAACTCGGTTCGTGGCTGCCGATGCGCTTGCCTTCGCTATCGTACACTTGCAGCGGAATTTTCGCATTTTCCGCGATCGCCTCTAAAGCTTTTTGCAGTGTTTGCACGTGCTTTTCTACAGCTTGGCGAGTTTTGATAGCCCTGTTTCTTTCCGCTTGGATGAAAGTGTTTTGCAGTTTCTGCACGTAATCGGGAGTCATCTGCACGGCAATCAAATCTTTGCTAACAGTATAATCGCAAATCTTGGGGTTGCCTTTGCAAGTTCTATCTAAATCGGCACGCGCTTTTTGCATATTTCTTTCTTCCTGCAGCTTGACTTCTGCTTGCTGCAATGAATTTCTGTATTCGCCGATTAAAGGCTTGGTTTTTTGAGCGTAAACAGTTGTCCCCGGAACTTGTTCGGCATAACTCAAAGCCCGCCGCCAGTTTTCCGCTGCTTTAAACCAGCCGTTTTTCCCTTCTAAAATTCTCGCTTCCGCTGCTAAAGTAACTGCTTGAGTGTAAGCTTGTTCGGCAATTCCTTCCACACTTTTGCGCTCGCGGGCTTGCGATGCTTTGGCTTCGTATTTGGGCACCAGGACTTGTGCTTGTTCGTGGGATGTTGTACCTCGGGGAATTTCTGATAGCCTGTAGAGGGCATCTTCCCAATTTGTTTGCACTTTTTCCCAACTTTCTGATGACTGAGCTACTGCTTCGAGAGCTTCGGCAATTTGAGCTGTACTTTTGGCTTCGCGCAGGATTTTTTCGCCTCTTTGCTCAGCAGTTAAACGGCGGTTTGTACTTGCTAAATTTGTCCGGTATTCTTTCGTCTTTCTCTGGGCAAACGGATAAACCGGGCTGGTTTCGGAAATTTCTCCGAGTTGGGCGATCGCGCTTTCCCAAAGCGTTTCTGCTTCCTGCCAGCGCTGTTCGGAAACAGGCGGATCTTGAGTTTTTTGGGATGCTAATGTGGCGAATCTGGCAGCATCGATCGCGGAATTTAAGTTCTGACTTTGCTGTTGGTAATCTTCAAGCGTTTTTTGAGCTTCCCCCCGGCTGCCCGACCAAGATGGAATCGGTTCTAACAGGGCGATCGCCTGTTTTAACTGTGTTTGTGCTTCCTCGGCACTGTTAGCAACTTTTGAAGTTCTCAGCGTCCGTATGGCATTCTGATTCAACTGTTTGGCATTAGCTATTGCCGTGCATTCTCCGATAACGCAAGGGCGGCTCAGCACGTAATAACCGCTCGCTAAAATTATCCCAACGATGCTGGTAATTCCCGCTACAGCTAGCATCGTAAACGGCGATATTTTTGATGCTTGTTCGGCTGTCTCTACGGGTTCCATATCTAGCGGATCGAAGGGATTGTCCGCGATATTTGTCGGAATTGCTGCTACTTTAAATGAAACTGCTTCTGTATCTTTCTCATGTTTTTCCGAAAAATCGGGAAAATATTCTTCGTCAATTCCCGCCTCTGGCTCGCTCTTTTCTAACGCCACATCCTCCGCTGCATCTGCCTCATTGGCTGCTGCCAGCGCTAGCTCATTTGCGGCAGGTTTTTCCTCAACTTTTTTGGGTGGCAGTTCCACTGTTCTTTTTCTTGACAAAATAGGGTTGTCAATGGTAAAAGAATGGAAAGCATAGGGCTGTTTTTGCCCGCTAATTTTCAGGCAAAGTCCGATTTGTTGAACGATTTGTCGGTCGTTGGACGGTTCTATTTCAACAATTGCTGATTCTATAACTGCAAAAGTCGGTTTAGCTTTGAGAACTAAACTGCGGGGATGCTCTCCAACTACTGTTAAAGAATCGTCTCGAAAATCGCAACTTATATAAAGCGGCAAATCTTTAAATCCGGCTGCTTGCAAATACTTCTGCAACTTTACTTCGAGCATTTGTGCTTTGGTTTGCCGCGCTGCTACTGTCATACTTCACTCCTGAGGATTTTCGATTTGAGATTGGGGATTGGGGATGGGGCATTGGGGATGGGGCATTGGGGATTGGGGATTGGGAAAATTTAGGATTTTTGATGCCGATTTTCCGCTATTTTCGACGTTGGCGAAACGGTCGGTATTGCGGGCTTACTTTACTTGGACGCTAAGCATTCCTATCTTAAATCTCAAATTTCTATTTGCAACTCTTCTCCATAACTTTCACCGTAATAAACTTGCGTCAAATCGAAACGCCCGCCGTATTGTTTGAGGGGTTCCGCTGCATAACCCAGAGGCAGCAAACAGCAAACATCTACTGTGTCGGGAATGTTAAAAGCTTCTTTTACTTGAGCGCTGACAAAACCTTCCATCGGACAACTATCTACCCCAAAGCTTTTAGCTGCGATCGCCAAGTGAGCTACTGCAAGCATTGTATGCCGGTTTGTCCAAGCTTCCACAGACTCGAAACAGGGACGGTACTCGAACAATTGCGGGATTGCTTGCCGCATATAATCGGCAAAAGCATCATTAACTGCCCCCAATTCTTTGCCCAATTGAATCACAGCTTCAACATTTTCCGATTCAGCAGCGCGCCGATCTCCGCAACATATTAATACTATGGGAGCTTCTACAATTTGTCGCTGGTTGAAAGCGCAAGCAGCCAATTTTTCTTTACTTGCTAAATCTTGAAGGACGATAAACCGCCAGGGCTGCAAGTTGTAACCCGAGGGAGCTCGCAATCCCAAACGGAAAATCTCTTTAACGATTGTTGGCGGAATCGGATCGGGCTTGAAACTGCGGGCTGCCCGGCGACTTTCGATCGCGATTTTGACATTAATCGAAGGTTGGATGTCAATTGTCATGGGAATGGGTAAGGAGTTTTGAGTTTTGAGTTTTGAGTTTTGAGTTTTGAGTTTTGAGTTTTAAGTTTTGAGTGAAAGAGAGCTCTTAATTCACAACTGAAAACTCTGGGCGGGCACGGGTTCTGGGCGGGCACCCTCGACCACTCCCCGTTGGTTTGCTTCGCCCCTACTCCCGAAAACTATCAACTATCAACTGTCAACTGTCAACTGTCAACTGTCAACTGTCAACTGTCAACTGTCAACTGTCAACTGTCAACTATCAACTGTTCACTGTCAACTATCTTCACCCCAATCCCAACTCGCGCTTGAGCAGATCGATCGACTTAGAGCCGATATAATTTTCAGAGCATATCAGTTGCGGGGGACGAATGATATCTTCTCTGGCTGCGCTAACGGCCGCTTTTACTGTAGCAAAACTCGGCTGGTCGCAAAAAATTGTTCTGGCCGATCGCACGATCGAGTTAATTTTGTAAGTATCCGACAGCATCGCCGTCATGACCAACAAATCCTCTCCCCGCAGGCTGTGAACGATCACTTCGGTCGATCGCAGCATTCCGGGACTGATGCTGACTAAGCCCAAATAACTGTCTTTCGGCAAACTGCTGACCAATTCTATCTCATCCCTGTAATCGTTGATATCCACGGGAATTACTCTCACGGAACGGGGGGCTGCGATCGATTCTGCTTCACCGATAAAATAGCGGCTGGTAATTACCGTTCCCGACGCAATTTGATCCAGAAAAGCAGCTAGCTCTTCCATAGATACCAACTGTATGGGAAGGCGCAGCGCTTGTTCGAGCTCTCTCGCCATCAACTCCCCGACACCGATATCTTCTGTGGGGGCTGTGACGATAACTCGGGCGCTGCAGCGCAGCCGCCAGTCAATTTCTGCCAAAAATAATTCTCTAGCTTGATTGAGCGTACAGCCCTGTCCCAGGAGTTCGTCGAGGCTTTCCTGCACTATTTTGTTAGCGAGGGGATATTGTTCGAGAATCGGAGAGTTGAGTTTGCTACCGCCTTCGTGGCCCAGGGCGCGGACGTAAATGCCCGAACCGGCTTGAGCGGCGACAAGTCCGGTTTGCTCTAGCTGGCGGTATACTTTGCTGATGGTGTTGCGGTGCAGCCCCGTTTGCATGGCTAGCTGTCTGGTGCTGGGGAGGCGGTGTCCGGGTGGAAATTGCCTGGAGGCGATCGCAAATCTGATTTGATTGAACAGTTGTGTAGATGCTGGGATGTCGCTATCTGTTTGAATATGAAATTGAACCATATTAAAAACTGCCGGGATTTTGACTAAGCATTTATATAAACATCTATCTATAGCATAATCCGATCTGCTTCGTCTGCTGCAGGGGGTATCGGCAAGCGATCGAAACACGGCTCAATATCTTGAAGGAGGTGGCACTGACCGTTGGTATCCATTCAAGTATCTTTTTAGCTAGGCAGATATCTGTTGATTTTTTCCTACTTTAGACTCTTTAAACAGACTTGCTAGTTCTGTTTGAAATTCCTCATCGAATAATTCGATCGGAGGATTCGGTGGTTGGTGGACGCATAGTTTGGTTTTTTGGGTAGTTTACGCCTAGGTTTGTTTGCTTGAGCGTGCGAGCTTGCGCCTGGGGAATCGATATTTCTCTAGCGACAAGTCGCTCCCGCACCTCACTGCGGTGTCGCACGCACACTCGAAAAGACCATCCCTCACTTCCAGCGTGCGCTAGCAACCCCTATAGGCTGACTTTTTACCTCGATCGCGCGCTTCCCAGTTAGTTTTTTAGAGACCACGATATTTTCGGCTTTTTGTCAACCTCTTTTACTGGACTGGCACTCTAGATGTGGACTTAAGTCCGCACTGCGAACTATTTTTGTGATGGCAATCAATCGGACACAATATTAATCTTTCTCAGACTGTGCTTGGAAACCCGTTAACAACCAGTTAAATAGCAATCTAAAATTTTTAAATCCGCGTCCCAAAATAGCAAATAACACCAAAGTTCCTTGAATTACTCCCGCCAAAGATGACTCCAAACTTAACGACAAAGGCAATTGCAAACTGCCAACATTCAGCGCGCTAAAAAATAGCGCCACAGGCAAAATCCACAAAATCCCGCTACCGACTAACATCACCACCAACAACCCCAAAAAACCCAAATTGCTCGAGATACTCGGAATCAAACGGTGAAAAACTCCTAAAACTTGTAGCGCCCCCGCCAATCCAGCAAATGCGCCGCAAATAGCAAATGCGCCCAACAACTGCCTGACTGCTGGAATTCCTAAAACATAGGCAGCCCGGAGATTTTGCCCGACAGCGCGCAACTGCAAGCCAAAATAAGTGCCACGAATTAAGATGAATGTCGCGGCAACTCCCAACAGTGCTAAAATTAGAGAAATCGGACTGGCTTCAGTACGCCCGATCGCGGGCAACCAGAGAGATTCATCAAACAATTCCGTACCGCTCATCGATGCAATTCCCGCTCTTTGCCAAGGACCGAATATCAAATATATCGCCAATCCTTGAGCGACAAAATTCAAACCCAAACCTGCAAATATTTCGCTAACTTTCCCATAAACATTCAGGCATCCTGCCAACAATCCCCACAAAACACCTGCGCCAATACCTGCAATCATTCCTAACAGGATAACAAGCGGCGCGGGCAGGATATCTTGAAATATTCTGAGAGCAAAAGTAGTGCCGATCGCGCCCAATGTAATTTGCCCTTCAATTCCTAAATTATACAAGCCCGCAGCAAAGGTAAAAACCAGCCCGCAAGCGCATAAAAGCAGCGGTGCGAGAGTGGAAACAACCCGCGCTGCGCCATCAAAAGAACCGAAAGCGCCGAACCACAAACTCGCAGCTACTTGCACCGGCGACGCACCTGCTAAGAAGACTATCAGCGCTGCAAAAGCGAGGGCAAGGGTGATCGGCAAAATGCGAAATGCAATAGTTAATACCATTTTAGATTTAAAATTTGAGATTTGTAGGTTGGGTTGAACGAAGTGAAACCCAACATAATCTACTATATTATACTAAATCCGGGTTACTTACCCATGATAAAAAAGCGAACTAATTTCTCCCCCTCTTCAACGATAACGGGGATGACTAACCCGGATTTAGTATTATAGCGCAATCGAGCGATCGCGCTATAATAATTTTTTTGATTTAATATTTTAAGTAGGGGTGCGCACTGCGCACCTTACGTTTGAGAATAAAAGCCTTGAAACGGCATTGTCAAAATTCCCAATATCCGACTTGCTTCATTTATAAAAAAGTCTCGCTTGTCAATAAAAGACGATCGAACAAAATTCTATTTTTTTCAACAACGCATCGCGAACTTGCTGCCGGAACATAAATTAGTTAATTAACCAGACTGGGGATTAAATATTGAGTCAAAGTAAAGGCATCAACTCCCAATTCTGTCCGCTCTTTTGCCGCCATAATTCCAGCTTTTGAATGCCACCAAACCGCTGTCGGCACTACTTCGCGCGCGGGGGATTTGCGGGCGATCGCACTTGCTAAAAGCCCCCCCAACAAGCCTGTCAAAACATCGCCGCTGCCGCCTCTAGCAAGGGCTGGAGTGCTCTCGGGATTCAGGTAAATCTGAGTTAGCTCGTCCCCATCTTGCCAGCCGATACAAACTCTCGCTCCTTTCAACAATACTACCGCACTGCTGAGTTGAGCAGCAGCTCGAACCGCAGCAATTCGATCGCCCGTTTTTTCAACTAATTCGGGAAACAAACGCTTGAATTCCCCCGGATGCGGCGTGATAATTGTCAGTGCTTTCCGTTCCGATAAAATCGGCACAGTTCCGAGTTGAGCCAGCACATTTAAACCATCGGCATCTAACACCAAAGGTCGATCGCTTTCCAATACCGATTCTACGGCAATTGCTGCTTCTAATGTCATGCCCGGACCGACCGCGATCGCGTCGTATCTGCCCAAATCGATCGCGATCGGCAATTCGCTAATTGCCCCGCCGTGCGTCTCGGGACACCCAATAACTAATGCCTCCGGTAACTGACTGCTCAACAGCGGTTTAATCGATTCGGGAACGGCAATTGATAGCATTCCAACTCCGCTCGCCCTCGCTCCCAAACCTGCTAAAATTGCTGCTCCCGTGTAGCGGCCGGAACCTGCAACAATCAGTAAATGACCGTTAGTGTATTTGTGAGAAACGGGCGATCGGGGTAATGGCAAATGCTGCATTGCTGACGAGCGAGTAATGCGTTCGATTTCTGGTTGTTTGCCCAATACCGCCTCGATATCTGCCAGCGGAATATCAAAATCAATTAACTCGGCTATCCCGATATATTCTAACGCTTTATCTTGCAAAAACGCCAACTTCCACAAACCCAAACATAGAGTGCGCGTAGCTCGAATTGCCGTTCCCAAAACTGCTCCCGTATCTGTATGAATTCCTGAGGGAATGTCGATACTAATAATCGGTTTATTTAGATCGTTGATTTGGTCTACAGCAAGAGCGACTCGATCGACAATCTCCCGTTCCAGCCCAAACCCAAACAAACCGTCAACCAGCAAATCGCAGCTTGTCAAATCTTCAACCTTGTCGCTGCACGGAATATTTAAAGAACGCGCGTAACGCAAGTGACAATCTGTCAGTTCTTTAAGTTTAGCAAACGGACAATAAATAACTACTGAAAATCCTTGAAAATGCAACTCGCGAGCCACAACCAAAGCATCTCCGCCGTTATGTCCCGGTCCGACCAATACCCCAACAATCGGCAATTTAAAATCAACAAATTCTTTACCTTCTTCCCTCTTCCTTCTTCCCTCTTCCTTCTTCCTTCTTCCTTCTTCCCTCTTCCTTCTTCCTTCGGCTTTCACCAGCACCTGAATGCGATCGGCAATCCGTCCCGCGACTTTTTCCATCAAAGCAGCTACAGGCATTCCAGCAGCAAAAATTCGCTCTTCTACCTGCCGCATTCGATCGGCTGTTACCGCAAACTTTTCAATATTCATAAGGGTTAAACATTATAGTAGTTCTCAAGTAAGAGGAGCGCACGCTCAACCGATTACCCATTACCAATTACCAATTATCGATTACCAAGCGTACCTCAGATCGCTGAAAATTGCTAGAGTAGTATTTATGTAATATAATAAAATTAGCCCGATCGAACTCACTCACCGTAAAACAGTAAAACAGTAAAATAGCAATTTCTCTCAGAAACATGAACAAGATTGTTGTAGGCCTCTCCGGCGGGGTCGATAGTTCCGCAGCAGCCGCAATTTTACACCACCAAGGCTATGAAGTGGTGGGTTTAACGCTGTGGTTGATGAAGGGTAAAGGTCAATGCTGCTCTGAGGGAATGGTCGATGCCGCTTACATTTGCGAACAGTTGGGCGTTTCCCATCACATAGTTGACAGCCGCGATGTCTTCCAGGCAAGTATTGTGGATTATTTGGTAGGCGGTTACAGCGCTGGAATTACACCTCTACCCTGTTCGCAGTGCAATAAAACTGTGAAGTTCGGCCCGATGCTGCGCTACGCTCGCGAAGAACTCCAAATTGACAAAATTGCCACCGGTCACTACGCTCGCGTTAGTTTCAATCCTGACACGAATCGCTATCAATTGCTGCGGGCGATCGACCCGCAAAAAGACCAGTCTTATTTCTTGTACGATCTGACACAAGATTTGCTGGCGGGTACGGTGTTTCCTTTGGGGGAAATTACCAAAACCGAAACCCGCAGGATCGCCGCCGAATTTGGCTTGAAAACTGCTGACAAGCCGGAAAGTCAAGATTTGTGTTTGGTGGAAAGCAACGGCTCGATGCGGGCTTTTCTGGATAAGTACATTGCCCCGCAAAAGGGTGAGATTGTTGACAGGGACGGGCGAGTGCTCGGAGAGCACGACGGCGTGCACCACTACACGATCGGCCAGCGGAAAGGACTGGGAATTGCTGCTCCAGAACCGCTGTACGTCATCGAACTCGATGCAGCCCGCAATCGCGTAGTTGTGGGCGATCGCGCGAAAGCTGCCAATTCTGAATGTTATGTCGATCGGGTAAACTGGGTATCAGTAGCCCCGCCTGCAGCCCCGATTCGCGCCTCCGTACAGATTCGGTATCGATCGCAACCCGTACCCGCAACGATCGTCCCTGCAAATACCCACGAAACAGCGGAAAATACTTGCTGTACGAGGGTGAAGGTAATTTTTGACGAACCGCAGTTGAGCATCACGCCCGGACAAGCAGCAGTTTGGTATGACGGCGATCTGCTTTTGGGTGGCGGTATTATCGAAAAACCAACGGCGCAAACAGTCGATAGTTGAAGTGCGAGCCTCCCCGCTCGCGATCGATAGTCATCTGGCACGCCACCGACAATCCCACAGTCCGGCAGGGGTTGCAAACCCCTGCCTCATAGCGAAAGTCGGTTAAAAACCGACTGTGAATTCAAAGCAAATTTACGGGTGAATTTTAGTCCTCCTAAGATTTTGAGAATTTTGTTTCTTTCATTACATAACGGGTGCGCAGCCCTCGTGGGACGCTCCTCAGAAAACCGAGGGGGAGAGGGCGAGAGAGGGGGAGGGGAGAGAGGGTTTCTGTGATTCATAACGGGTAGCCCGCGCCCGTGGGATGCTCTGAAAGAGGACTACCGACTGTGAATTACAAACAAAATTACAGTAAATTTTAGTCCTCTTTCAGAGGACTTTCGCTATGAGACAGGGGTTTGCAACCCCTGTCGGATTCTGGGAACGATCGACCACATCCTAACACGATCGACCACATCCTAACACGAGAAAAAATCGTTAACTAACTATCGTTAACAAGCGAGGACGCTCGCACTATCAACTATCAACTATCAACTATTTTTTTGGTTCCAAACGCAACACATTACCCCGAAAATTAGTGCGGTAAACCCAAGATTGGCGGCCGTCAGAAACCACAACCCGCCAACCTTCCACGATCGCTTGACCGCAAATTTCATCGGCTTTTGCCAGCCCCAAACAAGTATTCGGCCAACTTTGCGGGCTCGATTGAGTTACTTTCAACTTACTCACTGCAATCCCAGTTTGGCGCGACAAGTCTTGGCGCACCGCAGCAGCCACAGCCTCAGGCAATTGTCTCGCATTCTCGGCCAAAATTCCCCGAGCGCCCGCTAAACTGTCGCGCCCCAGTCCGGCGTAGCTGATTTTTTCAATTACCGACTCCGAGGGAAATTGCTGTACGGTCGATCGCTCTTGCTGTTCTAACTGTACGATCGATTGTTTGAGAGCACCTGCATTGGCGGCAGCGGTGTCTGTTAATACCGGATACATTTCCCAGGTCAGAATTCCTGTCAGTAACAAAGCCAAGATTAAGGGACTCGGCTGCCTTTGAACTCGGTTCTGACTGTTTTGACATTGATTTTCGGAAATTCTTTTCATAACCAACCCTCTGCCTCAACTTCACACTCTGGCAATCGTTTTGCCTCCGATCGTTTGTTTGCTGGCGATCGTTTGTTTACTTATTTAGACTCCACTGCTGCTGCTGTTGGTTCCTTATTCCAGGAGTCGCTGTTCGCCGCTGGCAGGGATACCAGTGTTGTTTTATACACTGTCACAACAAGTTTTTCAGGAAACTTGCGCTTGCAATTATTACTTAATTTTTACTGAGAAAATCGCGCGATCGAGAAAATTTATGTTTAAGTAAATCTCCTGAAAAGGATCTGATTTATCCCCAGCATCACCGTACAACTGACTATTAAGTTATCCCCAAAGCTGCTGCTGGTGTTTTACACTGTGCTGGGGGAGTCCTACACAGTGGGAGTTTGCAAAATTTAAGGATGCAACGCCATCTGTGGCAACCGTTATGGAAATTAAAAATTGAGCGATTTACCGCTGGCGAATTGCCGCTGTCTTGCTCGATCGGGAGCGTCTCAAGCAACATTTTGACGACTGGCGCGCGGGTTTTGAGAAACCGGGTTGACGATCTAGCAGGTGCCGTTGCAGCCCCCAAAGCTGGCAAACAACGCCTGCAAACAACTCGCTTTCTGCGTTCGGAGTCCTTTAACACCTACATTCCTAAATTTTAGTAGCGATCGCTACTTGTTTCGGGAAATCTTATTAAAATGTATTAATTATGCAAAGAAAATCCCTGGGCATCAGTTTAATGAATCGGCTGAGCTACCCTCAAAAATTTTCTACGATCGCTTTTCTCTTCGCCATGCCGCTGGCATTAGTTACTTACCTGTTGATTTCGGAAATTAACAGCAGGATAGACTTTGCTCAAAAGGAAATTTACGGTAACGAATACCTGCGCCCCCTGCGACAGTTGAGGGAATACATCCCGCAACTGCAATTTTTAAATTACCAGCGCTTAAATCCAGATTTACAAGAGTCCGATCGCGGCGCAGATCTGGAAGCAAAAATAGATGTGGGTTTTCACGAACTGGAAAATACCGATCGCCGCCTGGGAAGTGTTTTAGCTACTAGCGAAAAGTTCGATCTAATTTATCAAGATTGGCAAAATTTTAAATTGCGCCGTCGTGACTGGAGTAGAGAAACTTACGACGTAATCTATCAAAGATTGCTGACGGATGTCAATAGATTGAGCGATCGGGTTGGCGACACTTCCAATTTAATCTTAGACCCAGACTTGGATACCTATTATTTGATGGATGCTACTTTGTTGAAGCTGCCAGAAATGCAAAAAATTTTGTCAGAAATCAGGTTGCTGTCCCAAAAAATTACTTTGAGTTCCAATGCCACAGCAGAGGAAAGAGCTCAACTGATCGCTCTCTCGGGCAGATTGCGACAAATCAGTCGTGACATGGCAGCTAATATGGAAGTAGGATTTAACAACAATCCCCGCGGCAATCTGCGCCCGAGATTGAGCGAGTCTTTAAAAATTTTTAACTCGCAAGCAAATCAGTTAAGCAAAAACTTAGACAAACTGATTACTACTACGGCTTTCGTGCAATACGATAGCTACGTTACTGAGAGCGAACAGGTTCTCGATGCAAGTTTTCAACTTTGGGACGAAACTCTCGCTGAATTGGATATTCTTTTGCAAGCCCGCATAGACGGATTTGTGGGGAGAAAACAAAGCGTCAGCATTTTTATTGTAATTATCCTTGCCATAGTTATCTACTTATTTCTAGCTTTTTATCGAGCAGTTATGCGAACAGTGTTTGTCCTTGACGAAGCTGCAAAAAGCATGGCAAGTGGCAATCTCAGCGACAAAATAACTTTGGATAATAGAGATGAATTGGGACAAGTTGTGGGTGCGTTTAACAGGATTGCGGGGGCATTAGTTTCAGCAAACCAAGAAATTACTGTACTCAACGATCGCCTGAAAGCCGAAAATATGCGGATGAGCGCGGAACTAGATGTAACTCGCAAAATTCAGCAAATGCTGCTACCAAAAGATCGGGAACTGAAGGAAGTTAACGGCTTGGATATAGCAGGGTTTATGGAACCTGCTGATGAAGTTGGCGGCGACTATTACGACGTGCTCCAGCAAGATGGTAGGGTGAAAATTGGCATTGGCGATGTTACGGGGCACGGATTGGAAAGCGGGGTTCTAATGATTATGGTGCAAACAGCAGTGCGCACGTTACTGGCTTACGACGAACCGGATTCGGTAAGATTTTTAAGCGCTGTAAACCGAGCAATTTACGATAACGTGCAGCGGATGAAATCTGACAAAAATGCCAGCCTCGCGTTGCTGGACTACGAACAGGGAATGCTAAAATTGAGCGGCCAGCATGAAGAAATGATCGTGGTGCGCTCTGGCGGTGCTGTGGAAAGATTTGATACGATCGACCTGGGTTTTCCCATCGGCTTGGATGCAGATATAGCTGACTTTGTAGCTGAAACAATCGTACAGTTACATTCAGGAGATGTGGTGGTGCTCTACACTGATGGAATTACGGAAGCTGAAAATATGGATAAAGTGCTTTACGGTTTGGAAAGGTTAATTGAGGCGATCCAGATTAATCGTTGGCGATCGGCATCTGAAATCAGGCACGCTGTAATTGACGACGTGCGATCGCACATCGGCGAGCAAAAGGTTTTTGACGACATCACATTACTCGTACTCAAACAACAATAAATGACTTAAGTAAGTTCACCTTATTCAATCTACGGTACAAATGACACAAAATCTTACTCGCTCTATATTCTTCCCGATTGCAATAATAACTTAAGTATTCTTTACTAGATAACTAAACCTTGCTTCCTGCTTCACTCGTGACAACTGTCAACAGTTTGGTGTTTGCTGTCAACGATCGACTCTCAACTCTCAACTTAAAACGTTTTGAATGTTGAGTTGTGAGTTGTGATTTAAATAAAGTTCGCGAAAGTTCGCACACTTAAAACTCTTCTTAATTCACAGCTCAAAACTTAAAACTCATAACTCTCGAACAACTCTCAACTATTTACTTATTGATAGGCGCATATGATTCAGATCTTCGGAGACTTTATCGAACTGCCGACTAGCCAAGAATATTTAATCATCGGATTTTCCCCAAGTTCTATTCCCCTCCAACAGCGGTGGCGCAACAACGGTTTGTCAGCGGATTTTCTCGCCGATTACTTGACAACATTTTTTCCGGGAAATGAAGACGAACCATCAACAATTAACCGCCAAGCCGAGATTAAAAGTGCCGTTAGCTATATTGCTAACGAGTTACTAGAAAATGCGATGAAATTTAACGATAAAACTTCGCAGTACCCGATCGACATTAAACTGCAATTGCAAAGCGACGGGCTAATATTTTCAGTTGCTAACAGTATTTCTCCCCTAGCAGTTGGCGAGTTTCAGGCTTACATTCAAGAATTGCTAGTGGGCGATCCTAGCGAACTGTACATCCAGCAGTTGGAAAAAAATGCTGCTGATGAGAATTCCACTACCTCAGGATTGGGTTTGCTGACAGTGCTCAGCGACTATGCTGCCAAGATGGGCTGGAAGTTCGAGACGGTGCAACAAGAACCCGAAATAATTGCAGTAACAACAATGGTGCAATTGAGAGTATGATAAAACTTCTTACAAAACGGTTCGATCTGGCAGGTGAGATATTTGTTTATCAAATCTGTAACTATAACTGAGCCGAACGATAATATTTAAGGAAGTTTTTTGCCGAGATGGAAATTAACACAGAAGACTACCCTATCTGCTAAGATCCAGCAACGACCACCGTGAGTTTTGCTAGTTCCCTCCAATTGGGCGGGCCTGCGGAGTACGAGCAAATCTCGAAGTTGCTGGGCGACGTGCGGGATTTAAAACAGCCCAAAATTACTCTCAACGTGCAGAAGTTAGAATTTATGAACATTTATGGCATCAATATGCTGTCCGAGTTTGTTATCGAGAGGCGCAAAAAAGCAGGGGTGCAAACGACTGTGCAAGATTCTCAATCTATAGCTTGGCAAGGTAAATCTTTGAAAAATTTGCAACGGCTGGTGCCTGCTTTAGAGCTAGAGTTCATCAAAAATCTGCGATGCTTTGAGGATAGAAACTGTTACGCAATTTTATGTTGGTAGAGGCGCAAGTTCGGGGGTTATCTTGGAAGAACAACCATCGAGAGAAGAGTTACTTTTGGAGATAGAAAAATTGCGCCAGCAAGTGAGAGACTTGGAGGAGGAAAAAACCGATCTGGAAATTTTGCTCGAAACTACTTCCGTGCACTCAGATATGGTGTTAGCTGACTTGCAGTTTCAAGCATTGGAAGCGGTGCGAGAAGGCGAAATCAGACTGGTTCAATTCCTCGAAGCAATTCCGATCGGAGTTTTCGTACTAGACGCTAAAGGTCAACCTTATTACGTCAATCGCGCTGGAGAACAATTGCTAGGTCGGGGGCTGGTACGGTTAGATGATGTGGGCGATTTGTCAGCAGTTTATCAAATTTATGTTGCCGGAACAGACACAATTTATCCCTTTGAAAATTTACCGATCGCTCGGGCTTTAAGCGGCGAAAGTTCTACGACTGAGGATATGGAAATTCGCCAACCAGAGGGGCTGAAAATTCCCGTAGAAACTTGGGGTACGCCAATTATTGACGAGGGAAAAGTTGCTTTTGCGATCGCAGTTTTTCAAGATATTACGGAACGCAAGCAATCAGAAGCCGAGCGCCTTGAATTGATCCAGAAACAATCTAAACTAAATCAAGATTTGGGAAAATCCCTCGATGCAGAGTTAGAAATTACTGATGCCTACGGGCGATTTGTACCGCATAAATTCCTGAATTTGCTGGGTTCTGAAAGTATTGTCGATGTCAATTTAGGCGACCACGTGCAGGAGGAAATGTCGGTGCTGTTTTCTGACATTCGCGATTTTACAGCGCTGTCAGAAACAATGACACCGCAAGAAAATTTTAATTTTATTAATTCTTATCTGTCGCGGATGGAGCCGGCTATTACTAATAATAATGGGTTTATTGATAAATATATTGGCGATGCAATTATGGCTCTGTTTAGCGACTTTGCCGATGATGCAGTTAAAGCAGGTGTTGCTATGCTAAATATTTTAAGTACCTACAATGAATACCGTCACAAGTCAAATTACGTTCCGGTGAAAATTGGCATCGGCATTAATACCGGTACTTTGATGCTGGGGACGATCGGCGGTAGGAGTCGCATGGACAGCACTGTAATTAGCGATGCTGTGAATTTGGCATCCCGCATTGAAGGATTGACGAAAGATTACAGCGTGCCTCTGTTAATTTCTCACGCGACTTTTGAACGCTTGCGAAATCCTGCTGATTACGCGATTCGCATGGTGGATAAAGTACAAGTAAAAGGCAAATCCCAATTTGTCACAGTCTATGAAGTATTTGATGCCGATCCTCCAGAAATTCGAGAGGCAAAACTCGCAAATTTGAACCTATACACTCAAGCTATGGTACTGTACGATCGCAGGGAATTTCGAGAAGCCGGAAAATTGTTTGATGAGTGTTTGCGAGCAAGTCCGGGCGATCGAGTGGCCCGCATTTACAAAAAACGCTGTCAGGATTGGCGATTGTTGCTGAAGGGAATTTAATGAAGGAAGAAGGAGGAGTTTTGAGTTTTGAGTTTTGAGTTTTGAGTTGAAAGAGAGTTTTCAGTTTTGAGTGCGCGAACTTTCGCGAACTTTAATCGGCTCGATCGATATATTAGATTCTCGTCTATCTCCTAAATCGGCTCGATCGATCTCATTAGTCATCAGTCATTAGAAAAAAACCCAGGCATTTATTATAAACAACATGAAAATTACCAAACTACTTCCGAAAATCAATATTAAACTTTCAGCAATTAAAGTTATCGCTCTATTTTGTATTTGTTGTTTGTTAACAGCAAGCTGCGGCCAACGGGAAAATCGCTCGCTCGATGCAACAGCTACTAACGATCGTAACGGTCGCATTACGATCGGCACCACCTTAAAATTGCGGACGATCGACCCTGCTGACGCTTACGAAAATATCTCGGGCGAATTGCTGCACAATTTGGGCGACACTCTCTACACTTACAAATCGGGAACTACTGAGTTAATCCCCGACTTAGCAACCGCAATGCCAAAAGTTAGCCAAGATGGATTGACTTATACAATTCCCCTGCGTCAAGGCGTGATTTTTCACGACGGCACCCCATTTAACGCCGCAGCAATGGAATTTTCCCTGCAGCGGTTTATCAAAAATGGCGGCCGTCCGGCTTTCTTGTTAGGAGATGCGGTAGAATCGGTGAAAGCTACGGGCGAATATGAATTAACTTTCCAACTCAAAAAACCTTTTGCTGCTTTTTCGTCGCTGCTGACATTTGCCGGTCTTTGTCCGGTTTCTCCGAAAGCTTACGAGATTGGAGATGGTAAATTTAAACCCGATACTTTTGTGGGAACCGGGCGCTACAAACTGGCAAAATACGGTAGCGATTCCCTGAAATTAGATGTATTTGACAAATATTGGGGTGAAGAAAAACCGCAGAATCAAGGCATCGATGTGTTGCTGCTTTCGAGTTCGGCAAATTTGTTCAATACTTTTCGGACAGGCGCGATCGATGTTGCCTATTTGTCCCTCGATGCCGATCAAATCCGCAGCTTGGACGAGGGCGCAAAAAAAGGGAAATGGCAGGAATTTGCAGCCCAAAGCAGTACCGTCAGTTACATGACTCTCAATCTTAAGTCTCAGCCGCTGGATAAGTTAGAAGTCAGACAGGCGATCGCGGCCGCTATGGATCGCCCGCTGATTAACAATCGCGTCCTTCGAGGCCAAGCGCAGCCGGTTTACAGCCTGATTCCTACAACCTTCGACGTTCACAAACCGGTTTTTCAAGAAATGTACGGCGATGCTAACACGACCAAAGCTAAGGAACTGTTAGCGCAAGCCGGATACTCCGCAGCCAATCCTTTTATTTTGCAAATTTGGCATCCTGCCGCTTCCACAAAAAGAGCATTAGTAGCGAGTACGATTAAAGCTTTAGCCAAACTCAAAATGGACGGCATCATGCAGGTGGAAATTAACAGCGTTGAATCTCCTACCTTATTTCAAAATCTGGAGAAGGGGATTTATCCGGCGGTTTTAGTAGACTGGTACGCGGACTTTTTCGACGCCGACAATTACATTCAGCCGTTTTTAGATTGTGCGGAAGGTTCGGCGGGCACCGGCTGTCAGAAAGGTGCGAGTCAGGGACAGGGTTCTTTTTATTACAACGATCGCGTCAATCAACTGATCGACAAACAGCGCAAAGAACCAAACCCGCAAACCCGCAAAGCCCTGTTTGCCGAAATTCAGGAGATACTGGGTACGGATGTTCCCTTCATCCCGCTTTGGCAAGATAAAGACTATACTTTTGCTCGGAACAATGTCTCCGGCGTCCGCCTCGAACCGACGCAAGCTTTCCCCTTCTGGTTCCTGAAAAAGCAATAATTATTTACAATATTTAGCAAAAGTTGAAACATTGATAATTATTGCATACTTTGAGCGCAATAGCGTGATGATTGTCACACTTTCTGGAAGAGAACGATCGCCCCACTCCCTGCAAAAATGCCGGATATTATTAATTCAGGAGATATCGCTGAGGGTGAGTGTATGAAATTCCCAATTGTCACAACAACAGGTCTGCTAATTGCGATCGCTTTTGCCTCTCCAGCAAGTGCGGAAAACGCAGCGCAGGTCAAGCAACTTTTAGAAACTAAAAATTGTCGCGGCTGCGACTTGACAGGAGCACAGTTGTCTGGTATAAATCTCAGCGGTTCTGACTTGAGCGGTGCCAACTTGACAGGTGCAAATTTAAACGGTGCTAATCTCAACGAAGCTAAACTCAACCAAGCAAATCTAAACGCAGCTAAATTGCACGGTGCCAGCTTGATCGCAGCTAAAATGCACGGGGCTAATTTAGAGGGTGCCGATTTGAGTCGCGCCAACTTGAGTTTGGCAGGATTAGTAATTGCTAGCTTGAAAAACACCAACCTCACCAGCGCTAATTTAATCGGTGCTAATTTAGAAAGCGCAGATTTGGCAGGTGCCAACCTCAGAAATGCCCGCCAGTCTGTAGCAAATTTAGCAAATGTCAGCCTCCGGGGCGGCAGCTTAGCGGGAATCGACGTGATGGGAGTCAACTTGCGGGATGCCAATTTGACTGGTGCTAATTTGACCGGTGCCAACTTGGGAGGTTCTGATTTGACAGGTGCCAACTTGAAAAATGCGAATATGGCGAATGCAGATTTAAGAAATGCTGCGTTGCCCCGTACTTTGCCGGGTGTCTTGCGCTAGGACGATCGCTTGTTGTTATATCAGATTCTCGTGTTTAACAAATTCAATATAATTATGTAGGGGCAGTTTCTCAATTGCCCCTACAATTTTAATAGTCCGTTAAATTTGACATTTTGCACCAATGTCAGAAACCGGGTTTCTGGCAAAGACTGAGTACAAAAGCGTATATTTCCCGCAAGAAACCCGGTTTCTCGCAATCTAATTGAGAATGGTGCAAGATTTAAGTTAAATTCGACTTTTTGAGGACTGAAGTCCTGACTGCAAACCTCCTCAATCTTCGTCCTCGGCATCTTGCGGGAAGCGGATAATATCATCCTCACCGAGGTATTCACCATTTTGAATTTCAATCATCACCAGGGGAATCACGCCGGGGTTTTCCACGCGGTGCGGCATATTCATGGGAACGTAGGTTGACTGTTTTTGCATCAAAATATTTTCTTTACCGTCGCAGATGACTTTTGCGGTGCCGGAGACGACAACCCAATGTTCGCTGCGGTGGTAGTGCATTTGGGTGCTGATGTGGTGGCCCGGTTTGAGTTCGATGCGGTTGATCCTGTAACGTTCGCCCTCATCTATGACTGTAACTTTACCCCAGTACCGAGTTTTCGTGCGATCGTCCAATGTTTCTATTGTTTCTGTTTCCATCGTATCCACCTTGCTGGTTGCGCGTTTATCTTTAAAAATAATTGTAGTTATAAATTATAGCAGGGGCTGGGGCAATGAAGCAGGAGATTTTGGAGGCGGGCGATCGAATTTATTTGGTGTTTTTAGTTATCAAGGGCAATTTATTCAATCAGCCGCCATTCGCGAGCATCAACAAATTGAGACAAATGTCTGACATTTGTCGTGGCAACTATCACCTCATTTTCCTCGTCCGCAACCGACATAGCTTGTGCCGCTAAGATTACATCTCCATCAAGTGCCTGAGGATCGGCAGTTGGTTTTCCATCTCTACGTGCCTGGGCCCACAATTCAGCCGCTTTGAGTACGATCGGTGTGGTAATGGGAAGATATATCAGCCCTGCTTTCAACTCGTCAAGTCGTTGAATACCTGCTAGCTTATTTACGCGCAGTAATTCACGCCGTACTTCGTAATCGGCAATTTCCGGCAACATCACCGTATAGCCCTTTGGCTTCAAAGAATTAAACCAAAGCTTGCACTCCTGATATATAGGAGACGCAGCTTTAGGAGTTGTCACCATTCCTAAAGGTCCAGAATCTAGCAATACTATCCTGCTCATGCAAATATCTATATAGATACGGGGTCTTCTTCTAAGGCTTTGCGGAGAATTTCGGCTGTTTCTGTTTGTTCCTCTTCATCTCCTTCTTCCTCCCACTTTGCGAGCATTTCGCTCAAAGCTTTTTGTCTCGCCAATTCTACCACGGGGTCGGGATTTTTCAGCTCTTCTTTGATTTTTTCCCAGCTTTTTTGCTGTGCCTCTTTGAGCGCCACGCTTTCACCGTACAGTTTAATTATTTGCAGTAAGTTAGGCCAGTATTCTTTGGGAATTTTCTCAATTGCCAGCACTAGCCAAGCCATAGAGGTTTCAGAGGGCGCGGCAGAACTACTGCCTGTTGGTTCGTTTTGTTTAACCCCAGCAGGCATAGCTGGAGATGTTTCGGGGGATTGAATTTCTTGAACTTGCTCTGACATAATTATCTCCTGTTTCTCATCTATGTTTGAGTTTAGCATTTGAGACATGGCGATCGGGCTGTTATATCGTGTCCGACCCATTGACTGAGTTCAAAAATGGTTTGTAGTGTGGACTTCAGTCCGCAGATTCATCAGACTAAAGTCCCTACTACAAACCTTATTTATTAGCGTCAATCGAACGCAATATTATTGCACTTTGCTAGCAAGGGATTGCTGCTTTTCGCGCCGGAGGCGTTATTTCCGGGAATGCTACTTGTTTAAAGCATAAATATCTTTGCATTGACCGATCGCGAATTTCATCGAATGAGACAAGTTTTTGCTGGATTGAGTAATAAAAATCAGCAATGCCAATACAGCAAGTCCGGCGGCAACACCAAACATATTTCTGTAGCCGATATGTTCTGCAACAAAGCCTAAAGTCGGTCCAGCCAGCGCAATTCCCAAGTCAAATCCGCCAATAGAAATCGCAAACACTCTCCCCCTTTCTTGAGGTTCGCACCTGTCAGCCATCAGCGTTACTATCATCGGGATAACTGTGCCACCGGCGATTCCTTCAAGCAAAGCAGCGAATAAAAAAGCATTGCTGTTGTTTGCCAGATACAGCAATAGCATCGAGGCGATATAACAAATTAATCCGCCACTGATAAACAGACCTCTACCGTATTTATCCGATGCCTTCCCCGTCACCAAACGCATCCCGAAACTGGCGATCGCTGCTGTTGAGTAAAACAGCCCCGGATTTAAATTAACTTTAGTTTCTTGGACGAACAAAGGCAGAAACGTACTCAAGGTTCCGAACACTAAACCTAACATCAACAACACTAAAGCCGGAATCCGCACGCGGGGATTCCACAGTATCTGCCAATAGTTTTGGCTGCCGCGACCGTCAGATGGCGCATCATTTTGGGCAAGTTCAGCACGATTTTGTTCTGTAATTTGGCAAGTGCAAAATACAGCCATTGCAGCTAAAATTGCTGACATGAAAAACAAGGGAGTGTAGCCGTTCGCAGCTTGTACGAACCCGCCGACAGCAGGGCCAAAAGCCATGCCGATCGGAGTTACCAAACTCATGTAACCGATTACTTCTCCCCGCTTTTGAGGGGGCGACAAATCTGTTACCAAAGCGCTGTAAGCGGTAGTAAAAGCAGCAATACTGATGCCGTGAAAAGCCCTCAGAACTAACAGTAAAGGGATAGATTTAGCAAATAAATAGCCGATTGGGGCGATCGCGGCTACTACTACACCAACCAGCAAAACTTGTTTTCTACCCTTGAGATCGGCAATTTTGCCCAACTGCGGTCTCGACAGCAAAAGCCCGATCGCGAAGGCACCCATAACCAAGCCAATTTGCTGTTTTGTACCGCCCACAAACTGAACGTAAAGCGGCAGAGTTGGCAGCAGCGAAGCCAAGCTAGACCAGAATAACAAGCCTGCGATAAATAAAGTCAGCAAGCTGCGCCGGCGTTGCGGTTCAATATCGTTAAACAGATTCAAGATGCCAATTCCCGTGAAATCTTAACTTATTTCAGTCCAGGACTCACATCCTTCTACCAAAGAAACCGGATTTTTTATTGAGTATGTTGGTTGCAATTGGTTAATTTTCGCAAAAACCCGGTTTTTGAATATTCCGAAGAGAGTCCTATCTTATTGTGTTACAATTTATTAAAATCGGCAACTCAAGACTGTTTGTATGTTGAGTTGGATATTGAGTTTGCGATCGGGCTGCGACACCCAGCAGCGCCCGATCTCTAATGCCAACTCATCAATTTATCTGATTTGCTGGCGGCGTTTTTGGCGGTGTCGATCGAACCAAAACCATTCTTCATCGGTCATTTGTTTGACTTGTTGGAGGCGTTGAACTGCCCATTGATTGTACTGGGGATTAATTTCGCATCCCAACCAGCGACGCCCCAATTGTTCGGCAGCAACTAGCGCAGTTCCCGCTCCAGAAAACGGGTCAACAACAGTATCTCCTCTGTTGGATGAAGCTAAAATCAATTTCCTCACCAATTCTTCTGGTTTTTGAGTTGGATGTTTGGTTTTTTCGTTCATGCCGTTGCAAGTTGTCGGTACTTCAATGACATCTTTAGGTTTTCCTCCTTTGGGGTTGGGAGTCCAATCATCTATCTGTTTGCCACTGTTGTATTGACTGGTAATTGCTTGCGATCGCGCCGGATATTTTAAAGTATGTTCGCCGTAAGGAATGCGGATATTATCGATATTAATTTTGGTGTTTTTTTGTTTTCTAAAATGCAGGATACTTTCGTGCGATCGACCCCAATCCTTACCCAAATTAGCTTTATTTTTGTAATGCCAAACCAGCCAGCGACATTCTCGAAAATACTTGGCAGCAGGGTATTTTAAATCTGCCAAAATCTCCGAAAATCCCATAATATATATCGAACCAGTTGGCTTTAAAATTCTCGCTGTTTCCCGAATCCATTCCAGCGACCAATCGATATAAACTTCTGGAGATTCAAAAATATCCCATTCTGCTTTCTTCAAATTGTAAGGCGGGTCGGCAAATATCAGATCGATAGATTCACTTGCTAAAGTTTTCAGCCATTGTAAAGAGTCGCCACAAAATAAAGTTCCGCGAGGATGCTGAAAGTCAATTTTAATTTTTCGGTCATTTTGGATCTGTATGTCGCGCAGCAAATCAGTTTTCATTAATAGAACTTACCCCTTACATCTATCGGCAGGCAACGCGCACCATAGTCCGCTGCAAGATCCAGGTCCTCCTCAGGTCTACTTGACATTCCAAAAACCAAAACGAAAGAGGTGCCCCGAGCGGTGGGCGGATGTGATGTTATATTCTCCTCAACGGGATAGGGCAGTCAGCCCTTCACCAATGTCATAATCATCATGCCCACAACCCCGCTCGCTCATTAGGCTCAAATTCGCGCCATTGACTTGTCGGTTTGACTCTCGGGACACAGAGATAATACAATCGGCAGCAACTTTTCTACAGCCGGGAGTATGTCAAACTAATTCTATCTGGCTGTCATCACCGATCATAAACCGCAAAGCTTTCGGGCGAGGCGGTGCGTTAACAAGTTGAGCTCGTTGCCCGATAACGCTATCAACAATTCGCTGGTGAATGCCAGAGATTTTTGCCCCTTGCAATATTACACTGTGTTCGATATCCGCATCAATCATCGTCACTCGATCGGCAATACTGCTGTAAGGTCCGATAAAACAGTTTTCGATGCGGCAATTCTCCCCAATTACCACCGGACCGCGCACTGTAGAATTGATAATTTCCGTGCCTTCTCCTATTTGAACTCGCCCGATAATTTGACTTGTGCCGTCAGTTTTAAATTCTTCTGTTGAAGTTGCGATGCAGCTATCGAGAATAATTTGATTTGCACTCAGCAAATCGTCTTTTTTACCCGTATCCAACCACCAACCTTCTAAATTGCAAGCTTCTACTTGTTTTTGGGTATCTATCTGTTGTTGAATGGCATCTGTAATTTCCAATTCGCCGCGGGCAGAAGGTTTAATTTGAGCAATTGCTTCGTGAATTGTCGCAGCAAAAAAGTAAATCCCCACCAGCGCTAAATTAGATGGGGGGACTTTGGGTTTTTCTACTAACTGCAAAACTCGCCCGCTTTCATCTACTTTTGCTACGCCGAAAGCCGTCGGATTGGGAACCGGTCGCAGCAGAATCAAAGCATCTAATTGATTCTTTTTAAAACTCTCTAAAAATGGATCTAACTGACTTTGAATTAAGTTATCTCCTAAATACATAATAAATGGAGAATCGCCTAAAAATGGTTGAGCAACTTTCACTGCGTGAGCGAGTCCGGCAGGTTCTTCTTGCAAAATATAAGTAATTTTTGCGTCGAAGCGAGATCCATCTCCGGTTTTTGCTTTCACTTCTTCTCCGGTTTCGGGACTGATGATAATCCCGATATCGGTAATTCCAGCCGCCACAATTCCCTCAATTCCGTACCACAATATCGGCTTATTTGCCACGGGAACTAACTGTTTTGCACCCGTATAAGTTAGGGGACGCAACCGTGTTCCTTTACCGCCAGAGAGGATTAGTGCTTTCATCAGTTAATTCTCGGTTATCTTTTAGGGTTTGCGGTGCTGGCGCGATTTGCCTGCACTTACTTGTGCGTTTTGATTAACAGGACTTGTGCAGGAGTTCAAAAACCTGGTTTCGGCGTCAAGTTCGATCGACTCGATCCGTAATTTTTCGGAGAAACTGGTTTTTTTGCGCTAGTCCTAACTAATTTTAGATCGCTGTTACTCCTCTGGCAATAGTTATTGTGTTTCTCGATACCATAGCTTACCGATTTATCCCAAAACAACCGATTTTTCGATCTGGATTCCAGCCGCGAATCCTGTATTTTCGTAAAAAACCCAGTTTCTGTGTAAGTCCTGGATACGTTCGAGTCTCTCCCATCTCCCATCTAAAATCTAAAATCCTTCGACCCTTTCCCATCTAACATCTAACATTTAACATCTAACATCCTGCGACCCTCTCCCATCTAAAATCTCAAATCTCAAATCGTTTAACATCGCCCGTATCTAGCAATAACTTGACTGTTGTCCTGCTGTTGGTTTGTCAGCCAAGCCCACATTTGATCGCCCAGACAAAAATGCCACCATTCGTTAGGATGCTGCTGGAAACCGACCGCAAGCATTGCATTTTTTAAGATTGTCCTGTGCAAGTGATATTCTTTGGCTTCTGGTTGGTTGCTATTAGCAAAATAATCGGGGTAAGAACGTTCTGATATTTCATCAATTGGAGAACCCATGTCAATTGGTTGCAGGTTTTTGTCCGCTAAAGTTATATCTAATGCGGCTCCCGTACTGTGAGGCGGAGGCGTCGCGCGATCGAGACTCGGAACCGCCCAAAATTGATAGATATATTCTAAAATTATCTGTTTTTGGTTTTCTGAAACAGGGAATGTACAACCTCGTTCTCTAGCAATTTCTGCAAAGGTATAATCTACCATAAATTGCTGCACTTCCACCGGGCGGTAAGCATCAAATATCAGAATTTTCCACTGGGGATGATTTTGCTGCAAATGCTTTTGAGCGGCAATCAAACTACCTACAACTCCTTGGCGCAAATAGTAAGGTGAATCTGCTTTGCTGTTGTGATATGGCGCGCCTAATTTTTGATAGGGGTGCGGTATTTCAAAGGCGAAATGTTCGGAGGGAATCGGCACTAAAGGTTCGTTGCATTCCGCGATCGGTATTTGGTAGTATTGTTTCATATCGAGGTGCTAGCCTACTGGATGATTGCTGATGAACTACAATTGTATCGTAATTCATCTCTATTAAGGAATGTTGCTGAAATAGTTCCTCCAACAGTGACAAATTGTTGACAAATAATTCCAGGGGAAGCTCATCTAATATCGTATTGCTTCAAGCGCTTTTTACATTTTTCGATCTTTTCATTACACAAGCCACTTGTCCGTAGGGTGAACCCTCTAGCCCTTCTAGAGTATGAATGATTTCCTCCAAATCTCCGCATTTACTTGTCCAATCTCCCGACGAAAGCTGTCGCGCCATGTGTGTTGGAATTTCATCTTCATCTACATAAATTGCTACTTTCTCGAACTCGGCTTCGAGACTGCGACTTTCACAAATCTGATATCCTAAAGTTTGAAAAGCACTTATGAAAGCTGGTAAAGATTCAATTCGCGGTTTTTCTGGCCAATAATAAGGACTTTGAGATCTTAGTCACCAAGGGCGATCGCACGCACCAGCAGCCCAAGCAACACAGTTATAATCGGGTGTTCTGGGACTTTCTACACTATATGCAGTATTTTGGAGGTTGGGGAAACGAATTTCTAAGGAAACAGATCGCATCTAAATTAGTTTTTGCTCCCTACCCCATTGCAACCAAGCTTCAACTGCTTGTTTAAAGTTATCTTCAGGGCTAACAGGATCGTGTTTTGCGATCGCGCTAAGGGCCATAAACCAATGATCTGGTTGTCGTTCAAGTTCGCGCAGAATTAGTGGGAGAACGGGTTTACCGATGCTAATAATTTTTTGGTAAGCAGGATGTTTTAATTTTTTTGTGGGTGAGGAGAGCATTTCTGTATCGTGACGCCATGTTTCTGCAAGTTCTAGAAATGTTTTTTCCAAGGAATGCTGAGTTTGTGTGTCGGAATGCTCTAGTTTTTCCATGAGCTTTAATCGCTGCGATCTATATTAATAGGTACTAATAGTTTAGCAAGTTCATTCCAAATTTGGCGATCGGTCAAAGTTACCGCATTCATCAGCTATAATATCCTTAGTATTGGTAAGCTAAAAACCATGTCACTCACACTAACCCAAGTCACCTATACTGAAGCTCAAGCTAATTTTGATGAACTGTGCGAACAAGTCATCAACGATCGCGAGGCGATCGTCATCACCCGCAAAGACGGCGAAAATGTAGCCTTAATTGCTGCTGACGAATTATCAAGCTTGCTGGAAACAGTATACCTGCTGCGATCGCCCAAAAATGCCGAGCGTTTATTGAGCGCTTTAGAACAAGCAAAAGCCAGAACTGTCAAACCTCAAACTGTCAGCGAATTACGCCAGGAGTTGGGACTTGGCGAAGAAGCGTAAACAACAGTCAGAAGAAACACCGGAACCGGAGAACATTTCTGTTCGCGATGCAGTTTTTGGGCCTAAATTCCTAGAAGACCTCACCTATTGGGTGGAAGTTGACCGCAAAGTTGCCCTCCGACTTTTAAAATTGGTAGAGGCGATCGTGCGCGATCCGTTCTCAGGTATCGGCAAGCCGGAACCCCTAAAATATTTGGATGCAGGTACGTGGTCGCGAAGGCTTACCCAAGAACATAGAATAATTTATTTAGTGAGCGATAATAGAATTGATTTTCTCCAAGCTCGCTATCATTACCAAAATTAGATGAACGATCGATCGACATTCGCGATCGCGCTTCAATGAGAGAAGGGCGATCGCTCCTATTATATTACAAGCAATTTAGCCACCAGATGATGCACACATAAACACGGTTTCTCTACTACCTCCCTTTTGCCCAGCCATACAACAAGCGAATGTTTGATTGCCCTCTTCTGGATTGCTGGGAGGAAATATATCTACTTTGAATTTATAATTATTGGTTTCCTCTGGCAATCCCAGTAGTTCTAGGGAACCCGTAAATTGATTATTTTCAGCATAGTAAGCTAGTTGTTTTTTCTGACAAGTATTAACGAAAGTAATTCCCTCTACTTGTTGAGCTTTATTTATAAATTTTAACATTGCTCCCATAGCAATACTGGCAAGAATACCTATGATAACAATAACAACTAACAGTTCTACTAAGGTAAAACCCGAGTTTGATTTGCGATTAGTAAGACAATAAAGCTTTAAAAAATATTCCATCGATTAATCTAATTAAATGCTTCAAGTGGGCTAATAATTTTCGCGCCTGCTACAACCCCATGTTAGTAGCAGACACGAATACTGGCTTATTGATATTGGTGTTTATCTCGATTGACTAACAACCATAAGAATGTAAACCGCTACAAAATGACAGTAAAATTACTGCCAAAACCATCGCCAACGGTAACACTTTGTGTCCCAGCTAAACCAGACAGACTGACCCCATACATTGTTATTACCATATCTCCATTGACAAAGCTTATTCGCATCAGGAGGTGAAGGCAAAGGTTGTTTTCCCTGTGCTCGCCAATAATTAGCATTATCTCCTGTCGAAAGGCGACCCAGGTAATCATCTTTTCTAAACCAAGCTGCATCCGCTGGCTGAGTGTGAGACAAAACAACTACACTACTAACTAAGACCGCCATCGCTATTTTACTAAATTGTGCTGGTTTTACCATCAATTATTGTCTCCTATTTAAAACAACTAACCTTTCAACATCTTCTATTAAAATTATTCAACTAAAATCTTAGAAATGCAAATTACAATCAGTCATAATTAGTAACTAATTTAGTCATACAAAATGTCAGTTGATGTCATCTCATCTTACCAAGGTCATCAAATGTCAGATATTTGTGATAATATGATATAAATCCTTGACAAATCAGAAAAATGGAAGTAAAAGATGTATTGCAGTTTACAGAGCATCTATTTTTTACCGAAACGGGTAAACATATAGATCGCCTGCAAGAAACTATTTTGAAAGGAACCTTGGAGGGTCGGAAATATAGCGAGATTGCCGAAGAAGAACATTGTACCGAAGGTCATGTAAGAAATGTAGCCTCGGACTTGTGGCAAGTTCTCTCTAATGCTTTAGGTCAAGAAGTTAATAAATCTAATTTACGCCGTACCTTACAAAAGTCTTATTTATCTATTCGTTCATCCAAGTTTAGAAAAGAATTTATAAATGTTAGTAATGTTAATTTATGCACGGGTAATATACAAGATTCAGAAGTGATGAATAATCGATCGCCCGCATCTCCTCAAAATTCCCAACAAACTCCTAAACAACACCACATAGACTTAAACGACGCACCCAAAATATTCACATTTTACGATCGCACCTCTTCTCTCACCACCCTCAAACAGTGGATTTTGCAAGAAAACACCCGCCTAATCGCCATACACGGCATAATCGGCATTGGCAAAACAGCACTCGCCACCCAACTTGTCGAACAAATCAAACATGAATTTGATTTCATCATCTGGCGCAGTCTCGCCGCATCTCCACCCCTGTCAAAACTTCAAACAAATATAATTCAATGTTTTTGTAGGGACTCTGCCCCCGTGTCCGCCCCAGACGATGGAACGATCGTAGGAGGATTTCGCCTACTGGAATACTTGCAAAAATACCGCTGTCTGTTGATACTCGATGACGTACAAATGGTAAATAGCAGCGGACAACTCGCAGGCAATTACCAAATTGGATACGAAGATTACGGCAGGCTATTCAGACAAGTAGCAGAATTATCTCACAACAGTTGCTTGGTGTTGCTCAGTTGGGAAAAACCCATAGAAATCGCCACATTAGAAGGTGAAAATCAACCCGTTCGATCGTTACAACTTAATGGTTTAGGTGCAGAAGCAGGGGAAATTCTCAAAGAAAAAGGTTTAGCTGAAGATGAAAAATGGTCGGGACTCATCGAACAATACAGCGGAAATCCCTTGTGGTTAAAAGTAGTTGCGACAATGATTCAAGATTTATTTAATGGCAGCATATCTGAATTTCTGTCAGACGACTCTCTATTTTTAGGCGATCTAGAATCTTTACTTCATCAGCTATTT
The DNA here is from genome assembly GCA_025454405.1 of Oscillatoriaceae cyanobacterium Prado104. GTDB lineage: Bacteria > Cyanobacteriota > Cyanobacteriia > Cyanobacteriales > Microcoleaceae > Microcoleus. Next base: position 77,451 of record JALOON010000045.1, on the reverse strand, counting down.
AATCGCTTGTCCGATCGAGAAAAACAGGTAATGTCGCGGCTGGCAAGTGAAGCCGCACCAGTTTCCCTCGCCCAACTGCAAGAAAATATGCAATTATCTCGATCGGACTTGTTGAAAGTCATGCAATCCTTGGGACGGCGATCGTTAATTGAAAAAATCCAGGAGGGCGATCGCATACGTTTCGCAATTTGCCCCGTATTAAAAGAGTATGTCAATACTAACTATTCCCGACCCAACTGTGACTAATAAAAAATTATATGGCTGTCAAATGAATTATCGGGAACTTAGAAATGCGCGATCGACCTTCGTTTATTGCATTGACTTTTCAGTCCTCTTTGAGAGGACTTTCGCTATGAGACGGGGGTTTTCAACCCCCGGCGGACTTGCGGGTTAGCGGAGGGATTTTGGTGGCCCAAAAGTGCGATTCCCTACGAGATAGCTACGCCACTCGTACTTTTTCAACACTCTTTTATAAAGGAATCCAATCCAATTTATCAATCCATTCTTCAGCTTCCGAAGTCTCCCAAACTACTACAATTTCTTCTGCCCATCTGCCTAAACTCGCACTTGAACGCACCCAAAACAGTCCCCAAATTTGTCCTCCCGCCGCCCAATATTCCTCCAAATGTCCGGGAATACTTTTGCGGTTATCCGTTACCAATAGTCGTTTTGATGATTCCAAATAAATCAAAATCTCTGGATCTAAGGTTCCGAAGGCTGGTGCATTTTCGTCGCCAATCCGCAAAATATCTATCTCCGGCTGAAGTTTTAAAACTGCACTTTTCAGCTTGGGAGGCAAATTTTCATCAATTAAAAAACGGATTTTCACTTTAGGTTAAGCAACTCCTGTTCTCGCTGTGCTTTGAGTGCTCTTACACGCTTGACAACATCAGATGGTTCCTTAGCCAACCATTCCTGATAGCGTTCTTCCCGCCACTTCGCCAGCCGCAACATATAAGCATCCATCTGCTTCCGATTGTGCAGGTAATAAGTTAGCGTCGCGTAAATTTTCTCTAAATTCAAACTCGGTAATTCCTCCAGAATTTGGTCTGGTGAATAGCCATCCAAGTAATAATCAATTACGTCGTCGATGCCGATCCGATGTCCTTTGATGCGGATGTCATCGGGGTCGAGAAACTCAAAATAGTCTTCTAGTTGCATCGGTTTATCTCCGAATTCTTAGTTGATAGGATTTTATCATAAATTGAAAATGGCGATCGACATTATATAATAGAAACTTGTACGATCGCCCTTTATCTCCCCGATCGCGATCCTAATCCGCCGCCGTTCTCCCAACGCCTGCTTCTCCCTACTCTAATTACGCCGATCGCACAGCAGCCGATTCAACAATATTTCCTTCATTTTTGTCACTAAAACCCGTCCCAAACTCAGTATACTGCCGTACTCTCGGATGGCGAAAACCGAGTACAATATCTTCTTTAGGAACACCTGCTGCCAGTAAATCGGTAGCCACTCCTTCTTCGGTATCATCATATTGAATCCAGATTTTACCGTCGATTAAATTGATGTGGATTGGTGTAGCGTGGAGATAATTGTCATCATTCCAACCAATATCCAAAACTAAATATCCTCCTCGATCGTCATCAAATAACAGTTGAGAATGATAGCCGTCAGGTATAGTATTGCGGAAGTTAGCGTGTTCCTGAAGTATAGTTTTGATAATCTCTTGGTATTTCAATCGGGTATCCATTGAACTATCGCCTCACTTTTTTCATCAAAAACAATTAGTTTAACAATCTGATTTTTCAATAATACTTGTCCTAATTCTATGGTAAATACACTCTTAAAAGCAGGCTTAGAAACAGCTAGATATAAAGTTCGATCGCTCTGCATTTCGTTAAGCACTTGGCGGTAAAGAACGTACTGTCCCAAAGCCTGTTCCAAATCTTTTACATCCGATCGCCCCACAAAACTCTTGACCTCAACAACAATTTTTTGGGTTCCTTTTTCGGCATTAATTAGACGTTCTGCGCCCAAGTCAGCAGATAAACGCTTGCGACCGATTTGCATGGGAAACGGATCGTGAGTAACTGTCCACCCATCCTTTTGCAAGGCACGCTTAACTGTATCGTGAAAAATATCTTTAGCTGACACGCATTAGCACTCAAACTAAGAAGATTTACTACAACTATTATATAATAAGTTGAAAATTGTTGCGATCGCTCTTTACCCCCCATACCATGATTCAAATCCGCCGCCGTTCCCCCAGTACCCCAGTCTCCGTACTCTACCTCACCTACCAAATCGCCGTCCCCGATGCCGAACCCCAGCACATCCTCGAAGAAATTGTCTGGCAAAAAGAAGCGGAAATCTCTCAAAAGCGCGATCGAACTCCCTTACACGAACTTCAAAAAAAACTCCCCTCCGCACCGCCAACTCGCGACTTTTTAGCCGCTCTTAAAAACAGTAAAACTACACCCGCCATCATCGCCGAAGTTAAAAAAGCTTCCCCCAGCAAAGGCGTAATTCGTGAAGATTTCGATCCGGTTGCGATCGCCCGATCGTACCAAGAAAACGGTGCTAGTTGCATCTCCGTACTTACTGATGAAAAGTTCTTTCAAGGCAGCTTTGAAAACCTCAGTAATATCCGCAATGCTGTCGATATTCCCCTGCTTTGCAAAGAGTTTATTATCTATCCCTACCAAATCTATCTCGCCCGCATTCACGGTGCAGATGCCGTACTTTTAATCGCCGCCATTCTATCTGACAAAGACTTACAATACTTCCTCAAAATTGTCAAGACTTTGGGCATGACAGCATTAATAGAAGTCCACACCCTCGAAGAACTCGATCGAGTATTAACCCTAGAAGGCGTCAACTTAATTGGCATCAACAATCGCAACCTAGAAAACTTTTCCGTCAGTCTAGAAACTACCAGCCAACTATTAACAGATCGCCTGCCCCAACTGCAAGCAAAAGGCATCCTTACCGTCAGCGAATCCGGCATACATACCCCCGATGACCTCACCAAAGTTGTCAGCGCCGGCGCAAAAGCCGTCCTCATCGGCGAATCCCTAGTCAAACAGCCAGATCCGGGTGCAGCCTTAGCTTCCCTTGTCGGGGCGCATCCGAATTCTTGACAGGCGAGACCGCTTGACAAACAACCCTGTATTCTGATACACACTAATTAAGTAGGTCAATTAATGATACTTTCTAACTAACTTCGACTCAGGCGATTAAATATGAAAAAATAGGACTCACAGCCGTACAGCAGAGAGATATTTTGCAACCCAGCAATTGAATCTATTTTTTCAGTCGATCGAGCGCAAAATTTAGCGTTAAAAACCCACCCTACTTCAAATATTGAATCGGTAAAGTAGGGTTGTTTCCAGAGTCGATTTGCCAAGTTGACAAGACGCAAACAATCGGGCATCTAAAAGTACACAAATGATGCCCCATTTAACTGAAATGGGGTGTCGGTTCACTGAGGTATATTAGCTTTCATGGAGCCAATTCCCCTGCCATCGTACATTCACTACGAATTGCTACTTCAATTATTAGAACGCAAAACAATGTTTGCTGTTAGCCCGCAATCCCCGCAGCAGCAACAAGTTCACCAACTCATAATTACCCTGCGCAAAGCCCTTGTCCTTCAGAAACAATTAGAACAAAGTTGCGAACGATCGAACATAGCAGTAGAACATCGTTGGTCTCTCAACGAGATTAACTAATCGTAAATTGGGGTTTGTAGTGAGGACTTTAGTCCGCAAAAAGAAGGACTAAAATCCTCACTACGAACTAATTTTATTTGTTAAATTCAGATTCCCAAATCTCCACCAATTCCCGCGCCGCTTCAGTTCCCTCCGCCGGAAAATTCGACAAAAAATCCTTATCCGCGCTGGCGTCATAAGGTCCTTCTTTTAACTCCAGAATTGTCGTATCCGCAGCCAAAGCTACTAACGTGTGGACAGTACCTTCTGGAAGTTCGATCCCGCGAGTCGGCCCTGCAGCACAGATCCGCTCTTTGCGGAGAATTTCGCCATTTTCGTTCATAATAATCATGCCCAATTCTCCTTGCAGTACGACAAAAAACTCAAAACCGTTAACCGCTTCCGCGCGCCGGTGTTGGTGGGGGCGGACGTAGGTCCCCGGCTGGAGGACATTGATAAATCGCTGCACTTTTTCCGACAACTCGTGGAAATTGTAGTTTTGTCGCTGGCGGGGACTGCGGCGGGAGTCGGCCGCTACTTCGTCCAGCAATTCCTGCGTCAGGCACTTGATAGAATGGGACTGCACGGGAGATATCCTTTATTTAATAGTTTTGACCGAATCGGCTAGTCTGAGATTAACCTTAGCAGAATCAGCGGCAGCAGAGTTATGGTGGGAATCTCCAGTAGCTATTCAAGATTATGAACATCTCAAATCAGGTGGCGATCGCTCAAACAATGTGTTACTCAAGTATTGTTAAAACAAGTATTAGCACGATCGCCCTTGCGACTATTTTAGTCACGGGCGGCGCTGTTTCTGCAGCGGAACCGCACCAGCAGCTACAGTTGGTGCGCCAGCAATCGGAAGAACTGCAAATTAAAGAAGAAATTCGCGATGCCGTTCAAGAAGAAGTTGACATTGCCTTCGGGCGCACCGCGACACTGCTAAATGGCATAGTAATTGCCTTAACTTTTTTGCCGACAGCAGCCGGAGTCGGGGCTTGGTTTTTATGGGCAAACTTGTCAAGAAAGACTGCTATTGCCCGCCAAGAAATCGAAAGTATCCGCTACGATACACTTTCTCAATTCAAACTATTAATTGCTGATGCTGAAAGCGTTTTGGCAGACATCCAACAGCACAATCTTCCGGCTAATGTAGAAACAGATCTGCTATTGCCCGACGCCCAAATGCAAGAATTTGAACCCGTCAATTACGGCAATTACAAACAATTATTGAGCGCGCCGGATTATGCAAAACAGGGTGATGCTTGCTTTTTTGAAAATCGCTACGAAGATGCGATCGCGGCTTACGATCGCGCCTTGCAAATGCAGCCGGATTTAGCCGATACTTGGAACAATCGGGGAGTAGTGCTAACAAGAATGCAGCGCTATCCCGAGGCGATCGCATCTTACGAACAAGCAACTAAAATTCGCCCTTGGAACAATCGAGGCGTAGTTTTGTTAGAATTGCAGCAGTATCAAGATGCGATCGCCTGTTACGAACAAGCAATTCAAGCTAAACCCGATTATGCCGATGCTTGGAACAATCGAGGCGTTGCTTTTTCCAAAATGCAGCAGTACGAACAAGCGGTAATTTCTTACAATAACGCGCTGCAAATTAAAAATGATTATACGGATGCTTGGAACAATCGAGGTGTGGCGCTGTCGAAATTGGAAAAATACGAAGCGGCAATTGATTCTTACGATAATGCGGCAAAAATTCGACCGGATTTTTACAGGATCTGGTACAATAAAGCTCGGTGTTACGCGCTGCAAGGAAAAATTGACCAAGCAATTGAAAATTTGAAGCGCGCTTTAAATCTCAATCCCAATTTGTGTAAAGAGTTGGCGAAGACAGAAGCCGATTTGGAAAAAATTCGGGAACACGACGCATTTAAGCAGTTGATAAGTTAAACAGTTGACAGTTGACAGTTGGCAGTTGACAGTGAGAATAAACTGGGTTTCTCTGCAAAAATCTGTGGTGAAATGCAAAAAGCGGTAAGGTGCGCACTGCCCACCCTACATATAGAATGCTTGCGTAAATCCTGTCAAATTTACCATTCGTGACTATTACTCCCTTCGGTACTACTCGACTATGTACTTCTTTCTTCTTCTTCTCTTCGCGTTCTTCGCGTCTTCGCGGTTCATTCAATACAAATTCTTCAGATGGGAAGGGAGTAACAGTCTATTCGATCGCACTTATCAAACAAACCTTACTTATTGCAGTCTTTCGATCGAATATGATTTAATAAGTGCGGACTAAAGTCCACACTACAAACCTTACTTATTGCAGTCTTTCGATCGAAGATGATTTAATAAGTTGGGTTTCGTTCTAAATTAGATTGAATGCCCTATACTTTTTAGCTAGGCAATGGGGTTCAGGCACGATGCCCCATGCCCCATGCCCCATTCCTTACAAATATTTCTGCAAAATCAAACCCATTTTCTCTTTCGTTGCCTCCGGCACTTTATCCAGTGGCGTCAGAATCGCATATTTTAAAGCTGAATGCGACTCGGAAACCGGGTTACGCTATCATGATCCTCGTGCCAGCAATCGTAATCGGTGACTAAGGCTAAAGTTGCATAGGCAATTTCTGCTTCTCTGGCTAATTTGGCTTCGGGTAAATTTGTCATGCCAATTACCGTCGCATCCCAACTGCGGTAAAGATTTGATTCCGCTTTCGTGGAAAATGCCGGCCCTTCCATGCAAACGTAAGTGCCGCCTCGGTGGAGGGTAACGTCGGGGAGATTTAAAGATTCGATCGCGCTTGTCAATACTTTCGCTAATTCGCCGCACACCGGATCGCCAAAGGTAATGTGTCCGACAATTCCTTCTCCAAAAAATGTAGAAATTCGGTTTTTTGTGCGATCGATAAACTGATCCGGCACTACCATATCTAAAGGTTTTGCTTCCTCTTTCAATGAACCAACCGCTGAAGCCGAAATTAAATACTCAACTCCCAAACTTTTCATCGCATAAATATTAGCCCGATACGGCACTTCCGAGGGCAAAAAAGTATGATTGCGCCCGTGTCTCGCGAGAAATGCCACCGGCGTACCTGCCAATGTCCCGACGATCGCAGCATCCGACGGCGAACCGAAAGGTGTATCAATTTTTACCTCTTCCACGTCCTTGAGGGCATCCATTTTATACAAACCGCTGCCACCGATGATTCCGATCTTTGCTTGCGCCATAATTTGTTACTTTTTGCCTTGCTTTTACTCAGTTATTTTACCGGGCAACTGTAAACTTTGTGTAAAGTTAATTGCCGGTTAAGCGATCGATATCACTCGGTATACACTAGCTTCTCACCTATGTATTGTGATTTCGATCGCAGATTGCCTTCGCGAAATCTTCAAAAATAAAGATACTGAGTTATGCTTCATACTTTCTTTATAAGGTTTTTAAGAAATGGCTGTAGGTCAAACAAATAATCCCAGAGTCTCTGTAGAGGCGATCGTCCAGCGGATCGTGGCTTTCCGCCAAATTACTCCGCTCGATCGGCAACTGCTAAAATCAGCGATGCTTTCGCCAAACGGTCTCAACTACAAAGAGCGGTTTCAAATTAGTCGAGTTTACGAAGGCATCCAAAAAGGATTGATTTTAGTTGTGGAATAGATGGGCTTGAAAAATTTGTGCCTGAGTTTGCATCTGCTTGAACTAAGTTCTAGCGGTATTTTTTTGTCTTCCGAAGGGCGATCGGGTGCGCGCCCCCGCCCCACATCGCTACCAAACAGATCTGATTAACAACCGCGCAAATCATTGAGCATCGATCGAACATATTCAACCCAGTCGGGAAACTCCGGTGACAGTGCATATACCCAAACGATCGCGTGAAGTTGTCGTACTTTTTGGTAGATTTCTAACATTTCAGGTTCTGGAAAATCGCCGTAAGCTTTTCTTCCAGCACCATCAAGATTAACCAAATCCCACGCAGCTTGACCGATGCAAGTATCTTCAAAATCATTCCACAACAGCCCTTTTGCCGTCGGAATTAAATTGCCAGCGTGAGCGTCACCGTGCAATGGCTGTAACGAACCAACTGGATTTTTTAACTTAGGTAGCAGTGAATCGTAAGTTCTTTGGATTAAATCCAAATCGCCAGCGCTCAAAATATTACCAATTTGCTGCAAGCGTTTTATTCCTCGCGGAATATCGTTCAAAGGTGGTGCTAGCAGCGGCAATTTACCCGGATAATCCCGCAACACAGCGTGCAATTCGGCAAGCATTTTTCCGACTGTTTCCGACTCCGGTACAACATCGGATACTGGCTGAACGTACTGCCAAAAAGTCACGAACAGCCCGTCTTTATTGTGAACTACAGACGGTAAAAGATCGCTGGGTGGAACTACGGGAGCGCCTTTTGCTAATAAAAATTCAGCAACAGATAGCTCGCGCAACAGCCACGATTCGATCGGATAGCGCAAGACAGGAGTAATCGTACTGATGCGGGCAACAATTGGTGCTGGTTGTAGGTGAACGCGCACAGAATAAGCATCCGCCAAGATTTGAGGTTCGCTAACATTTATACCGTAATTTGATGCCACCTCTACTGATGCGGCAATGGCACGGGATGTAGAATTTTGCAACATAGAAAACCGATCGAGTACTTCTATATAATACAACAAACTACAAAAATATTGATTGCTGGCTGCTGCAAGTACTGACTGCGGAAATTTTGCGCGGTGCGGGTTCTCAGAAACCGATTTTGTGACGCAAATACTTCATTGCAGCCAGCAGAAACCGGGTTTTTCCCAAAAACCCGGTTTCTCAAACCCGGTTTATTCGATCGAGTCTGGATCGCCGCATATAGTGCAAATTGTCAACCCGCAACAGTTATCAACCCTAAATCTGAATCCTGTTGTATATTCGTAGTCTGTTGATTTATTCCGCATCAGTACACGACCTATGGTTCGAGAATTAGAGAGATTGCAGTGTCTGACGGTTAATCAGACTCGGCAAGCTCGTCAGTGAAAAAACAATAGCTAGACCAATAAAAATCCCCAGCAGCGACTAACTGACCAGGGAATGCACAAAAAAATCAAGTACTCAGTATGACACAAACCAATGACTTTGCAGCAAATGCTCAAGAATTCGAGTACCCGAAATTATTAGCAAATATCCGGCTAAAACTGGTGTTCAGCCTAGATATTGAGCGATATCAACCTTACCACAGCAAGATTCAAGAGCTTCAAGCTCAAGTGAATTACCTAAATGCTGAAAATCTCGACTTGAAGACTGAAAACTCAAACTTGAGGCGGATTAACCAGGAATTGCAATGGCGTATCGATCCTAACTCTTCTGATGGGGATGCAATTTGCAATTCAGACTGGTAGTTGGAAATAAAGTAGGTGTGTAACCCTGGCTTAAAAAGTCAGGGTTGTTTTTTCAACAAAATTACTGGTATTCAGTGGGACTAGGTAGAAAATTTTGCTGAGCTTGCAGATTCTCGATCACCACATATAGCGCAAATTGTCAACCCGCAACAGTTATCAACCCTAAATCTGAATCCTGTTGTATAGTCGTAGTCTGTTGAATTTATTCCGCATCAGTACACGACCTATGGTTCGAGAATTAGAGCGATCGAGCGCCAACAAGCAGCGCAATCAGTGCGATTTTCCAGAAACGGCACCAGCAGCCAACCCAGTGTTTTTCAGGACCTACAGCCGCCGTACCGAGACGGGGCGGGAGACTTGGGCTGAAGTGTGCGATCGAACTGTCAAGGGCTTGGCATCGCTTGGAAAACTCACCCCCGAAGAAACACAACTGCTCTACCGGATGCAAAGCCAGCTCAAAACCCTCGCTTCAGGGCGCTGGCTGTGGGTAGGCGGCAGCAAATGGATCGAACAACCCGAGAACTTTTCCGGCGCATATAACTGTTCCTCAACAAATATTCTTGACTGGCGTTCCTTTGGTTTGTTAATGGATTTGGCAATGATGGGCTGCGGGACGGGCGCAGTTTTAGAACCAAAATATATCAACCAATTGCCGCCAATTCGCAACCGTTTAACTGTCACATTGCAAGGCGAAATAGGCGCTACACCCGCTGCATCCCGCCGTCAAGAAACCGAAGTCAAAATCGCAGGAGACACTGCAACAATCTATGTCGGAGATTCCCGCCAAGGTTGGGTAAAATCCTATCAAACTTTGCTGGAATTATCGACAGATGAAAGATTCAAAGGTGAAGTGCAAATCTCGATCTATTTGAGCGACGTTCGCCCGGTAGGAGAACCTTTAAAAGGCTTTGGCGGAGTTGCAAATCCGGTGAAATTGCCCGACCTTTACCAGCGGTGCGCGGCAATTTTGAATAAAGCTCTGGGGCGACAGTTAAATTCAGTTGAATGCTGCGTATTGATTGACGAAGCAGCAGTCACCATAGTCGCTGGGAACATTAGAAGAAGCGCGGGGATTCGTCAGTTTGAATCTAGTGATGAACTAGGGGCAAATGCTAAAAATAATCTGTGGCAACAAGATGAAAATGGCAACTGGAGAATCGATCCAGAACGCGATGCTTTGAGGATGGCCAATCACTCTCGTGTTTTTCATCACAAACCAACTCAAGAAGAATGTATTGATGCCGTTCGCAAACAGTATTATTCTGGTGAAGGTGCGATTCAATGGGCTGGCGAAGCCGTAGCTAGAGCTAACGTTGACTTAATTTCAACACCGAGTCTTAAGCTTGAATTTTTGAGAGCTTACGATGAAGGAAAAGCTCAACAGTGGTTGCAGGAACGCCATCCTAATATGACTGAAAAAGAACTAGAGCATCGGTCAGTTCGTTTGGGCTTAAACCCGTGTGGTAAGTAATTTTGCCTCACGTTAAAAACCTCGCAAAATCGGAGAAAACTGAGATGTTAACTCCGAGGTAAGTAAGGAAATTAAAAATTCTTTACCACCGTAGAGCGTACCGGGTGAACCTTCTTTTTTGAAGAATATAATCCTGGCAAGAGTGCGGGGCATTTACAACTTAAGTAGATGAAAAAGTACGCCGAGCTACAGGGAAAATGGAATCTGTAGAACTAGAGGATAAAAAGCCTTTAGGGTAACATAACTGGAAATCATCGGCTCTAATTTTCATTGTGTCAGTGGCGACACTCTGCTAATTACGAAAGACGGACTGCATAAAATAAAGGACGTTGTTGGAAGTGAAATCGAAGTTTGGAATGGTAAAAGATGGAGCTCAGTCACGCCATTTAAAACAACAAGCGATACTTCTGGCGGGCGACGCAAACTTTATCGCGTAAAATTTGCTGATGGTACTTATCTGGATGCTACAGAATATCATCGTTTCTTTGTCAAAGATCGATTTGGTAAAGTTTACCAAGAAGTTCAAACCAAAGACTTGATGGATACAAGTCGATATAGCATTCATACTGAACCTTTTACAATTCAGTATGAAGATGGCTTGAATATCGATGCAAATTATGCTTACACTTTGGGTGTAGCTGTAGGAGATGGAACTACAGACCAAAATGACAATGCAAAAGTTCGACTTTACGAAGGCAAAATGGCATTGTCAGTAGCAGGAAATAAGTCGCCTGAAAGAAACTATGACTATTTACCTGTTTTTGCAGATGTAATTAACTTGAGCTTTTCTGGAGAATTTCTGAAAAGTTTGAAAGTTAACCCCGAAGCACTAAATGTAATTGCGAGCTGGAATCGGCAAGCAATTTTACATTTTATTGCTGGATTAGCAGATACGGACGGATCGAATACCCATAGTAATGGTATCAGAATTTATATCTCCGATCGCGATCGCGCTTTTAGAGTTCAGCTACTTTTGACCAAATGCGGTATTCGTTCGTCGCTAAATCTTTGTGCTCATCAAGGAGCAATTACCAATTACGGTGTCCGAAGTCATGATTTGTACTACTTGCAAATTACTGACTGTGGTGAAATTCCTTGTCAGCGATTAGATGTGAGCAAAGGGACAAAGGCTAAACACAAAGGTAAATGGCAAATCGTCAGAAGTGTCGAAGAATTACCAGGATTGCACGATACTTACTGCTTCAATGAAACAGAGTTTCATAAGGGAGTTTTCGGCAATACGCTAACGGGAAACTGTAATTTGTCTGAGATCCACCTCAATCAAATCGATCCTTACAATTTTAAAGAACAGGAGGAAGCTTTCAAGGCTGGCGCTCTATCTGTTGCGGTACTTCTCAACCACAAATTTCTCGAACCGCGCTACAATTACAGCCGCGAATTAGACCCGATCGTCGGTGTTTCTTTTACTGGGTTGTTCGACTTTTTTGTCAATGCTTTCGGCGTAGATTGGCTGCGTTGGTGGGCGGACGGGCGGCCGGATACTGCGCGGGGAATTGCTTTTAAAAAGCGGGAAGCAGAGTATTTAACCGGTTGGCGGGAGATTGTAAATCGGGCAGTTTGGGATTATTGCGATCGACATTCTTTAAAGCGTCCAAATCGCTGCACGACGGTACAACCATCGGGTACTAAATCTTTGCTGACAGGTGCTTCTCCGGGATGGCACCCGCCGAAAGCGCAGCGTTTTATCCGCCGCATTACTTTCCGCAAAAATGACCCCGTAGCCCTCGCTTGCATCGATTACGGATACAATGTAATTCCGTCTCAATCTGATAAAGATGAAAACGGCAATTTGCTTGACAATCCTTTCGACGATCGCTGTACGGAATGGTTGGTAGAAATACCTGTTGCTGTAAGTTGGGCTGACTTGCCGGGTGCTGATGAAATTGATATTAACAAGTTTTCGGCAGCGGCACAAATGGACTTTTACATGCAGGTGCAAAAGTTCTACGTCAGACACAATACTTCAGCGACGATCGAACTTCGCGAACATGAAATTGAAAGTCTGGGAACTCGGATTTACGAAGCAATTCGCGATGACGAAGGTTACATTTCCGCAGCCCTTTTAGCTCGGTTCGATGCGCTGGAAACTTTCCCGCGCTTGCCCTTTGAACCGATAAATAAGGAAACTTACGAGACGATGTTGCAGGATGTTTTAGCGCGTCGCGAAAGCGAGGTTTTTCACGCAGCTTTGAGGCGTTACGACATGGGTGAAATGATGGATGCCGGCCCGGCAGGCTGCGATTCTGACAAGTGCTTGATTGCTGACGATAAGGCTCGGTAAATAGTTGAGAGTGCGATCGCCCCGCTGGCGATCGTTGTAAATGTTCAGTGCGAGCGTCCCCGCTCGCAATCGATCTTCTTGCCCAAGGCTGGAGTAATATTGAACGCTTCAACTATCAACTATTAACTTTTCCTTCTTTCTTCTTCCTTCTTCCTTCTTCTTTTTTCCTTCTTCCTTCTTCCTTCTTCTTTTTTCCTTCTTCCTTCTTCCTTCTTCCTTCTTCCTTCTTCCTTCTTCCTTCTTCCTTCTTCTTTTTTCCTTCTTCCTTCTTCCTTCTTCCTTCTTCCTTCTTCCTTCTTCCTTAAAAATTATGAGTTCCGAGTTTTGGATTCCAAGTTCCTGAGAACTTAAACCTCAAAACTCAAAACTCAAAATTCTTTCAGGCTAAACGCTAAAAGATTCGGTCAAGGAAAGCCCGATACCAATAATTGCATTCAGGCAACATCAATTACCGGCGACGGGGAACCATCGTGTCGATATTGATATTAGCCAAAGGCACACGCGACGGCGGCGTAGCAGGCAGGGGCATATTGCGCGCCATAGCCAAGTAGTTTGCCGGATCGCCAGCCTTCGGTTGCAGCTCTTGAGGCACAAAGCGGCGGACGCTGGTTTGCCAAATAATTTGAGGGAAACCGAGCTGCGAGCGGTGGTAAGCGCCGTAGCGGGGAGTTTTCAGGTTGAAAGGAGTGTCGCCAACATTGCGCTGGGGCAATACCCGGCGCTGTTGGTAAGGCACGGTATCGTAACCGAACTTGTCCAGGTACTCAGCGCTGTTTACCAATTCGTCGATAAAACCTTGAGGTCCCTTATTTGCCACAACGATCGACCATGCAATCTTTTCGCGATCGCTGTACACATCCCGACCCAAAACGCGCTGCACGCACATTTCCACAAACCGGTAGTTGCTGTTAGTTTGGTAGTTCCGCTCCAAGAAAGGAGCAGAAGTCGCCAAACCGCGGATGAAATCGCGCACGGTAATTTGACCGAATTTGAGTTGCGACTCCAAAAAAGTTTGGCGGTTGCTCTTGAGGATTTGGTGTTCGCTGTAAATCTGGCGATAGGCAGCCCAAATCAAATTCTCCATGTCCCCAGACGACAGCACGTTTTCGGTTGTGAAAATTCTCGGCTGCTCGTCGCCCCCCACTTCATAACCGGCTACGCGCTGGTTTTGGCTCTTGGGGGCGTAGTTTATCAAAGGTAACGCCACGTTAAAATCTCCGTTATCTCAAATTTCAGATCGGGTCGGGTTTCATCCTCCGGTCGAAACACAGGGACTCTCACCTTCCCGTACTGTTGTGATAGTTGACAGTGCGATCGGCCAGCGTAACGATACAACTAACCAACATACAGATTAGGGGATTCTCGCAATCTAAATCCCATCTTCCTGAATTTTCGCAACAATCTGTAATATTACTTGAGTTGGGCGCTCGGTAGACCTTGGGAGCTTCTGCCCGGTTGAGCAAGCTTTCAGCCCGTCCTTGACTGGCTTTTCACCAGGGGTCTAATATATTTGAATCAAAAATTTATTAAATTTTTTAAATTGATTTCACCAATCGCCCTCCATCCCCATCTCTCAATAAACATCATCTGTGCCGCCATCCTGCTGCTGCAACTGCCCGCCGTCGCAATTCTCCTGTCGCGCTTGATAAAAGGACCATCGCGCATCCCGCCTCTGGAACCGGATGTGCCGACGCCCGATATGTTGGGTACTTGCAGTGTCGTAGTGCCGACTTTAAACGAGGCCGATCGCATTTCACCTTGTTTGGAGGGATTGACCCGCCAAAGTTACGAACTCCGGGAAGTTATAGTTGTTGACAGCTATTCGGTGGACGGAACGGGGGATTTAGTGAAAGCTGCGGGACAAAAAGACCCCCGGTTTCGCTTGATTAACGACGATCCGCTGCCGGCTGGGTGGGTGGGGCGTCCGTGGGCTTTGCATACTGGCTTTTTGAATGCGGACGATCGCAGCGAGTGGATTTTGGGGATTGATGCCGATACTGTACCGCATCCGGGGGCGATCGCGAGTTTGCTCAAAACAGCTAAGGCTGGAAATTACGATTTAATTTCTTTATCGCCGCAGTTTATTCTCAAATATCCGGGGGAATTGTGGCTGCAACCGGCATTATTAATGACTTTAGTTTATCGGTTCGGACCGACGGGAACTGGGGGAGATGTGCCGGAATTGGTGATGGCAAACGGTCAGTGTTTTTTGTGCAGGCGCGAGGTTTTGGTGCAATTGGGAGGCTACGAAGCTGCTAGGAATTCTTTTTGCGATGATGTGACTTTAGCCCGGTATGCGGCGCATCAAGGTTTTAAAGTAGGGTTTTTAGACGGCGCGAAAGTGTTGCAAGTGCGAATGTATGAAGGGGCGATCGAAACTTGGAATGAATGGGGTCGATCGCTCGATTTGAAAGATGCTGCTTCTCGCATTCAAATTTGGGGGGACTTGTGGCTGTTGCTGGCGGTTCAAGGTTTGCCTGTACCGATTTTACTGTGTTATTTGCTGTTTGGTTTGCCAGCATTGCTTGGCGTATTTCCCCATTTTGTGTTGTTGGGATTGAATGTGTTTTTAGTAGTAGTGCGAGCTGCTTTGTGTTGGGCGATCGCTCCATCATACGATCGAACTCAAGCATCGGGTAAATGGCTGTTTTGGCTGTCACCTTTAGCAGATCCGCTGGCTTGTTTGCGAATTCTAATTTCTGCTTTAAATACGCCCACTCAGTGGCGCGGCCGCCAATATTAAATATGTAGGTTGGGTTGAACGAAGTGAAACCCAACAAATGATTTTCCCCAACAAATCGGATTGCCCAACAAATGATTTTTCCCCAACAAATCGGATTGCCCAACAAATGATTTTCCCCAACAAATGATTTTCCCCAACAAATCGGATTGCCCAACAAATGATTTTCCCCAACAAATCGGATTGCCCAACAAATCGGATTGCCCAACAAATCGGATTGCCCAACAAATCGGATTGCCCAACAAATCGGATTGCCCAACAAATCGGATTGCCCCATAAATCGGACTGCCCCATAAATCGGACTGCCCCATAAATCGGATTGCTCAACAACTCGCTTTGCCCAACAACAGTTGGTGTTGGGTTTCCTTCGTCAACCCAACCTACTAGAGTGTGCTCGAATCTAACAAATTGTAAATATTCTAGGACGCCCTAAGTCAAAGAAACTGCGTTTTTTATCAGTTTTCGGGCTGCTGCGAAGTATTTTCGCCCGCAAACCCGGTTTGGTTTCTGGCTACCCATGCGTCCGGTACTGGTAAAATTAATCCTGCTATCGATCGCATCAAATTTGTGTGATGACAACCGAGATAATTCAACCATCAAATAGTAAATTGTGGCTGGCAGCAATCAAGCCGCCCATGTACAGCGTTGCAGTGATTCCTATTTCGCTAGGAACGGCCGTTGCCGTTGCCGAAACGCACCGGATTCATTGGCCAATATTTGCGACATTTTTAATTTCAGCAATTTCGATTATAGCATGGCTGAATCTCAGCAATGATGTATTTGACTCGGAAACAGGCATCGATAAAAACAAAGTGCATTCTGTTGTTAATTTAACAGGAAATAAATCTTTGGTTTTTTGGATTGCCAATCTCTTTTTAGCATTAGGAGTGTCGGGAATCTGCGCTATTTCCTGGTGGCAACAAGATCCAACAGTAATTTTGTTGGTAGTTTTGTGCTGTGCCTTGGGCTACAGCTATCAAGGACCGCCGTTTCGTTTGGGATATCAGGGTTTGGGGGAAATTATCTGCTTTTTTACCTTCGGTCCGCTAGCTTTGGCTGCTGCTTTTTACAGTCAAAATCCTAGTTGGTCTGCTGGCAATTTTGCAGCTTCAACAATTATCGGAATTAGTACGAGCATCATCTTATTTTGCTCGCATTTCCATCAAGTTGAAGACGATTTAGCAGCGGGGAAAAAATCGCCGATCGTCCGCCTGGGAACCCAAAAAGGAACCCTATTGTTGCAGTGGTTTTGCGGCAGCATTTATGCTTTGACAGTGTTATTTTGGGCGATCGGACTTTTCCCGATTTGGACGCTGTTAATTTTTGGCAGTTTGCCATTTGCGATCGACCTTTGCAATCACGTCACAGAAAATCACGATCGGCCGGAAAAAGTCAGCAACTGCAAATTTATTGCTGTCAAGCTGCATTTTTTCAGCGGAGTGTTGCTGGCGCTAGGATTTGTACTGCCGATGGGCTAACCGAAAATTCCGATAAAATGTAACTACAGTTCGTAATAAGGACTTCAGTCCTTCTTAAGTTCGTAGTGAGGACTTCAGTCCTTCTTCAGTCGTCTGGGCGAGATTTTAGTCAATAGGGACTAAAGTCCTTACTACAAACATATTAAATCGCAAACAAGGAGAATCAAAGCATGAATACGCCAACAGAAACCGGAAAACTCCTCACTTTAGAAGAAATTTTTAGCTTGTATCCCAATCGATGGGTCCTCATTGTCAATCCTGAATTAGATGAAGAATTAAACGTGATTCGAGGTGAAGTTTTAGCCCATGCAGCAGAACGCGATGAAATTTACAGTAAACTTTCATTAAGAAATGGAAAATCTGTAGCAATAGAATACACTGGAGCAATACCTGACAACCTAGCAATGATGTTGTAACGCCAATGCCAGCTTACAAGAAAACTTATCGTTTGTTGCGTTACGGGCAAAATTTGCTAGCCGTACAAGCAACTATTGGCAGCAGATAAGGGGGCAATTTTGTGCGGGTGCGTTTATTGGTGGATACGGGTTCTAGCTTTACAATATTGCCAGTTCAAGTATTGGAAAATTTGGGTTACGATCCGCGCAATCCCTTACGCAGGGAAGCAATAGCTACAGGTCAAGGAAGAATTTCGGCTCCTGTAATTAATGTATCTTGGTTTAATTGTGCATGTCAACTAATAGACAAATTTGATGTTGTTGCCTACAATATACCGCCAAATCTACCGATTGATGGTCTTCTAGGTATGGATTTTCTCTGTCATTTGCGGGCAATCATTGCTGTAGGTGATGCAGAAATCAGATATGAGTAAATAAGATATGTTCGCTAATTTGTGAAATGCGAAGATTTAATAACTATCACTTTAATTATTTTTTTGCAGGCAATACAAACCACCAAAATATTCTATTTTTACACGGATTTTTGGGGAATTACCAAGATTTTAACAGCGTCATTTCTTTGCTATCTAAGAACTATTGCTGCCTAGCAGTTGACCTTCCCGGACACGGAAAAACCCAAGTTACGGGCGATGAAACTTGCTACAATATGTCAAATACAGCCAGAGGATTAATTGCATTATTAGATGATTTAGAAATCGAGAAATGTTATTTATTGGGTTATTCAATGGGCGGGCGACTCGCACTGTACTTGACATTACATTTTCCCGAACGATTTGAGAAAGTAGTATTGGAATCAGCGTCGCCGGGATTGAAGACAGAAAAAGAGCGATCGCGCCGCTTGCAAGCCGATTTAGAACTAGCACAAAAACTTGAAAATAGCAACCTCAAAGAATTTTTATTAGACTGGTACGATCGACCGCTATTTGAATCTTTAAAAAACTCTCTCGAGTTCGATCGACTCCTAGAAAGTCGCACGGCAAACAATCCGAAAGAACTAGCAAAATCTCTCCGCAACATGGGAACCGGCAACCAGCCATCTCTTTGGAAAAAATTAGCCGACAATCAAGTTCCCCTGCTCTTGCTGGTGGGAGAATGCGATGATAAATTTAAAAAAATCAATACTGAAATGGCTAATTTGTGTCCGTCAGCGAGTCTCAATATAGTGCCAAACGCGGGCCACAACATCCATTTTGAAAATGTTGAATATTTTGCCACAATTGTGAGAGAATTTTACAGTTAAGACCTATCCAGAAACCGGGTTTTGTTCGTAAAACGGGCTATAACCTGCGATCCCGGTCAAAACTCGGTTTCTTTAAGACTTACGCAGGGGAACCCAGAAACCGGGTTTTTTACCAAATCTGTTGGCTGGAACGAAGTATTTTCGTAAAAAACCCGGTTTCTTCGATCGGAATGCTTAAGCCCTGCTTTAGCGAGTGCGTAGGTTATGAAAAAGTTTATGCTATATCAATTCCAGTTTCGTCCCTATCAGAGAAAGTTCAAACGCCCTTTGCAAACAAGTCACGGAATCTGGGAAATGCGAGAAGGGATTATCCTGCAACTTACTAGCGAAAACGGTAAAAAGAGTTGGGGAGAAATTGCCACTTTGAGTTGGTTTGGTTCCGAAAGTTTGGAGCAAGCTTTAGATTTTTGCCAGCAATTACCCAGGCAGATTTCAGAAGAAATACTCTTCTCTATTCCTGCGGAATTTCCGGCTTGTCAATTTGGTTTTGAATCGGCAATATGGCACGAGCTCAATTCACCCCCCCCAGCCCCTCCTTACCAAGGGGGGGAGCAAATTCTGCGGCGGTACAGCGGTTTATTGCCAGCAGGAGAAACAGCGATACTGGCTTTACAAACGCTTTGGCAAAAGGGTCATCGGACGTTTAAATGGAAAATTGGAGTTGCGGCAATCGATCGAGAGTTAAAGATGTTCGATCGACTCGTTCGAGCAATGCATAAAATGGGCGATCGAGAGCAATTATTTTTGCGGTTGGATGCCAATTGTGGGCTCAATTACCAGCAAACTCAAACCTGGCTGCAAGCGTGCGATCGCATCAACTTAATGCCAGAATTATTTGCAAAGATTGAATTTTTAGAACAACCGCTGCCTGTTGAAAATTTTGAGGAAATGTTAGAATTAGATGCTGCTTTTGCAACCGATATAGCCCTTGACGAATCCGCCGCCAATCTCGATCGCATCCAAGAATGTTACCGCCGGGGATGGCGGGGAATTTTCGTTATCAAACCCGCGATCGCAGGTTTTCCATCCCAACTGCAAAAGTTCTGTCAATCCTGCAATATTGACGCTGTTTTTTCGTCAGTATTTGAAACTCAAATAGGCAGGCAAGCAGCCTTGAATTTAGCCGATATAATTTCCCCCCATTCTAGCAGAGCGTTAGGTTTCGGCACCGATTCCTGGTTCGAGGATCACCATTCGATTGTAGATTGTAGATTGTAGATTGTAAGTAAATTAATTCAGGGGGTCATTTAATGGCAAAAAACAAAACAGCAAATATTCTAGAAATTGCATCTCAATTGCCCGCTCGCTGGCTCATCGGTTGCGACAGCAGCGAACTGATGCCCAAGGTCGATCGACTCTTTCAAAAACTAACTCAACACCCAACGGCAACACACCAAAAAATTTGCCTTTCCGAACCTGAACCAGTACAATTTATTGCCAGTTTCATCGCCGCTTGCGCAACCAAAAACCAGATTTTTTTATGCAATCCCAATTGGGTAAAACAAGAATGGCAACAAGCTTTTGACTTAATTCAACCCGACATAATTTTAGGAAAATCCGCACAGCAAAATCCATCTGAAATCCAATCGATCGCACCTCCTCCCCAACAACCTCAAAACAATTCCCAATTCCCAATTCCCAATCCTCAATTCCCAATCCCCAATTCCCCATTCCCATTAATTATGATTCCTACCGGCGGTTCCTCGGGCAAAATTAGATTTGCCGTCCACACTTGGGAAACTTTAACAGCATCGGTAAAAGGTTTTCAAGAACATTTTCACCTATCGCAAATTAACTCATTTTGCGTGTTGCCGCTGTATCACGTCAGTGGTTTAATGCAGTTAGTGCGTTCCTTTACTACTGCTGGAAAACTGGCAATTCAGTCGTTTAAATCGCTAGAAAATGGAGAAAAATGCGCGATCGAACCAGAAGATTTTTTTATTTCCCTAGTGCCAACTCAACTGCAACGCTTGCTGCAAAATCCAGATACAGCTAATTACCTGGCTCGGTTTCATACCGTACTTTTGGGCGGTGCTCCAGCTTGGCCGGAACTTTTAGAAACGGCGAGAAATTGTCAAATTAAGTTAGCATTAACTTACGGTATGACGGAAACTGCCTCGCAAATTGCTACACTCAAACCAGAATATTTCTTAGCAGGTAATAGCAGTTCCGGTCAAATTTTACAGCACGCTAAAGTAACTATTCGCGGCGCAAATGGCGAAATCTTGGGTGAAAATGAAACAGGAAATATTTGCATAAATGCTCAATCTTTAGCTTTGGGTTATTATCCAGAAACTCGGGCATTTCGCCCGTACTTGCAATTAGATGATTTAGGGTTTTTCGACAAAAATCAGTTTTTAAATATCGTCGGGCGCAGCAGCGACAAAATCATTACGGGCGGAGAAAATGTATTTCCGGCAGAAGTCGAAGCAGCCATTCGATCGACTAATTTAGTTGCCGATATCTGCACTATTGGCTTGCCGGACAAACATTGGGGTCAAGCAGTAACGGCGATTTACGTTCCCGCCAATTCTTGCGTTACTGTGACGGATTTGCAACGGGCGATCGAAGATAAACTCAGTAGGTTTAAGCGACCTAAATATTGGGTGGGAGTTGACCAATTGCCGCGCAATTCTCAAGGGAAAATCAATAGAAAAAAATTGCACGAAATTGCAGAGATGTCAACCGAACGATTGAGATAATTTCCGTAAGTTAACTTCCCTAAAAACCGTTCGTAGTTCGGACTTAAGTCCGCAGGTTCAGAGAACGAAAATCCTCACTACGAACTAATTTTATTGCGTTCGATCGAGCGGACAGGCTCTGACTGGTTTAATTTGCTTGGCTTCATACAAACATTATATAGCTAGTCTAAATGAGTAGTTAAGTTTTACCCCACCCCAACCATCCCTTAGTAAAGGGAGGGAGTAATAGTTCACTTATTTTCTTCAGTCCTCTTCAGAGGACTTGCGCTATGAGACAGGGGTTTAAACCCCTGTCGGACTGTCGGATCGCGAGCAAGTAGGGTGCGCGCCGAGCGCCTTACTAACTCATTTCATAGCTATTGTATTTCATCGATCGCCCGCAATCCAAAAACAAAAACCAGGACGCAGCATTGCCGCATCCTTACAGTAAAAACAGGTAATAAAAACTTGCGAATTAACTGCCGGGAGTACCCATGTCAAGTGCTTTTTGTACCAAATCATCGGTAACTTCGCCCGGTACAACATCGGACTTAATTTCCTTGGCCATCGACAAGTAATCCTCGGGATTGCCTGTAGATTGTGCTGGCAAACTTGTCTCTTGAGGAGTTGGCATCTCGAACTTAGGTGCTGTGGCAGCAGCAGCGGCTTCGGCCCCGGCACCAGTGCGATCGATTTCGCTAACGCTGAATTCTTTTGAAGCTTCGTAATCGGCAGATACATCAACCTGAGGCAATTTTTGTTCTCCGGCTTCGACGTTTTCAGCTATCTGTTGGGCGTCAAATGTTTGAGAGTCAGGTAATTGGGAACTCACTTCAGACATAGCGTACTCCTTGCTATTT
Source organism: Oscillatoriaceae cyanobacterium Prado104 (assembly GCA_025454405.1). GTDB lineage: Bacteria > Cyanobacteriota > Cyanobacteriia > Cyanobacteriales > Microcoleaceae > Microcoleus. The sequence goes on along the minus strand of JALOON010000045.1, from coordinate 55,258 downwards.
ATACTTTACTTTTATCTGTATCGAGTTTGACGGAAAAACCCGGGCTTTTCATCTACCGACAGGTGTATCGATCGCTTCTATCCGAAGGATGATTTATTTGGGAATGGTTGCAGGAAATCGCGCCAATTCCCCAAACAATGTAACCGAGCAAAATATCCAAACCCTTACCTTGCAAGCTATTCCCAATCTCAAATCTCAAATCTCAAATCTCAAATCCCATTACCTCTCGGGGATGGTGACTCAGACAGAGAAATCTTGCTATCTATATGCTAGAAACATTTGCAAGGAAAATATTTATGAATGCCAGCACCGCCTCGAATTCTCACGCTCTTTCAAACGACACTCAAAATGCAGTTCAAGCAATAGATAAATTGAGTACGGATGAAAAATTGGCGCTGCTCTACTTTATTTATGAAAAAATGGGAGATTCTGTGACTCCCGCTGCTCCTACAGCAGCCGAGCCCGAACTAGCTCCTTTGCTGCTAGGTGATTTTTACAAACTTTCACCCGACCAACAATTGAATGTAATGCGAGCAATTGTCAACGGAGACGATACCGATTATTCTCGCGCTTACGGAGCTTTAACTGCTAACAATCAATTGGTAGTTTGGTATGCTTGGGCTGTGGGAATGGGAGACACAATAGTTGATATCCCTGACGGATATCAAGTAACTGAGGCTACTAATAACCTGTTGGGCCAAATTGAAAGTTTGGATTTTGAACAGCAAATTTCTGTGCTGCGCGATGTAGCGAATCAGATGGGATATTCTGATGTGAAGCCAATTCAAACTCAGGCTGAAGTTGGTAAAACTTCAAGTTTTTAAAGTTCTTGGCACACTCAGATTAACACTGAAACATTCCGAGTTATCTCGTGTTTGCGCGAATTTAGATCCCCCTAAATCCCCCTTAAAAAGGGGGACTTTGACTGCCTCCGGTTATCTCGTGTTTGCGCGAATTTAGATCCCCCTAAATCCCCCTTAAAAAGGGGGACTTTGACTGCTTCCAGTCCCAGCCTTTTTAAGGGGGATTTTGACTGCTTCCGGTCCCCCCCTTTTTAAGGGGGGCTAGGGGGGATCGAAATCCAATACTACAACCGAAAATCTAAAAGAGATCGACTTTTCTGGGCAGTTCGATCGTAAATTTAGAACCTTTTCCGACTTGACTTGTTACAGAAATTGAGCCGTTCATCATCTTGACTAGCGAGGCAGTAATCGCTAGTCCCACACCAGTACCCGGATACTGGCGGGTGGTAGTTCGATCGACTTGGTGGAACTTGTCAAAAATTCGCTGTTGTTCGGTTTCGCAGATGCCAATTCCAGTATCTTCAACCGCGATCGCCAGTCGATCGCAACTCCATTCCCCCACTTGAATGCAAATGCTTCCCTGGTGCGTAAATTTAATCGCATTAGAAATTAAATTAGCCAAAACTTGCCGCAGTCGCGACTTGTCATTGACTATATATTGATTCTGCAAACAAGCACTGACTGACATTGCCAAATTCTTCTGGGTCACTCGCTCTCCAAATTCCAAAGCGACAGATATGACTAAATTTGCCAGATCGAATTCCTCTATTTCTAATTTTGTGCGGCCGGTCTCGATTTTGGATAAGTCGAGGATATCGTTAATCAGAACGAGCAAGTTTTTGCCGTTATGAAAAATGCGCGATACCATGTCTGTTTGTTGTTGCGTTAGCAGTTGTTTTTGCTGGCGCAGCAGCAATTGAGAAAAGCCGACGATCGCATTCATCGGAGTGCGCAACTCGTGAGACAGGGTATTTAAAAATTGCGATTTTAGCTGCGCTGCTTCTAGCAATTGCAAGTTTTGCTGGTGAATTTGCTGGCGCTGCTTTTCTATTTCCTGACGTTGGCGCGCTAAAAGCTGGTTTTGCAAGTCTAAAAGCTGTTCCTGTTGCTGTAAAGTTGCGATCGCCCGCACCCGATCGATCGCGATCGCAGCTTGTTTTGCCATAACAGATAGCAGCCGTTGGGTACTGCCCTCAAAAGCTTTGCTATTTTCCCAGCTACCAATTGCCAAAACGCCCAAACGTCCCGTATTAGCGGATTCGATCGGCACGGCGCAAACCGCCGACACGGGGCATCCGGTTTCTGCTTCCGACTCGCGCTGCAACAATTGAAATTCGCCTGCTGCAAACGCCGCCGACAGCAACTTGTCCTGTACGTGCGAGATTTTGTCCGGGGCGAAGTTTTCCGCACCGCTGAGGGCGCTGAATTTGAAGTGGGCGCGATCGCCCTCGGGCATGAATGCGATCGCCCAGTCAGCGCCTGCGATCGCGCCGGCAGCAGCATCTGCGATCGCCTGCAACAGGTCGTCCAAATTCGCCCATTCCCGGTCACAAATGCCCGCAAACCTCTCAACAGCCTGCAAATTCTGGCAATCTCCGCTGGCATTTTGGTTGGCGGGCGATCGCAGCAACTGATTAGTTTCGCAATCGCAAATTTGCGGTGGAGGCTGTGAAATTTCTGGTGGAATCTTTGCTATTTCCCCATCTGGTAAGTAGGGATGAGAATTTTGGCTGCTGTTGGAGTAACTCATAATTATTTTTCATAAATGAACTTGCAGCGCCAGCGAGGCGATCGCTCTGTCGCTTCAGATTCTAAACTGCATCAAAAGTTTTTATAAATTCACTCTACCGAGCTAGCAGATATTTTTCCTCTATCATGGGGCGGACACTCGGACTAAAATTCAGTTAGGCTGTTAAAATCTTTAGAGCCTGCCTTGGGCGATCGAGAAACCGGGCGATCGGATTAAGATAAATTGACCGTAATTTAGTTGCAATAACCCAACAGCCTGAGTATGCTTGAAAAAGATGTACAGCTTACCGCACCCGAGAGCGGGATACGTTCTCAAATCTATTCAGCTTCCCTGAGTTGGTTAGCGGTATTGGAAAAATTTCAGCGAGCTACTTGAAGAAAGATGAATAAAATTCGCGTTGCCTTGGTAGAAGACCACGACCTAACTAGAGTCGGCATCCGTACAGCTTTACAACAGCGTGACGCTATAGAAGTTGTCGGCGATGCTGCTAACGCTACAGACGGATTGAAACTGCTTCAGTCTTCCAAACCAGATGTAGCAATTGTAGATATTGGTTTGCCGGATTTTGACGGAATTGAATTAACCCAAAGGTTCAAAAAATCGATCGTCTCGGATGCCGATCCGGACACTAAGGTTTTGATACTAACTTTCCAGGACAATGAAGAAGAAGTTCTCGCGGCTTTTGCTGCCGGTGCTGACTCTTATTGTATGAAAGATATCAGCTTCGATCAGTTGTTAGATGTGGTAAAAGTTACTCACGAAGGCAACTCTTGGATCGACCCCGCGATCGCCAGGATCGTCCTAAAAAAGGCTCGGACTAAGGAGTCTGCGCCGGAGGAAGCAAAACCCCAGGAGAAGAAAGTAACAATTAAAGCGGCAGAACCCGAGTTCAGTCACATCATTGAAACTTACCCTTTGACGGAGAGAGAATTAGAAGTTTTGGAGCTGATCGTGCAGGGTTACAGTAATGCTGCAATTGCCGAAAAACTTTACATTACTGTCGGTACAGTCAAGACTCACGTCCGCAATATTTTGAATAAATTGTGCGCGGACGATCGCACTCAAGCTGCCGTTTTGGCGCTCCGTTCCGGTCTGGTGGGATGAAGCGTCATTAGTGCGAGCGTCCCCGCTCGCGATCGGCGATCGGCCATCAGCCATCAGTCATTAGTTATTAGTTAGGACTGACTTGTAATTAGTTAGTTAATAACTAATGGCTGAAAGTGAAAAAACATCCGGCAATCTGCTGTTTTTGCGACCTAGTTATTAATGAATAAAAAACCGCACCAGCAGTTGGAAATTTTTGCATCTCTCTTACTAAGTATATTTGCAAGGCTGTTGGTTGGGTAAAATCTATCTTAAGATAGATGTCAGAAGTAAAAAAAATACCCGCAAAATAGTGAGATTAATAGTAAATTAGCATAGTTAAGACTGCAGGCAGATATTGCATCAAATAAATTCATAAATAGCTGTAAAAAAGACAAAATAACCATACTTGCAGGAATAGTTCAACGGTCAGAAAGATTATACCTCCAGAGTGAGCCTGAGTTCGCTTAAATTTGAGAGATTAAGAGTATCAACTGCTACGTACATTTCTTACAAAGAGGTATTATGGCCGCTCCAATTGAATTCAATTTATTTGCTCCTTACAACGAAGGAGCAGCTTTAATCGGGTCTTTTTCTAACTGGGAAGAAATTCCCATGCAGAAAGGAGAAGACGGTTATTTCCGCACCAAAGTCGATTTAGAAGACGGCGTTTATCAGTATAAATTCAAAGTGCGATCGAAAAGCTGGTTTCTCGAACCGGATGCCTGGGTAGAAATCGTCGATCCTTACGCCACAGACATCGACGATCCGACGCAAAACGGCACCATCCGGATCAAAGACGGCGATCGCATTGTCGATACCTACGTGTGGCAGCATGACGACAAACCCCTGCCGACCGATCGCGAATTAGTAATTTACGAAATGCACGTTGCCGACTTTTCCGGCGGCGAAGCCGATCCTCACGCCCGCGGCAAATACGAACATGTCGTCGAAAAACTCGATTACCTAGTCGAACTCGGTGTCAACGCGATCGAACTCATGCCGCTAAAAGAATATCCGGGCGACTACAGTTGGGGCTATAACCCCCGCTACTTCTTCGCTGCAGAATCCAGCTACGGCACCACCGAAGGCCTGAAAAAGCTGATCGACGAATGTCACGCCCGCGGCATCCGCATCATCATCGACGGGATTTACAACCACTCAGAAGCATCGAGCCCGTTAACTCAAATCGATCACGATTACTGGTATCACCACGCCCCCCGCGATCCCGACAACAATTGGGGCCCGGAATTCAACTACGAACTTTACGACGAAAAGTTAGGAACCTACCCGGCGCGCAAATTTATCGGCGATACAGTGCGCTACTGGATTCAAGAATTTCATATCGACGGCATTCGTTTCGATGCAGCGCGACAAATTGCCAACTACGATTTCATGCACTGGATCGTTCAAGAAGCGAAAAACGCTGCAGGTCCGAAACCGTTTTATACCGTTGCCGAACACATTCCCGAAACCACCAGCATTACCAATATTGATGGACCGATGGACGGCTGTTGGCACGACAGTTTCTATCACTGCATTCTCGAACATATCTGCGGCGATACTTTCGATCTAGAACGGCTCAAAGAAGTCATTGACTGCAAGCGCCAAGGTTTTTTAGGTGCTACGAATGTAGTCAATTATTTGAGCAATCACGACCACGATCGCGTCATGACTGAATTGGGAAATCGCGGGATTTTGGATGAAGCAGCATTCAAGCGAGCGAAGTTGGGGGCAGTTTTGTTAATGACAGCAGTTGGCGTACCGCTGATTTGGATGGGCGAAGAGTTTGGCGAATACAAAGGCAAGACGATCGAGCAAGCAAAAATCGACTGGACGGTGCTGGCAAATGACTCGAATAAAAACTTGTGGGAATACTACAAAGGGTTGATTCACCTGCGCAAAAACAACCAAGCACTTTACACGGAAAACATCGACTTTTTCCACGAAGATCCGGACTCGAAAGTTTTTGCTTACACTCGCTGGAACGATGAAGGTTCGAGAGTGGTTGTGGTAGCGAATTTGTCGGACAATTATCTAGCAGGCTACAGCGTCCCGCACTTCCCGGCGAACGGAACTTGGCACGAATGGACGGGCGATTACGATGTCGAATCCGGTGATGACAACATTCTAATAGATTTGCCGGAATACGAAGCAAAAGTGTTTGTTTGGCAGTAGTTAAATGCAGTTAAATGTAGGGTGCGCAGTGCGCACCTTACTGTTGCAAAATACATTCATCGATCTTGTAGGGGCGGGTTCGCCGACAGTAATGATTCCCAGCCAACAATATAGTAAACCCGCCCACACACCGCAGATAACCAACATCAACCTCAATTTTGCTCGAAGGAAAAATGTGATTTACAGTTGATAAATCTCGCTTTTATCCAAGGCGAGATCCCCCCTAGCCCCCCTTAAAAAGGGGGGGACAAGATTCTGCTCTATTTCAACTCGGTTATGATACCTAAACCAACAGAAAATCTGCTGCGGTAATCGAACTATTGGCCGCAGCGATCGCTGTTGCCAATAGTTGACCGTTTGATGCCAATTTCAGCAGCGTCACTCCAGCATTTTGACTGATTTCTAACTGTTGGAAACTCAAACCATTAGCGATCGCAAATTTATCGATACCCACCTCAAAATCAACCACCGTATCCGCACCGCTATCTGGAGTTAACAAAAATCGATCGCTCCCGCTACCTCCGATCGAAGTATCATTTCCCAAACCGCCATCGAGCAGATCGTCTCCCTCGCCTCCCAGCAAAATATCATTACCATCGCCACCGTTCAAAATATCAGCACCGCGACCGCCAAACAAGACATCATCACCGCTATCTCCTAACAAATTATCGCTATCTTTCCCCCCGAAAAGACGGTCATTTCCCAGCCCAGAAGCGAGGGAATCATTGCCACTCCTGCCAATTAAAACATCATTAGCACTGTCACCAATCAGGCTATCGTCACTATTCGTACCGAGAATTTGATTCAAGGAATTGCTGCCCAAATCAGCGTCACCTGTGACAACAGGAGTCGCAATCCTAGCAGGTAAAGTTACAGCTTGAATTTTGCTATCTAAAGCAGCACCTGTGTTGTCAGTAACTAACTGGGAAATTGTCTTATTTCCCGCACCCACTGCTTTAAAAGCTTGACTCGTTTCTCCTAAAGTTACTTGTTGAACTCGGGCAACTGCTTCAGGAATTGATGTTGCTGTTGGATTGGAGACAGCCGCATCAATGCGCTGATTGGTTGCTGCCATTACTGTCGCAGCTTGCGGGATAATTTGCGTGATTTTTTGACTGTCAAAACTGGGGTCAACCTGCTGAATTTTAGCAGCAGCTTGCTGAATTATTGGTGATAAATCTGCTGCATTGCTGAGATTTAAAACACCACCTGTTTGAATGCGATCGCCCATTGAACTGACAACAGCCTTGACAATATCGGTATTCGCTGCATTAGAAGCACCGTCAATTAAAGCAGCAGTTTGCGTAATGAAGTTTTGGACTTTCACCATTGCTGCTAAGACTGGAACTCCGCCCGATCGATTGTTGTTGGTAGCCTCGATCGGATCGAAGCTAATCAGGTCAATATCACCGGGTAGGGCAAGGGATGTTTTGACTGAAGATTGGGCTGATTCTGGTGCAACTCCTTTATCGATTAAATCTGCAACCAAACTGGTTAAAAGCGTGACAACTGTGGAATCTGAAGGTGCGGTAACAGGTGTTTCTAAGGGTAAACCCGTAGCAGTATCGATACCGCCGATCGCAACTAAATTGCCTTCAGCCGGATCGATTTCTCCGTTTTGGTTAGTGTCAAAATTCTCGAAAGAGACATCGAGATTGTATTCACCGTTGCTGTCAGTTATCGTAGATGGCTCGTTGCTATCTTGGATGCCATTTTTGTTAACATCTAGGAAGAGAGTTGCGCCTGAAATATAGCCGTCAATAACTACACCTCGACTGCCAAATCTGAGTAACATCCCGCGCTCATCGCTGACACTAGCACCTGCCTTATCTGTTGCGGTTAATTTAACTCTGAACTCCTGCGGTTTAGGACTTTCGCCACTTAGGGTGCGAGTATCTGGATTAAACGTAAGCCACTGCGGGAGAGGGCTACCATCCATCAGAGTTGCTGTATAAGTAAGCTTGTCGCCCGGATCGGGATCGGTGAAAGTGTTTGCCGGAAATGCGTACTCGAAAGTTGACGATCGATTGGCTGGTAAGTTATTGAAATGCCACGGACTTGAAGTCTCGCCGTAGTTGAAAACGGGTGGTTTGTTGGCTGCTTGTCGGTCCGATCGAGCGAAGCTGTTGCCAATATTTAAACGCCCGCCACTCACCGTTTTGCCATTCAAAGAAGTTAGCTTGTCCGCATCTTTCATTAAGGTATCTTTGATCTGGGCGGCACTCAAATTTGGATTTTCAGCTAACAGTAAAGCTGCCGCACCCGTTACGTAGGGAGCAGCCATTGAAGTGCCAATTTTAAAATCGTACCGATCGCCCGGAGTTGTACTCAAAATATTCTCCCCTGGAGCGGCTAAATCTACAGAATTTTGGCCGTAGTTGGAGAAGCTAGCTAACCGATCTCTGTCATTTGTAGCTGCGACTGAAATGATATTAGGCAGGTCGTAGTTGGCAGGGTATTGGGGTTTTGTATCGTTGTTCTTACCATCATTACCTGCTGCTGCGACGAATAAAACGCCCTTCTTATTAGCATCCGCGATCGCATCTTTCATAACTTGCAAGAAAGGGCCGCCCGCAAAACTAGCATTAATTACCTTGGCACCATTTTGGGTCGCATAGTTAATTGCTTTTACTATGTCATTGCTGGAACCTATGCCACCAGCACCCATAACTTTTAAAGGCATGAGGCTCACATTTTGACTGACACCGACAACACCAATGTTGTTATTGCCAACTGCACCAATAATCCCAGCAATATGAGTGCCGTGACTGTTGTCATCCATCGGATTGCTATCTTTATTTACGAAATCGTAGCCGCGCCAGTCATCTTTGTAGCCGTTACCGTCGTTGTCAATGCCATCGCCTGCTGTTTCTCCTGGATTCTTCCAGATATTAGCAGCAAGGTCCCGATGGTTGTAGTCTACACCCGAATCAATTACTGCTACGACGACATTTTTGCTGCCTTTTTGCACGTTCCAAGCTTGCGTTGCACCAATATCAGCACCCGCAGTTCCGCCAGTTTGTCCGGTATTATTTAAAGCCCAAAGTTCCTCAAACTCCCGATCGTTTGGGATGTCCTGAATCGATAATTGGTAATTGAGTTCAACTGCTTCGACTCTCGGATCGCTAGCTAATTTCGCTTTCAACTGTTGCAAGTCTGTATCGATCGCAAATTTTACCACCCGCCATTGCGGTAATTGTTCTGGTATTGAGTCGGGCTGCCCGTTGGAAATACTAACATTTTCATTTTCAAACGCGATCGCCTCAGTTTCGGAGACAACTACAAGATTTTGAGATGTAGAATTAGTTGCATTCGATGGAGGATTTGGAGGTACGAGGTTTTCGACTTCGATCGCGCCGTTAGCTGTAAATAATTCGCTCTGAATTGTTGCTTCGCTGGCGTCAGATTTTTTTAATTTAACTAAAAGTTCGCCCGTTTTGTATTTCAGGCCGGTTGCAGCATCGACTGCCGATTCGTTATTTGGTCTGGGTTCGTTGTCGGTATTGGTAACTGCGACATCGGCTGCATTTAACCCGGAGTAATTGATGTCAGTGCTAATCGCAGCGTAGGTAAAAATGGTGTAATTTTTATTTCCATCAGTTATGCTGTCATCAACACCCGTTACCATTATTGTTTGCGGCAGGTTCCAATTAGTAGAATTGAAGGTGACAGTTTTTGAAGAAATTACTCCCTCTGCATCGTTGCTGCTGCGCAAATCGATCTGCACGCCAGCAGTCGGTTGGCTGTTAAGTTGGATGGTGAATTTGCCCGTGCCGCCTGTTTCTGTAGTTACCAATCCCGATTCTGGAGTGACAATAATCCCCGGATTTGTCAGTATTGGTGGCGGTGCAGCATCGTTATCTTCGATCGCCACTTTCACCCCTGAGACCGCAATGTTGTTATAGTTACTATCAGTGCTGCTAACAGTGTGAGTAATAGTAGCGCTGCTTGCAGATTCCACAATCGTATCGTCAACAGCTTTCACTGTAACAGTTTGAGGAACATTCCAATTAGTCGGCGCGAAGGCTAGGGGGGCGATCGGCTGAAGTTGATTATCTGTTGTGAGAGTGACAGTGACGGGGGCTGTTGGCTGCGAGGTTAATTGGATATTGTAACTGCCATCCGCGCCGCCTTCTGTAGCTTTCGTTTCGGCGGGACTAACAGAAACACCAATGGTATCATCGGAAGCGATCGTCAATTTTGATTGATTTTTTGGGCCTGCAATCCCATTAACAATCGCGCCCAAGTCCAAGACTACTATTTCCGAACTTTCTGCGATCCTGTCATCTGCGATCGTGACAGTAACAATTTGAGTTAGGGTATCAGTACCGGCACTAAAGGTGAGAGTGGCAGGTGAAAAAGTGAAGTCAGCATTTTGAGTTGCCGTGCTGCTAGGATTAATTGCGATCGGAACTATCAAATCTTGGAGGGGACTGCTGTCGATCGTTACCGGGATATTAAAAACCGGATTGGCGTTGCCTTGCGCGCTGCTTTTGGTAGCAGTACCGAAATTCACTACAGCCATAATGTTTTCGAGCACCGAGACGTTGTGATATCGGTAATATATGACGTGCAAAGTTGCGAAATTGATTCCGAGATCGATCGATTGTCGGTAAGGTGCGTCGCTTGGGGATTGTCGATTTTTTTTTTGATTCTTGGTGGCGACGCACCCTACCTCTATCCTGCCTTTGTGCTATATTTTTATCCAATTCAGTAAAATTCGATCTAGGCATCCCCACAACTAACATCACAACGAAAAAATAACTACTACCTCCCTGCGTCAAGCCATGCCCCAAGACTTCTCCGGTAAAAATCTCCGAGGCTGCAACTTCAAAGGTCAAAATCTCACAGGTGTAAAATTCATCGGTGCAGACATCCGAGGCGCAAACTTCACCAATGCTATCCTCAAAGAAGCTGACTTCACCCGTGCTAAAGCAGGTCTGCAACGTCGCTGGACAATTTTTCTAGTAACTGTTTCGCTATTTCTATCGGTAATATCGGGATTGATGTCAGCTCGTGCTACTTTGTGGATAGCAGATTTTTTCACTCCAGATATCATTAAACAGTACACCATTCTTCCCGGTGTAGTTGTGTTGATAGTTTTGGCAATCTTGTTTATAGCTATTATCCGCCAAGGTTTGGGGGCAGCGACAGAGACAGGGGCAGTGGCAGTGGCAGTGGCAGGGGCAGGGGCAGTGGCAGTGGCATTGGTAGCAGTAGGGGCAGGGGCAGTGGCAGTGGCAGCGACAGCGGCAGTTGCAGTTGCAGCGGCAGTGGCAGCGGTAGCGGCAGCGACAGTGGCAGCAGCAGTGGCAGTGGCAGCGACAGGGGCAACAGTGGCAGTGGCAGTGGCAGTGGCAGCGACAGTGGCAAGCGTAGCGACAGGGGCGTTAACGGTGGCAGCTACAGTGGCGGTAGCAGTTGCAGGACTGGGTATTTACGTTGCTTGGTGTGCTCTGGCTGGAGATGAGAAATATGGCTTGATTCGCAACATTGCCATTGCCTTTGCCGCTACAGGGGGCACTAGCTTTCGGAATGCCGATTTAACTGATGCCAATTTCACTGAGGCAATTGTCAAAAGTACAGATTTTAGAACAGCTAATCTCACTCGCACTTACTTCCGCAATACCGAAAAACTCGATCGCGCGCGAGTCGGTAATTCGATATTAGCTGATACCCGCGTCCGAGAATTACTCGTCACTGGAAACGGCTACAAAAAATCATATGTGGGTGCGAATCTCCAAGGCGCAAACTTGATAGGCGTTAATCTCAACGAGGCTAATCTCAAGCAGGCTAACCTCAACGAAGCAACTTTGCATCAAGCTAATTTGGAATGGGCAAATCTCACTGAAACTCAAGCCTTGGCAACGGATTTTACAGCAGCTAGTTTTACAGGTGCTTGTTTAGAAGCATGGAATATTGACGGTAATACAAAGCTCGATCGCGCTGACTGTCGGTTTGTTTATCTTCTAGAATATCCCAAACCGGGAACTGACGATCGCGATCGCCGCCCTCACCACATCAGTAAATGTTTTGAACCGAGAGATTTCGAGAAACTGTATAAAAAGATTCTGACAACCGTGGAAATCCTGCTCAAAGATGGGATTAACCCAGAAGCTTTTACCGCCGCTTTTCAGAAGTTGATGCAAGATTTTCCAGATATTACAAAGGATTCAATTCAAGGAATTGAGAAGAAAGAAAACGATGTTTTACTGACTCTCAAGGTTCCCGAAGGAACGGATAAGGGAAAAATAGAAAAAACTTGGGACGAAGTTTATCAAGCAAGGCTGGAAGCTCAAATGCGGGTCGAGCAATTAAAATCTAAAGATGAAATAATTGCAATTCAAAAACATTATATGGATGTCTTTGAAGAATTAATGAAAGTAGTTTTTGGTAAAGGTTTTATAATTAATAATAATAATCACAATCAGTCTGCAGCAGAGAATAAAATCGCAAGCGACAACATCGATCGAAGTCGCAAAGCTGAGATTTCAGGAGGCACGATTAACGCTACTGGTGCCGGCTCGTTAAGTTTAGGAGATAATGACGGTACAACAGCCAACTCGATCGAGGAGTTACCCGATCGGGCCGATCGCCCTTCCTGATAAAGTGAGTGATGCTATAATTTTAATCAAACTCTGGTAACAGCGGAAATCAAAGCTATGAGCGTATCAGTAGGTTCAGAAAAACCGGAATTTAAAGAATTACTGCTGCAATTGCAAGCTGCGATTGCAAAGGAAAACACAGAATTGTCAATCCAAAGTATAGAAAATCCCGAAAAGGGAGTAATTGCCATCTTTGTCAATGCTCCGACCGATGATAAACAAGCTACAATTTATCGCGAGTTAAAGCAAAACTACGAACTACTGTTAAAGGCTATTGAAGATAAATATCAAGCACAATTGCGAGCTAAAGATTGCGAGATGGCAATGTACCGTCAAGCAATAGCTATTTCCGAAGCAGGTTCTAAAAGTTTAACAGAACTTGAAACCGCTGCTCATCCCAGTCAGGAAAATGAGTCGATCGCCGGATCGGAGGATGTTGCGTCATTAAGGGCGATCGCTCAAAAATACCAGGCTGAATTAAAATATAAAGATGAGCAAATTGCCTTATATCGCCAGCAAATAGCTGAAATGAGAGAACTCAATGAACTTTTAGCTAAACAGCCGCTATCGATTAATATTACTCAGGAGGATAAGTAAGCATAAACTCTCAGCCAAATCATGGAAAGTGACGAAAGTCTTACTCGAATCATCCAGGCATACGAGCAAATTATCAAAAACTTAGAAGCCAAGCACAAATCCGAACAGCAAGCTAAAGATAGAGAAATCGCATTTTACCGTCAGAAAAGTTCGGAGCTAAATGAACTTCTAAAATTGTTGGCTAAGCGACCTGTTAATGTTAAGATTACTAATGAAGTGAAATCTAGATCGGAGAGTAAAGCTATGAGCGACCAAATCGACCAAAGTCGCAAGATTGAAATTTCAGGCGGCACCGTTAACGCTAGCGGTGCAGGAGCTTTGAGTTTAGGTGATATCAGCGGTACTGTTGCCAATACAATCAATCAATTATCTGATTCTGCTAAACCAGATGAACCGGGAATCAAAGAATTATTGACTGAGTTACAACGCGCGATCGAAGCTGAAACTAATTTATCTGAGGATGATAAAGCTGAAGCCTTGGAACAGGTAAAAACTTTGGCAGAAGTAGGGAAAAATCCCCAAGAAAGCACAATGCAAAAGGCTGGAAAAACGGCAATGAAAATTCTCAAAGGCACTATTGCAAGTTTACCCAGTGCGGCGACATTGGTGGAAGCTTGCAGTAAATTGTTGCCTGCGATCGCCAGTCTCTTACTTTTACCCTAAAATTATTGCTCTTCCGTAATTTCCATCTATAATCCCATCAGCGTTCATCCCCGTTAATCCGCCTGCATCTGCGGTTGCAAAATCAAGTTCGATCGAACATATCTCGCAACCCATCCCCCAAAAGATTGAAACCCAAAACAATTAAAGTAATCAACAAACCCGGAAACAAAATAGTCCAAGGCGCAGAAAGTGCGTATCCGCCCTTAAAAGCATCAGCAAGCATCGTCCCCAACTCCGGGGCCGGCGGCTGCGCCCCCAAACCCAAAAAACCCAAACCAGAAGCCTCCAACGTCGCCGTCCCGATCGAAAGCGTAGCCTGTACCACCAGAGGCCCCAAACTTCCCGGCAAAATGTGGCGCAAAATTACCCGCCAATCGCTAGCGCCCAAAGCTTTCACCGCTAACACGAATTCTCTCTCCCGCAGCGACAGTACCGTACTCCGAGTCAACCGGATGTAAATCGGAACTTGCACGGCGCTGACGGCGATAATGACACTTGGCAAACTCGGTCCCGTAACGGTGACGATCGCGATCGCCAGTAAAATCGAAGGAAAAGCCAGCAAAATATCCGCTAACATTACAATCGCCGCATCCACCCACCCCCGAAAATACCCCGCCACCAACCCCAAAAGTGTGCCCGCAAACAAGCCCGCAGCCACGGAAACCGCGCTTACCAGTAAAGATATCCCCAATCCGTGCCACACCCGCACCAGCAAATCCCGCCCCAAATTGTCAGTACCGAACCAATGTCGGACGCTAGGAGACACCAAACGCGACAAATAATCTCGATCGACCCCAGCATCGTAAGGCGCAATTACGGGGGCTGAAATTGCTAAAACAATCAAAGATAAAGTCAAAATTAAACCGATTTTTCCCGATGTCGAACTCCAAAATCGCCAACAGATGTTTGTTGACATACAGCATTTTTCAGGTTAGTGAGGTACAGAGAAACCCGGTTTCTTAAAGAAACCGGGTTTCTGGAGTGTACTTCATAAACTTGCAATCTGCTGTATTAATTTGTGCTTCAATTCTTGCTGTTTCATGACAATCTTAAATTTAATCTAAAATTTAAGATGCCTGCGGAGTCCCCAAACTGATTAATTCATTGACAAGGGCGAGCAATTCAGATACGGATTCATTAAATACTTTATAGCCTTCTTGTCGGTATTTTTCGGCAATTTTAGACACTGATGTGTTTTGTATCAATTTAGCAGTCATTTGTAACTCCAAAAATCGTACCAGTTGTCATCCTCACCAGCCACCAGCCTTCAGTCGATCGGCCGCTTCTGTTCCGATGCCTTGGTTAAACACCCTTTAAGATAAGAGAAGAATATCAACCCAAAAGCAAAATGACATCAACCCTGCTCAGATCGACCGGACGATCGCCCCTCAACGCCCCTACAGTCCGCCATTTCGCCAACGGTCTTACAGTCATAGCCGAACACTTGCCCGTCGATGCTGTCAACCTCAGCGTGTGGCTGAATCTGGGATCGGCCGTCGAAACTGACGACATCAACGGTATGGCTCACTTTCTCGAACACATGATTTTTAAGGGCACTCCCAGCATTCAGAGTGGTGAATTTGAACGGGTGATCGAACAGTGCGGGGCTGTCACGAATGCTGCCACCAGCCAAGATTACACTAACTACTACATCACCACCGCCCCGAAAGATTTTGCCGAGCTAGCACCGCTGCAAGTTGATGTCTTGCTCAATGCCAGCATTCCCGAGGATGCCTTCGAGCGCGAACGGTTGGTCGTATTGGAAGAAATTAGACGTTCCGAAGACAATCCCCGCCGCCGCACCTACCAGCGATCGATGGAATTGGCCTTTGAAACGTTGCCCTACCGGCGACCGGTACTCGGTCCCACCGCAACGATCGAACAACTCAGCGCCCAGCAAATGCGCGATTTTCACGGCAGCAGGTATCGCCCTGCATCGATGACGGCCGTAGCTGTGGGTAATTTGCCGGTTGATGAGTTAATTGCCATTGTCGCCGAAAGTTTTGCAGATCGAAGCGCGGCATCCCAGGGCAAAGTTTATCCAGAATCTCCAACGCCGACATATTCCCCTGAATTGCCGTTTGCCGAAACAGTCCGCCAGGAATTTGTAGACCCCACTCTCCAGCAAGCCCGATTGATAATGATGTGGCGGGTGCCCGGTTTCGATCGCATTGCCGAAACCTACGCCCTGGATGTTTTGGCGACTATTTTGGGCCACGGCCGCACGACTCGCTTGGTGAAAGATTTGCGCGAAGATAAAGGGCTAGTTTCGTCGATTTCCTCCAGCAACATGACTCAGCGCCTGGGCGGTGTATTCTCGATTTCGGCTCAATTGCCAACAGAAAATTTGGCAGAAGTCGAAGCAACAATTTTGCAACATGTCCGCAGCCTGCAAACTGAACTGGCCACAGATGCCGAAATTTCCCGCATCCGCACTCAAGTAGCCAACCGATTTGTGTTCGGCAACGAAACTCCGAGCGATCGAGCTAATTTATACGGCTACTACCACTCGATGCTAGGAGATATTGCTCCGGCTCTCAACTACGCCGCTTGCATCCAAGCCCAGACTGCCGAAGATTTGCGGGATGCTGCGCGTCAATATCTGTCTCCAGATGCTTGCGGTATCGTTGTCATCCGCCCCAGCGCTGCATAAAGGTCAATTGCAGGTTGTCGCCCCTGAGAAAGCAGAAAAAGCCCGATCGAGCGTCGATTTTTGGTCGAGATTGCGTCAATCCGATCGAGCGCCGCCTTTGGGGTTTTGTATCGAATAGTTAATACAAAGCCTTTAAGGTGCGCGCGATCGGTAGAATAGCCTCAATTTTCTGAGAGGATAAGCTTGGAATTATTTCGGGATTATTCGCGATCGAGCGATTCGATCGCAAGTCCCAGGATTTAACCTTGGGAGTAATTCTAAAATCTCAAACATAAAATCTAAAATCGATTGATGCTGGTCCAGAAACATGAGATTGCAAGACTTTCTAAATACTAAAATTAGGTACGATGCCAGAGCGATCGCTGCTGACGACGACCTCTCCCGCCAAATTCAAAGCCGCCTGATTGACTTGGGTTTGCTCAAACCCCCCGTAGACGGCATATTTGGCCCCCTTTCCACAGCGGCCCTTCACAGGTTTCAAACTCTGATGAAGTGCGGCGAACCGGGTTTTTTGGGAGCAATAACAGCCAAAAGGCTGATCGAAGCCAAACCGGGGGACATTCCCAAACCTCCACTGATGCTCAAGATAACGAAAGACACGGTTTTTAAAGCAAAGCCGCTGGCTTCTTCGGCGCTTCCGGAGGCGGAAAAACAATCGATACCCGCCGGTAGAGAGTTTGAAATCATTGCTTTTGCTCCGATTCGGGGGCATGTCAGAGTTGCTTTGCGCAACCAATCTTTTAAAGGTTCGGGAGTTTGGTATGTTTTCGGCACCCACGCTCAAGTTACTCTCGACGGTAAGTTGCTTTATCCCAAGCCGAATCCGCCAACTGTCAGACTTGGGGTGCCTTACAGATCTCAAATGGATAACTTTTTCAATCCTACGGGTTCTTGCAATGTGACTTCTCTGGCGATGTGTTTGGACTTTTTGAGAGTGCCGCGGCGCAAAAGAACCGGTCAATTTGAGGACGAACTTTACGAATACGCGATCGCAAAAGGTTACAGCCGCTGGGACCCGAACGATTTAGCGAAGATTGTGAGGGATTACGGAGCTCAGGATTACTTTACTGAAAATGCTCTGATTGATGACGTTCAAGACTGGCTGGCTAGCGGCAATCCGGCTGTAATTCACGGATATTTTACGTCTTTCGGTCACATTGTGGTGGTGGTAGGTTACGACAGTGACGGTTTCTTCGTTCACGATCCCTATGGAGAGTGGTTTGAGAGCGGTTACGATACTTCTGCTAGCGGTGCTTATTTGCACTATTCCTATCGGTTAATCCGCCGGGTTTGCATGCCTGATGGGAATTTTTGGGTGCATTTTATTTCGAGGTAATTGGGAAGAGTTATTAGTCATTAGTCATTAGTCATTGGTAATGGGTAATGGGTAATGGCTAATTGTTAATTGGGAGCTAGTAGTATAAATTTAGAGCGATTTGCCTTTAGGTATTTGCGGATTAAGCGGAACTTACCCCCCGCACGAAATTACATGGCTACACAATTGTCACTGCCAAATGGCTAAAACTAATACAGCTCAAAGAATACAGCCACCGAAACTACCCCCTCCGGGGGTAAGTTCCGATTAAGGCTGAGGTTTCTATCTAAAAAATTAAACGATCGAACGATGGTGAAGATATTGCTAGTAGCTCCTCATGCTTTTATATTGTTTGTCTCTAATTTAAAGGAGAGTAAAAAATGATACAGCCAGTTATTTTAGAAAAATTAGCAGAACTCCCTGAGTCTCTTCAAACAGAAGTGCTTCATTATATTGAGTTTTTGCTCGAAAAGCAGGCTAAAAACTCAACCCAAGAAAAGCCAACTCAGAAGCATCGAGTGGCCGGAACAATGAAAGGAATGTTTGTTCTACCGCTGCCTGATGACTTTGATGAGCCGCTTGAGGATATGAAGGAATACATGGAATGAATAGATTACTATCTACTAGGAACAATAGTCGATCGGGTAATTTTAGGCAAGTTGCAAAACAATCTGACCACGCGGATGTCCTTGTTGGCTTAATTACAGTTTGCTCAACAGGCGTAGTTTTGTAGTCAATCACCTGTTGACAAAGTTGGGTGTCGGTGATTTAATAGGAAGAGTTTGATTTGTTGCAAGGAAAATTAGCGCCAAAAAAACAAGCTCATCTGCTTTAGGAACAAGCAGAGGTCTTGGGTTGGGCTACTAGGTCTCAGGGTAAGTTTGCTAGTAAATTTGGAAGTAACGAACTTGATAAATTAGAGTTCGGATTTGATTATTTCGCCTAAAAACTACTTTCAAGCTACAAATACTCAGTTATGACTAATCTAAATATTTCTCCTCTCAACCGTCGCTCTTTTCTTAGTTATGTTGCTTTAGGTACTTTGGGTTTATTGACAAAAGATTTGCTCGATCCAGCTA
This sequence comes from Oscillatoriaceae cyanobacterium Prado104, assembly GCA_025454405.1. Lineage (GTDB taxonomy): Bacteria > Cyanobacteriota > Cyanobacteriia > Cyanobacteriales > Microcoleaceae > Microcoleus. The sequence goes on along the minus strand of JALOON010000045.1, from coordinate 36,532 downwards.
GCGCTATGGCTGATAGCGAGGGATTAGATAAAAATCCCTCTAGGTTGGAGACCTATCATATTTTTGTTCCTTATACCACAGCACGCAACGGAGGAAAAGAAACATTTACTTTGCGATCGGGAGAACCTTGTCAGGTAGCAATTCCCTCCAAAGCTCTAGATAGCCAAGAGATTACCATCAAAGGGCGCGGTCAAGAAGGTAAAGATATTACTGTAGTTTTGCATACCTTATACGATCGACAAATTAGAATAGCCGATCAAGTTTATCAAGAAATTGACAAAAATACGCAATTTATAGAACAAGCAAGCAAAGCTAAATGCAAAGCTGTTTATGAGCAAATCGAGGATGGTGAGTATATTGACGATGTGATTGCCTTGGATTTTCTTGATTATGTGATATCGTCCTCAAAGCTAGACAGCACAATTAAAAATCGTTACCTACTAGCCAGTAACAATTCGCGCTTACTCGGAACTGAGCAAGCCATTGAAATGGCATTAAGTCAATCTAAACTAACTGAGGCAGAAAAGAAACTAATTAGAGGAACTTTTGCCTCCGTCCGTGCCAGCGAACCGGTTCCTGACTTTAAGGCGCTCACAGATATTGATTCAATTGTTGCGGCTTCTGCACTGCCTTTAGGAATCAAGCAATACTACCTTTCAGCCAGTACCAAGATAGCAGCCTTAACAGTGGACTTCATTCTTGTAAAACTGATCGAGGAAAACCAAGAATTAACTCCCGAGCGACGGAAACAGTACAAGTCAACTTATCAGCAGGTACGTGCTGGAAAAAGAGTAGAAGATGCCACAGCTTTAAAATCCCTAGACTCATTCATCAGTAATGCTGAAATTCCAGAAAATGCTAAAGTTGTTTACTCAATAGCAAGCAAACAAAATTTAGATAATCAAGTTGCTTCTGGTGAAAAAGCCGCTGATGTTGACCAAACTGTTGAAGCAGTGAAAAAGGAACTGAAAAAGGCTTTCGACAGAGGAGCGGAAATTGTTCCACAAGCTACGAAAATGCTGAGTACATTTGGAGTAAAAACAGCAACAGGTGTCAGTATTAGTAGTTTATATGGAGGGGCTGCAACCAACGCGACTTTAGCTGTTTTAGGTGGTGGTTCCGTCGCATCTGGTGGTTTAGGAATGCTGGGTGGTTTAGCCGTAGTAACAGGAGGAGCGGCGCTAATAGGAGCAGCAGGAATACTGTCTATTGCGTTAGTTTCAGAAATGGATAGCGAAGACCAAAAAAATCTGGGAATTGCAATTGGTACAGGAACAATCGCCGGTACTGCAACTGTTTTAGCTGCTTGGACTGTTGCGACTGCTTTGGAAGTAGCTGGTACATTGTCCGGTGCTGCTGCTATTACTGCCACTATTTCGGCTCTTGGGGGACTCGGTTTAATCACGGGCGGTACTGCTTTTGTTGCAGGGGGTGTAGCAATTGGGATTTGGTCATTGCTCAAATCTGGAAAGACTCGCGATTCATCCGTGCTGCACCAGTTAGAAACTCGAACCTACACCTATACTGAAGAAACCATTCCGGGTTATTTAGGTGAATTTTTGCAAAAGAATATAACAGGAAAATACCAATTGGAAGAGGGATTCTCTGCTCCTAAGATCCCCTTAGATAAACTGTCAAATGCGCTATCTTCATGGCTATTTCTTGACTCTGGAGAAAAAGTAATCGCTTTGATAGACAACAGTGTTTTTAAGGATGCTAAAGAGGGTGTTGTATTTACAAACGAAAAAATGGCTTGGAAAACATTTCTTTCAAAAGCTGATTCAATTAAGTATGAAAATTTAGCAAAATTTGTCAAGAAGGAAAGCAAATTAACTTCACTGCTCTCTGACGCGAAGCAGAAACAGGAGTTGTCTAAGCTGAAAAAGGTAGTAGATATTTTATCAGATGAGAAATACTCTACCAATTTATCTAAGTTGCAAGAGTTAGTAACTATAGCGGCGAGTGACAAAAACTTATCGGATCTGGTTTCTAATGAGAAGTATAAAAACAAGTTGCCACAATTAAAAAATGTAGTAGCTATTTTATCAGACGAGAAGTACAGTCAGAACTTGTCTAAGTTGAAAGATGTTGTAGATGTTTTATCTAATGAACCGGATTTAGTAAAATTTTTCTCGTCGCAATTAGTTTCACAGCTATCTGAGAAGAACTATACCAATGACTTGTCTAGGTTAAAAGAGGTAGTAGATAGGTTTTTAAATGAATCTGACAAGGACAATTTCACTAAATTGCTTCGACAAATTGGTCAAAAATATAGCACAGTTTAGGCAGCAACTTTTGCCCGCGATTCTGGCTATCAAAGCTTCACACCTCATTACTATCTAAACACGGAGTTTGAATATGACTGTTTCTGACGAGACGAATAAGGCTATTAACCGCAATGAAGCTTTAGTAACAGAAATCCTAAAAATTGTTGATAATCTCCCAAACTATGTTCCCCTTAAAGGCGATATTCTAGAGAAACTGAACGATTTACTTTCTGCTATGCAAGGACTACGAGCGCCAAGGATCGTGGTAATAGGTCGATCTAGATCTGGTAAATCATCCTTAATTAATGCAATATGCGGGTTGAAAGTTGCAGAAATGAGTGATACAAAGCCAGAGACAGGCGAGGCTGAATGGAAAGATTATCATCACAACGGCGTTGATTTACTACATATTCTGGACACACGTGGTTTACACGAAGCAGAAGCTCCGAGAAAAGCCGATTCAGCAAAAGATCCATTGGACAGTATCATGCAAGCTGTAAACAAAGAGTGTCCAGATGTTGTTCTTTTTATATGCAAGGCGACAGAAGTTCATAGCGGTAGTCAACAAGATATTGATATGTGTACATTGATTCTCACGGAAATTCAGAAGAAGTATAGACGGGATTTGCCCGTGATTGGAGTTTTAACCAAGTGTGATGAATTATCTCCTCCACAGGTTACTTTGCCCACAAAAAACGAGAGAAAAAATCGCAATATTGATGCAGAAGTTCAAAACTTCTATGGTTATTTAAAACAGCGAGAGAAGTTGCGATCTCATATAAAGAAAGTTGTTCCAACCGCTGCATACGCTGAGTATGAAGATGGTATAAATGGTTTGATACTTCCTGACGACGACGGCCGATGGAATATCACTGAATTAGTTGAAACAATGATCAAATATACGCCAAGAGAAACACGCGGCTCTTTGGCACGAATGGCACACCTTGCAGAGATTCAACTCACTGCTGCTAATACACTTGTTGTAGCCTGTTCTGGATTGAGTGGCGTTGTCTCCGCAAACCCGATACCTGGTGCAGCAATACCAGCGGTTGCAGCTATTCAAACTTTTATGGTGATGTATATTGGTTGGCTCAGTGGTCGGGAGTTTTCGGACCAAACAGTCAAAGATTTTGCGGTAACTTTGGGAGTAGCTGCGGGTGCAAATGCTGGAATGGTGGGCATCGCTGACATCGCTTTGAAGTTCATACCTGGTTGGGGTAGCGTGCTGTCTGCGGGAGCTAGTACAATTGCTACAAAGGGTTTGGGGGATGCAGCAATCGCTTATTTTCTCAAGAACAGTAAAGCCGACTCTTGACTGCTAAAATAAGGGCGATCGCTTGTTATGATTGTGTTAAAATATGGTTCGATCTACAAGTCTAATGTAGAGAGCATCAACTTCGGAATCATAACTAATCTTCATAAACTTTTACCTCAAAAATAGAATGTATATTACGATAGAGTTAGTGAACCAGGTTTCGTAATGAAGTACCCACTGCACACCGTTTCCCAACCAGTCTCAGGTAGCGAAGTTCAGAAACTTGCCCATGCCCTTAAGAGTGGCGGTTATGTTGCAAATGAAGCTGCTTTAGCTTTAGCTAAACGGATTGCATCGTCGCGATCGTCGGAAAGCTGCCAATGCCGCCCAGTAGTAAGTTTGCAGGAGTTAATTTTTCCAATTTGCCTATCAAACATTTGACCCCCGATTAAAATAAAGACGACTGAAAGAGGCAACTATTATGACTATTCGTGAGATCGCGATCGCCAAATTGCAGCAACTTCCAGAATCATTTTTGCCAGAAGTCAGCGAATTCATCGACTTTGTGATGCACAAGCACCAAAATAGAATAGCTGAACCCAAACTCCCAGGCGATATTGCTAAAGCTTGGGCAAAATGGTTCGAGGAGGTCGATCGCTTGGAAGTAACGACTAATGAGCCTGAGAGCGAATATCAGCAACTCCTACTCAACAAGTACCGGCAACAAGGCTTAGATTTATGATCTTATGCGATGCAGGAGTTTTACTTTGTCTGGTCGATCGCACTCAACCTCAGCACACTGCTTACCAAAATGCGGTTATGCCCTTAGCAAAGCCTCTCATTACAACCTGGTCATGTTTGACAGAAGCCATGTATCTTGCTCTTCATCGAGGCGGATGGATGATGCAAAAACAGTTGGGTCAACTTCTTTTAGATAAAATGCTGACAATTATCGAGATACCTTTGATATCATTCAAGTTCGCTGACAAAATTAAGAAACAAACTAAGTTCGACTTGGAAAAACTCGGCTAATTTTCGGGCTTCATCTATTTCGATCGCCCTGCCGCTAACAAACAATTTCTCAACCTCTGTTTCCGTTCCAAAAATAGGAATCAGATCGAATTTGTCCAACTCTCTCGCATCCATTAAATGTTGCAACATTGAAGCAGCATTACCCGCAGGGATTGGATAATTTTCAGCTTCAAATTTTTCAATCAGCGTTATCAAAAGCTCCAAAAATAGCTCTTCCTCCAGCGATCGCGTTTCGCGGTGTTCCAGTTCGCAAGCAAGAGCGATCGCGGCCTCGTTTTCTGCTTCAGTTGCGATCGGTTTGGGTTGATACCGAACAAGTAAATCTGTATAAGATTTTGCATCAAAAGTACGGGTCATTTTTCCACTCATCCTTGCTCGGATCGCGTCAGCTTTATCACAAATTTAAAAACGCCGCATCAACACCCTTTTCTCTGCGAATCTTTCCATCTTTTTCAAACCACGCCACAACCTGTTTCACTGTTAATTGTTCGATCGCGCTTTCACCTTCTGCAGCAATTTGTTTCAAAGGCCTCAAAGACGCCAGCACTAAATTTGTAAAAAAGTTTTCAAAACTCGCATCAAGTTCGATCGACTGTTTGATACTACCATCTTTTTTGACCCAATCCATTACCTGTCGATCTGTCACATCAGCCACTGACAAACCCGTCTCTCCAGCAATTTGTTTGAGCACTCTCAAAGCATAAATTGCCAGTCTTGCCGAAAATTTTTCCTTCGATGACAGCAGTGCCGTATCGACTTCGGCGCACTCTTCCGGTGTTAAAAATTCTGCTAGTGGTTGCATAAAATTTACTCAATTGTTCGATCGCGATATCTCGGCTGGGCGGGGCGGGTTTATGAGTTCTCTCGTCTTTATTATAGATCTTAGCGAACCCGCCGCTTGTATCTTTAAAGAGACGGACGATCGAGGTTGATATGGGTTATCTGTGGGGTGGGGGCGGGTTTATCGAGATTGTTTGTGGGAGTCAATTATTGTTGGCGAACCCGCCCCTACAGGAATTGGTATTAACTGTCAACTATCGGGAGTTTTGAGTTTTGAGTTTTGAGTTTTGAGTTGTGAATTAAGAAATGTCTTCAACTCAAAACTCAAAGTTTAAAACTCAAAACTTTTATTAACTGTCGATTGTTCATCTTAGGGGAAGCTCGATCGAAAATTCCGAACCTTCTCCTACTACAGAATAACACGATAGCTGACCTCCGTGTTTTTCTACCACAATTGAATGCGAAATTGCTAAACCCAATCCCGTTCCTTTGCCGATAGGTTTGGTGGTAAAAAATGGATCGAACAAACGCTTTTGCACTTCTTCGCTCATGCCAGAACCAGTGTCAGCAATTTTGACGATAATGCTGCGATCGTCCGTTACTTCCGTGCGAATCCTAATTTCTAGTTTCTTATTTTTATCGCGAGATTTTTTGGGCGATTTCGAGTTATTAACTTCTAATTCTAAGGCATCGATCGCGTTGCCGATCAAGTTCATAAATACTTGATTTAATTGACCGGGATAGCACTCAACTAGCGGTAAATTACCGTATTCTTTGATAACTTGAATTGGCGGGCGATCGGCTTTATTTTTCAGGCGATTTTGCAAAATTAGCAGCGTGCTTTCGATGCCCTCGTGAATGTCAGCCCGTTTCATTTCCGCTTCGTCGAGTCGCGAAAAATTTCGCAAGCTCAAAACTATATCGCGGATGCGATCGGCTCCGACTTTCATTGATGATAAAATCTTCGGCAAGTCTTCAACTAGATAATCAATTTCAGCTTTTTCTAATTCCTCTAAAATTGCCGCGTTCGGCTGGGGATATTCCTGTTGGTAAAGTTGCAGAACTTTGAGCAAGCTTTTAGTGTATTCGTTAGCATAGGTAAGGTTGCCATAAATAAAATTAACCGGGTTGTTAATTTCGTGGGCAACTCCCGCTACTAGCTGTCCCAAACTCGACATTTTTTCGCTCTGAATTAACTGAGATTGCGTGCGTTGGAGTTGGTGCAAAGTTTGTTCTAACTTTTGAGCTTGAGCTTGCGCTTGCAGGGCGGTTTTGCGTGTTTGGGTGTATAGTTCGGCGTGGTCGATCGCGATCGCAATTTGAGCGGCTACTGCTTGCATTAACTCAACGTCTGAATCACTCCAATTTCCCACCTTTTGAGCTTGATGGCAGCAAATTAGTCCGATATCTCCTGCAGTAGTTTGAATTGGCAGTGACAGCACTGAATTCACTCCCCAAGATCGGAAAATATTGCATACTTCTAGATCTGGAAAAGTGTTTACGTCATCAATACGCAGCATTTCCAATCGCAAAAGATGTTGCGCTATAACGCTAGTTTTTTCGTCAATTACATAGGAACCGAGCGAGCTAGGTAAATCGGTTTTTTTTGCTTCATAAACCGTCTCCCAAACTGGAGGGTTGCTGTTGGGTCGATACCAAGTAAACAGGCACCAATCTAGCTGTATCAAATTGCGAATTTCTTGTACCGCAGTTTCAAGAATTGTGTCTAAATCTAAAGAGTTGCGGATTTGGCTGGCAATTTGATTGAGCAGTTTTTCTCGTTGAGCTTGCTGTCTGAGAGATTGTTCCGATCGCACTAAAATTTGTTCTGCTTGCTTGCGTTCTGTTAAATCTTGAACGACGGCTTCGATGATGATTCGATCGTCCATTTCGATCGGTGTCAGCACCACTTCTGTGGGGAAATCTGTACCGTCGGCGCGTCGGTGAATCCATTCAAAACGGTGATTTCCCCGTTCGCAAGCAAGGGCAATCATTTCGGCAGCTAAACTCAAAGAATCTCGGCCGTTGGGTTGAATTGGTGGCGAAATCTCTGCCTGATGTTTGCCGCACAAATCGTACTGGCTGGTGTATCTAAATAATTCTACGATCGCGCTGTTGGCGCTGCAAATCCCTTTGTCATCTAACATCAAAACGGGCAAACTGGTTAATTCGTAGAGCGATCGAAATTTGGCTTCGGATTGCTGCAATGCTGCTTCAGCTTGCTTGCGATCGGTAATGTCGGCAACCATAGCAAACAAGCCTGCATAGCTTCCCTGTTTGTCAAACAAGGTACTAGCAGAAACTATCGCCCACACATCGTTGCCATCGCGACGGCGGAACTTAAAATCGTACTGTTCGCCCATCCCCAAACGCTGGCGTTTCAGATTCGATCGGGCAATTGCCATGCCTTCGGAATCCATAAAAGCAAACAGCGATTCGCCGAGCATTTCTTCTATTTTGTAGCCCAGCATATCGGCCATTTTCTGATTGACAAAAGTCGTATTATTTAGAGCATCAATACTCCACATTCCTTCAGCGGCAGTTTCTACAATTCGGCGATACCGTTCTTCGCTTTCTCTCAGCGCTTCTTCCGCTAGTTTCCTGTCGCTGATGTTTTGAGTCATCAGCATTCCGCCAGTAATTTCTTGCCGATCGTTTCTGACTGGCAAAGTATAGGCGAGATAGTGTTGGCTGCTATAAGTAAATTCCGTAACAACCGTTTCTCCTGATAGCGCCGCCCGGTAATTTGGCTCGACAGCACCGCAGAATTCTTCGGGAAATATTTCCCAAATTGTTTTGCCTTCCATTAACTCTTTAGAAAGACCTACTGCTGCTAATTCCGTACCTTCAGCGAGGGTGTAGCGCAAATCTCGATCGAACAGCATCACCGCACCGTTGGGAAAGTTGCTAGCCAGTTTGCGGTAGAGTTGTTCGCTTTTTTGCAGCGCTGCTTCTGTTTGTTTGCGATCGGTAGTTTCGATTACCACTGCACCGATGCCGATCGCTTCTTCCTTGCCGTCTAGCAGGGGAAAATAAGAGGCTGTAAAGTGGCGCATGACTTCCGGCAGTTGGGGGGTTTCGCCGCTAATTTCAATGCAGAGCTGGGGTTTTTTTGTGTCTAAAACTTCTTGATATAAAGGCACTAAAATTGAAGTCGCCTCGGGCGGCAGGATTTCGCCAATATTTTTGCCAATATGTTCGGCGATGCTGAATCCGTTGATTTGGGCAAGCGCTGAATTAATTTGTACAAATTTGAATTCCTCGTTCAGAATACAAAGTCCGACAGGCGAGTCGATAAAAAAAGCATCAAATAAAGCTTGTTTTCGCGCTAATTCTTGTTCTAAAGCTTTGCGATCGCTGATATCTGTTGAGTAGCCGATCGTGCCGCAAACTTCTCCGTTACTGTCTTTTAATAGCGACAGCGACACGTGAACGTAAAACTGTTCTCCTGACTTGCGGCAGGCAACAACTTCTACTTCGTTGGTGCCTTTTTCTAGTAGGGGATCTACAATTTTTTGGTACATTAATTCGCGATCTTCTGGCGGATAAATCAGAAAAATATTTTTACCTTTAACTTCATTTTCCTGATAGCCGTACAACCTTTCTGAAGCTTTATTCCAACTAATTATTTGACCGTTAATATCCGTACAAATCACCGATTCTCGAATGTTGTCGAGAATCTGATTTTGCAGTCGCAATTTTTCCCGAGCCTCTAGCAGTTGTGCGTTACTTTCTGCGAGTTCGGCAGTGCGCTGTGCCAGCGATCGTTCCAAGTTTGAATTGCACGAATTTGCTGCTGCTGTCTGTGAATCGCTGCTATTTTCACCATCCAAATTTAAGATCGCTTCCGCACTTACCCACAGCAAGCGCTCTCCATCTTTTTCAATTACCCGCTCGGAAACTTGCACGGGTACGAGATGACCGTCTTTGAATTTATAAGTTGTTTCGATCGCGCCTGCACGGCTATTATTTTTTGACGAAGTTTGCAGGTATTTTGTTTCTTGGCAATCGCACTCCGATCCCGCTATTTCCCAGTAGTTGAGGTCGATCGTTTCTGCAACTGTGCAGCCGATAATTGCTGCAAAAGCTGGATTTAGTTCCAAAAAAGTCCCGTCTGTCCGGCACAAAGCAAGCCCGATCGGGCTTACTTCTAACAATTTATGCTTGCAGCGATCGCTCTTGGCTTTTCTTAACTGGCTTTGCATTTTACATGACTGGGATGGTAGGATTTTATTTTATACTTTCTACAAGCTTTTAAGTTGTGATTTTTATCACTTATCTGACTCGCCCTGCAACTGGGTTTATCTAGTAATTCTTGGTTCTCGACCTTGACTGTACGGGATTTACGCAAAACCCCTGCATATAGGCATGCAATACGCACTTTACCGCTATTAGTAGCGTGTCCAACTATTTGATGGTAAATAATTCGCGCTCGTCAAGAATGCGTGAATCTTGAGAATTCGCGAGCGGCAACGCTCGCACTGCACTCAAAAATTGATGGTTTAGATCGCTAAATAAATCAGCGTTTTGAGCAAGAATTAGCGAGGAGCGAGAATCCGCGAATCTTGATAATTCATGAGCCTAAAGAATTCGCGTTCGCGAACGTTGAGAATTCGCGAGTTTCCGACGCTCGCACTGCATTCAAAAAATGATGATTCCGACGCCAGAACCCGCATAATTCCCGACTGAGGAAGCAAGAGATCTGAAGGCAGAAATAACTATAGATAGTGCTTAAATACGCTTGTATTTTTAAGCATTATCTGCTTGCAAGCAGAAGCAATCTCTTCCTTCTTCCTTCTTCCTAATGACTAATGACCAATAACCAATGACCAATGACTGATGACTAATGACCAATGACAAACCTTTCTTCTGCCTTCACTTAATTAGTCGCGGGCGACACCATCTGTGCGGGCGGCCAACTGCACTGCACCGGCGACAGCAGTTGCTACTCGCTCGTCAAATACCGAGGGAATAATGTATTCTTTGTGAAGTTTGGAAGGCTTGATTAAAGAGGCGATCGCGTAGGCTGCTCCCAAATACATACTTGGAGTAATTGTAGTAGCTTTGCAGTCCAAAGCACCTCGGAATATGCCGGGAAATGCCAAAACATTGTTAATTTGATTCGGATAATCGCTGCGTCCGGTGGCCATAATTGCCACATCATCCATCACTAATTCTGGCTGAATTTCGGGAATGGGATTTGCCATGGCAAAAACAATCCGATTTGATGCCATCGATCGCACCATCGATCGCGTGAGAACTCCGGGAACGCTGACGCCTAAAAATACATCAGCACCGGCGATCGCATCTTCTAAAGTACCGCTGGAAGGTACGGCAAATTCGAGTTTTTCTGGGTTGAGATCCGTGCGGTCTTTTGACAGGACACCTTTGGAATCGCACATGATAATGTGTTCGGCACCTGCTTTGCGCAACAAACGGGCGATCGCTACTCCGGCAGCACCGGCACCGTTAATCACGATGCACACTTCTTCCATTGATTTTTGGACGAATTTTAGGGCATTAATTAATGCTGCTAAGCTGACGATCGCAGTGCCGTGTTGGTCGTCGTGAAAAATGGGAATATCTAGAGTGTTCCGCAGTGTGGCTTCGATTTCAAAGCAGCGGGGAGAGGCAATATCTTCGAGGTTGATGCCGCCAAACACTGGGGCGATATTCTGCACCGTCCGAATGATTTCATCAGTATCTTGCGTGTTCAAACAGATAGGAAAAGCATCAACTCCGGCAAATTCTTTAAACAGCATGGCTTTGCCTTCCATGACTGGCAGCGCGGCAGCCGGTCCGAGGTTTCCCAGTCCTAAAACAGCGCTGCCGTCTGTAACAATGGCAACAGTATTTTGCTTAATTGTGAGGTTGTAAACCTGTTGGGGGTCGTTGGCAATTGCCGTGCAAATGCGGCCGACTCCGGGAGTGTATGCCATTGCCAAATCTGACTGATTTTTGAGCGGAATTTTGCTTTGGACGCTGATTTTGCCGCTGCGGTGCAAGCTGAAAGTGCGATCGTACACGTCGAGCACTTTGATATCGGGCAATGCTTTTACCGCTTGCACTATCTGTTCGTTGTGCTCGGTACTGAAAGCATCGACAGTGATGTCGCGAACCGTCATGGCACGAGTTTGCTCGATCATGTTGATTTGGCCGAAGTTGCCGCCTACCGAGGAAATCGCGCTAGTTACGCTTGCCAGCATTCCGATCCGGTTCGGTAGGGCAACCCGAATTGTTAAACTAAAGCTGGGGTTGGGAGTAAGTTTTACCGTCGTCATGGCTCGATTCAATATAGAAGATTTCAGAATATTAATCTTAGATTGAATTGCCAATTTTAAATCTAAAATTTAATGTGAAAATTTTTTAGCTAAAATTTTTCTGTACTTAGGTAGAAACCGGGTTTATTGGCGAAAATACTGTATTGCAGCCTTGAATCTCGGCAAACAACGCTGTTGCTTTGGTACGATCGCGCAAATCTCGTTCGAGATCTAAGATTGTGTTCGATCGAGCGCTGGCGATTTGCGTAGGTTGGGTTTCGTTCCTCAACCCAACCGACTGCGGTAAGATCGCGCAAATCCCGATCGAGATCTAAGATTGTGTTCGATCGCTATTGTGTTGGGCAAGCGCGTTGCGGAGGGTTTCACTTCGTTGGACCCAACCTACTTTAGATAACAGCTTGCCTGCGCTCGCATTTTTGTTGAAAAATAGCCTAAAAGTCCGATCGGGTGACAAGCGGGCTGAAATTTACCTAGAATTTGCCTGCTTGCCGCTGTGGCGGTTGCGCGATCGAATTACCTGCACTCCTGCAATTCCAGCAATCTTAACTAAGAGACAATTATCGATCCACCCCGAGGGATAGCTTTTCACCAGCGCGGGAAATTGTCGATCGCACTTTTTTAATTTTTAGCTATCGATTTTAGCTATCGCTCGCTTCGCTGTCGCCAATAATTGAGAAGAATTTGCAAACCAGACACTCGCTGGGAACTTTTTCTAACTCTTGCAGATCGACAGTTTGCTGCGGCTCATTTCCCGGAGGAATCGCGCACAGGGCTACTTGTCCGACTCCTACCATGAGTTCGGCAGTACGAGCTAATATAGTGTCAATTTCTGCCAATAGTTCCTCCGCAACTTCCAGCGCCGGCGCGACAACGAAAAAGGTTTTGATTCCCTCGGGGCTGGGGGCGAAACCAAAGGTACACTCTGCTAATAGCGCTCGAACTGAGGGCTTGAAAGCGTTGGAGAATCGCTCGATGACTGTTCGATAAAAGGCTTGGCTCAACGAGCGATCGCCAAAAATAGGTTGGGATAACATGACAACTTCCTTTTGATACAATTTTGAAGTATTGTACGCAACATTTTAACATACTCTAATTTTAGTTAGATACCTAACCTGCCTCCAAATTTCCGGATTGTTATAATAAATAAATGCAATTATTTGCCATTTGTATAGCGCTTGCAAATTCGATCGACTGTAATCCTTGCTAGCAAAGCAAGTGACTTCGATCGCGCGATTTTTGATTTTTGATTTTAAATTTTAGATGCGAGTTTGAGGATAATGGCGCGTTGTGTAACAGTTGCAACTGCAAGCGACTGCGATCCGTGCATGCAAAGCAAGTGATGCCGAACGCAAGATTTGAGATTTGAGATTTTAGGTGGGGAATTTTGAGATTTGAGTCTTCAGAAATTGGTTATTTGTGTAGCAGTTGCAACTGTGATAAGCTGTAATCTGTGATATTTGTGCGAGCGATCGCGATCGCACCCAATTTGAATGGCGTACAAAATCATTAAAGTTTTGCTCGCTAAAACTCATCCTGAAACTCATCCTAAAACTCATTAGAGAACGTGCCAAATCACAAGTCTAAATAATTAATTATGAACTCGATCGTCCAACAATTAAAAGCAAGATTTGACCAAGCATTCGCCTCCGCATTCGGTGAAAGTGCAGCGGGAACCGATCCGATGTTAGTAGCGGCAACCAATCCCAAATTTGGAGATTTTCAGTGCAACGCCGCGATGAATTTGGGGAAAAAATTAGGCAAGCAACCGCGGGCGATCGCCTCTACAATTATCGAGCATCTCGACATCGCCGACATCTGCGAAACCCCAGAAATTGCCGGCCCCGGATTCATCAATTTAAGGCTGAAACCAGCTTATTTAGAAGCGCAAATAAGTGCGATCGCGGCCGATCCCCGTTTGGGAATTGAATTAACAGAAAAACCGCAAAAAGTGGCGGTAGACTTTTCCAGTCCGAATATAGCCAAAGAAATGCACGTCGGACACTTGCGATCGACAATCATCGGAGATTCGATCGCCCGCATTTTAGAATTTCAAGGTAACGACGTACTCAGAATCAACCACATCGGCGACTGGGGCACGCAATTCGGAATGTTAATCGCCTACTTGCGCGAAGTTCATCCCGAAGCATTAACCACAGCAGACGCCTTAGATTTAGGAGATTTAGTGGCATTTTACCGCCAAGCAAAACGGCGCTTCGATGAAGACGAAACCTTCAAAGAAACCGCCCGCCAAGAAGTAGTCAAACTGCAAGCAGGTGCAGCAGACACTACCCGCGCTTGGAAACTGCTGTGCGAACAATCGCGGCGCGAATTTCAAGTAATCTACAACTTGCTCGATATCAAATTAACCGAACGCGGCGAATCATTTTACAATCCATTATTGCCCGCAGTTATCGCAGACTTAACTGAGTTAGGATTGCTAGTAGAAGATAACGGCGCAAAATGCGTTTTTGTCGAAGGTTTCACCAACAAAGAAGGCGAACCCCTGCCGCTAATCGTGCAGAAAACCGACGGCGGTTACAATTACGCAACCACAGATTTAGCAGCAATCCGCTACCGCATCAAAGAAGATGGTGCAAAACGGTTAATTTACGTGACAGATTCGGGACAAGCCAACCATTTCGAGCAAGTATTTGCAGTAGCCAGAAAAGCCGGTTGGATTCCCGAAGATATAGAAATCGTGCATGTTCCCTTCGGTTTAGTTTTGGGAGAAGATGGCAAAAAATTAAAAACTCGATCGGGCGATACCGTGCGATTGCAGGATTTGCTAGACGAAGCAATTGTTCGCGCACGCCAAGATTTAGAAGCGAGATTGGCAGAAGAAAACAGACACGAAACTGAAGAGTTTATTGCGGCAGTATCCCGAGTCATCGGTTTGAGTGCAGTTAAGTACGCAGACTTGAGCCAAAATCGCGTCAGCAGCTATACTTTCAGTTACGACAAAATGCTCGGTTTGAAAGGAAATACTGCTCCTTATATGCTCTATGCTTACGTGCGAGTGCAAGGAATTGCCCGCAGTGGCAAGATTGATTTTGACAATTTAAATGCTGATGCCAAAGTGATTTTGGACTCCGATGCAGAGTTAGTTTTGACGAAGCATTTATTGCAGTTAAATGAAGTTGTCAATGATGTGAGTGTCGATTTGCTACCGAATCGCATCTGTCAGTATTTGTTTGAATTGAGTCAAAAATTCAATCAATTTTACGAACAGTGTCCGGTTTTGAAAGCTGAGGAACCGTTGAGGAGTTCGCGGTTAATTTTGTGCGATTTGACAGCAAGAACTTTGCAATTAGGTTTGGAGTTGTTGGGAATTAAAGTCCTAGAAAGAATGTAATCAAAACTTGCGCGCCCCACAAAACCTCAACTCAAAAAGGTTCGTAGTGAGGACTTCAGTCTGCAGTTTTAGAGGACTAAAGTCCCACTACAAACTAATCCGATAGAACGCAAACTCGCATTCAATCCTACAACACAAGTACGATAAATTTCTCTCCTCTTTCTAGAGCTTACTGCCCCCTTGCAGTTTAATAATAAATTTAATATTTTTTTTTGACAAACCCATTGCACTGGGAACAAAATTATAGTAAATTTACCACTAATCAGGGAATGGATACCCATTACCGATCGATATAGCATCGATAAAAATTTAAGAACATGGACGAAACAAAAGTTTTCGGAATGCCAGCGGAAAAAGGCAGATGGCTGTTCGTCCCCTTGGGAATAATCGTCTTGCTTTGTCTCGGTACAGTTTACTCTTGGAGTATCTTTAGAAAGCCGTTAGAAAAGCTGCTCGATATCAGCGCGACGGAGAGTTTGTTGCCGTTTACGATATTGTTAGTCGTTTACGCCGTACTGATGCCAATTGCGGGATTTTTTATCGATCGATACGGTTCTAGCACCGTGACGGCTGTCGGCGGCATCGTGACAGGAATTGGCTATATTTTATCGGCGTTTGCACCCAATATTACTGTCCTTGCAATCACCTATGGAGTTATCGCCGGTGCCGGGGTGGGAATTGCTTACGGCGTACCGCTAGCAGTAGCAGCAAAGTGGTTTCCCGATAAGAAAGGATTGGCAGTTGGGTTAACAGTAATTGGGTTTGGTTTGTCGCCTTTAATTACCGCACCGATCGCGAAATATTTAATAGATACCTATCAACTCCGCCAAACATTTCTGACTTTAGGTATCGCTTTTACCGTCATTGTTTTGGCAATTTCGGCAACTTTGAAAAGGCCACCCGCCGGATGGACACCAGCAGGGTTTACGGTTTATCAAACAACAACAACTGTAGGTAGCGATCGCGCGCAGATGGTGAAATCTCCTACATTTTACGCGCTGTGGGTATGCTACACGATAGGCACATTTGTGGGATTGGGCGCGATCGGAATTTCTTCACCCGTAGCGCAGGAAATTGTCAAATTAGATGCGAGAACCGCTGCGGCAACGGTTTCTCTGTTTGCCATATTTAACGGTTTGGGGCGGCCGATTTTTGGTTGGATAACCGATCGATTCAAGCCAAAATATGCCGCGATCGCGAACTACATTCTCATCTTAATTGCCTCGATTATGATGACTCAAGCAGGCGCGGGACAAGTCGCAACTTATCTGATTGCATTTTGTTTGTTTTGGCTGTCTTTGGGGGGATGGCTGGCGATCGCGCCGACAGCAACTTTAACCTTATTCGATCCGGCAGATTACGCGAAAAACTACGGTATCGTGTTTACTGCCTACGGAGTGGGAGCGTTTTTCGGGACAATTGTAGCTGAGAAAATTCGCGATACTTTTGGTAGCTATACCAACGCTTTTTACGTTACGGCAATTCTGGCGATCTTTGGTATTATCGTTGCCGCATTTGCGCTGAAGAAAACAGTCGTAATTGCAGCCGAAGCCGATGTTCCTTCGTGATTGATGGTTTGTAAAATGCCTCGATCGCGTAGGGACACGGCAGTGCCGTGTCCCTACAATATTTCTGATTAACGCACTCAGCAACATGATTTTATAAATTCTAGAGTTCCCAGAAGTTATTGCGATTTTTACGAGATTTGCCTTTCTTGCCTTTATGTTTAAAATTTGGCAAATCTCTGTTTTGGGAGTTGAGATCTTGGCGAAGCATTTCAAGGGTTTCTTGACAGTCAACAGTTTCAGGGTGTTTCGAGCCTAACTTGCGCTGAAGAATTCTTAAAAGTCTTACCATTAGCGGTTCTGCTTCAGTATAGCGTTCCAGATCTAAATAAAAACAAGCCAAATTTTTGAGGCTGTTTTTGACCTGGATATGGTCTTTACCCAAGCAGCTTTCTCGGATTTTTAATGCTTTGACAAACAAAGGTTCTGCTTGGCTGTATTCAGCTTGACAGTAATATAAATAGGCTAAATCGTTCAGGCTAGTTGCCACATCAGGATGCTCTTCTCCTAGCAAGCGAATTCTTATTTCTAAAGCTCGTAAATGTAGAGGCTCTGCTTCACTATAGCGACCTTGAGAATCGTATAAATATGCTAAATTATGTTGGACATTTGCTATATCAAGATGTTCTTCTCCCAAAAACATTACCCTCTGTTTTAAAACTTTAATCAACAAAGTTTCTGCTTTACTGTAACTGTTTTTTTCAAGGTAGAACAAAGCTAAATTGTTCATAGCTGTAGCGAAATTAGGATGATTATCTCCAACTAATTGCTGTGTTTTTACTAAGGCTAACTTATAAAATTCTTCGGCTTCATCGTCTCGTTGTTGATGCTTGCAAATACGTGCTAAATAGTTCAGTAAATTAGGCAAGTGGTTAATATCGCTAAAATCTTGGCTCTCCTCTCTAGCTTGCATTAATACAGATATAGCTTGCATTAATACAAATTCTGCTGTTTCGTATTCATCTCGTTCAAAATATAGGGCTACCAGATGGTTCAAGCAGGTTATGAGAAGGCTACTATCTTCTTCACGCCAGTATTTGCTAAGTTCTAAGGTTCGCAAAAACATAGTTTCAGCGTCATCATAACGACCTTGAAGCTGGTATAGGCTAGCGAGATTGATTAAACTCTTTGAGACGCAAACGTTTTGTTCTCCGAGCAAGCGTTGGTCTAGTTTCAAAACTTCTAGTAATAGGGGTTCAACTTCGCTATAGCGACCTAGAGTTTGGTAGACCCAAGCTAAATTGTTGAGGCTTGTTGCCACTTGAGAATGCTCCGATCCAAAACGAGAGCGAGTTACGGATAAGCATTGCTCAAACCAAGGTAATGCTCGATCAAATAATCCTTGACCATTATAAAATCGACCCAAGCCTACAAAAGGCACTGTTAAATACTTGTCATTCAGTAAATTCATCAAGTTTTTTTCTGTGGCTATTTCTGCCACATGGGGAATAGCAGGGGCAGTTATTTGAATCTGCTGATAGGTGGGTGAGTCAGGGATTCGATCGGCGACTGTCGCCATTGCGTTTACAAATGCTTCTTTAAGTTCTTTCAACTGTATTGATTCTTCTCGCTTCCCTATCAAAAATTCTCGAATTAGGGGATGCAAACGACAGGCTGAATCACTCGCAGACTTTAGCAGATGGCAATTTAATAAGTCAGCCCTAGCTTCTTCCAAAACTTCTAAATCAATCTCCTCATCTTCTGATGTGGGCAGATAATAGTATGCTCCTTCCACTAACCACCAAGGAATATCAGCCAATGCAAATAAACTCAGCATACAGCCCAATTTTTGGGCGTTTTCATCTAATCGCTCCCAACTCAACTCAAACGCAGCAGCTACTCCCAATTGGGCAGTCATTGTCGGGTCAGGTTTTTGGACAGCTATGTGTCTGAGTCGCTTTTCCTCCAGTAACGATAGCATTGCCTCCAATGACAAATCTTGGCGGCGATAAAGATAACACCCCACTAATTCCAACCCTAAAGGCAAATAGCCAAGCCACTTACAGATTTGTTCGGCAACATCTAATTCCCCCTGAAAACGATTCCGATCGTCAATTAGCACTTCCAAAAGTCTCAATGCTGCCTCTGTTTTCAGTTCATCTAACTGCAAATAGGCCAAACCTCGCCCCAACTTTTCCCGCGATGAAATTAACACTTTAAATCCAGATGATTTTGGTGGCAAATAAGGCTTTACCTGTTGTTTGTAGTCTGTGACATTATCAAATACGAGCAGCACATCTCCCAACGGCCAACTTTGCCAGCAGTACCTCAACTGATTTGGCAAATCAAAATTATCTGGTGGCTTCAGATTTAAAATACTCCGGGCAAAACTAACAATTTGAAGCCCTACATCTCCATCTCTGACATCAATCCAACAAACACCACCGACACTATCACCTAATCTTTCTAAATGTCGCTGTCCGTAGCGATTGGCAAGTGCTGTTTTGCCAACTCCGCCCATGCCAATAATCGCCACAGCAGGCAAATTATTCTGTTGCTGTAACAAATCATCCAGTTTTGCAATATCCCGTTCTCGCCCTACAAACTCCACAACACTGCTGCACTCCAGATTATCGTATTTTTCGCGTCGCAGATTGGCAAAAACTCGTTCTTTGTCCTTCAGAAGAACATCGCATTCATCTGAAGTCGCTGGAAAAATTTCCTCATTTCGCCTGATAAAAACAGTTCCTGCAGGATAAGTTTTACTCGGTGTTGTTAAATCTCTGAGTGTTTTGTGTACGTGGGGACTTGGCGGGATAGAAATCACGAAAATATTTTTGCTATCTATATTAACTGTTTCACAGCGAACATCGGGAATAGGAGGATCGCAGGCAGAGTTCACCCTTTGCAGAATTTGTTTGGGAGTTAGGGGGTTGCTAATATCAAATAAATCTCTCGTACCATCAGGATTTAACTCATCTCCAACTCCTACAATCAGATAGCCTGTTTGGTCAGCAGTGTTAAAATTGCCATTCGTCAGCGAGAGAAAATCTCTGATGAACTCATCGCGTTGCTGCTTTGCATAATTTCGATCGGCGTCTTTTAATTTGTGTAGTTCCCGCTTGAAGTCTAATTTCAAACCTTCTTGCTGGCTGATGAGTTGTCTAAGCTGCTGGCTGTCCATTGTCTATGTCCTCTTTTTATCAAAAAGCAATCGCCCTCTTCGTCACCGGATCTTTCTAGCCTGTTCCTCAGTTATAGCCCATATTTAAAATCCCTTGCTTACGGCTTTTTATTAATAACCCAACTTTCTAAAATGTTTTTAAACATATTTACCGCAATCTGCCGATCGTTATCTCTCACAAAAACATCAAAATTAGGACTTGAGTTAATCTCAATTAACCAATATTGTCCAGTTCGATCGAGCGCTACATCCACCCCGCAGTAATTAACGCTAATCTCTTGAAAAACTGGTTGCACAAACTCTTCAATTTCCGAGATAATGTTAGAGTTGCTAATATACTTGGCTTTAGCACCATCCCAGTGCAGCGGGCTTAAATTGCCTGCAAATTCGGCGTTTGAGTTGTCTTTTTCATAGAGCAAAACCAACTTGCGATCGAAAAAAATAGCTCGATATTCGCGATCGATCTCAATGTATTCTTGAGCTAGGCAAACATAGTCATAATCTTTGCTGTTGACATTAAATACAGTGGCGATCGCGCTTTTAACCTGTTCCTCTGTTTGGCACAGAAATACATTGTTTCCAGCCGAACCGCGATTTCTCTTAACAACCACAGGCAAGGCAAATGTTTCGATCGCCTCGGCTGCAATTTCTTCGCAATTTTGAAACTGCAAATATTTCCGATACTTTTCATCGCAAAAAGGCGACAAAAATGCGAGAGTTTTGGGAATTTTAATCTTGCCTTTCAGCAAGTGATAAGTATATTCTTTGTCTCTAAAAATATATACGATTGGTTCGCCGTCAAACGGCATACTGTAATTAACAAAGAAATAAGGGCGATCGTGCAGTTTGATTCTAATTAAGTTTTGATTGGGCGCGATAATTTCATAAGGGATATTCAACTGCTGGCAAGCTTCGATAACGAGACTGATATTTGTTAGCATAATTCGATCGACGGTAAGGTGCGCACTGCGCACCCTAAAATTAGATTAAAGCATGACAATTTTATTATTCTATATTTTGCCACTCGCGAGCATCCACAAATCTAGATAAATGCCCGACATTTGTTGTAGCAATTACAACTGCTTCCCCATCTTCACCTTCCAGCAAAGCTTGCGCTGCTAAAATCACATCCCCATCAAGTTCTTTGGGATCTGCTGTTGGTATTCCTGCTTGACGCGATGCTGCCCACAACTCGGCAGCATTGAGAATCACTGGTGTTGTTATCGGCAAATATTCCAGCCTTTGTTTCCAGTCATCAAGCCGTTTAACCCCTGCTAGTTTCTTGGCACGAAGCAACTCTCGCCGCACCTCATAGTCGGCTATCTCAGGTAATTTTACTTTGTAGCCTTTCAGCAACAAAGAACGCACCCACATCCGACATTCTAATGTAACAGGCGACCCTTTGGGATTCGTCAATATTCCTAAATGCCCAGAATCTAATAATAATATCATTGTGTTTGAAATAACAGTCGCTGGGATGAGAGGCGGTCTTCATCTAAGGCTTTTTGCAGGTATTCAAAAGTTTCGCGCTGTTCTTCTTCATCTCCTTCTTCTGCCCATTTATCTAGCCACTCTACTATTTCTAAGTTTTGCTGCATTTGTGCTTCCTGAGTAGTTTCAGGAAGCACGGCGGATGATTTTTGGTTGACTAGATCTAATACTTTTTGCAAATATTCAAATGTCTTCGTTTGTTCCTCTGTATCTCCTTCTTCTCGCCAGGTTCGCAACCACTCGATCGCTGCTAAATTTCTCTGCATTTGTTCTTCTTTAGTTCTTTTCGGAAGCACGGCAGAGGATTTTTTATTGACTGTATTTAGCCAATAACTCAACCGCAAATCTACTACCTCTGCAATTATCGCTTTCAATTCTCCAACGGTCAACTCCGATACCTGTTTGGTTTCTAGAAGTATCGATCGCAGTTCTTCCACTGTCAAATCTGCTACTCGTTTGCTTTCCATTTTTTTGCCTCCTTGCGTGTAAGTAATATCAAATATTTGAGATTCGAGAATCAGAATCAAAGGTCGATCGCCGATCTGCTTGATGCCTTGTCAGATTTACTTTCATTTGGTAAAACATAGAGATCGACATCGATTTCTGCATTCAGTTTAGCAGCCCGATCGACAATATCTCGATCGAAATGGATAGCAGGCACGCTGCCACTTCGATAATAAATGACACAAGCAATTTCCGCAGCATAACACTTGCACAACTCTACCAAAGGAACCCATCCTGCCTGAAGCTGTTCAAAAACAGAATTAATGTGTTCTTCTAAGTCAGCAGATTTTTCTATTTGAGAATACACAGTCCAACCATTTTCCTGATGGCGCATAGTACCCCTCGAATTAATTGGGTCTCCTTTTCTCCAAATTTCAGTTGGTTTGATGCTTACCTTAGCAGTCACTTCATCTGGATCGAATTCCATTCCTGTCAGCATAAAGTAAGCGTAAATTTCTGATTCCATCTGCCCGCACCTCTTCGATCGATTAAAAATCATTAATATTCAAACCCGTGAATTCACCTGCCCCAATACCACCTTTAGGTTTAACATAAATATTCCCTGCTGTGTCTTTGTAGAGGTCTCTTTTTGAAGCATTGCGTCTGCCTTTGAGTAGATGAATGTTTTCACCCCCTCTCTGAAGCCTCTCGATCTCATCAACAGTCAGCAGCTTGTCTTGTCTCCAGTTTCGCTCTTCTTCACTATTTTCTAAATTTGTTTCCGTCATTCCTCACACCCATAAAAAATTGAGGCTTGAGAATCTCTCTCAAACCTCAAATTAAATTAAATTCTATCCGAACAACCGTTGCTGTCCGTTGGCGGCATCTTTCCCCGGATAAATCTCGCGAGTTCCTTTAGGAATGTAAATCCAATCAAACTCTTGCAAGCGGTTAGTTAAATTGGAAATACTCACTCCCATTTCATCGCGAAGTTTGTACAAATTCGACCATTTAGTTAAATCCCTGCCCTTTCTTTTTTCCTCCAAAACGCAGCGCGGCATCAACAAACAGCTTGCAAAATATTGTGCTTGCCATTCGATCGACGCAATCTTAGTATCAGCACTCGCACCCCGACACACAAACGGTTCCTCGACATCAGACGCCGTTTTGCCGAAATTTCCCAAGTTTAATTCCAACTGTTGAGTTGTACCGTCTGCTTCGTCTTGATTGACGTGCAATACCCAGTGTCCGATTTCGTGCGCGATCGTTGATTCGATAAATCCGGGGGGTTTTTCGAGAATCAATTCGTTGATTTCAATTAACCGCTGTTGCGGTAAAATCCGCGCCGCGATCGCGCCTTCTTCATCGGGTTCGATGCAGTCCCAAACTACGCCCAAATCGAGAAAGTCGGCAACAGTTGTTGCTTCAAAAGGCCATTTTGGAGCAAAATTTTGCGTCTTTTGCATCTGCATTAAAATGTCATTTGCCAGACGCTCGATCGTTTCTTTGGGATAGAAGCAATACGGTTTAAAGATACTCACTTTGACAGGCCTCTCTTACGCTTCAAAAGACTGTTTCAGCCAATCGGGGTTTTCTTGCATCCGGCGGAAAAGAGCCTGCATTTCCTTCGGATTCTGCTTCAGCAAGGCTTCGTATTGCTGCGGCAATCTTCCGGCAAGGAAAATTAGTTCTTCCTCGTTTAAGTCCAAATTTCGCGCCAATGCGCGAATTACATCCTCTTTTGGCGCGTAATCGGCCCGATCGTTCTCCAGCTTCGACAAGTAGGTAAAATCCACACTTAGTATAGCTGCCAGCTCGCGCTGTGAGTAACCTTTGTCCTTGCGGGCTTGACGGATGAGTTTTCCAAATGTTTGTTCCACGGTTTTTCGCCTCCTGCGTGCATTCTAGCCTGTTTTGATGAAAAGTTCAACAAAACACTTGACGGGAAAATCAACCCGCGCTACTATGAGTTTAGTTGATGGTTTAGTCAACTGCCAAGGCCGCATGGGTAGGGTTAAACGAACATTAAAGCCGAGTTAACACACTACATGCAGGGCGGTCGCGTGAGAGAGGAGCGAGAACCGCGAGCCGTAAAAACGCTTGAAAACAGCCAATTTAAGGAGGAACCATCGCCCATGCTCAGAACCTGGACAGACACGCATTACAAGCTCGAAGACGATGACTGGTTATACATTGCCACTCACGAAGAACAAAGCTCGGCCTCACTTGTTTGTCCCGGCTACGCGCGGGATGGCGAAGGCTTCAGCATTCATTTCACGCCAGCGCACATCGAAATGTTAGAGCATTTGCTGGGCGCGCTGCGGATTATTCAAGCACAACAGGAGGCGATGCTTGAATACGCATATCCAGAATCAAAAGGGTCAAGACAACATCTGATTCGTTAAACGAAATCGAAGGAAGAAGGAAGAAGGAAGAAGGAAGAAGGAAGAGGGAAGAAGAAAGAAAAATCATTCAATCTTTTTATATTCCCCATTCCCTATTCCCAATCCCCCATTCCCCATTCCCAATTTCCAATTTCTAATTTCCAGAAAATCAAACAAAAACCAACAAAAAACCGAACCATGAAAACTCAAGAGAAACCCAGCTTTTCCGTATTCGGAGCTAAGCCTAGCAATGCTTTGTTAGTACCGGAAATTCCGATTTCCGTGCGCAACAATTGTCAGTCGGGGCAATGGGGTGCGATTCGTTCTCTCTAAATAAAGTGCCAAAAACACTTTTGGGACGAGAGGCAAGGTTCATTTTTGAATCTTGACAACTTAACAACCTTGAGGGTGTAAGCCCCTCCTTTCAGGTACAAGAAATGAAAGCATATTCCTTAAGGTAGCGACTAGCCATCAATCCTTAAAGCAGGAATAAACGGCGGTAAGTCTAAGTCTAATGGACAATCCCGACTAGCAGGAATCTATGAGTAGCAAAAGGCAAAGGTGTGTAACTATCGTTAACCGCTAACCAGTGAAATAGACTGATACACTGGGGTCAAAAGACCAAGAGCATCAAGATACTTGTGTATACCATTGGCATGAGTTTGTACTATCTGCTCCGGTAGATGAGCACCACTCTAAGGATTCAATCAAAGGTTGTTAGGAACGAAGTAACTCAACCGATGTCTCTCTGCAAGGTCGAATATGCAGAGTAGTCAGCTAAGACGCAACTTCTCGGAATCATTCCAAGGACGCGGTTGAGTGAGATTGAGTCAGAAGCAAAAGCCTTGATTAATATCAAGGATAAGCAGACGGACTCACGGTGATACAGATTGTGGAGTTGTCAGTAGCAATAAATATGTCTAATACGAGTGTAAAGACTACGTTGGAATGGAATAAACTCAATTGGCGTTTAATTGAACGTCGAGTTTACAAGTTGCAAAAACGAATCTACAGAGCTGAATTGCGTGGGGATGTCAAGGCAGTCAGAAAGCTTCAAAAAACTCTGTTGAAATCCTGGTCTGCAAAATGCTTAGCAGTCAGACGGGTAACTCAAGACAACCGAGGCAAAAAGACAGCGGGTGTGGATGGCGTGAAATCGCTAACCCCAAAACAACGTCTTAGCTTGGTTGAAAATCTGAAATTGGGAAAAAAAGCCAGTCCCACAAGGCGAGTCTATATAGACAAACCCGGAACCAGCGAAAAACGCCCGCTAGGAATACCCACAATGTTTGACCGTGCAGTACAAGCACTAGCAAAACTAGCGCTTGAGCCGGAATGGGAGGCAAAATTTGAGCCAAACTCATACGGATTCAGACCGGGAAGATCGTGTCACGACGCCATCGGACAAATCTATAACGTTATCAACAAAAGTGACAAATACGTCCTTGATGCTGATATCGCCAAATGTTTTGACCGAATCAATCACAACGCTCTTATCAGTAAAATCGGAACATTTCCTAGCCTCAGACGCCAGATAAAATCGTGGCTAAAAGCAGGAACGCTGGACGGAGAACGACTATTTCCAACCAATGAAGGCACACCCCAAGGAGGAGTAATCTCGCCATTACTGGCAAATATTGCCTTACACGGTTTGGAAGAATTAATCACCAAAGCATTTCCGAGAAAAGTGCATTACAAATACGGTAGGGAAAACGGAAAAAGAACCCAAACCTACATGGGATATACCCCACAAGCGTATGTAGTTAGATACGCTGACGATTTCGTGGTAATGCACGAGAATCTAGAGGTGATCCAAGAATGCAAGCAACTGATATCAGAATGGTTGAAAGAAATGGGTCTAGAGCTAAAAGACACCAAAACAAGGATATGCCATACCCTAAACAAAGTCGATGCAAACAATCCAGGATTTGACTTCCTAGGATTTAATATTCGACAGTACGAAGCTGGAAAATACAAAACAGCTCACGACAGGTACGGTAATAAACTGGGGTTTAAAACTTTCATTACCCCCAGCAAAAGCAAGGTGAAGGAACACTACGAAGAAATCGCCAGAATAATTGATACCCACAAAGCAGCACCTGCTGATAGCTTGATTCAGCACCTGAATCCAATAATTACAGGTTGGGCAAACTATTACTCAGGCGTGGCAAGTTCCCACATCTTAAACACCCTTGATTTCTGGATGTTCTGGAAGCTAGTAGCATGGTCGCACAGAAGACACTCTGATAAATCTAAGTCTTGGACAAAAAGCAAATACTGGCAGAGAGTTGATGGGGCGATGAGATTCGCTAGTTCGCAGGATGGAAAAATCAATGCAGTTCTCAAACTGCATAAAGAAACACCCATCGTTAGACACGTAAAAGTCAGAGGCGAAGCCAGCCCATTCGACGGAAACCTAAAATATTGGAGTTCAAGATTAGGCGGAGTACCAGGAGTTCCAAAAGTAATAGCAACATTGCTAAAACAACAAAAGAACAAATGCCCGTATTGCGGTCACTACTTCTGGGAAAGCGATGTATTAGAAGTGCATCACAAAGACAAGAACAGAAGCAACAACAAGTATTCCAATCTGGAATTACTTCACGGACACTGCCATGACAAAATACACGCAACCAGTGCCAATGACAAAGGCTGTTTCACTGAGGAGCCGTGTGAGGGGAAACTCTCATGCACGGTTCTGGAGACGAGCAGTCTCGGTGACGGGATTGCTTAGTTTAATCGATCGGAGATGCGGATTACGGCTCCAAATGTTCCATGACGATTCTCAAATTCTCCAAGTTTTTTGGCAGTTTGGGTCAAACTTCTAACACTTTGTGGGGACAACTTTGGTTCGTTGCCGAAACAGGCGAACTGCCGCAAGGTGTGGTCATGGTGACATACATTAAAAACCGCAGTTTGAACGATTTTAACCGCTTAGTTGCCTCAGTTCAATCGCGCGGTGTCGAACCTGCAACTGGCATTTTTGTACCGGAGTTTGTAAAACATAGCGGACAAAAACCAGATGATAGCGGTGTAGTCAAACCGATCAATTACTACAGCTTGAAATGGTCTTGGAACGAGCGCAAAGATTGGGGAGTTATCGACCAAGCAGCAGCAGTTTTGTCCGATACGAGCAATCAATCTCGCATGATTGACTTGGAAGGAACGCGACAAATGGTGTGTTTGGACAACCTTTCCCCTCAGGAAGTTTCCTGCTTGATGGCCGCTCATTCTAGCAGCGATAGCGATACTTTGACTTTGCCTGCTAACGGCAATATGTCGTTACCGCCTGCAGAAGACAGAGCGACTGCTGACTTGTTCTAATTCTGTTGTAAAGGCGCGATCGAATCGCGCCTTTTCCGCAAACCATTACTTGCGCATTTGTACCAAAGAAACCGGGTTTTTACCAGAATTCCCAACTCCGGCGAAGGATTGTCGCAACAACCCGGTTTCTGCCTAATTCCAGCAAATTTTACCTGCAGGTGACATGAAGAAAGTAACCAAAATTCAACCGAAACAAAACCTGTCTGAAAGCCGAGTCAAAGATAATTTGGAGTCGATCGCCCTGATTCGATCGGACTCAATTAACGACCTCGAAAATCTGACAACAGACTTCAAACACATGAGTTTAGTTGTCGAATCGGTGCGGCGGAATTACCAAGCTTTGTTAGCGCAAAATCAACTGCTCAAAGACACGCTGTTAAGCGTAGTTGAAAATTGCGAATGCTGGCAAGGAAATCGGTGCGATCGCTGCCTGCAAATCCTCAACATCCTGGGAGGTAAAAATCTGGAACTCAAGCCTGATGCTGCCAAAAAATACAAAACCCTCCTCACCCAACTCCGCAAATTGGGCTAACTGAAATTGAAACTGAAATCGTCACTCAAAACATCTCACAAAGTAACAACAATCGGGAGCATAAAACATTATGACACTAGCAACTGCCAAAGATAGCAAAGCCAAAATCTTGCAAAACTTCCAGCAGATTCTAGCAGAAAACAAACAGATCGAATCCAAAGTCGAAACCAAAGAACAAGAAGCTGAAAAAGCCAAAAACAAACAACTCCTTGAAGTCGCTTCCACCTACACAATTGACAGCATCGTCAAAGGCTTAGCCGACTTGCAATTAGATTTCGGCACTGTCATCGGCGGACTTTCCGAAAAACTGACATCCGAATCCTCAAAACTAGACGAATTAAAACGGGCGATCGACATTGAAACCCAACAATTGCAGGAGTTGCAGAAAATCCGAGTCGTCGCTGATGCGCTCCACATCTTAACTCAAGAACACCGAGAAAAATTGACTCTTCTCGAACAAAACGCGACCAACCAGCGCGAAATCATCGAAAAAGATACTTCCCAAAAACGCAAAATCTGGGAAAAAGAACAGCAAGAATTTGATGCAGCCGTTGCCGAAAAAACTGCATTCACAACTAAAGAACGCCAGCGCGAAACCGCCGATTATCAATACGAATTGCAGCGTACCCGTAAAATTGAAACCGATGAATACGAAGAAACGAAGCGCAAACTCGAACGGGAACTGCAACTTTCCACTCGTGAAAAAGATAAAAAATGGGCGGAACGCGAGAAGGTTCTTAACGATAATCGATCGGAGTTTGAGGAAAATCAGAAGAAAGCTGCCGGATTTGAAGAAGAATTGAAACAGGCTTACATTAAAGCCAAAGAAGAAGCGATTCAAGAAGTTTCGCGCGAAGCTAAAGTGAAGGCAGATTTAGCTGAGAAAGAATGGACAGGAACCAAGCAAGGATATGAGTTGAAAATCCAATCTTTGCAGCAAACAATTGAGCGCCAAACCGAACAAATCTCTGAAATTTCCGCGCAACTGCAAGCCACGATGAAACAAGCGCAAGATTTGGCAATGAAAGCTTTCGCTACCAAAGCTTAAAACCCTTGGGAGTTATAGGTGAGGCCCAGAAACCGGGTTTTTTGCAAAATATTTCGTAGTCACCTACAACTTCCGTAAAAAACCCGGTTTCTTTAATCTGACATCTCGCACCATTTTCCATAATCCTGTAGGGGCGGGTTCGCCAACATCTTTAAATGCAGCAGACAGGTTAAATAAACCCGCCCCAACCCCACGAAAAACCCCTATTGACTCTAGGTGCAACAGTTTAATCGGAGCGCGTAATTCCTGAGTCTGTAGGGTGCGCAGTGCGCACCTTACGAAAAAATTCTTGAGTTTGTCGGGTGCGCAGTGCGCACCTTACGAAACAATTCCTAACTATTAACAGGTGAAAAGTCATGAACAAAAGAGTTAGCGACAAAAACACCAAAGCCGAAATTTTGGAAGCATACAAAGAAGCTGCGAAAGAAAAGGCTGCTTTAGAATCGCAACTGAAGCAACTTAGCAGCAACCCACCGACAAACGGTTTGCAAAAACCAATACCAGCGCAAGAAAAAGTTACCGTGGAGGCAAAGAAACCGATGACTTTAATCCCAAACAAGCAAAAAATGCAGAGTACGATCGACAATTTAATTTTGCTGCAATTCAGTTTCGGCGGCGCTGTCAGCGAACTTTCTGAAAAGTTAACTTCCGAAGCTTCTAAACTGGAAGAATTGCGGCGCACTGTCGGCGAAGAAGTTCAGCAACTGCAAGAATTGCACGCTTTAGAAAATGTTGAAGAAGATACGCTGGACAATTTAATCCAACAGTACGAATCAAGCGCCAAAACATTTACTAACGAACTCAGCGATCGGCGCGAAACTGTCGAACAGGAATTGTTGGATCTGCGGCAAACTTGGGAAAAAGAACAAGAACAGCACAAAGTAGCTGTTAAAGAACGCAACGAAAGTTTGCAAAAAAACCGCCAGCGCGACGAAGAAACTTATAACTACGATTTGCACTTGCAGCGCAATCTAGACATTGAAGAATACGACCAGCGCCAGCAAACGCTGTACAAAGAAATCGAAGAATTCCAACAGGAACAAGAGAAACAGTGGGCGGAACGCGAAAAATCAATTGCCGATCGCGAAAAACTCTATGCCGAGGTGAAAGCCAAAGTAGAAGCCCATCCGAAAGAACTGGAGGCTAACATCAAAAATGGCAAGGAAAACGGTCGCAATATCGGCTACTATCAAGCTAAAGTCAAGGCGGATTTGTTGGCGAAAGAAATTGAAGGGCAAAAGCAAAATTACGAACTGCAAATTCAAGGAATGTTGCAGACAATTCAAAATCAGGAATCGCGGATTGCGAGTTTGTCGAAACAATTGGATGCTGCTTTGAAACAGGTGCAAGATTTGGCAGTGAAAGCGATCGAAGGTGCGTCGAATTTGAGTTCTTTCCAAGCAGTTAAGGAAATCGCGATCGAACAAGCCAAGACTCAGCAGAAAAACAAGTAATCTGTAGGTTGGGTTTCACTTCGTTCAACCCAACATGAACTGGTTGAACTGGTTCCCAGGCACAGCCTGGGAACCCATGTCAGCGAGGCTCTGCCTCGCGAGGCTCACGCGAGGCAGAGCCTCTAGATCTGCATTACCAGGCACAGCCTGGTAACGAGCAAACGAGCAACAGCCTGGTAACGAGCAACACGAGCAACACGAGCAACCAAATGGTGTTGGGTTTCATTCTTCAACCCAACCTACGTATTAGCCTGTTACCCGCAGGCGCACGCCCCCGCGCGGTGCAATTGTCAAACCCCGCCGCACGGCTGCAACCGGACCTTTTTCCGCAAGTTCTAACGAGTACCGCGATAGTATTTTTGCCAATACCAATTTCATTTCAAACATCGCAAATGCCGCACCGATGCAGCGGCGGTTCCCTCCGCCAAATGGGAAATATTCATAGGGCGAAAATTGTCTTTCGAGAAAACGTTCTGGTTTAAAACGCTTCGGTTCCGGGTAAATATCCTCTCGGTGGTGAACCAAATAAATGCAGGGAGAAAGCATTATTCCTTTAGGAATATTGTAACCCATTAACTGCATCGGTGCTTGCAAAATGCGCGGAAAAGCAAAGAAAATAATCGGATAAAATCTCAAAGTTTCAGAACAAACTGCATTCAAATACGGCAGCTTGGTAATTTCGATCGCATCTGCATTTTCGGCATCAATTGTACTGAGCTCTTGCAGCAAATTTTCGCGGACTTCCGGGACGTAGTGAATCCAATACAAAGCCCAGGATAAAGCGGTAGCAGTAGTTTCGTGACCGGCAAATAACATTGTCATCAATTCATCGCGCAATTCCACCTCGCTCATCGGTTCGCCCGCTTCGTCGCGCGCTGAAATTAACAAACTTAAAATGTCTTCTCCCAAGAGTTGAACTCGAGCTTGGCGCTCGCGAATTTCTTGATAAAGCAGTTCATCTAAACGCTGCCTCCCCGCCAAAAACCGCCCCCAAGGGCTCCAAGCACCTAAATCTTTTTGCAGCGATTTGAAAAACAAAAAAGTAGCGCTCAAAGGATTGCTAAAAACATCGAGCATCTTTACTATTATTTGCTGAATTTCTCGGTAGCGTTCTCCTTCACTCAGTCCAAAAACTGCGTGTAAAATTACTTCCAAAGAAATCTCTTGCATTTGGGCTTGCGCTTTAAAAGTGCTGCCAGGAGTCCAATTGTGAATGACTTTTTCAGTTGTATCGCGGATGATTTTTCCATAAGTTTTCATGCGTTCGCCGTGCAAAGGCGGCATTAAAAGTTTGCGCTGCTGGAAGTGCCGATCGCCATCTAGCAGCAATAAGGAATTTGCCCCTACTAAAGGCAGTGCTATCTGGTTTCCGGCACCAGATTGAAATAACTTAGGATCTGCTGTGAAAATTTCTTGAATGCCTTGAGGATTGCTGATAATTACTTGCCGGGGAAAGCTGCTGAATTCCTGGCTAAAAATATCACCATACTGCTGGTATCTTTCCTCTAAATAACCCAGAGGATTCATAATAATTCTTGCTGTTCGTAACAATTTAAAACCTTTAGGTATTTCAGGCAAGTGGCTGGCGGTGTTGTTTGGAGATTGAGAATTTTCTGTGAGAACAGTCATAAGTTTTTATCCTGAGGTTTTGGATGGAATCGCAGAGATATTTTAACATTTTTTATAATTGGTTGAAGTCGGGAACTCGGGAATTAGCTTGTGTCCGGTTAAACAGAAATCTTGCACCAATGTCAGAAACGAATACCAGAGGCAAAGATTTTGCATCTAAATCTATATCTATCATACCAAATCCGGGGTTCGTAGTCGTTCCCGAAGCCGACTTTATGGCACAAATTCACGCGAACAACCGCACTACAGCGCTGCTGTGTTTGGCTGCTTTAGGAATGGCAACAGTTTTAGGAATCCTAACTTCTCGCTGGATTGTTCATCCTATTTTAAAATTGAAAGATGCAGCGAAAGATTTGTCAGAAGGGGAATTCGATCGCACTGTAGAACTCGATCGAGCCGACGAATTGGGCGTGCTTGCGACAGCTTTTAACAGCATGGCATCGCAACTGCAAGCATATTTTACTACCTTTTTGTCGATCGAGTGGCGGTGAAAGGTAAAACAGTACCTGTATCGGTGTTTGAAATTTTCGATACAGAAACTGAAGCAAGCATCAAACTCAAATTGCAAACATTGGAAGTTTTTCAAGAAGGTCTGGATGTTTATTATGCTAAAAAATTTCGAGTAGCCCAACAAATTTTTGAGAATATTTTACAAATCAATCCCGAAGATAAGGTAGCCATGTTGTATTTCAAACGCGCCCGCAAGTATCGAATGTACGGAGTTCCCGAGGAATGGCAGGGGGTGGAATCTTTGACAGAGAAATAGACAAACAGTCGATTGCTGAGAGTCGATCGTTGACGGGGAGGTTTTATAATGTTTTTGGGAAAAAGTTAATTTACGGTCAACCTTATGGTGAAACTCCTCGATCGAATCTTGAGTTCGATAAAATACCTTAAATCTTTCGCGCTCTCCCTAGCAATCGCCCTCATGGCATCCCAGATAGCCGTAATGCCAGCATTGGCGACTGGCGTGTACGAAATGCCGGCATCGGCGGGCGACGGTACTTGGGTATTCGACAAAGGCGAAGTGCTCAGCCGCAGCAGCGAAAGCAATATCGATAGCGTTCTCGACAATTTGGCAAAGCAAACGGGTAAAGAAGTCCGATTTGTAACTTTTCACCGCTTGGATTACGGCGAAACTGCTGTAAGTTTTGCCAACCAACTATTTGAAAAATGGTTTCCCACAGCAGAAGAAAAGACCGATCGGGCTTTGCTCGTTCTCGATACTGTTACTAACAGCGCTGCAATTAGCGCGGGGGAAGGAGTGAAGTCTTTATTAACAGATGAAATCGCGCAGAGTGTCACTGGAGAAACGCTGCAAGTGCCGATTCGGGAAGGCAACAAATACAACGAAGCATTTACGGATGCTGCTTCTCGGATCGCAACTGTTTTGTCAGGCGAACCAGATCCGGGTGCGCCTAAAGTTGTTGACAACATTCAGGTTGAAGGCACATTCAAAAAAGCTGAAGAAACTGACCAAGGCAGTGCCACAATTGTTGTCGTTGTGCTGTTAGTTTTAGCTACAGTGATTCCGATGGTGACTTATTTCTGGTATCAAGGTTTTTCTTAAACAGTTGAGAGCTGACAGTTCTTTGACTAATCTTGAACGTATTCTCGATCGTTCAGCAAGGCGATTTGGGCACGTACAAATTCCCGTCCCAGATAAGCTGCGTGATCTAACATTGTCACGGGGGTGGGGCGGGTTTCTTCTAAAATTTTGACGCACAGTTCTTTGGCAGTTCTCGCGGTAAAAAGAGTAGAATGAGTGCGTTCTACTTTGCCGCGGGCGGGGATGGCTTTGCCGGTTTCTGGATCGACAGCAAGGCCGCGATCGTCGATAACATTAGTGAAGTGTTTGGCGCAAATCAAGCTATTTTCGCGATCGAGGTAGATGATGAAGTAGCCGCCCGGATCGAGGTCGATGTGGCGTTTGGACAGTTTATCGTCGATCGCGGTAAGGTTTTCCAATGTTTGACTCATGGTTGGGAAAGGTCGTAAATAATAGTGGTGATAGTCAACTATTTCTAGTGTAGTCCGCTGCGGGGAAAGTTTGGCACATTGGTTGGTTGTTTGTTAAGCAAATTTTATTTGCTGGGCAATTTCTGTATCTGGGTAGATCCAGTGCTAAGCTCGATCGGCGTCTGAATCCAACAATTGATGAGTGCAGGATTTTCATGTTGCGTTCGTTTGTAGTTGCCCTTGGACGGGCGATGCTGGAAATACAACAATTGCATCCCACGCTAGCGTTCACTAAAAATAACTATTATCTATGATGCAAAACGGTTATTATTGTTTTAATAAGTTTGGCTTGTTAAAGTTTAGCTAAAATGAAATTTATAGATTTGTTTTCCGGGATAGGAGGTTTCAGACAAGGCTTTGAAAAAGCTGGCTTCCGCTGCGTTTTTTCTTGTGAAATTGATAGAAAATGTCGGGATGTATACGCACAAAATTTCGGGGAAATTCCTTTTGAAGACATCAGGAAAATTAATCCAATCGATTTAGAATATTTTGATGTTTTAGTGGCAGGTTTTCCTTGCCAACCATTTAGTATATGCGGCAAAAAGCGGGGTTTTGAAGATACTAGAGGTACGATATTTTTCGATATTTGTAAAATCATCAAAGCAAAGCAACCTCAAGTTATTGTTCTCGAAAATGTCAAGCACTTAATTCATCACGATGGGGGAAACACCTTAGAAATTATCCTTGTTAGTCTAGAGGATTTGGGATACAACGTTAATTACAAAATGCTGAATGCTAAAGACTTTGGAATTGCCCAACATCGCGAACGAATATTCATTATTGCAACCAAAGGCAAAGAATTCAACTTTTCTCAACTTAAAGTGAAATTTCCTCCCAAACTCAGGGACTTCCTCGACGAAACTGGAAATTTTGAAATATTGAACAAATCCGAATATACTTTAATTGACTATCCCAGAAAGCAAGATTCAGGACTTTTATTTGTCGGCTATAGGAATAAAGGTACTTGGAAAACAGGCGTGAGACCACATACAGAACATTTATCTAGAGTTCACAGACAGCCCAATCGTATTTATTCGGTAGATGGAGTGCATCCGACCATTCCTTCTCAAGAAACATCTGGTCGGTTTTTTATCTACATTCCAGAGGAAGATATGGTGAGAAAATTGACGCTTAAGGAATGTTACCGCCTGATGGGTTTTCCTGAAGATTTTAAAAGTCATCCGATTACAGGGGAAAGTTACAAGCAAATTGGAAATTCGGTTTGCGTGCCCGTGGTGGAAGCGATTGCAAAAGAAATATTAAATCAAAACTTGTTGTCAAAGGAGCTAAATGAACCACATAGAAAAACTGAAGAATACATACAACTTATGCTTTTTAACTAAATTCTTAAAAACTTCAAATACCGTATATTTATTTACATAATATATCTTTTGTGCTAGTTAATAAATGCTTCTCTTCGTGGGGTGGGCGGGTTTATTTAACCTGTCTGTAAGATTTAAAATTCTTGGCGAACCCGCCCCTTGTATCTTAAAAGAGGTGCAAGATATTAATTCGATCGGGCATTGTCTCGATCTAAAAGGATCGATCGCACTTTCATCTCCTTTTTCTTATGACTCTAGCATCAAACCAAATTCCCGCAGATTTGTCGCAACAAAATAACCGCCTTCTTTGACAAAATCACCGCTGCAAGTAACCGGAATTCTTTCCTGATAAGCTTTCACCGCCAAATTGAGATTGTCGCCTGTCAATTCTAAAGAAATTTTCCGCAATTTACCAACTACAAACCCCATCATTATCACCCGAGCAATATTTTCTACCGACGGGCGATCGACCTTAACAATAAATCCTTGAACTTCTGCATTTTCCAAACAAGTAATTAAATCGTTTAAAATCTCTAATTGCGAGCGCTCCTCTATCACTTCAAGCTGCTTAATTATCTCACCTATAACCGTACCATAATCATCAAAAATCTGGCTGACAGGTTGCTTGATTTCGCCTAATTCTCTTTTGTCACTATGCTTGTGCCAAATCCAAGCCCTTCCGTAAAATAAGCCTTCATTATGCCAGCCATTTGTCTGCAAATATTCTCCCAGAACTTGCGGATCGATAGTCTTGAGAATTTTGTTGTCTCGCACAGTTACTTTCATGGTAAACCTCGTTGGCTAATGCGCTGCATCATGGATTCAAGAGCTTCTACAGTAAACAAGTTTCTGCGGGGCAACTCAACAGTTACACTGGTCGTATTTCGAGTTGCAGGCATCCCCAGCAGCGATACCCAGTAAGCACAATGCCTAGTACACATTTCCTCTTCTGATTGTTGTATCCAGTTTTCTATATTTTCCGGGACTAAAACCACAACTAAAATGCGAGGAACAAAAGGGTCGATTCTCAAATCGTTGTAGTTTTTGATACTCAGAGGATATCGTATACAGTCGGCGTCAAGTAGAGTCCTTGACGTACATTTTAACTGTAAATTAAGTTCTGGGCAATTGGCTGGCCCGCCAATACCTACGGCTGTTAGGTGCAAGTCAATACTGTTATCGTCAGACTCTGGTTGATCCACTCTCACGCCAGCTACTGCTGCAACAGC
>JALOON010000044.1 GCA_025454405.1 Oscillatoriaceae cyanobacterium Prado104 | reverse complement strand
CAACACGGCACAAATTGACAGCAGAAGAAACAGCAGCATTGCAATACGCCAAAGATAACAACATACTGATTGTAGCAGCGGCCGGCAATGAAGGGAATCTGATTTCTGCCTTGGGACAAGCCTCAACCAAATTCGATAATATCATCACCGTCGGCGCAGCCGAAAACAACGATCGCGCCGGATATTCTAGCTACGGAGAAGGCTTGGATATTTTAGCACCAACTGACATTCCCGCAACAGCAGAAACTTCAACAAGTGAAACCAAAATTGGCACGTCAGTAGCCGCAGCAAAAGTCACAAATACTATATCTCAAATGTGGGCTACCAACCCATCTCTGGACTACCAACAAATCAAAAACATCCTGCTAAATACGGCAAAAGACATCGACATACCAGACTGGGATGAAAGGACGGGATACGGAATTCTCAATGCAGAATCAGCCATTGCTACAGCAGCCGAAACCATTCCCACAATTCCAGTATTGGCAGCAGCAAAACTCTTGACAAAACCCTTAATTGATGCTAGTATAAATGGCAGTAACTCTGCCAATTCTACCGCAGCCAAACCCTCAGAAAGAGCCGCAGCCCTAACCAACGCTTCATCCGGGCAACCCAAAACTACCACTACCTCAACTGGAGATTCCAACGTTGGCACTCACTCCCATACCGTAGAAACACCGCCGCGCACTACCAGCACTACTAGCAATTCTAACGGCACAAACAGCACAACTTCTCAAACCACTAGCAGCTTTTCCAACACCGAGTCAAATTGGGATCGAAACACCACCAAAACTAACCACAAGGGCAACTCTTCGAGTCAAATTACAAACAATTCAACCACCAATGCTAGCACTCACACTAGCACCAGCTTTTCCGAAAACTTGCAAGAAAACAAAAATCAATGGCAGGATAACCGCAGCCGAGTCAGACACGAAGGAACTCGCAGCGACAGTAGCGAATCGGCTGAGAAATCCCGCACTTCTACCAGCTTTACCAATCCCACTCAAACCACAAACAACGCTGCTGAAAGTTACCGAAATAGCAAATCTCAATCTAACAGCCAATACGGTACGAACCTGAGCATAGTTAACGGCAACCGTCAAGATGATTGGGGGTCAAAATCCAACCACAACACCCGTCATACCAACGGCAACAACACATCAAGCACTAACGACTCAATCCAAACAGCAGGCAACGCCAAGTGGACTAATAGCAATAACGGTAGCAATTCCAACAACACCCACAGCGGCGAAGAAACCACCGTCAGAAGAATTGAGTCTGCTAGCAACAACAGCAGCGGTTTCTCCACTAACATCAGCAGCAGCGACAACTATTCTGTCATTAACTCAACCTGGGACAACACTACAACTAACGGCAAAGCTGTCAACGGCAACACGCGCGATACTTACTCCGAAGTCAGTAGCAACACTCAAAGCAGTTACGATGACGGCAAATCAAAAAATAGCGCCTATACAGACACTTTCACTGCCAGTCAAACCGAACAAACTAACAGCAGCAACGGCCCCTCATATTGGCAAAACAATCGCAACAACAATTACTCTGTAACTCAAGGAAATGACACGAGAACTTACAAACACGGTCCGGATACCCGAAGCTGGATTTCAGATAGTTATTCGGTAACTAAGTCGGATGGTTATACTGCCAATAGTTCCGGGAAAGTCACTTCTAAGAGCGATCGAGAAACTTTTTCTCAGAACGACATTCAATTCGAGAACGAGTATAAGATAGATGCTTATACTACGACGAGCACTGGGGACGAACAGACAATAACATCTACTCGTTCCAATAGCAATAATGATGGAACTAACAATACTTCATCATCGAGCAGCGATACTGTGCGCACGCGCAACGGGCAAACAGTTACTGTTTATAAAGATGGGCGCAAAGATGATACCCAAACGAGCAGTTACGAGAGATGGTGGAATGACAGCAATACGGATAAAGGTGTAACTACTTCAACGAGTGGTAGTGAGACTTGGAATTCGAGTTACACGAGACGGGAGTTTAAAGGTGGTTACAGTTGGAGTGAAACCATCAGCGGTACTAATGTCGAATCGTTAACGAAAGGGGGGACGACTACTAGCAAGCAAAGTAATTGGAGTTGGACGAGAAGCGGGACGGTGTGGGATGACGGGCGCAATAATTGGAATGAGAGTTGGTCGAAGTCTAATTGGGAGAATGGGAGGTCTGTACCCGGTGAATCGGAAACGGCGAGGGGGTCTTACGATCCGAAGGGTACGGGGACGCAGACGAATAATTTGCCAGAAGCTGGGGAAGCGCCGCGGTTGACTAAGCCGCCGAAGGATATTTTGGAGTTGAATAAGCAGCCGAAGTACAAGCCTGAGCCGAGTCAAAAGTTTTATGAGCTGCCGATCGCTTACAAACCAGATGCGGAAAAGTTTTCAGGAGATTTTTTTGCTGCTGGTGGAAATCCTGATGTTAGCAAGATGAGTTTTATAGAAAAGCTCAAGGCTGCTATTCAACTGGTACCAGGTTTGCTTGTGGGAGATGCTAAGACTGCTTTTGAGCGAATCCTGAATGACCCAGAATTTATAGGGGGATTACTTGCTCTGGGGATTGCTTTTGCACCTTTGCAAGCCATACCAGGTGTGGGTCAAGCGCTCGATGCCGCGCTTATTATAGCCTTTGGTTTTTCTGCAGGATTTAACCTTGGTAGCTTTTTACTCAATGTATTCAAAGCGCAGGATAAACAAGGGTTACAGGCTGCTGCTAACAATTTCAAAAATTTCCTTGAGGCTGTGGGTGTTCTCGCTTTAACCGGAGCCATAAAACTAGCAGGGCGTGTGCTGCGTGCAATACAGGAAGGTGGTAAAGCAAGAACAGTTTGGACTGTAATTAAAGCGACACAACCCGTGTATGAAAGAACTCTTATTCCACGGTCTTTTGAGTTGACTGTCAACGGACAAAAGTTTTGGGTTTCCCCTAATGCAACAAAGCATTTACTTGAAAGAGTGCTAGGATATATAAGCAGTAAAGGCTCCGATCGAGGTGAGTTATTCACCCAGTTGTTATTGGAAGATTTCAGGCAGGCAGTCGTTCAAGCACTTAAACAAGGCATAACTTACGATACAGTAATACGAATCGGCAGATGGGAACTAAAGTTTGGTCGTCCTCGTGAAGCCGGTCAACTACCAGTAATTTACCATGCTGTTGGCCTGCCATAACTAGGCCTTGCTCGCGGGAATCGTAGAGAGCTAATCTAGATGCTACAGGGCTGGAAAAATGTGAGTTTGACCGTTGGCAGACCGCCTGAATACCCAAGAATTTCCCACAAAAATGCTCCCGTTTTTGGGTTCCTAGATTCCAAAACCTTGCACTTGCGCAAGTCACAAGATGCTTGAAAGCCTTGTCTGGCATACCTTGTGCATTAATTAAGCAAGCCTTAACCAGATAAAACATATTTTGAGGAAAGTTATGTTGAAGTTTGTAGATGTTTCAGAAAGCCTACCTGAAAGTATAGAATTCGATGACTATGTTCCCATCAGCATTAGATGGGAAGAACGCGACTCACTCGCTTCTCAAAATTTGATGGGGCGGGTGCCAAAACTATATTGGAGTATTGGCGATCAATACTCACTGGTGGAGATAGGAATTGACTCGCAAATGAAAATGATTAGGGAGATAACAGTGGTTGTGGCAGGGCTAGTTACTATCCAACCTTCAGAATTTCATATTAATGCCAGCCTCCCAGCTAAATTGGGGAGACCAATTTTCCAAATTGATGGCGATCCATCAAGCATAGAGTTAGCACATGGATACTACTATAGAGAAAATGGAACATTTAAATTGCATGTAGGCTCTAATCATATCTGTGTGGTTTTTTATAATTTGGAGGTAGTCTCTCAAATTGTGTGTGGGCGAGTTCGGTTTGGACTAGACTTAAATAATTGTCTTTGCATGCTAGAAGTAGTTGGATTCAGTGCTGAAGAGATTGCAAAATTAACTGACACCTTACAATATCAGCGCTCATAGTTTGTCGTCGTTCGAGCTCTTAGCAGGCATTATTACTTCGTAGTTGGTTTAAATTACGGTCGATCGCACTTTTCTAGATTGCGGTATCTCGTCCTTAATATGCGAATTTCATTTGACCTTGATGATACTCTAATTTGCGATCGGAGGTATGTCCCTTGTGAACCAAATAGAGTGCCATTTTTTCTGAAACCTTGGATTAACGAACCATTGCGACTGGGAACTTGTAAATTAATCCAGGAATTGCAACAGTACGGTCATGAAATATCGATTTATACAACTTCGTACCGTTCTCCTTGTTATGTCCGCCTGTGGTTGCTTTGCTATGGCATTAAGGTAGCAGAGGTTATCAATCAAAAGATCCACAATACATCTCTGAGTCGCTATCCGGGCGATTCATTGCCCAGTAAAAATCCACGCGCTTTTGGTATTGACCTGCATGTGGATGATTCTGAAGGAGTTAAATTGGAAGGCAAAAAATATGGTTTTAAAGTAGTTGTAGTTGCTCCCGACGATCGCAGTTGGAATTGGACTGTTTTAGAAGCAATCTCACGTTGGCAAAAAACTTAATTACAAGATTAACCTACATTACGAAACAGACTTGTTGAGATTGCGGGCGATCGCACTTGCTTAAATTACGGGCGATCGCACTTGCTTAAATTATGGGCGATCGCACTTGCTTAAATTATGGGCGATCGTTCTCGCTCTAATTACGGGCGATCGTACTTTCTTAAATTGCGGACGATCGCACTTTTTAAATTAGGGGCGATCGTACTTTTTGAAATTGCGGGCGATCGTACTTGCTTAAATTATGGGCGATCGTACTTTCTGAAATTACGGACGATCGTACTTTTTTAATTACGGGCGATCGTACTTGCTTAAATTACAATCGCTTGCACTTGCTTAAATTGCGGGCGATCGAACTTTTCCCAACTACGGGCGATCGATTTTTAATCCATAATTAACTACTTTTCCCTCACTGTCAACTTGCACGACTCGACCCAATTTATCTAACTGAGGCTTCACGATCGAAACATTACCAACAACCACAATAATTGGATAGGATGAGATGTATTTTGCTGCTACCTTTAACCCATCCTGTTGAGTCACCTGTGCTATTTTCTGGCGGTAGTTTTGATACTCTTGTAAAGGTCGTCCCGTCAAGTGATAATCCGCTAAAACACCTGCCACAGCAAAAGGATCTTCCAGTCCTAAATCGAAGCCTCCCAAAAGCTTGCCTTTGACTGATGCAAGTTCGCTTTCTGGAATTGCTTGAGTCTGAATGGTTTTTAATTCCTGCAAAATTTCCCTTAACGCATCTCCAGCTCGTTCTAGATCGACATCTGTTGCCACAACAAAAGTACCGATATCGTTGGAACCATCATGCACGGCGCTGGTTGCATCATAGGTATAGCCCTTATCAACTCGCAAATTCTTGTTCAAACGGCTAAAAAGTCCATCTCCTCCTAAAACCGCATTGACTGCTGATAAAGGGTAGCCTTCAGGATTCCGGGCATTTAAAGTGAGATTGCCAACGCGAATTGTTGCTTGTTCTGAACCAGGACGATCGATCGTGTAGATTGCAGAAGTATCGCCCATTTTGTTGGGAGGATAGGCTAAAAAATCCGGCACTTTACCCTCTTGCCAACTGCCAAACACTCGCTCGGTTTCTGTTTTAGCTAACTCTAAAGAGATGTCGCCCGCAATTACCAAAAGGGCATTGTTAGGCTTGAAAAAAGTTTTGTGAAAATTGACCAAATCGTTGCGAGTGATATTCTTCACCGTTGCAGTTGATGTAATAAATCCGTAAGGATGCTCGGGATAAGCTATGCGATAAAATTGACGCTCGGCCAGCCATGAGGGATCGGTTTCTGATTCCAGTAAAGAGGTTAGCATTTGAGACTGAGCGACTGCAAATGCTGGCTTGCCAAATGTAGGATTTAGTGCCACATCCGCTAAAATATCGAAGGCGATTTGGTAATCTGTAGATGGAGCATCGGCATTAATCGCGAGATGTTCTAAATCGGAATCAGCACTCACCGAACCTCCTACCGATTCAATTCGTTGGGCAATTTCAGCCCCAGAGGCAGTTTTTGTACCTTGAATAATGGTTTCCGTTAGTAAATGAGCGATGCCTTGCTTGTTAGCAGGAACTGCGACATCGGAACCACCGACAATCAGTCGCAATTGTAACTTGGGAAATTCGTGATGTTCGACAAATATTGCCTTCAATCCATTATTTAAACTGAATGTTTCATAGGGAGGAAACTTAGTTTTTTTAGCTGGAAAAGCTTGAGGGGACCGGGTGCGGCTGACTGTCCCTGTTGGCAGCTTAGCCAGTTGTTCTGAAGTGGCTGAACTGGGTTTGAGTTGCTGCGATGCAATCGGTACGTCGATCGGTTCTACAAGCTTGCCTGGATGGGTTGCTAACTGTTCTTTGCCAGTTTTTAGCGTAATCAGAATGTTCGTCGGTTTTTGGCAGAAATAAGTTCGGGCAACCCTCTGGATATCTGCAACCGTAACGGCATCTAAGTTGGCAATATCTTTCACAATTCCTTGGGGAGAACCAAATCGATGGGTAGCATCTTGAAGCGCCAATGCAGTATTTTCCACGGACGATCGCAAGCTACTTATTGAGTTAATTTTGATACTCTTTTTAGCGCGCGCTACTTCTGCTTCGCTGACGCCATTAGCCATCACTTCTCTCAGTTGTGCTTGTAACTGAGATTTTACTGATTTTAAAGATCGATCGGCATTAGGAATACCAGAAACTACAAATAGGGATGCGCCGATATTTGCTAAAACATCTGCCGAGGCACTTGCAGCTAGCCCTTTGCGAATTATTTGTTGCTGGAAACGGCTGCTTTCGCCAGCGCTCAAAATATGGCTTAACAGGGTGAGGGCATAAAAATCGGGACCTTCTGAGGGAGCAACAACTGTGTAGGCAATTTGGGGAAGCTCGATTAAAGGGTCGATAATAGTATCCTCATAACCGATTTTACAGCCAGTTTTAGCATCCGTTCTGAGAATAGGAAAGCGATCGGGCAAAGGATATTGTTTGAGAATCGGTACGACTGGTTCTCCTGGAGGAATCTCGCCAAAATAAGCTTGGACTAGCGCTTTAGTTCGATCGAAATCGATATCGCCAGCAATAACTAACGTGGCATTGTTGGGAATGTAATATTTATCGTGAAAGGCTTTTGCTTCTGCTAAAGTTGCTGCTTTGACATCTTCTATACTGCCTCCCGGTTCGTGTTCGTATGGTAAGTAACCGCGAAAAGGAGTAGTAGCCAAATAAATTTGAGTGCGGCCGTAAGGTGCATTGAATGTTTCATTTAACTCCTGAATTACTACTTGCCGCTCGGTGTCAAATGTTTCCTGGGTAATCTTTAATGATGCCATGCGATCGCTCTCCAGCCACAGCGCTAACGGCAATCGATCGGCAGGCAATACTTGATAATAATACGTGTAGTCAACATCGGTAGCAGCATTGTGCACAGCACCAACTGGGTCTAGATAGGCATCAAATTCTCCTTTACCAACATTATCGGAGCCGTTAAACATCATGTGTTCAAACAGATGGGCGAAGCCCGAGCGCTGTTCTGGGTCGTTTGCTCCTCCAACGTAGTAACGGATATTAACTGCTACGACGGGAGCCGAATCATCTTTGGCTAAAATCACTCTTAACCCGTTTGATAAAGTATAATCAACTAACTCCGGGATGTAGTTGGCAATATCGAGGCGATCGCTAGCAGGAAATGAAGGTAATTCTGTCAAAATCAGCGTTAATAATAATGTTGATAAAAACCAGGAAATATATTTTTTTATCTTTGCCATAATTTTTAGTTGCATAAATCCTGTGGTTGTTGAACCCGCAGGCTCGATCGTACTTGGCCCCTATAGTATGGTCAAAAGAATGGAAAATGTCTCACTAATAATATAGCTCAATTGAACCCGAGTTAGCATCGCGCAGCCAATTTTTCTAACACGCCGTTTGTAGTGGGGACTTCAGTCCTCAAAAGAAAGAACTAAAGTTCTCACTACAAACCTCACCAGCCGTTTGTAGTGAGGACTTCATATTAAATCCGATTGCATCAGAATTATGCATCTCTCTCTTCTCTCCCTGGAGTGTTCTCTGGCGCTGGTGCGG
Organism: Oscillatoriaceae cyanobacterium Prado104; assembly: GCA_025454405.1. Taxonomy (GTDB): domain Bacteria; phylum Cyanobacteriota; class Cyanobacteriia; order Cyanobacteriales; family Microcoleaceae; genus Microcoleus. Next base: position 39,807 of record JALOON010000044.1, on the reverse strand, counting down.
TTAAATCATTCCGATGCTATCGGAAACGATATCAGTCCTCAAAAGCAGGATATTATTCAGCATAGCCCGATCGCCCTAACTAAATAACACCCGGAACAAAATCCTCAGTCCCCAACAAATTCGGTGGGATTCCCCTGACAGCAGCCAAAACTTGACCGCTGCTAGCAACGCTAATTAAAGTTGTATTGTTAGCAGAAGTAATGCTGAGCTGGCCGAAGTTTAAACCGCCCGATAACCCAATTAAATCTCGACCTTTTTCAAAATCAAAAATCGTATCAATCCCCTGTTGCGGCGCTAACAAAAATACATCATTCCCCGAACCGCCAGTCAGAGTATCTTCACCAAGTTGACCGACAAGCAAATCATCGCCGTTACCGCCAACAAGCAAATCGTTACCCTTGCCACCGTACAGAGAATCGTTGCCATCGCCTCCATTAATGCTATCGAAACCTCGGTTGCCAAACAAGCTATCTTCGCCGTTAAAACCGACTAAAGAATCTTCTCCTTTACCGCCGTAAATAGTATCATCTCCAATCCCCCCATCAAGGGTATCGATATCTTGATTGCCATGAATCCAATCGTTACCTTCTAAACCGAGAAGTCGGTCATTTCCCCGCTTGCCAATAATTGTATCGTTGCCGTTACTGCCAGCGATCGCATCGTTGCTATCCGTACCGATAATTTCACCAGGCGAAGAAGTAACTATATTCACGCCAATTCCAACTAATGGAACTGCAGCAAAATCAGCTACAGCAGCAGTAGGAACAACATTAGGTACTATTGCTGTTTGAATTTGAGTATTTAAAGCAGCACCAGTATTTTCAGCAACTGCTGCTGCAATTGTCTTGCTGCCCGCCGCAACTTCCCTTAAATCTTTAGCAGTTTCTCCCAAAGCTACCTTTTGAATGCGAGCAATTGCAGAGTTAAGCGAAGCGCCGGAATTGCTAGATGCTGCGGCATCTATGCGCTGATTTGCCTCTGCCATTACTTGGGCGGCTTGCGGAGTAATTTCTAAGACTTTTTGAATGTTAAAACTCGGGTCAATTTGTTGAGTTTTAGTTGCAGCTTCCCGGACGATCGCGCTTAACTGCCCCGGATTGCTTAAATCCAAATTGATACCGGTTTGAATGCGATCGGCAATTGCTGAAATAACTTGTTTGACAATGACATTATTCGCAGCATTAGAAGCACCGTCGATTAAACTGACAGTTTGGGTAATGAAGTTTTGCACCTTGGTCATTGCCGTCAAAACTTCGATACCGCCCGATCGCCCGTTGCTGACTGCTGCGATCGGATCGAAATTTCTAATATCGATGTTAGAGGGAATTCTCAAGGTATTTTTAACAAGAGATCCAGCTCGATCGAGATTAATTCCGCGATCTGCCAACTCCACAACCAAACTCGTTAACAAACTTACGATAGTAGCATCCGGCAGTGTCGAAATCGGCGTTTCTAGGGGCAATGTAGTAGCTGTATCGATACCTCCAAAAGCCACAATATTACCTTCAGATTGTTCGAGCCTGCCGTTTCTATTAGTATCAAAAGTTGGGAAAGAAATATTGAGTTCGTATTCTCCAGCCGAACCTGTTATCGAAGACGGTTCGTTGCGATCGAACACTCCGTTTTTGTTAGCATCAAAAAACACAGTTGCCCCGGAAATATAACCGTCGATCGCCTGACCTCTGGCGAGAGTTATCAAGTTAACAAAAGTGCTGGCAGTTGCACCAGCCCGATCGATCGCTGTGAGTCTGATGGGAACAAATTCCAGTGCGAAAGTTTGACCGCTAAAAGTACGAGTATTTGAGTTAAATGTCAGCCAACTCGGCAGCGGTTGCCCGTTAGCTTGCGTCGCCCTGTAAGTAAGCACATCTCCCGGATCGCGATCGATAAATGTATTTTCTGGCAGCGCAATTTGGAACGGCACCGAGTTTCTAACTAACAAGAAAGGCAATTCTATATTCGCCACCGGCGGAGTATTTCGACTGTTTGGCGTCGGCGTTGGCGTGGGTGTAATTCCGGGTGTTGGTGTCGGTGTCGGTGTCGGCGCGGGAATTCCCGGTGTCGGTGTCGGCGCGGGAATTCCCGGCGTCGGTGTTGGCGCGGGAATGTCCGGCGTCGGTGTTGGTGTGGGAATTCCCGGTGTTGGCGTTGGAGTTGGCGTTGGCGTCGGCGTTGGTGTCGGAGTCGGCGTTGGTGTCGGAGTCGGAGTTGGTGTCGGAGTCGGAGTTGGAGTTGGCGTTGGCGTCGGAGTTGGAGTTGGTGTCGGTGTCGGAGTTGGAGTTGGTGTCGGTGTCGGTGTCGGCGTCGGAGTCGGAGTCGGAGTTGGAGTTGGTGTCGGAGTTGGCGTCGGAGTTGGTGTCGGAGTCGGTGTTGGCGTCGGTGTCGGCGTCGGAGTTGGTGTCGGCGTTGGCGTTGGAGTTGGTGTCGGTGTCGGAGTTGGTGCGGGCGCGATCGAAGTAATTACCGTCGCACTTGCTGCTGAACCGTCATTATTGCTGGGATTCGGATCGCCCGTTGTTGAGATGCTGCCAGAAGTATTGCTGATGCTGCCGATCGCCGGAGCAATTAAACTTACAGTACGGGTAACGCTAGCACCGTTCGCCAAAGTGGGAATCGCCGGAAAAGTCACCACCCCCGTCACCGGATCGTAACTACCGCCGTCAGACGCTAAAACTCCCGTCAAACCAGAGATAATGCTGTCGCTGACAACCACATTCGCGGCGGGACTCGGCCCGAAGTTGGAAGTAGTAATTGTATAAACAACTGTCTCACCTGTAGTAGCCAGCGCGGGGCCGCTTTTGGTGGTAGAAACATCCGCAGCGCTACCAATGGCGGTGGTGACTTGGCCTGCCTGCGGCACATCGGGCCCGGCAACTAGGGAACCGTCGTTGTTCGCCAGATCGGGATCTGGAGTGTCTGAAGTACTGCGGACGATATTGGTAATGCTTGTGAGAGTGGGCGGCGGCACAAAGGCGATCGTCCGTACCTGTGTAGTTCCAACACCCAGGCTGGGAATTACCGGGAAACTGACAACACCCGTAACCGGATCGTAAGTGCCGCCATCCGATACGCTGACTCCCGTTAAACCGGGAATTAAACTATCAACGATCGTCACGTTCGCCGCCGCGATCGGGCCGTTATTTTGAGATGTAATGGTGTAGGTAAGCTGGTCGCCCGCATTGATGATACTCGGGGCAGTTTTGAAGGTGGCAACATCAGCGCTAGGGGCGATCGTGGTAGAGATAGTCGCGCTGTTGTTGTTGGCGCGATCGGGATCGAAAGTAGCTGAAAAGCTGCTGGCAGTGTTGCTGATAATGCCTGCTGGAGGTGCTATCAGACCGATCGTCCGAGTTACGACATTATTGTTAGGCAAAGTGGGAAGTGGCGGAAAAGTCACAATCCCCGTTGCAGGATTGTAACTGCCCCCGTCCGATGCCGTAACTCCCGTCAAACCCGGACTGATGCTGTCCGCGATCGTCACATTTACAGCCGTACTCGGCCCGTTGTTGGTTGTAATAATCGTGAAACTCAACGCAGCCCCCGGATTTGCCGCATTCGGTCCGACTTTTGTCGTGGTAATATCCGCGCTGGGCGTAATAGTTGTCGTAACAGAAGAGTTGGTGCTGCTGCCGTCGTTGTTTGAGGGTAGTGGGTCGGGGGTTGTCGAGCCGCTCCGAGCCGTGTTGCTGACGCTAGAAACGTTCGCTGGTGCAACAAAACTGATGGTGCGAGACACTGTACCGACGGGTAAAGATGCGATCGTCCCAAAAGTAACCACACCCGTCACCGGATCGTAACTGCCGCCGTCCGATGCGCTAACTCCAATCAAACCCGGAACGATGCTGTCAGTAATAACGACATTTTGTGCGGGGTCCGGCCCGGTGTTGGCGGTGTTCGCTGTATAGGTAATCGTTGAACCAGCAGCAGCCGTGACGGGGCCGCTTTTGGTAGTAACGAGGTCGGCAAATGTAACGGTAACAGTAGTTATTTGTTGCCCGATCGCCGTCGAACCGTTATTGTTGCTAAGGTCGGGGTCAAAAGTTGCCGCGCTGCTGTATGCGACGTTGGCAAACGTGCTACCGATACTTAGAAACGGGTCGGTAGGTAAACCAACAGTCACGGTGTAGGTGATAGTTTCACCCGGATTGAGAACGGGAATTCTCGGCCAGGTAACGTTCCGCGTCACGCTCGAATAAGTGCCGCCGCCAGTAATCGCGATCGGAGGAAGTAATGGGAAAAAAGGAAGCAATAGGCTGGGTATTTCGTCTTGAACCAACACATCTCTAGCTGGTTGAGATCCCTGATTTGTAGTAGCAATCGTGTAAGTAATGTTGCCGCCAGGCGGGATTAATGACGGACCGCTTTTGATAGTAACAACATCAGTTTGGCTGGCGGGAACGGGATTTACTGTTTCGATGAGGAGGTTGCGAATTTCGTGGGTGTTAGTAGCAAGTCCCGTCGAACTGGCAAAACCAAATTTGAAATTAGCAGGTACTGTTCCGTTGGTAGTTGCTAGATTTGGAATATCAATTAAAGTTTCGCCGGGGTCTGCAAACAAACCATTATTATTTAAATCTAAAGCAACTGTCAGGCGGTTTGGCGTTGCTGAAGTCGGCGGATCTAGAATAATTTGAATGCTTCTTTTAGCTGCTTCTCGATTTGTAGCTAGAGGATTGTTGAAGTTTAAAGGATCTAAAAAGCTAATACTTGTGGGGATGTTGTCAATACCTATGGGAGAAATTGCATTTGTTAAAAACGCATAATTGCTTGCTTGACTTCCCCTGATAGTAATTGAATCGGGTCTGTCAGCGACCAAAGAGGAACCGGGAATTGCTGGCGGTAGCGGGCCGGAACGCCCTTCATTACTGTTAGAAAAACTCCCAAACTCATCCAACCCAATGCCCAAATAACCTCCCACCAATCCGGGAGTGTTAACGAATGTAGTATTGATGTTGGCGTAGCCCAAAGAACCGCCAAAGCCGCCTGCTGCTGTCGGGCTAGCCGTCCCGTCAATCAGGAAAAAGCTAATACCGTTCCCCGGCTGCGGGAAGCCAGAACCGTTGTAAGCAAAGAAATCGAAGGTAATTCTCAGGCCTTCTGTGGAGGGGATGGTGTTGTTGTAAATGACAAAAGCTTCGCGTGCTGCAGCGCTAGGCGTCAATCTCAAAGCCCCTTGACCCGGTGTATCGCCTCCCAATCCGGGAAGCATGCTAGGTGCAACTCCTGCGGTGATACCGGGAATACTTTGCGTGTTGGCGGGAAAGACTGGATTGGGGTCGAAGACTGCGCCGTTTAATCCGCCGTAAATCCAAGGTCCCCTAACAGTCGCTTGCGTAAATGTTTCGTTGACTAGCGTGCTGAGAACAAAATTGTAAGTTTCCAGAACTTCTTGATGAAATGCCAAACAAGTCGTGACTTCTCCTGCAACTACTTCTAATTTCCAGTCGCCGCCTTTTGCTGTGCTTCCGGTAAAATTAGCGGAAGCTGCAATATTTGCACCCGTGATTTCTCGCAGTTGCTGCACGAAATTCTTGCCAGTTTCACCTGCTGCAACGCTGCAAGCAACTAGCAGGATGTCTCCGTTTTTAATTAAAGCTTTTTGCCACTGCTGCAATTGGCTGCTGTATTTTTTGATGCTGTTGCTGTCTAGTTTTGTCGTGCCGATTTGCAGGCTGGCTGGTTCGCCGTGAGCGACTATTTGAATGCTGTCAAGCTTGTTGTGTCGGGCTAATTTTTTGGTGATTTGCGTTATGCCATCGCTCGTCGGGTTGAGGATAATTGCTTCTGTGTTCGGTTTGATTCCGCTGGCGAGTTGTTGCCAGTTTTCCACTCGCGAATCGATGAAGATGATGTGTTTTTTTGATTTTTCGATCGCGTGAAATCTGTTGGTTATCATCGGGGAAAAAAGTTTGGAAAAAAGTTCGATCGCCCCCAATTCTCGATCGCTCGTTTGTTTTAATTCTGAGACTTCGTAGAGCGGTAAGCTGAATGTCATCTGCGGTAAAAATTTCATACTTTATCGATGTTAAATAAAAAATGCACAACAGCTTAACGGAATTTACTGTTAATTGAAGGCAGGACCGATCGCCTGTTGAAATCTTTTACTCTCTCCAATTATGATAACAATTCCATCGCAAAGTTCCGCACAGTTGCGCGATCGAAAAAACCGGATTTTTTACCAAATTCGCGCGCGATAACGCAAAATTCTCGCAAACACCCGGTTTCTAAGAATTCTCTACCGCCCAGCGAGAAACCGGGTTTCTGACGAAGAATTTACACTTTTTTGCAAAATCCCTGCCAGAAACCCGGTTTCTGAGAATAGTACACCGCCCAGCGAGAAACCGGGTTTCTGACAAAGAATTTACACTTTTTTGCAAAATCCCTGCCAGAAACCCGGTTTCTGAGAATAGTACAAGCTTTTAGCTTAAACTACTCGATCGCTCCAGCATCTCGATCTAGCTGTTTCGATTGTTTCTGCTGCGGCGGGCGCGGGGGTTCGGCCTCTTGGGCGCGCTGGCGGCGGATTAGCACGCTAATCATTTGCTTCGGATCTGCAGTGCGCTGTACGGGACTCCAATCATCAACCTCCGCAAATCCGAGTTGGTACAACGTGAAAATGGTCTTTTTCACAGCCTTCACCGGGCCAGTTATCGTGATACACACTATATCTCGCTCTTTTTTGCCCGAAGCGCGATCGTATTTGGGGATAACGCCCATAGTAATATTTTCCTCGGGCGCTAATTCTTCAGGGGTGTTTTCCTCGGGTGCAACTTCTGCCGAGGTATTTTTCTCGGGCGCGAATTCTTCAGTCATGTGATTTTCTCCGTTATTTTTGGGCTTTTCTGGAAAGCTCAAAAACCCAGCCGCCCCGCATTTTCAGCACAAAGCAGGGCGGCCTCGGAGATGTTATGATGCTCCGTAGACCTCCGAACTGCTCGTTACAGTTTGGGGGTTAGCTGTCTGTTGCTGTTTGCGCAGCAACGGGCAGTGACTAGATTTTCGGGCGAATCGGGCTGCTGCGACTTTTAGCGAAGCAACCTATAACATCACAGCGTAGCCGCTCGGGGGGGTCGCCGTCAATCTATTTTGAATTTTTGATGTGAAATTTAGCATTTCGGACAGGGCGATCGAATTTCGGTCAGTGCACCTCAAAGCTGATGGGAATGCGCGATCGTGCTTTCAATCCCCTTGCGGGGAAGCAAATTAGAAAAGCTATTTCAACATACAAATCCAGACTCTTTTAACCTCTTTCTTTCTCTTCTCTTCGCGCTCTTCGCGTCTTCGCGGTTCAATAGACATCTACTAAATTAGATTTTATGCGATCGATCGCTCTCGATCGGTTCCGGGTGAAGCATTTGGACAGAAAAGCTCAGGTTTTTGGCATAAATTGTCGCCCAAATGCTTCACCCCTACTTCTTTGAAGACATTTCCGTCCCCTTGCGGGGAAGTGGTTTAGGAAAGTAGACACGGATTGCACCCGACCATGTGGGATATGCCCGTTTCCATCCCCTTGCGGGGAAGTGGTTTAGGAAAGTGTACTTTACTTTTTATCACAGGTGAACGTTATGTTGTTTGTTTCCATCCCCTTGCGGGGAAGTGGTTTAGGAAAGTAAAGTTAGACTAAGTTTTGGCTAGAAGTCAAAATAAAGTTTCCATCCCCTTGCGGGGAAGTGGTTTAGGAAAGGGTGAGTTTCAAATTCACTGAAGGCGGTTTACATCAAGGTTTCCATCCCCTTGCGGGGAAGTGGTTTAGGAAAGATCTTAACTAGCAATAGTTGGGAGAAACAGCAAAAAAGTTTCCATCCCCTTGCGGGGAAGTGGTTTAGGAAAGGGACCTGACAATATCTCCGGACAAACCCTAGCCAACGGTTTCCATCCCCTTGCGGGGAAGTGGTTTAGGAAAGTATGACGTGTGTCGTACGAACGCATCGGGGAATTTGTTTCCATCCCCTTGCGGGGAAGTGGTTTAGGAAAGGGTGCGATGTTTGCAGGTCTCAAAGTTGGGCAAAGCGTTTCCATCCCCTTGCGGGGAAGTGGTTTAGGAAAGGCCCCGACTTCTGCAGCCGTTGCAGCAGTCCCTCTTACGGGAGTTTCCATCCCCTTGCGGGGAAGTGGTTTAGGAAAGGTTTGAATTGGTCAGAGAGAAATCGACTCAAACGTTTCCATCCCCTTGCGGGGAAGTGGTTTAGGAAAGAAACCAAAGAAACTTTATAACCCTGTTTTTGACAGGGGTTTCCATCCCCTTGCGGGGAAGTGGTTTAGGAAAGCACAAAATGCAAATCTTTTTCTAGATAAGTTCCGAAACGTTTCCATCCCCTTGCGGGGAAGTGGTTTAGGAAAGGTTTTCGTCAACATCCACTTCTGTTCCACCTTGTTTCCATCCCCTTGCGGGGAAGTGGTTTAGGAAAGACTCCCGGCTTTCGCCGGATGAGGAGGACGATACCGTTGTTTCCATCCCCTTGCGGGGAAGTGGTTTAGGAAAGCCGTACGGAAACGTTTGATGTCCCAGCCGGGAAAACCTGGCGTTTCCATCCCCTTGCGGGGAAGTGGTTTAGGAAAGTTGACACAACTTTTTAACTGCGGCTGGTAATCGTTTCCATCCCCTTGCGGGGAAGTGGTTTAGGAAAGAGTTCGCGTACAAGCCCTTACCAAGCAAGCGTTTCAGGCGACAAATCGACGCACCTGTTATTGACTCTCAATAAACGGGGGGTCAAGTTCAACAAGCACTCGATCGAACCTCCTCAAACCCTTGCAGCTACGCCAATCGACGCACCTCAACACAAAATCGATGTTTGAGCGATCGCGCTACCTGCGTCGGTGCGGTTGGAAACAAGCAAACCGCTCGATGCCAGTACAAAATCGCTTGCCAAATCTATGCAGTTTTCAAAGTTCTTAGCTTTCGCCATCCTTACACAATAAAGGCTTGAAGCAATAATGTCAAGCTTGGAAACCGGATGTTCAAAGCAGCGCCGCCTCCAATTAGAGCTGGCAGCCCATCGGCCGACGCACCTGGCGGCAGTATGTTCGATGTACCTCAGATCTTGCACCATTCTCAACAAGCATCGATCGACCGGGTTTCTGAACAGGTGGTGAGTATGTCAATTACCCGAACTCTGCTGTACGTCGTCCCGCGAAATTACGTATCGATAGTGAGTAGAACCTCGGATAATTACTTTAATTTTAGTTGGGCTGATTTTTTCGCTCTCGATAGTCAGACTTCCGTAACCTGTCTCTTGCCAAGCCTGAGTCAACAAACTCTCGATTTTGGCAAAAACACGACTTACCGAGGTCTCGGTGCTTTCAGGTTCGATCGGCATATTGTATTTAATTTTGATATAAGCTGACCGACAATCTCCGGCAGCGTTTGCTTCCCCCTATTTAAGCTATCGGGAAAATCGGCCTTGTTTTACGCGAACTGACAATTTTTTTTACAAAACTTTACAAAATCCAGCACGGAATCAAGCAACTTGCGCGTCTGTTGCCGGCGACTCTGCCGAAAAATTGAGTTTTGTTGCGGAACTGAGTCCTAGCAGGCTGAAGAGAAATAAATCAGCTAGAAGCAGTCCCCACCAAAAATCAACTTTTTTTGTGGAACAGATGCGCGAATCCTGCTGTCAACAGCTTGAAATGTAGCTCAGTCCCGGATGCATCTTAAACTATTGCTGTAACTATTTCTGCCGTTGCGATCGCCCGCATTGCCCCGGCAGCCCCTATAGTTCGTTGCTAATAAGTCTGAAACTGCGGACTTTACAAGATCGGACAACCGTATTAGTTTAGCCGATCGCCCGTGCAAGAGTTGCCTGCCAACTCGATCTAACTGTTAATTTAACTTAAACTGTGAGGAATTTCACAATACTTACGTATTGTCAACCCTCAAGAGTGACAAATTTATTTAAACTCGACAATCGGCCTCAAAAACCGCTAATTTTATCGCGGGCAATATTTCGCATTGCAGGAATCTCCCCCATACTTTCGGAAGATTTTTCCAGAGTTTCGATCGACCTTTAACGGCTCGATACCAATTGAATCCGACCCGCATCCATTTCATCCATTAATAACTCTAAAGCCTCATAATCTATATCGGAGATGTAGCCCAATCGGGTGAGTTCGTAGTTGATCTCATTTTCGATGTCAGGGGTCAAACGCTTGATATACAGGGCTTTTTCAACAAGTTTGCGAATACCGTGAGTTGCTTGCATAGTATATTCTAGAACTCTCTATATTTAAATTTTTGTCTAAATCAGATAATCTCGGTGCGATCGAGATCGGGATCTAGCGGTGATTTCAATTACATTCTTGACTTTCTCCGTCAGATAGGGTGTTGTCGATCGCAGTTGTTAAAACAGCAAATATTCCATCTCCTGCCGGAGACAACAAATAGTATAATAGCTTACTTTTGTTTGCATAAACTTTAATAAAAGAGGGGAATTTAATAAAGATTTAGTAAACTTAGTCAAAATTACTCGATCGAGCTAGTCGGCGGTAGCAACACCAAGTTACGCTCAGGGATATCAAGTAGGTTTAGGCTCACAGCCGTCCAGCACATTAGTTGAAATTACGCAACAAAACAGAGGTTTGACCAATGCAGACACTTCTCGCCGAACAACCGATTGCAGTCCTCTCCCTAGACCAACTAAACGCAGCGACAGCAGGTCAATTCCAACGCCAACTAAGCTCAGCAATTTCAGCTCCTGGAGTTGTAGGAGTAGCCGTAGACTTGGCGCAGGTAAAATTTCTGGACAGCGCTGGCTTGATGGCGCTGGTTTCGGGTCTCAAACAAGCAAAAAGTCTGAACAGAAGATTCAGTCTGTGTTCAGTTTGCCCCGGCGTGAGAATGATTCTAGAACTCAGCCAACTCGACAGGGTTTTTGAGATCTGTGAGAATGTCGAAAGTTTTGCAGCCGAAAACAACGCCGTCAAAAGATACTGGTAGTTGACAGTTGTCTCGAAGGAAGAAGGAAGAAGGAAGAAGGAAGAAGGAAGAAGGAAGAAGGAAGAAGGAAGAAGGAAGAGGTAATTTTTTCCCAATTCTCCCACTCTCCCCCCTCTCCCACTCTCCCCCCTCTCTCACTCTCCCCCTTTCCCCCTCCCCCACTCTCCCCCTCCCCCCAATCCCTAAAAACACGCCGTCATCCGCAGGGGCTGATAACCCTTGGGATTTGGCAATTCTGTGGCAATTTCATCCCCACAGTTCCAACTGCTGCCCTTGGCGTTTCCAGCGATCTTGAGGTAATCTCTTAAGCACAGTCGCAATCGCAAGCGAGTCGAGCCGTGGCAGTAGCAATTGAAGAATTAATTACATCAGAAATTAAACAGCCCGCTCGTTATTTGGGCAACGAGTTGGGGGCTGCGCGCAAACCTTGGGATGCAGCCGAGGTGCGCTGGGTTCTCACTTACCCGGAAGTGTATGAAGTTGGTGCCTCCAATCTGGGGCATATCATCCTTTACAACATTTTGAATGCTTTGCCGGGGCAGTTGTGCGATCGAGCCTATTTACCCGCACCTGACTTGGCAGCAAAACTCCGATCGACTCAAACTCCCCTATTTGCCGTAGAATCGAGGCGATCGCTCGTAGAATTTGATATTCTGGGCTTCAGCCTCAGCTACGAACTGGGAGCAACAAATATTTTAGAAATGCTGGATTTGGCCGGCATTCCCCTAACTTGGCAAGAAAGAAACACCAATTCCCAATTTCCGCTGATTTTCGCAGGCGGACAAACCGCAACTTCCAATCCCGAGCCCTACGCTGACTTTTTTGACTTCATCGCTTTGGGAGATGGAGAAGAATTGCTGCCAGAAATTAGTTTGGTTTTGGCAGAAGGCAAAGCTAACAGTTTGAGTCGAGAAGCGCTGCTGCTAGACTTGGCGCACATTCCCGGAGTCTACGTCCCGCAGTTCTACGACATGGCAGCAGACGGTTCAGTCCGTCCCAACCGCCCCCAAGTGCCGGAACGCATTCTGCGCCGGGTAGCAACTCCCATTCCAGCATATTCGATCGGTCTGGTTCCTTACGTTCAAACAGTGCACGATCGGCTGACAGTGGAAATCCGCCGGGGATGCACCCGCGGCTGCCGCTTCTGCCAGCCCGGAATGCTGACTCGCCCCGCGCGAGATGTGGAACCCCAACAAGTCGTAGAGGCCATCGAAGCCGGCATGAAAGCTACCGGACAAAGCGAGTTTTCGCTGCTGTCGTTGAGTTGTTCCGACTATCTCGCCCTCCCCGCAGTCGGCATGGAAATCAAAAACCGCCTGAAAGATCGAAATATTTCTCTATCTTTGCCCAGCCAGCGGGTAGACAGATTTGACGACAATATTGCCGACATTCTCGGCGGTACGAGGCAAGGCGGTTTGACTTTCGCCCCGGAAGCAGGCACGCAGCGGCTGCGGGACATCGTTAACAAAGGTTTGACGAACGAAGAATTGCTGCGCGGTGTCAAAACAGCGGTCGATCGGGGTTGGGATAAAATCAAGCTGTATTTTATGATCGGCCTTCCCGGAGAAACCGATGAGGATGTTTTGGGCATCGCCGAAACAGTCCGCTGGCTGCAAAAAGAATGCAGGCGCAATGGCAGGCGCAGGCTCAGCTTTAATTTGACAATCTCGAATTTTACTCCGAAACCCCACACTCCGTTTCAGTGGCATTCAGTTTCCAGCGCCGAGTTTGCCCGCAAACAAAAACTCCTAAAGGCAGAATTTCGGTGGATTAAGGATCTCAAAGTGAATTTCACTGACGTGCGGATTTCGGCAATGGAGGATTTTGTCGGCAGGGGCGACAGGCGTTTGGGTCCTGTAGTCCGCCGCGCCTGGGAACTCGGGGCCGGTATGGATTCCTGGTGGGAAAGTTTGGATAAAGCCCACAAAGCCTGGACTGAGGCAATCGCAGCTTCGGGCCTGAGTTGGAAATACCGCCAAGTTGAAAACGGCGAATGGAATTTATTTGAAGAGAAGGAAGAAGGCAGGCACGACACGGAGAACACGGATACACGGATGAACCATCCGCATGAACTGAGTCATTCGCCATCACGAAGACCGAAGTTGAAAGAAGGAAGAAAGAAGGAGGAAGCAGGAATAAGCAAGGATGAAGCAGGGTGCGGCACGGAGACACCAATAAATTCAACTGTATCTTCTGTACCTTCTCTCTCTCCCCCTCCCCCCCTCTCCCCCTCTTCCTCTCCCTCCCTCTCTCCCTCCCCCCCTCCCCCCCTCTCCCCCTCTTCCTCTCCCTCCCTCTCTCCCTCTCCCCCTCCCCCCCTCCCCCCCTCTCCCCCTCCCCCCCTCCCCCCCTCTCTCGATCGACCCTTGCCGTGGGATCATTTAGATACGGGGATCGATAAAAACTGGCTGAAAAATGATTTGGAAAAAGCTTTGGCCGCAGCGACAGTTCCCGATTGTTCCTTTGAGGGCTGTTCTCACTGCGGGGTGTGCGGCACTGATTTCGGACACAATGTCGTCGTGCAGCCCCTGCCGATTCCCGACTTTGCCGGAGAATTTGTCCCGAACAGCACTAGAAAACAGCGGTTGCGGGTCTGGTTCGGTAAACTGGGAGATATGGCTTTAGTCAGTCATTTGGATTTGGTGAGATTGTTCGATCGAGCGGTGCGGCGGGCAGATTTGCCGGTTTCTTACACGGGCGGTTTTCACCCGAGCCCCCGGATTTCTCTGGCAAATGCCTTGCCCCTGGGTTTTAGCAGTACCGGAGAAATTGCCGATTTCGAGCTTGCTGAGTCGGTGGATGCTGAAAGTTTTCGGCAAAAATTGGCGGCTAACTTTCCAGTAAATATTCCTATTTACCAAGTAGAATCGATCGACCTTAAAGCTCCTTCAGCCAATCAGTTGCTGTCAGCAGCAGAGTATATCATTACTGTGGCATTAGAGGAAAAATTGCCAGCAGAAAATCAACCGTCGGAGGCGGAAAATTCCCCCGCTATCGCTAGCACTAATTGGGAAGATTGGGTAAAGGCGATCGAATCTGCGACAGCTTTTTGGCGGGAGCAAACGACTAAATCGGGCAAAACCCAGCAAGTCAATTTGCGCGAGCGGCTGCAAAAATTAGAACTTGTAGAAGTTCCAACAGACAGCAGGACATCTATCGGAGAGCCTAATTCCGAAGCAGTCCTCCGCTTTATCGGTAGCTGTCGCAGCGACGGCAATCAAATGCGTCCGGAACATCTAGTATTTATGCTCGAACAAGTCAGCCAGCGGGAATTTCAGCTCCTGCAGGTTCAGCGCAGTCAGCTAATCTTAAGTTAAGGTTAGAATGGGGGAGCCGAGGGCTAAATATTTCGCCCGCAGCTATCTTTCGATCGGGATGTATCGCTTGCGCTATAATGGCTTGCTATGGAAGCCGCAGCGGCTGGGGTGCTTTAGTCGCCCGCCGCACCCGTCAACCAGCAACGCGGGCTGGTTAGCAAATTGCTTCCGTTCAAGACTTCAAGCCTTTTTGTACTTTCACGGGCTAAATCTATAGCCAAACCCGCGCGATCGGATGGCGAACCAAAATTTAGCGGTTAATTCGATCGGTCGAGTTACTGTCGATCGTCGGTAGACTCAAAAATCTTGAGGTTCAAATCTTTGTGCAGGTTTTAAACAATAGATGTTTGTGACAGGATTTTGAGGGTTGGTGAAGCGAAAACAACAGTCAAAACTTAGATACTGAAACTTACTTTCGCTGGCAACCAGCTCTCAACCATTTTGCGGAGTTAAAAGTTATTCGTGTTGAGTTGTGTGTGAAAAAATTGGTAAGATGCGATTATTAATTCGCCCAGTTCCAATTAAGAGCTGTAAGTGTTGAATTTTGAGAGAAAAATTTGGTAATTTTTAACTCAAAACTCAATCTTCCTAACTCGATCGCAGCCCGCTCATTTATACCTCCCAGAACTTACGCAAAAAATGGCTTGCTCGCGAGCTGGTAAGCTCGCACGCTTATAGCAGTAAGGCGCGCAGTTCGCACTTACATTAAGTTAGTAAGTGCGTAAGTTCTGTCTTCCAAATTTAGCTGGGGGGCATAACTCATAACTCAGTACGGGCAGGTTAACCGCTCTATCTGTAGAAGGTAAATAGCGCGGAAAAACCCTGAAAAGGTCGGATTTTACTGTCAGGTTTGGAGGCAGCAAAAAAGTTGCACGATCGCAAAAATTGAAATTAGAGTTGAATTTCCCTCAAATCATCCGATTTTGACCTTCTCCCGTCACCAAACCGCAGCTAAATAACTCTTGAATCTACTAATACTTACAGCCACAGTCAGAGACCCTCTGAGCGTATCGGTGTCTCTAACTTGCTGACAAAATTTGAGGAAATTGAATGCCAAAGCAGATAGTTATCGCAGAGCAGCATCGCATTGCTGCCGTCTTTTCAGAAGATCAAATCCAAGAACTCGTGGTAGCCACAGGCAGCCATCAAGTTAGCGATATTTACTTGGGAATTGTCGAAAATGTATTGCCGGGGATAGATGCCGCCTTCGTTAATATTGGCGACCCAGAACGCAACGGGTTCATGCACGTTACAGACCTCGGCCCGCTGCGCCTGAAACGCTCGGCCGGGGCAATTACAGAACTCCTGACTCCCCAGCAGAAAGTTCTGGTACAGGTGATGAAAGAACCGACGGGCAGCAAAGGGCCCAGGCTGACAGGCAATATTACCTTGCCGGGCCGCTATTTGGTGCTGATGCCCTACGGTAGGGGAGTCAATCTATCGAGGCGGATCAAATCGGAAAACGAACGCAACCGCCTCAGAGCCTTAGCTATTTTGATTAAACCGGCCGGGATGGGACTGCTGGTGCGCACCGAAGCTGAAGGGATGTCTGAAGAAGCCATCATGGAAGATTTGGAGGCGCTGCAAAAACAGTGGGAGGCCGTTCAGCTTGAAGCAGTTTCCACGCGCGCGCCGGCACTGCTCAACCGCGACGACGATTTTATCCAGCGGGTGCTGCGGGATATGTTCAGCGGCGACGTAAACCGGATTGTGGTGGACTCGCAAAACGGGATCAAGCGGGTGAAGCAGCAGTTGATGAGTTGGAACGGAGGCAAACTGCCTGCTGGAGTTTTGATCGACCACCACCGCGAGCGCGCCTCGATTTTAGAATATTTCCGCGTCAACGCTGCGATTCGAGAAGCCCTCAGGCCTCGGGTGGATTTGCCTTCGGGCGGTTATGCCATCATTCAACCGACGGAGGCTTTGACAGTTATTGATGTTAACTCGGGTTCCTTTACTCGATCGGCCACGGCCCGCGAAACGGTACTCTGGACTAACTGCGAAGCAGCAACGGAAATTGCTCGGCAACTTCGGCTGCGGAATATTGCTGGGGTAATTATTGTTGACTTTATCGACATGGAGTCGCGCCGGGATCAGTTGCAGGTGCTGGAACATTTTAATAAGGCCCTCAAAGCCGACAAGGCCCGCCCGCAAATTGCTCAACTTTCGGAACTCGGGTTGGTAGAACTCACCCGCAAGCGCCAAGGTCAAAATATTTACGAATTGTTCGGCCATACTTGCCCGACTTGCAACGGGTTGGGTCATTTGGTGCAACTTCCTGGCGAAGAGGATTTTGCTGCAGCAGTGCGGGAATCCATCGAACCTCGTGCTGCCAGCCCGAACCGCAATTTTTTAAGCTTGTCAGAAAGTTCGGAACGCCGCAGCTTGACACCAGCAGCGACTTCAGCCCCAGTGCGCGAAGAGCGCCCCGTTGAAGTGGCTCGGTCTGCTTGGGAGCCTCCGAGCGAACCGCTGGATTTTGAGGCGGTTAATAATGCTTCGTCTCTGGATTTGCTCAACCATCCCAGCTATCAGGATTTGGGTAACGGCAACCGCCGCCGCCGCCGCCGCCGCATTGGAGATGAGGGTTTTGGTGGCGCTGCCGAGGAAGAACCCGTCCGCAGCAAGCTGCGCCTGCCGAATACTGCGAGCACGCAAATCGCGGAGAGTAGAGCCGAGTACGTGGCACCTCCCGGAATCCGGCCTGCTTCTGAAGGTTTCGGACTTGTGGGTATGGCTGGCACAAGGCGCGATGATTTCGATCGAGTGCGTCCCGCTAAGTCGGAGTTGATGAAGCCGATGGTGGAACCGCCGGAGGTGATTTCGGTGGAAATGACGCCGGAGGAGCAGGATGTTTATGCTCTGATGGGGGTTTCTCCTTTGGTGCTGGCGGATCGAGTGCCGAAAAACCCGAAAAATGCGATCGTATCGGTAACGCTGCCCGGTGGAACTCCGAGCAAGCCGCCTTTCGAGCAGTTAGAACTAGAATTTGAACCGACTCAGGCACCCGAGGAGGTTGAGGAACAGGACGACTATTACACACAGATTCCGGCTGAGAGTGTTGAGCCTGAATATTTTGAAGAAGTTGAGGCGGATATTTACGGCGAGATTCCGATCTCGAACTCGGAAACGGATGCTGATGATGCTGATGATGATGATGATGTAGAGTCGTTCTTGCCTGCATCGGAAATCGACGAGCGCTCGATCGAATTTAGCGAATTTAGCGCGCCTAACGACGAATATAGTGCCCCGAGCGAATATAGCGCCCCGAGCGAATCGGACGCACCGAGCGCACCGGAGGAACCTGCTATCAACCGCCGCCGCCGCCGCCGCTCGTCTGCTCTTTTGGATGAGTAGCATGAAGGAAGAAGGAAGAAGGAAGAAGGAAGAAGAAGGAAGAAGAAGGAAGAAGAAGGAAGAAGTAGAAATTTTTACTCTCTTCCCTTCTTTCCATCTCCCCATATCCCCTTCTTGGGGCGGGCACGGGGGCACAGCCCCTACAAACTTCCCCTCTCCCCCTCCCCCCCTCCCGCCCTCCCCCTCTCCCAAAATAATTGCAGGTGTTGATGAAGTCGGGCGGGGGGCTTTGTTCGGTCCGGTGGTGGCTGCGGCTTGTATTTTGCCCGATGGTGTTCTTGATGAATTGGTAAGTGGCGGGGTGCGCGACAGCAAGCAGTTGAGTGCTGCTGCTCGGAGTCGGTTAGCTGCGAAGATTCGGGCGGTGGCTGTTGACTGTCAAATTGGGGCGGCTTCAGTTAAAGAAATCGATCGGATGAATATTTTGCAGGCTTCTTTGTTGGCGATGAAGCGGGCTATTTTCAAGCTGAATGTTCGACCGGATTTGTGTTTGGTTGATGGGAATCAAAAGATTCCTAATTTGTCGATCGAACAAGAGACGATGGTGAAGGGTGACTCGCGATCGATTCAGATTGCTGCTGCTAGTATTGTCGCCAAAGTTTGGCGGGATGAATTGATCGGGCGCATGGCCCTTAAGTATCCCGAATATGACTTGACAAACAATAAAGGATATGGTACAGCTAAACATAGGTTAGCTTTAGAACTCTACGGTGCCTCTGTCTTTCATAGGGTGTCATTTAGTCCTTGTCGGAAATAGTTAAACAGTTGACAGTTGTCACGAAGGAAGAAGGAAGAAGGAAGAAGGAAGAAGGAAGAAGGAAGAAGGAAGAAGGAAGAAGAGAAGGAAGAAGGAAGAGTCGATAGTTGACTGTTGACGTTCTTGACAGTTAATAGTTGACGATCTTCAATCTTCAATATCCAATCCAAAATCCTTGCATCCCAAATCTCAAATTGATTGACAGTTGACAGTTGACAGTGAAGTTTTTAAGAGTTAGAAAACCACTGTTCTATGTAACTCTGTCTGCTGTTAAAGTCTGCTGTTAAAACTATAGGGTATTTAATTTCAAATTAGAGATTTTTAACTTCAAAATCTCAAAAAATCGCCAATCCAAAATCCAAAATCTAAAATTGAGCAGGCTTTCCATGACAGAAACTTTAACGATTCCGGGTTATCGGACGCTCGATCGCATTTATAACGGCTCTAGAACCCAAGTTTACCGAGCATTTTCCGAATCAGACCAACAACCTGTCGCTATCAAAATTATTCACAGCGAATACCCCACGTTCAACGAACTCGTACAGTTTCGGAATCAGTACGCAATTGCAAAAAATATCGACCTAACAGGCATTGTCAAACCCCTGGCACTGTTAAACTACCGCAACGGTTTTGCCTTAGTTATGGAAGACTTTGGCGGCATCTCTCTGGCTGAATATACCGCTAACCACCAACTAACTATAGAGGATTTTTTGCCAATAGCAATTCAAATTGTCCGAGTATTAGAAGGACTCTATCAAAATCGCATCATTCACAAAGATATTAAACCCCAAAATATCCTAATTAATCCCGATACCAAAGAAGTCAAAATTATCGACTTCAGTATTTCTTCCCTGTTACCTATAGAAAATCAAGAAATTATCAGTCCTAACGTTCTGGAAGGGACGCTATTTTATATATCTCCCGAACAAACCGGAAGAATGAATCGAGCGATCGACTACCGCACTGATTTCTACTCGCTGGGAGTTACATTTTATGAGTTGCTGGCAGGAAAATTACCCTTTGAATCTACCGATCCGATGGAGTTAGTACACTCCCACATCGCCAAGATACCAACTCCGATAATAGAACTTGTTCCAACTATCCCAGCGGTGGCGAACAACATCGTTATGAAATTGATGGCAAAAACTCCAGAGTTGCGCTATCAAAGTGCTTTTGGACTGCGGTACGATTTAGAAAAATGCTGGCAGCAATGGCAGGAAACTAGCACGATCGAACAGTTTGCATTGGGGAATCGAGATATTTGCGATCGCTTCTCCATACCCGAAAAACTCTACGGCAGAGAAGCCGAAGTTAATGCCTTATTAGCAGCATTCGATCGGGTCAGCACCCACCTCAACTCCCCCCTTAGTAAGGAGGGACAAGGGGGGGCCGAGATCGTGCTAGTTGCAGGTTTTTCCGGCATTGGTAAAACCGCCGTAGTTAATGAAGTTCACAAACCAATCGTCCGCCAGCGGGGTTACTTCATCAAAGGGAAATTCGACCAATTCAAGCGAGATATTCCCTTTTCAGCTTGGGTGCAATCATTCCAAAATTTAATGAGACAATTACTCGCTGAAAGTCAGGATGAAGTCCAAAAATGGCAAACCAAAATATTAGAGGCATTGGGTGAAAATGCGCGGGTAATTGTCGATGTCATTCCCGAATTAGAACACTTGCTCGGCCAGCAACCGCCAGTTCAAGAACTTGAAGGAATTGCAGCTCAAAATCGCTTCAATTTACTTTTTGGTAAATTTATCCGAGTTTTCGCCACAAAAGAGCATCCGTTAGTCATTTTTTTGGACGATTTGCAGTGGGCAGATTCGGCTTCGCTGAAGCTAATGCAGTTACTGGTAAGCGAGACGGATACCAGCTATCTGTTATTAATTGGAGCGTATCGGGATAATGAAGTTTTCGACGCGCATCCCCTAATTTTGACCTTAGATGAGATACAGAAAGAGTCGCCAATAGCAGTCAGTCAAATAACCTTAGCACCTTTAGATAAAACAGCTCTAAATCGCCTGATTGCTGACAGTTTAATTTGTCCTTTAGAGCGAACGATGCCGCTGACAGAACTGGTGTTTGCTAAAACTCAAGGCAATCCTTTGTTTGCAAGGATATTCCTCAAATTTCTTCAAGTCGATGGTTTGATTTCTTTTGATGTTACTTGCGCGCATTGGCAGTGCGATATTGCCAGGGTAACAGCCCTGTCTTTGACTGACGATATCGTCGAGTTTATGGCAATGAAGTTGCAACAACTGCCCGTAAATACCCAGGAGGTTTTGAAACTTGCTGCTTGTATCGGCAACCAATTTGACCTAACAACCCTCGCTGTTGTCCGCGAAAAATCTCAAGCGGAAACAGCAAGTGAATTGTGGCAAGCACTGCAAGAAGGGCTAATCATTCCCACCAGTGAAGTTTACAAGTTTTTTCAGGATGCCGCATCGCCTGATGTCGCGCAAACATCAGATTTGTCTGTTCCCTACAGATTTTTGCACGATCGCGTACAGCAAGCAGCATATTCTTTAATTCCCGAATCTCAAAAGCAATCGACTCACCTCAAAATCGGACAACTGTTGTTAAACAATTGCCAGCAAGATGCTTCCCATGCAGAAAGAGTGTGGGAAGAGGAGATTTTTGATATTGTCAATCAGTTAAATTTTGGGGTAGTATTAATTGGGGATCGATCGCATCGTTACGAACTCGCTCGGTTGAATTTAATTGCGGGAAATAAAGCCAAATCTTCAACTGCCTGCGCTGCTGCTAAAAGATATTTAACTGTAGGTTTAGATCTCCTGGATAGCGATAGTTGGGATTGCGATTACCGCCTGACATTAGCGTTGCACGAGTCAGCAGCAGAAACAGCCTACCTCAACGGTGAATTTGAGTTGATGGAACGATTGGCAGAGACTGTCATTCAAAAGGCACAGACGCTTGTAGATAAAATCAAAGTTTATCAAGTTAAAATCCAGGCTCTTAACGCGCAAAAATATCTGAAACAATCCTTGCATTTGGGATTGGAAATTCTCAACCTGTTGGGGATATCTCTGCCTGAAGAACCGCAACTTGCAGAAATTCCGCTGGCTTATGCAGCGACGCAATCGGCTTTGCAGGGGAAACGCATTGAGGACTTAATTAACTTGCCCGCAATGACCGATCCGCAAAAACTTGCAGCTACTCGCATTATGTTAAAAATGTGTCCTGCTGCTTATATGGCAACACCGGAATTATTGCCCCTGATTGTGTTCAAGCAGGTAGATTTAGCGCTGGGCTACGGCAATGCACCGCCCCACACTCATGCTTATGCAAATTACGGGCTAATTCTCTGCGGAATTATGGGAGAATTTGACGCCGGATATCAATTTGGAGAACTGGCGATCGCGCTGCTAGAAAAACTCGATGCCAAGCCTCTAAAATCGATGACACTATTTGTAGTTAGTGCCTTTGTCAAACATTGGAAAAGTCACCTCAAGGAAACTTTCAAACCCCTTTTAGATTCTTACTTTAGCGGTCTGGAAACAGGAGATTTAGAACACGCAGGCTATGCAGTTCAGAGGTATTGCTACCACTTGTATTTTAGCGGTTCAGCGGAACTTTCCAGGGTCGAACAAGAGATGCAAACCTACAGCGATGCTTTACTAAAAATGAATCAGGATAGCATCCTGCGCATACACAAAATTCACCACCAAGCTGTATTAAACTTAATGGGAATGGCAGAAAATCCTTGTCGTTTAATTGGCATGGTTTGTGACGAAACTAAAATGCTGCCGATCGACATTGCTGATAATTATCGAACATCTTGTTACTACTTTTACTTAAATAAGTTAATTTTGTGCTATCTTTTTTACGAATATCAAGAAGCTGTAGCTAATTCTATCGATGCCGAAATCTATTTAGATGGGGGAATAGCTTCGCCTTTAGTGCCGATATTTTATACCTACGATTCTCTCTCAAAATTGGCTGTGTATGCCGATCGCCCTAATTCCGACCGACAACAAATTATGGAAAATGTAACTGCAAACCAGGAAAAAATGCAGAAATGGGCGGATAGCGCGCCGATGAACTACCTGCACAAATTCTATTTAGTAGAGGCCCAAAGGCATCGAGTTTTAGGAGAAAGACGGCAGGCGATAGAAATGTTCGATCGAGCCATTTTTCTCGCCCAAGAAAACGAATACCTCAATGAAGAAGCCCTAGCCCACGAACTCGCAGCTAAATTTTACCTGGAATGGGGTAAAGAAAAAATCGCCCAAATATATTTAACTGATGCTTATTACTGCTATGCCCGCTGGGGGGCACTAGCTAAAGTTGCCGATTTAGAAAAACGCTACCCGCAATTACTTGCTCCGATTCTCAAGCAGAAAAAAAGTTTAAACGCTGGCGAAACACTTACCGAAATGATGGCGGGAACTGCGACAACTACCATTTCTAATATTTCAGAAACTCTGGATTTACAAACAGTAATCAAAGCATCTCAAGCACTGTCAGAAGAAATTCATCTCGATAAGTTACTCTCTAATTTAATGCAAGTGGCGATCGAGAACGCGGGAGCTGAAAAAGGAGCTATTATTTTAATAGAGGGAGACTCATTAGCGATCGCAGCTCAATGCGTTAGCGGTAGAACTTGCAAGATCCAATCTACTCCCGTTGGCTCTCAGGAAATCCCGATCGCCCTCATCAACTATGTCTGTCGCACCCGAGAAACCGTGGTAATTAATGATGCTGCGATCGAGACTAATTTTGCGGCTGATGCCTATATCATCGCCCAACAACCAAAGTCCGTGTTGTGTTTGCCGATCCAACGCCAGGGCAAGGCAATTGCCATTCTTTATCTCGAAAACAATCTGACGGCAAATGCCTTTACTACCGACAGGTTGGAAGTGTTAAAAGTTTTATCATCCCAAGCTGCCATTTCCCTTGAAAATGCCCAACTCTACGCCAATTTAGAGGCAAAAGTAGCAGAACGCACCCAAAAATTACAGCAGTCTGAAGCGCGTTTTCGACAACTTTACGAGCAGTCAGCCGATGCTATTCTGCTGTTAGATGGCGATGTTTTTATCGACTGCAATCCAGCAACGGTTAAAATGATGCGCTGCACTGACAAAAAACAGTTGCTTGCCATGCATCCGGCTCAACTTTCTCCAGAAATTCAACCTGATGGTAGAAACTCTTTTGAGAAAGCCAAGGAAATTACAGCTATTGCTTTCGATCGAGGCAGTTACCGTTTTGAATGGATGCACCGCCGCACCGATGGAGAAGATTTTTGGGTAGAAGTTTTGCTGACAGTAATTCCTGTAGATGGTAAAGAAATCCTGCATACAGTATGGCGGGAAATCGGCGATCGCAAGCAGGCAGAATCAGCTTTGCACCAGAAAAATCAGGAACTTAGCGAGACTCTCCAACAGCTAGAGGCTACTCAAACTGAACTGATTCAATCCGAAAAAATGGCAGCTTTAGGACAACTGGTTGCTGGGGTTGCCCACGAAGTTAATACACCATTAGGCGCGATTCGTTCCTCGGCTGGTAATGTTTCTAAATTATTGGATCGAACGCTAGAAGAATTGCCCGTACTTTTTCAATCGCTTCCGGCAGAAGCAGCACAGAAATTCTTGGATTTACTTCAGTATTCCCTACAACAAACATCAAGCTTCTCAACTAAAGAAGAAAGGAAAATCAAGAGAGCTTTGCGCGGTCAATTGCAAGATTTAGGAATAGCAGATTCCGATACTGCTGCCGATCTCATAGTAGTTATGGGAGTGCACGATCGCCTAGATAATTTTGTCTCCCTCCTGCAAAGACCAGATAGTTTGCATCTTTTAGAAATAGCCTACAAAGCTTCCGAATTAAAACGAGGTATTGCTAATATTAAAGCAGCTACAGATAGAGCTGCAAAAGTGGTGTTTGCTTTAAAAACCTACGCCCGTTACGAACAGTCTGGCGAGCAGACACTAGCGAATCTTGCAGAAAATATTGAAACTATCTTAACTCTCTATCAAAATCACCTGAAGCATGGCATTGAGGTAGCGAGAAACTATGCTGAAATTCCGCCAATAATGTGCTATCCTGACGAACTCAATCAAGTGTGGACGAATTTAATTCACAATGCTTTGCAAGCAATGGATTATCGAGGCAAGCTGGCAATTGAGTTGGCACAGCAATCGGCGCAGGTGAAAATTAGCATTACTGACAGCGGTAAGGGGATACCAGAAGAGATAAAAACCAAAATATTTGACCCGTTTTTTACTACAAAGCCGGCGGGAGAAGGTAGCGGATTGGGCTTAGATATTGTGAAGAAGATTGTGGAGAAACATCAAGGAAAAATTGAATTTGAATCTATTCCAGGTCAAACTACATTTAGTGTTTTTCTGCCCGCGATCGGCATTTAATACCAAATTTTGGTGATTTAATCTTGAATACTTGTACTCTTTAGATTATAATAAAGATGTGTCCCAACTATTGTCCGATCGCGGCTGTGCGTCTCATGCCCGATCGACCTAACTTGCTCGATCTTAAAATAAGAGTTTGTCTACTCAGGCAATGTATTAAGTTGACGGCTCATTCCTAATTACAAAGGAGAAATAATAGGTGGCTAAAGCAGTTATTTTATGTGTAGATGACGAAAGAATGGTGTTAAACAGTTTGAGGGCGCAGCTATTAGCATCGTTTGGCAATAATTATATTTATGAAGCAGCAGAGGATGCTGATGAAGCTTTAGAGTTAATTCAAGAGTTAAGCGAAGAAGATGTGAGTATTGTGGTGATTATCTCTGACTGGTTAATGCCCGGTATGAAGGGAGATGAGCTGCTGATTCGCATCCACGAGCAATTTCCAAAAGTTGTTAAAATTATGCTGACGGGTCAAGCTGATGAATCAGCGATCGAGCGTGCTAAAAAATTTGCAAATCTCCACTGCTGTTTATCTAAACCTTGGTCTGAGGTCGAATTGTTGGAAACTATTAGATCTGGTTTATCTCAACTATGAACCAACAGGTAATTGTCTGTGTAAATGTTTGCGGATTGTTTGCGGCAAAATCCGGGGTATAAGGTAGCTCAAATTTATTGGGATCGGTGCAGGCAATTGTATAGTCGATCGTTGATATGAGACTTTTTATGCAAGTGCCGACTCCAACCACGCTATCAAATCATCTCGATCGCTAAAATCTAACAAAGCTGCTCCCAAATCATCTAACTGTTCCTCAGATAACCGCTGAATGCTAGCTTCAATTTCCGGTGAAACTTCGCCCACACGCCGCACGATCTGACGCACAATTAATTCTCTTTGCCCTTGAAGTTTCCCTCTTTCTATGCCTTGTTCGATGCCTTGTTCGATGCCTTGTTCGATGCCTTGCTGTATTCCTTGTTCGATGCCTTGTTCAATTCCTTGTTTGAGGCCGATTTCTATCCCTTTGATTACCGAACCGAGCTGATCTTGGATGAACATTTCTCGCTTGTCTAAATCCTCCGCTTCTTTAACTGATAGATTCGCTCTGTTAGCAATGTTCAGCGCGCTATTAATCTCCGGTATTGAACTTAGTTTATCCGGTACTGTTTCTAAATTGGGAGTGTTTTTCATGAAGTAAATCCACTTGTCAGACAGGGTTTCAAGTTGGTCTAAATCTTTTTGAAATTTCGGCAATTCGACAAATACTAATTCTAAATCGCCATTGATATAGACGAAATTCTCCTCTGTTTCTTTAAATGCAAAACGAGAAATCATTTTGTCAGTGTTTTCAAACAAAATAAAATCCGTGATATTTAAAGCAATCACAGGCTTTAGTTTTAAGTAACCTTCTCCCGATTTTAGTTGAGTTGAATAGGTTTTCGCTGCATTGTAAACTACTCGTTTTTCAAAGGCTGCGACGTTGACTACCTGCATTTCAATGATGACTATTTTGTTGTCGGTGATTTTGGCTTTGACATCCAGGTAAGTGTCTTTCAACCCGGTGACGCTGCCTGCTGAATAAGGGTCGATGATTTCTATTTCTTTAATTGTTTTTTCTCCGCCATACAGCATGGCATTGAGGAAGCTGATTAAAATTTCTGGATGTTCGGAGGAGCCGAATATCTTTTTGAATGCAAAGTCTGTTTTGGGACTGATAAAAGGCATATATAATATAAGATTTTTTAACGAAGGGGGCGCAGAGGAAGAGAAAGAGATAGAAAGAGAGATAATGAGAAATTAGGTTGGGTTTTTTTACCCAACCTAGCATATTTATGCAGCGCTATCAGCCTGTGGCTCGATCGGTGGTTGCAGGAGTAGTTGCAGGAGACATAACTAGCTTTCCGGTGGTGATATCCATAGTTGCAAGTTTTACTACTTCGTCAAATGCTAAGCCCCGAATTTTGAGTTCCCACCGAATGCCTTTTGCTTTCAGCCGTTTGGCTTTGCGCATATCGACATCGGCAGCTTTTTGGTGCAGTAGCAAATGTTTCATTGCTGCTGTGGCTTCTACTTTTGTGGGAAATGCCATATAAGTGATGAATCCGCCGTCCCAGTGATTGGCGTTGCGGATGCTGCTGATAGTCGCTACTCTCGGACTAAAGCGGTTCCAATACAAGTCGCTGTAGCCGATCGACTGTGTTTTTACTTGGAGTTTGTTTGCCATTTGCCTTAACTCCTATAACCTTGTGTGGGGGGCTGGCATCACCGTTTGGTTTTGCTATTTATATTATAGCAAATTATTTTAAAGTGCAAGGGGAAATTGAGAATTGGGAATAGGTAACTGGGAATAGGTAATTGAGCGGATTGAAGCGGAGGGACAACTGCAGCGGAGGCGAGTAAAATGAGGGATCTGGTAATTGAGAATTGAAGGCAGATTTTGCGATTATGTATTCCCAGACACAGCACTGTCAGTCGATTTTAGATTTTAGATTTTAGATTGGGAATTGGGAATTGGGAATTGGGAATTGGGAATTGGGAATTGGGAATTGGGGGAGATGGGGAGACTTTTTTCTTCTTCCTTCTTCCCTCCTCCTTCGACTGACTTAAAACCGCAATTCATATTCAGCAGTAACGCGATTGTCGCCTTGAAAATTAGTCGAACCCCTGAGCAAAATTTTGTCGCTCAAACGATAGCGCAAGTTAAATTCCGTCGGTTGATTTGCTGACAAAACGCGGACGATCGAAGCTGAAAGATTGCGCGTAATATCTGCCCCAACTTCTAAACCCAAACCGAGGGAACCGGCCCCGGAAGTTCCCCCAGAACTTGAAGCTGTACTTCGCGCTTCATTGCTGCCGATTCTAGTTGGAAATATGCGAAATTCGCTCAAGCCCGTAGCACCAGTAATTGCCGATTGAATGTTGTTCAATAAACCCGCACCTGCTAAATTTGCGATCGCTAGCGTGCTGTCTCCCTGTCCTAAGGTTTGGATGAAACTGCCTCCCAATAACGCTACAATTTCAGTCTGCGATCGACTCGGCGAACTCCTCAATTCCAAATTTTCTGCTAGCTGAGAAGCTTTTCCTCTAACTAAGGCTTGAATCCGGACTTGCCGCGCGCTGCCGAAACTTATCGGTTCGTCTGCTATTTCCGATGCTACGGTTGTTCCGGGAGTGCGGAACCTGGTTACTTCCTGCACCGAAGTTGCTAACCTCACATCCAGCGTCGGATCTAGCCCCTGAGACGGTACGAAAGTAGCTGTTTGCGGGTAGCCTCGATCGAGCCTGAACTGTGTCGTAAATAAATTGACAGAACCTGAAGTCAGCCGAATTGTACCCTCTGGGCGAAGATCTTCCAATGTCCCGTTTACCGTCAAGCCCCCAGTCGCCTGAAAACTCAATATCGGCTGGCTTGTCACTTGAATTCCCCGCCCTAAATTTAACCGCAAATCGTTCAATCCCACTTCAAAGGCAGGTAGCGGAGAAGGCGAAGATGTCGCAGGGGCAGGGGAAGATGTCGCGGGGGCAGGCGCGGGATCGGAAACCGGTTGAGTTGCGCCGCCGACACTGGGCAGAAAGACTTCGCCGTTGTACAGTTCGATGTTACCGCTCAACTGCGGGCGCAAAGCGGTTCCCGCTGCTTGCACTTGACCGACTGCATTGCCGCGGTACAATCCCCTCAGATTCAGTGCCAGCTTGTCCAGGTTCACAGTTAGAGGCGTCGCCGCATCGGCATCCCCTGCAGCAAAGGGCACCGACAGCGGAATTATCCCTTGGGCGACGATTTCTCCCTGACTTAATTGTCCCCGAATTCCTGCTACCCGAATGCGATCGCCCTCAAAGCGCACGCTCCCAGTCAGCCCTGTCAGCGGTTCTGGGAAGGCTCGCGCCCGGACGGTTGCATTGTCAAAATTTGCGATTCCTTGCGCTACAGGCTCTTGCAGCGTCCCCCCAACGCTGATTTGTACGTTTCCCTTGCCGCTCACCCAAGCAACTTGCGGGGTCAGTACGTTAATAATTGCCAAACCTTCATCTTTTAAATTAGCCCGAAAATCGATGCGATCGCTATCAGCTTTTACTGTGGCAAATGGCAGCTCAAAAGGCAAGCTGCCCTGTACTGAAATTGGTTCGGTTTCAGTTACCAAAGCGCTGCCGCCAAAGTTGACGCGGGCGTTGCTGTAGCTGAAACTGCCGTCGGCTTGTTTAATCGGTTCGCCGTTGATAGTTCCATCAAGCAAACTCAATTCGCCGGTGGCTTGCGGGTTTTCCAAACTGCCGGCTAAGTTCGCCCGCAAGTTCAAATTTCCTGCGACATCGACAAAGGGCAAATCTACTAATTTTGCTAGTTCTTCCACGGGTATATTTTCAGCGCGCAACTGCCCGGATTGTGCTTTTTGTCCGAGTTGTCCCGAAAAGCCGATCGAACTTTTGCCCGATCGAATTTCTAGAGGCAATACTGTTAAAATCCCGTCCTGAAAACTGCCTTCGATGCTGAATCTTTCGGCGACATATTTTTCCCACTGCCAGTTATCGCCCGCCACGTTAAATTGCGCCTGCAGGCCCGTTCGCAAAGAACCGGAAACGGCAATTTCCCCGCCGAAAGTTCCCTGCAATTGAGATAGCGGCGGCAATTTTTCTGCTGCTTTCACTGCTTGCTGCTGCTGCAAAATTGCTTCGATTTCTGCCAAGCGCCGCAACTGTACGATTAGCGGGGCATCGGGTTCGCCGACTGCTACGGTTTGCACGTCGGCAGCCCTACCGTAAACGGGAGGTGTTAAGCCTCTCGCTAAATCGGTTAAATTGAAATACTGCAATGCTGCTAAAACTTGCTGCAAATTGCCTTGTTGGATGTTAACTTTACCTGCAAATTGCGGGTTTGCCCCGGTGGTAACGTTGCCGGAAATTAAGTATTGACCGCTGCCTTGACGGAAGATGCCGTTGGTTAAAGTAGCGCTGCCGTTAGCGTAGCTGAATTCTGCTTGGAAACTGTCACCTTTAATGTAGCCGATCGCGGGCCCTGCGATCGCAATTTGTCCGGTTGCTTGCAATGTTGCGGGATTTAGCGGCAGCTTCCAACCGGGTACGTTAACTTGGCCGGAAACCGTACCTGTTATCGGTCCTAAACCTGCTGTTTGTCCCGGTGCGAGGTTCAAAGCTGCGAGGGGAAAATCGCTTAAATTTACTTGCAATGTTTCTCCTTCTGTTTGCCCTCGCGCGATCGATTCGCCGCGTTGAATTAAGAAAGATGTTGGCAAGAACGATCGATCTAAAGCTACTTCGATTTTGTCTTGGCTGCCGGCCAATCGCAAGTCTGCCGTTTGTTCGGAATTCGCATTTACTTTCCCCGCCAACACCGGATCGAAAGCTACTCCATTTACTGCTAAATTCCGCACTTCTACATCGCCAACCAAGCTGAGGGCGGTAAGGGGCCCGGTGAGGCGGCCGGTAAAATCGACATTGCCGCGCAAAGGCTGATTTTCCTCTGAAGAATTTTTGTCACCAATTGGTGACAAAAATTCCAATTGTTCTAATGGCAAGGCTGCCAAGTTAAAGTTGGAGAGTCTGACATTCAAGTCCAAATTCTCAATTGACGGCAATCCTTTGCCTTCGAGTTCGACATTAACAATGCCGTTTGCCGTCAAGCCGGGAGTTGTCGCTTCCTCAACTTCAATCCGCCTGCCATCCCAATTAAATACTGCCTCCAAAGGCTGTTGCAAAAACGGCAATTGGGAGATGCGGAAACTGCCGCCGGCGCGCACATTTTCCGGGGCTGCGGCGGCAATCGGGCCGGATAAATTGACATTGCCGTTAAACAATCCTCGCAACAGCGGCAAATTTTGCGCTTGCGAGACTAAACCTCCCGCTTGCAATCTTTGGCGCTGCGCCTCAAAGGCTTGTTGGAAGCGACTTAGCGCTATAGAATCTCCCTCAACTGACGCCCGCCAATTTCCCGATGCCGCGCTGCCTTTTGCATTGACAATGCCACCGTTTCTGTCAAGTCGAATTTGTCCTTCACCGTTAGCGGTGATGCCGTTTGCAGTTAAATTACCGACATTGCCTAACAGCCTGATTTGCCCTGCCAGCGTGCCGTCAATTTCTCGCGGTAAATCTGCTGTCAGCAAACCGGTTTGTTTGAGAGTTTGTTCCAAATTGCTGACAGCAACGCCGTCAGTTTCTAAAAACGCTTGCCAGTTGCCATTTTCCAATTTAGCTGAAGTATCGATCGCCCCGAGTCGATCGGCAAAAATTCGCCCTTCACCGCTAGCACTAATTCCGCTGGCTGTCAAGTTATCCAAACTGCCCGCTGCTTCTAATTGACCGTTAAATCTGCCATCGAATCCTTTAGGTAAAGTTGCCGTTAGCGGAAACAGTTGCAAATTGCGAACTGTTTGTTCCAAGCGGCTGAGAATAGTTCGATCGACCTCTGCAAAAGCTTGCCAGCGTCCGCCTTCTAATTTTCCTCTAAAATCAACAGTACCGCCCGCAACATTCAGAGTGCCGCTGCTGTTGCCGGAGATATCGGCGGTTGCATTTTCCAGGCTGCCGCTAGCTTGAATTTGATTGGATACTTGCCCATCTAGGGATTTTAAATTGGCGATTTTAGATTTTAGATTTTGGAGATTTGCTGTTTGCGGGGCGATTGCTGAAGCGGCATCTAACAGCGGTAGCGTTAAATCTACCAAACGGGCGATCGAAGTGCGATCGGTTTGGACGGTTCCCTGCCAGTTGCCGCCCGTTAATTCTCCCGTAAAATTAACATTGCCCGCTGCCAGATTTAGTTGACCCCTGCCGCTGGCATTGATGTTTTGCGCGTTCAAATTGTCCAGATTTCCCGCAGCGGTAAATTGACTCGATAGCTGTCCGCCGATCGATTTTAGATTGGCGAGTTTGGATCTTAGATTGACAGATTGAGAATTCTCGGGATTGAAGGCTGAAGCGACATCTAAAATTGGCAAGGCTAAATCTACTAAATTGCTGGTAGAAGTGCGATCGGTTCCTGCGGTTACTTGCCAATTTCCCCCTGTCAGTTCTCCTTTAAGATCGATATTGCTGTCAGCAACCGCCAGCCTGCCGTTAGCCCTAGCATCGATCGCGCCTGCAGTTAAATTGCCAACATTTCCCGCAGCTTGAAATTCCCCCGTTAGCTGTCCCCCGAGCGATTTGAGATTGGCGATTTTTTCTTGTAAATTTGTTGGCGATGTGTTAGAATTGGCGGTGGTTAAAAATGGCAAGCCCAGATCGATTAAGCGATCGAGAGCAACTTGTTCGGTATTGCCAGAAACTTGCCAGCGGCCCGATTCCAATTCGCCACTAACACCAACAATACTGTCAGCAACATTCAGCGTTCCTTTGCCCCTAGCATCGATCGCGCCTAAACTCAAATCGTCCAAAGTTCCGCCAGATTCCACTGTTCCGGTGAAAGAACCTGCCAGTTCGGGAGGTAAATTAAGTTCCGGGAAGACTTGCTGCAAACTGCTGATAGGAATGGCATTGCCCCCGATCGAAGCTTGCCACTGACGGTCTTTAATTGCGGCATCCAAATTAACATCAACGCCGCCAATTTTCACAACCGTATTTTCTAAATCCGCCGCATTCCCTCCGGCCATCAGTTCGCCCGACGCCGGAAAAGTTCCCGCCAGTGCTTGCCATTGAGCTTTAGCTTGAATGTTGTTTAAAGGACCGAAAACTTGAGTTTTGGCAGAGACATTGCCAATTTTAACAGCAGCAGGAATTCGCAAAGCGTAAATTTGGGCGATCGCATCAGCCGGTAAATTTTCTGCCTGCAAATCGAACACCAAACCCGAGCGCGAATTATCGCTGCCGATGGCGATATCAATTTGACCTTTTCCACCTATTTTACCCCCCACTGCCGGCGCTACCAAAATATCGTTTAAAGTCAAAGTTAAAGCAGAAAACTGCTCGCTAGCAGCAGGAGAATTCGGAGTTGGAGTTTGAGCAGTTCTGCCCCGTTCCAATTTAAAATTAGTGCTAATATTATTTAATAACAGCCGATCGACTGTAGCGGGTTTAGTCGAGGCGATCGTACCTGCCAATACCGGAAAATTCGGAGTTCCATTCAGCTTGGCATCAACCTTAACTTCCCCTGCCACCGACACGGGCAAATTTACTTTTTGACCTAATTCTTGTTCGATCGTAGCGATAACATTTGCCGCCGCTACCGGCGGCACGTTAGTTACCAAATCGAACTTAGCTTGCTCGAAATTAAAATTAGTTCCAGTGGCAACTGTTCCCGCAATTAATAAGGGAATTTGACCGTAAGTAGCAGCCAGTCGATCGACCAGTAAAGTAGTTCCCTGAAACCGCAACTGACCGCTACTATTTTGCACTAATTGTTTCAGCGGTTCGATCTTAGCCTGCACTCCCTGAAAACTAGCAGTTCCGGTAATTGCCGACAATCTCTCGTCCCGCACTTGCACTGTCAAATTGCCATTTGCCAAACCGCTTTGCAGGGAAATGCCGGGAACTTTTAACAAGCGGGCGAGTTCGGACAGAGGCAAATTTTGCCCCTGCAACTGCAAATTAGTCTGACCGATCGACGGTATGGAATCAGCGGTAACTTTAAAACTATCGCTGCTAGCAAACTGACCGTTAAATTCGTAGATAATGCGCCGATTGCGATCGCGAAATACAGCGCTGCCATTTGGCAAACTTACAGAAATCGGAGCAGATTTTTTCTGCCCCGCCGCCGGACTTGGCACCAAAACAGCGCTAACATTTTCTACTCGCACCGCACTAATTTCAGTTTTAAATAAACCTGTAGGTTTGGGTTCTGCCGTTGGAATATTAATCCAGCGCCCTTGACTATCCTGTTCGATATAAGCGCTGGGTTTAACTAAAGTAATATCCAGTTTGAGAGTGCGAGCAAACAGCAGCGGCAAAATCGAAAATCGCACTTGGACTGCTTCAGTAGCAGCATAATCCGGATCGGTAGCAGTTGCAGGCAAGGACGATCGGCCGAAACGCAAACCCGTTGGAAAAAATCTCTCCAACGGTCCAATTTTAACCGGTCGCTTCAGTGTCTGACTGACTTCAGATTCCACCAAAGGGGCTAACCTTTCCCGCACCCACCAAGCAGCAGCTACCGCCCCCAGCACCCCCAAAACGCTCAATCCCGCACCGCCCAGCAGCAGCAAGCGCCACCAGCGGCGGTGGGCAGAAGGTACAAGTTGATTGTTGTCGTCAGAAAAGTTAGCCATACTTATCTCTTGGAGTTCGGTAAATGCAGCGATCGACGAAGTTAGCCGATCTCAAACGGATATAATTTTTTGTGCGAGCCGCAAATGTGCCTTCTGTGTTTGATAGACTCAGAACAGAACTGATAAGTGCCGATCGGGCGTATCGAACCTCAAGACCAGCACTCCCACCCTCAGAACCCACTCTACAAACCTTACCCAAAATCGGCAGTCGATCTAAAAATCTCAAATCTCAAATCTCCAACCCACACTCTACCAACAATCCCCAATCCCCCAATCCCCAATCTAAAATCTCAAATCGAAAATCTCAAATCGCTAATCCCCAATCTAAAATCTCAAATCAAAAATCTAAAATCGCCCGATCGATCTTAAGATAAAAAAACGGTCGTTAAGAAAGTGTTTAAAGCCTATGCGAGTGTTCGTCTTACTCTTCAATGCCCGCACGGAGAATGAAGGAATTCATACCATTCAGTTCGGCGATCGTAACAAAGTTCTGATGTTTGAGTCAGAAGACGACGCCACCCGCTATGGCTTGATGCTGGAAGCCCAGGACTTCCCCGAGCCCACTGTAGAGGCGATCGACGCAGAAGAAATTAAGGAATTTTGCAATAGCGTCGATTATGATTGGGAACTGGTGCCTGCGGGCGCGCTGGCGATTCCGCCAGAAGACAATGTAACACAGACGGAGTGGCAGCCGGAGGCAGAGGCTAAGTCGGAATCGGATATTTCCCAAAGCGAACTGGATTCGATCCGCCGCCGACTCGAAGGGCTTTTGTAGAAGAAGAAGGAAGAAGGAAGAAGGAAGAAGGAAGAAGGAAGAAGGAGGAAGGAAGAAAGAGGAAGGAAAAAGGAAGAAGGAAGAAGTAGATACAGGCTTCTGGGCTAAACTTGGAAGTCTGTATGTCTCTTAACTCCTGGGCTGGCGGGGGGAAAATTGCTAACTGCCAACTAAATAATTAGCACGACACTAAAAATGAAAAATATAGAAGAAAGAGGACACCTGCTGACAGAACAAATCAATACCAACAGCGAGAATTTAGACCAAATGAGTTCTCTCGAATTGGTAGATTTGTTCAATCGGGAAGACGCACAAACCTTAAGCGCGATCGCGCGCGCGCGCGAAGACTTAGCCCGGGCGATCGACGCCCTGCGTCAAGGAGGGCGCTTATTTTACGTCGGTGCGGGTACTTCCGGGCGTTTGGGCGTCCTTGACGCGGCCGAGTGTCCCCCCACCTTCTGCACGCCGCCGGAGCTCGTACAGGGGATAATTGCCGGGGGTGCGGGGGCACTGGTGCGGAGTTCCGAGGATTTGGAGGATCGGGCGGAGGATGGGGCCGATGCGATCGCCCACCGTCAGGTTACTAATTTAGATGTAGTTGTCGGAATTACGGCTGGGGGTACGACGCCCTTTGTCGCCGGCGCTTTGCACGCGGCCCGCCAGCGAGGGGCGAAAACCGTGTTTGTGGCTTGCGTTCCCGTGGAACAGGTGAATTTTGAAGCTGATGTTGATATCCGGCTGTTAGTCGGCCCGGAAGTAGTCGCAGGATCGACGCGCTTAAAAGCGGGTACGGTAACAAAAATGGCTTTAAATATTCTTTCTACTGGAGTGATGGTGAAGCTGGGAAAAGTATACGGAAATCGGATGGTTGATGTCGCCGTAACTAATAAGAAATTGCGCGATCGGGCGGTGCGGATGTTGCAAGATTTAACTGATTTAAACCGCGATGAAGCGGGTTTTTTGCTGGAAAAAAGCGGCAAATCTGTTAAATTAGCTTTGATGATGCACTGGACGGGTTTGGAGAAGGAAGAGTGCGATCGTATTTTAGGAGAATTTCAAGGAAACTTGCGATCTGCCGTAGCATCAGTAGGATGTTAGATTTGAGATTTGAGATTGGCGATTTTTGCTGCCAAACTTAAGATTTTGTACTAATGCCAGCAACCGGGTTTCTGTCAAAGACTTTGCCAAAAAACTATATTTTTCACCAGCAACTCGGATGCTAGAAAATCGCGAAGCAAATCGATCGAATTATGAATGCAGTCGAAATCGAAGAAGCCGTTTCCAGGCTTGCGGAATCGCCCTTTGACTCGGAAGAGTTTCCCTTTGCTTTCCTCGAAGCCTTTGGCAACAAGCTGACTACCATCAAGAAACTCAAAAGCAAAAGCGGAGGCTCCAACAAATCGGATCTCGGCGGCGTACTTCAGCATAACAATATTCATATGAAGGTTTGCGCGGAAGGCGAGGTAACAAATACCCTCACGGCTTTGCGGGATAGTGCGGCGACTGCTCGATATAAGGCTAAGTTTATCCTGGCGACGGATGGTAAAAGTTTTGAGGCGGAAAATCTGGCTGATGGGGAGACAGTCGCTTGCGATTACCCAGATTTTCACGATCGTTTTGGGTTTTTTCTGCCCTTGGCGGGGATTACGACTGTCAGGCAGATCCGGGAGAATGCCTTTGATATCAAGGCTACGGCGCGTCTCAACCGCCTTTATGTGGAACTGCTGAAGGAGAATCCGGAATGGGATAAAGCGGAGCATCGGGAAGCGCTAAATCACTTCATGGCGCGGCTGATTTTCTGTTTCTTTGCTGAGGATACGAATATTTTCCACAGTGAGGGGCTGTTTACAAAAACCGTCCAGCAAATGAGCGCCGTGGATTCCTCGAATACCCACGAGGTGCTGTCGGAGTTGTTTCGATCGATGTGTACTCCCGCTAACCGTAAAGCGCGGGAAGCGGCGAAGATTCGCAATTGGGCGAATGTGTTTCCCTATGTGAATGGGGGGCTGTTTTCGGGCGGGGTGGAGGTGCCGCGTTTTAGCAAGATTGCGCGTTCTTATTTACTTCATGTTGGTAATCTGGACTGGACAAAGATTAATCCCGATATTTTCGGCTCAATGATTCAGGCGGTGGCGGATGATGAGGAGCGCGGTGCATTGGGGATGCACTATACCAGTGTACCGAATATCCTCAAAGTGCTTAATCCGCTTTTCCTCGACGATTTGCGCGCTCAATTAGAAGCAGCAGGAGATAATGCCCGTAAGTTGTTGAATTTGCGGCAAAGAATGGCGCGAATTCGGGTGTTCGATCCGGCTTGCGGATCGGGGAATTTTCTGGTGATTGCGTATAAGAAGATGCGCGAGATTGAGTGGGAAATTAATCGTCTGCGGGGGGAACCCGATCGCAAATCTGAGATTCCGCTGACCAATTTTCGCGGCATCGAAATCCGTCACTTTTCCTGTGAGATTGCGCGATTGGCCTTGATTATTGCGGAGTATCAATGTGATGTGCTGTATCGGGGGCCGAAGCTAGCGCTGGCGGAGTTTTTGCCGCTGAAGGATGATAACTGGATTACTTGCGGGAATGCGTTGCGGTTGGATTGGTTGAGTCTTTGTCCGCCGACGGGAACGGGGGTGAAGTTAGTCGCAGATGATTTGTTTAGTACACCGCTCGAACAGCTTGAAATCGATTTTGAGAATGAGGGTGGGGAAACGTATATTTGCGGGAATCCACCCTATCTGGGTTCGACTTGGCAAACGAAAGAGCAAAAGGACGATCTAAAACTTGTTTTTGAGTATCGAACAAAACTCTGGAAGTCGCTCGATTATGTGTCTGGCTGGTTTATGAAGGCGGCGGATTATGGGACGCAGACAAAATCTGCTGCCGCTTTTGTGTCTACTAATTCCATTTGTCAGGGACAGCAAGTGCCGATTCTCTGGCCGCTGATTTTTGAGACAGGACATGAGATTGCTTTCGCGCATACCAGTTTCAAGTGGGCGAATTTAGCAACCCATAATGCTGGAGTGACGGTTGTTATTGTTGGAATTTCCAATCACGTTGATAAAGTTCGGTATTTGATTTCTATTGATGAAAATGGTAGGACGATCGCGAAGGAAGCTACGACTATAAACGCTTATTTAGTTGCAGGTTCAAAGCTCATCGTCACACCTCAGTCGAAAGTAAAAGACGAACGTGGTCTTATGGAATGGGGAAATAAGCCAACGGACGGGGGAAATTTACTCATGAATGCAGATCAGCGATCGGCACTATTAGTCGAATACCCCAATGCCAAAAAATTTATCAAGAAATTCTTAGGTGCTCAAGAATTCATCAGAGGTCAAGAACGTTATTGCCTTTGGATTAAAGAGGATGAGCGTGAAGAAGCAGAAGCTATTTCTGAGATTGGACGGCGGATTAGAGAAGTCGCTAAAATGCGCTTAGAGAGCAAAGCAACTGAGACAAGACCTGCTGCCGCTTTTCCCCACCGCTTTCGCCAAATTCAGTCTGTAGCCCAAGAAAGTAGTTTGGTTGTGGCGGGAGTCAGCTCAGAGGGAAGAGAATACCTTCCATGTGGTTTATTCTCGTCAAACGCAATTATTGGCAATAAAAACTTCGCCCTCTACGATGCCCCACTCTGGAACATGGCACTAATCGCCTCGCGCCTCCATTGGGTCTGGATCGGTACAGTTTGTGTTCGGCTCGAAATGCGATTCTCCTACTCGAACACCCTCGGCTGGAACACCTTCCCCGTCCCCACCCTCACCGATCGCAACAAAGCAGAACTCACCCGCAGCGCCGAAGACATCCTGCTAGCGCGAGAGCAGTATTTTCCCGCCACGATCGCGGATATGTACGATCCGAAACGCATGGACACCGAATTCCCGTTAGTCCGCGAAGCCCATGAAAGAAATGATGAAATTCTCGATCGCATCTACATCGGTCGCCGCTTCAAAAACGATACAGAGCGGTTGGAAAAACTGTTTGAGATGTATACTAAAATGACCGCACCGCAAGCCCTACTGAAAAAGCCCGCCCACCGCAAAAATCAGCCATAATACCCGTACAACCCCATCCCACCATGAGTTTTTTGGAGGTTAAAACATGATTGCAACTCCGAATCATTCGGCCAAGTTGACACCCATTGAATACTTTGCTTGGGAAGAACAACAGCTATGTCGCCACGAATATATTAATGGCAACCTCTACGCCATGAGCGGCGGCACCCAAAACCATAGTCGGATTGCTCTCAAGTTCGCAGCATTACTAGACAATCACTTGCCCGATGGCCCTTGTCGAGTATTTAACTCGGATTGTCGGGTAAATATTGTAGAAACGGATGACTACACCTATCCCGATGTAAGTGTGAGCTGCGATCGCCGCGATCGAACCACCGCTCAATACATTACATATCCCTGTTTAATTGTTGAAGTTTTATCAGATAGTACAGAAGCTTACGATCGAGGAAACAAGTTTTTTCGCTATCGCCAGAATCCGCAATTGCAGGATTACGTATTGGTAAGTTCCCAGGAAATCGCGATCGATCTTTATCGTAAAGGCAGTGATGGACGGTGGGAGATCGTCAATTATCGGGTTGGAGATGTGGTGGAATTGCAATCAGTCGATTTGAGCTTCCCCATTGAGCAAGTTTATCGCGCGATCGACTTTTCGGAGGGTCAGGTTTAATGAAATCCTCTGGATCGCCCTGATGTCAACCTGGAGCAGCCCCAAACGATGATGACCTACAAGCAGAATACACCGACTATCTGACTCAAAAATATCAGTAAGCCTTCCTATGAAAATTCTCATTGATACCAATATCGTCCTCGATCTACTTCAGTGCGATCGAGCTATCAAAATAACTCGTTAAATGCAGAATGTTAAAATCAGATTAGGGCGTGTTTTCAAAGTCTTCGATCCCCCCCAGCCCCCCTTAAAAAGGGGGGAGCAAGAGTCTTAAAGTCCCCCTTTTTAAGCTATGCTTTATAAGGATCTTTCTTAATATTTGCGATCGCAAACCCTCGTGCCCTGAAATCATTGATTCTTTGTTAGCTGATTTTCAATAATCGAGGTCTATC
>JALOON010000114.1 GCA_025454405.1 Oscillatoriaceae cyanobacterium Prado104 | reverse complement strand
CAAAGTCCCCCTTCTTAAGGGGGATTTAGGGGGATCTAGACTCAGGTAAAAGCGAAATTTATCAAGGGTTTCAGGCTTAAGTTGACACCAATGGGCACTGCCGTGTCCCTACAATCAGATACGATCGCGCAAAATCCGATTTACTTCCGTTTAGCAGCAGCCTTTTTCTTCGCTTCCTTTTCAGCCTTCTTAGCCGCTTTCTCAGCTTCAATTTTAGCTAATTTTGCCTGTTCTTTCTCCTCAACAATTTTATCCAAATAGTAATGGTAATCTCCGAGATAAGTCCGAAATTCCCCATCGCGAATCTCGACAATTTTGTTAGCGACTTGAGAAATAAAATAGCGATCGTGCGAAACGATAATTACCGTACCGTCATAATTTTGAATCGCCTCTTCCATCATCTCCTTCGCCGGAATGTCGAGGTGATTGGTAGGTTCGTCCAAAATCAGCAAATTCACGGGTTCCAGCAGCATTTTTGCCAAAGCCAGGCGCGCTTTTTCGCCACCGCTTAAAGCTCCGACTTGCTTGAAAACAGTCTCGCCAGTAAACAAAAAGCGACCTAACAAAGTCCGAACTTCTTCATTTTTCCAGTCGGGAACTTCATCGTGAATCGTTTCCATCACGGTTTTTTTCAAATCCAAAGCTTCCGCCTGATTTTGTTCAAAATATCCGGGAATCACGTTATGGCTGCCCAACTTTACAGTACCTTCCGTCGGTTTTTCCAAACCCATAATCAGGCGCAGCAGAGTTGATTTGCCCGCACCGTTGGGGCCGAGAAACGCAATGCGATCGCCCCTTTCAATTAACAAATCTGCTCCCAAAAATAGGATTTTCTCGCCGTAGGTATGAACTAAATCTTTAATTTCTGCTACTTCGCGACCGCTGCGAGGCGCGGGGGGAAACCGGAAATGCAAAGTTTTTAAAGTACCAGTTGGCGCTTCAATGCGTTCGATTTTGTCTAACTGTTTTTCGCGGCTTTTAGCTTGGGTGCTGCGCGTGGCGCTAGCGCGGAATTTTTCTACAAATGCTTGCTGTTTTTCTAGTTCTTTTTGCTGGTTTTCGTAGGCGCTGAGTTGGGCTTCTCTGGCTTCTGCTTTTTGCAGTAAATAAGAAGAATAGTTGCCGAGGTAGGTGGAGGAAACTCCGCGTTCGGTTTCGACAATTTGAGTGCAGAGGCGATCGAGAAATTCGCGATCGTGCGATACGATTACCATCGGCGTTGTCAGCCCTTTGAGGTAAACTTCCAACCATTCGATCGTCTCTAAATCGAGGTGGTTGGTAGGTTCGTCCAACAGCAGGATATCGGGTTTTTGCAGCAGAATTTTGCCCAAACTCATCCGCATTTGCCAGCCACCGCTAAAAGCGCTGACAAGTCGATCGCCATCTTCTTGTTCAAATCCGATTTCTGGTAAAATCTTCTCGATTTGAGCTTCTAAACCGTAGCCGTTTAAGCCTTCAAATTGCCGTTGCAACCGATCCATTTTGTGAATCAATTCGTCAAGATTTTCAGGGTTGGAAGCTTCTAAATCTCGATGAACTTGCATCAAGGATTCGTGAACTTCGTTGGCTTCGCTGAAGGCGCGCCAAAATTCTTCTCTGACGGTACGAGTTGGATCGACTTCAAATTCTTGGGAGAGGTAGGCGATGTGGAGGCTGGCGGGGCGGATGACTTCGCCTGCGGTGGGTTCGATTTCGCCGGCGATAATTTTGAGTTGAGTGGATTTACCGGCACCGTTAACGCCGACTAAGCCGATACGATCGCCCGGTTTGACTTCCCAGGTGACATCTTTGAGTACGACGCCTGTGGGGTAAATTTTACTGATATGTTCGAGTCGCAGCATTATTGTGGGGCTGGGGAAGGAAAAATTTAGCGCCCGATCGGATGCCGGCGCTGAGGTCGCGTTCTATCTTAACAAATTTTAAAGAATTTTAGTGTATTGCAAAGTTGGGATTTCAGGGGACGATCGCAAAACATCCTCAAAAAACCGGGTTTCTGCGAAAGATTGCGGGCGATCGACTAAAGATTGAGGAAGAAAATCGGTTTCTAGCCGGAAATGCGAACACGCAAATAAACCGAGTTTATGCGAACAATTGCCGGTTCTCAACTAGAGATTTAGGAAGAAACCGGGTTTCTGGCTTCAATGCGGGATCGGGCGATCGAAGCGTTTATTCGTAGCGGGCGTGACTGCAAACCAGTTATGCTAATTAAAGATAGATAAATGGGATGGGAGCAAAAACAATGACCATCGAGCAAGCTGTATTAGAAAATTTACGCCAATTGCAGCCAGAACAACAGCAAGAAGTGCTAAATTTCGTACAATTTCTCAGGCAAAAGTCCGATCGGAAACAACCTCGGCGCAGTTTGTACGGCTTGTGGAGCGATTTAAATATTGAAATTACAGCGGCCGATATTGCTGAAGCCCGTCAAGAAATGTGGGGTAGTTTTCCAAGGGAATTTCCTTTATGAGCGCTGTTTTGGTAGATACTCACGCAATTGTTTGGTATTTCTTGAGGTCGGGGAGCTTATCGGCTACTGCCTTGGCAGCGATCGAGCAGGCTGAGTCAGTTTATGTAGCTTCGATTTCAGTTGTAGAAATCATTTACTTGAACGAAAAAGGAAGGTTGCCAGCAATGGCTTTAGAGCGGTTAATTCAAGCATTAGCCGATATTAATACTGGATGGTTGGTAGCACCACTATCTTTAGAAATAGCTCAAGCAACTGCCCAAATTCCACGAGATGTTGTACCAGATATGCCCGATCGCATTATTACAGCTACCGCTTTTTATTTGAATCTACCATTGGTTAGCTGTGATTCTAAGATTCAAGCAGCCAACATTCAGACGATTTGGTAAATGATATACCACCATATCTCAAAAAGTAGTTAGCACGGTTATTAACTGAAATAAATGAGTTGAGAGAGGATGAAGATTAATGAATCTATACAGTACGATCGTTCAATGGTCTGATGAAGATGGGCTTTTCCTAGTCACGATTCCAGAGTTTGCCGATCGCGCGGTCATGCCTTGCACTCACGGCAAAACTCGCTCCGAAGCAATTAATAATGGCGAAGAAGTAATTGAAATGTATTTGGAAGCTTGGCAAGCCGAAGGAGAATCTATTCCGGAACCTCGCAATCTTGAAGTTTTAAAGTATTTCACTGCAATGGTACAAAATCATAACCAGTACCAGAACGAGAGTTTTCATCGCGAATAATTTTTACCAGTTGAATAGGGGCATTGCGATCGCCTGTTTGCAAGAAATTCACTATTCCCGAAGCACCTTTAGCAGAAAAATTCGGCGATGAAAGCGCTTGTTGAACACCGCTGCGAGTGGGATTTTGTTCTAAAGCAGCGACTAAAGCTTTAGTTGCATCATAAGCCATTGCGGTACGCCAGTTGACATCTGCACCCCAAAGGCGATCGGCATTTTGAGTAAACTCAGCTTGAGGATTTGTCTGTCTGTGCCAGGGAACTGCTAATATCATCCCTTCGACATCCTGTTTGCCTATTTCCAAGGTTTTAATCTGGTATGGACTGTCTCCACCCAATAGCGGTAATTGATTCTGATTCACTCCCGCTACCTGTAAAGCTTTATCGAGAGATTCTGCATCTGGTAACAGAGTAATTACTTCTGCTCCCTGACTAATCGCTCGTTTTACATTATCATTAGCCTTGAAAGTAGAGCTAGCAAAGTCAAACTCTGCCGTTATTGT
The DNA here is from genome assembly GCA_025454405.1 of Oscillatoriaceae cyanobacterium Prado104. GTDB lineage: Bacteria > Cyanobacteriota > Cyanobacteriia > Cyanobacteriales > Microcoleaceae > Microcoleus. The sequence goes on along the minus strand of JALOON010000114.1, from coordinate 10,014 downwards.
TGCATCTTTTTGATTGAGAGCATCCGTCAATTCATTCTTCAGCGATTTGCTGTAGCTGCTAGTAGAATTAAAAAATACTGCTATTCTTTTGAATCCTAACCTATCGGTTGTATAATTAGCTAGAGCTTGACCTGCTAATTTATCACTCGGTACTGTGCGAAAAATATAGTTGCCAAATCCAGAAATTTTAACTGAGGTACTGGTAGGTGAAATCGCCAAAAGTTGATTTTTTTGATATACTTCTCCGGCTGCTAGTGTTGCATCGCTGTTAAAGTGACCGACTACGCCCAATATAGATGAATTTTTGACTAAAGCATCTGCAACTTCTGCCGCCACTTTGGAATTGTTGCCGTCATTAGCGATCGTCACTTTTAAAGGAATGCCTTTAATTCCACCAGCTTGATTGACTTCATCCTGTGCTTGTGCGACACCCCGCATAATTTCATTAGCTGTATCTATGCTTTGTCCGCTTTGCCCAAGGGGTGCAGCTACAGCGATGGTATGAGATTTATTGTTGCCAATCCGAGCGTTATTGAGGTAAATTAGCGCTTCTGGATCGTTGCGATTGGCTTGCATATATAATTGAAATTGGTTTCCCGCAGTGGCAAAATCTCCTTGAGCAAAGGCTGCTGTACCTGTGGTTTTATGGGTACTATTTGGGGTTGTAACTATAATTTTTTCTCCCTGGCTAATTTGCACTTGAGTCGGAGAGTCTTTTATGGAAATAGTAGCTTGTGGACTGGGAGTTACTTTTGATTGATTATTACCAACTATGGACTTGACATTTGAATTGTCAGTATACAAGACATAAATTAATCCTATAGTTGCCAAAAAGAACATTACGTATCTTCCAGGTTTATTTTCCCATATAGGCTTCAAAATTTTTGAGAAAATAAAACCAAAAACCTGGCTGCAAATTGTGAATAGTAAAACTATCGGTAACAAAAAACATCCAAATTCATTGTCCATAAATTTATTGCTTTTACTTGTGTTTGAATAGGATACTCTAGATATCGCAGACAGCTTTAGAAGGTTTTATGAAAGTTGTAATCTAGAGATATGAAAAGGTAAGAGCGAGATTTAAGTCTGTGCTTTATACTCAGGGAGTTAATGAAAAGCTAAGTGTAATTAACTCACCATTTTTCCAAATTCCTGATTTACGAGTGCCATCAAAATATATCATTGTCCCTGAACCGTTGCGCTTGTCATTCTCCCACTGACCCTCATATCTGCTGCTATTAGCCCATGTATATATTCCGTAGCCATGCATTTTTCCATTTAGCCAATTTCCGTAATAGCGATCGCCGTCAGACCAAATTAGAGTGCCGACACCGTTATAGTTGCCATTTTTCCACTCACCGTCATAGCTTTGTACCTTGCTGTCTTTAGGGTAAATCATATTCCCTGTACCATTGATTTCGTCGTCACGAAACTCACCTACATAACGCTTTCCATCAGGATAAGTCAAAGTTCCTTTACCATTTCGTTTTCCATTATTCCAATCACCTTCGTAGCGATCGCCATTTTTATAAATATACACACCCTTGACGTAACTATCATCTTTCCACTCACCTTCTAGGCGAGCCCCATTTGGATAAATATACACGCCTTTACCATTTCTTTTATCATTACTCCATTCCCCTTCATACCGCTCGCCATTTGCATAAATAAACACACCTTTACCTTCGTATTGCCCGTTCTTGAAATCCCCTTCATATCGATTACCCTTCACATCATTGTACAGGCCTTTACCTTCATACCGACCGTTCTTTAGCTCTCCTTCATAGCGATCGCCATTAGCACTAATAAATACTCCTTTACCATGCGGTTGACCATTTAAAGTATCACCCTTATATCTACCACCACCATCGTATGTAATCTCACTTGTCAGAGGGCAGAAACCTGCTTGCCAACCAATACATTGTTTGATTTCATTTTGAAACCCTAACAATAACATTAAAGACAAGCATAAAGAGAGGAGTCCGACCTCTATGCTACCCCTGGAAATCTTATAATTTCGAGGATGAATTCTTAACTTTAGTTCCTCATTAAGCTCAATTTTTTCTGTATTTATACCTGCTAATATGTGAAGATATCCTAAGCAAAAGTACCAAATACTAGCAGCTACGTTAATAGGGAAAGCTACTAGCCACTGCCAAATTCCTTCAAATCTAAAACCTAGTATAGATGCTCTGAGAGTATAAGACCAGTAGTCAAAAAAGTTATTGATAGTAACAGCATCTTGAGTCGTCCATTTGACAAATTCAGTAATATAAATTTTGTTATTGATATATTTAACTGCTCTATCTGTGAATATATTGATGTAGGGGCTATCACTTACTCTATAGATAACGAGTGATACGAAGTTTTGATAGTCAAGTATGGTATTAAAAAAGCAGAAAAATAAGGTTGTAGGAACTATTATAATAACGGCAGGAAGGTAGCCAAATCTATATACCCAAGACTGTATTCCATAGCCTATACTAATAAAAGAAGCCCAGATAATATTCCAAAAGATTGTTCCTGGAATGCCTTTGATTTTCCTAATTTCGGGGTCGTCAGCGTTTTCCAAAACTTTCCATAAACCTACAATAAAAATTACAGGGATCGCAATGAACACACGTAAAATAATATCTAACCATTCTATACCAGTAATTTGGATTTCCAGCAGATTGCCACTTGTGAGCTGAGAGAATACTACCTCTGTCCACAGTATGAAAGGTCTAAGAATGAAAAATACTAAAACTCGTGCTAAAAATAATAGAAAAACTGCTCCTATGATACAAAAAAATGTTAATAAAATATCCTTCCCAAACTTTCTAGTCATTGGTCTATCCTATTGCTTTATTTTTTTTTTGATTATCTACTGCAATAATCAATAGTTGCTTTTAGATAAGGCACTAATCCTCCAAACCAAGTACCCCAAGCCTGTTTTCCCTCATTGCTATTAATGACAGAATTCACAGTATTTTGCCACTGAGAATCGTTGGCGGGAAGTATCATGCCATATACGTCGCAGGAAAGAGGCTGACTGGGCAATAAAGCAAAATTATCTACAGATAATCCTTGTCTGACTGCTTCTCCTACCAAAAGAATCGTATCGCCCGCAAAGGCAGTGATTCTACCGTTCGATACTGCTGTTATGCCTAAATATCTCTCGGGAAACTGTACTATTTCAGCACGAGGATATACTCTGGCAACTGCAGCTAAATTAGCAGAGCCTTGAAGTACGCCAATCCTTGTATTTGACAAGTTGACATTTCTATTTTGATTTTTGACAAGCAACTGCGTGCCTGTAATAAAAAATGCTTGAGAATACTTAATATTTTCTACTTGTTCTTTAGCACTGCTGATTGTGTTCGGTCCGCACTCTAGATGCACGCTTCCGTTTCTGACGATCGCCTCCCGATTTTGAATCGTAGAACGCACGGCTACTACAGTAATGTTTCTGTTAAGTTGTCGCCTGAGGCTGTTTGCTAGTGCATCAGCAAAAGTAGTACAATAGCCTTTCCAGCCTTGTCCGTCTTCATAGCCAAAAAGCACGGCATCTTTTCTAATCCCAACTTTTAAAACTCCTGTTTGCTGAATTTCTTGCAAGACACTCTGCGCCCAGCTAGCAGAAGAAAAAAGCACAGCATAGATAATGCTAGATGTTAGAAATATCAGCTTTAATTGCTTATTCATTATTTCTGTTTTGCAACCCGTCTAACACTTATTACTCAATATTTATGTAAAACTTTATCATCCCCACCTCGGCTTTAACCGTGACAAAAAGTAATACAAAGTGATAAAAAGTAGCAACCTCTTAAAATTTGTGCTAAAATCTACCCAGAGTGAGGTGTACGCAAGGGCAAAATCCCGCGCAGCCCGCAAAATCTCAAAAATCATACTACTTTTAAGAGGATGTAACCCATGACTGTCGAGGAAGCTCTCGCCATTGTCGAAACAGTCTTAGATGATGACGAACAGTTAAACGACGTGCAAGAGCTAATCTTTAAACAATGCTGGGAAGGCAGACAATCTTACGAAGAAATTGCTAATATTTCTCAATATGATGATGAATATATCAAGTCTGCTGCTGCTAAACTATGGAAATTACTATCAGAAGCTTTTGAAGAAAAAGTAAAAAAAAATAATATTAAAGCTGTTATCAAACGATACTTGCGCCGACATCAAGTGACTCTCCACCGCACTCAAGTTATAGGAGTTAACCTCAGCGGTGCTGACTTAAGCGGAGCAAAACTGTCATTTGCAAATTTAAGTGAATCCGATTCGTCAACAGATTTACAGGGCGCTATTATATCCGATTATAATACAGTTTCACATGAAATTATAAAGGCTGAAGATGCGCACAACCAGGGAATTTTATCTAACATAAAAGAACGGATTTATCACTGGAACGATTTGCGTTTTCGCTGCGAAGAAGAAGTGAAAATTGCCGAAGCGCTCGATCGCACTTCCACTCTCTTCTTCCCCAACTCCAAAGCCCGCCTCACCACACCCGCAGGACGACAAAATCAAGAACCCGATTTCCTCATTTTCCACCAAGGTAAATGGGGTATTCTCGAAATATTGCATCCCGATACAGAAAAAGATGAAACGCGCGATCGACTGTTTGCATCTCACGGAATTAGCATCATCCACTACTGCGACGCTAACAGATGCAGCGAAGAACCCGATCGCATCGTCCGAGAGTTTTTAGACATCTTGAGTCAGGGATAAAGCGATTGATTTTCCGCAGGGCGATCGAACTTCAAAAAAAGTCGAATTAACCTTACAATACTCAAATCAACAATTCACAACCAACCGTCTTGGCCTACGATAACACCTGCAAATACCTCGCCGAAAAATTCCCCGCTGCCTTCGTCCGCTGGCTGCTACCAATTGACGAACCCACCAGCATTGAGGTACTCAAAACCGAACTAATTCAAGAACCCATTCGGGCCGATTCTCTCGTCTTCCTGCAAACCGGTAATCAAATCCTGCATCTGGAATTTGAAACCCGACCTTACTCCGAGCCCCCGATCGCCTTTAGAATGCTAGACTACTACGTCAGGCTCAAGCGGCAATATTCCTGCGACATCCATCAAGTAGTAATTTTTTTGCAGGAAACAGCCTCAGAACAAGTTTTTGTTTCCCAGTACGCAGACACAAACACCCGACACGGATATCGAGTGATTCGCCTCTGGGAACAAAACCCAGATTTACTGCTGTCAGTCCCCGGCTTGCTGCCATTGGCTGCACTATCTCAAACCAACTCCCCGCGAACTTTGTTAGAGCAAATAGCAACTCGGATTGCTACAATAGAAGAACCGAATCAACAAGCGGACGTACTCGCTTGCACCCAAGTGCTTGCAGGTTTGAGATTTGAAAAAGCCTTACTCAGACAACTATTTAGGAAAGAAACTATGCGCGAGTCTGTGATTTACCAAGAAATTCGCGAAGATGGCCTCCTTGAAGGTCTTCTTGAAGGAAGGAAAAATGAGGCGCTGTTGTTTGTCACTCGCCTGTTGACTCGACGCATCGGTCCGATCGCCCCTGAAATAAACGAGCAAGTTCAGACTTTATCCGTAGAAGAATTAGAGAATTTAGGGGAGGCATTGCTGGACTTTTCAGCAGCGTCAGATTTAACGAATTGGTTGCTCGATCGCCAGCCTTAATTGCTAAAATATAGCATCCCAATTATTGTATCGATGGGCGATCGGACAGCGCAGTCCAATTGTAAAATAGGAATAGTAAAGTTTTCTCAGTGGCTATGCCTGCCAAAGATCGATTTCATGAAGCCGTAAAAGTCGCCCTCCTAAAAGATGGCTGGACAATTACCGATGAGCCGCTTACAATCGCGATCGAGCGGCTCAGTAACCTCTACATTGACTTGGGAGCAGAGAAATTACTAATTGCCGAGCGCGAGGGTCAAAAAATCGCAATTGAGGTTAAAAGCTTTATTGGAGCCTCTACACTTTCAGAATTTCATACAGCATTAGGTCAGTGTCTTAACTATCGCTACGCACTCGAAGATACTGAACCAGATCGCAAGCTTTACCTCGCCGTTCCTGCCAGCATTTATGACGACTTTTTTGCCGTTCCCTTCATTCAATCCGTCATTCAAAGGAGTCAAACCCGTCTAATCGTCTACGATCCAAGCAGGGAGGAAATCAGACAATGGCTAAACTAGATCTTTATCGCAACGCCGTGCAGCAAGCCTTGTTTAACTACGCTCAAATGCGTACAGGAATTTCTAGCAATCCCGAGTTAGAACTCCAAATCCTGTTCGATCCGCAGCGCGACCATTACCAATTAGTATATGTCGGCTGGTACAAAGAGAAGCGCGTCTTTGGCCCGATTTTACACCTCGATATTAAAGATGAAAAAATCTGGCTGCAACTCAACACGACAGAAGACGATATCACCCTGGATTTGATGGAGTTAGGTATTGCTAAAGATGATATTGTGCTGGGGTTCCATTCACCCTATATGCGCCAGTTCACAGAATTTGCCGTAGGTTAACTGGCTTCTTGATACTCGATTTGAGCCAGCAGAAATTCGATCGCATCGACCGACAGATCGGGCAGTATACCCAACTGTTGAACGGTTGCGACTCAACCATTAAGGCGTGGTTAACCTCCGGCAACTTCTTCATTCGATCGACATCCGCCCCAAGGATGGGCAACAATTCGATCGAGCGCTAATGACTAAAGACAATATTTTGGTAATTTGAAAATAAAGATAATTGCGCGTTTTCTTGATGTTTTTTCAAAGCTTTTGAGTTAATCAAAATATAGTTTTTCTGTATAGCTCTCCAGATTTTATAGTTTACCAAAAACAACGTTAGTTGTCAACACGCATTTAACATATTTATTGTTGTATCGATCGCGCGATCGGGCAGTACCATCATAAAAATTCACGATCGTAAAAATTAAAATTAGCGGCTCGAACATCCGTTTAAAGTTAAAAGTAGAAAACTGATGACTGATGACTGATGACCGATCGCTGATGACTGATAACTGATAACTAAATCAGGATGCATCGCCATGACCTCACATCCCCCCATTTGGACTCTGGACGCCGCCGAAGTATACGACACCCTAGCCACCTGTGCGCGAGGACTCTCCGACACAGAAGCAGCCCAAAGATTGCAACACTACGGCTATAACGAACTTCCCGAACCGCCACACCGTCCCCTGTGGCTGCGCTTCACCGACCAACTGACTCACTTCATGGCGCTGCTGTTGTGGGTGGCGGGAACCCTAGCGTTTATTTCCCGTACCCCGGAATTGGGTTGGGCAATTTGGACGGTGATTTTGATTAACGCCGTCTTTAGTTTTTGGCAGGAATTCCAAGCCGAACGGGCCCTAGCAGCCCTGAAAAACGTACTGCCCGCCCAAGTCCGCGTTTACCGCGACGGCACGCTAAAGATGATTCCGGCGCGAGAGTTAGTCCCCGGCGACGTAGTGCAACTGGAAGAGGGCGATCGCATTTCCGCCGATGCGCGAATGTTGGAAGTCCAAAGCCTCTACCTCGATGTCTCCGTCCTCACCGGCGAATCCCTGCCCGTGGCCCGCCACGCCAACCCCGTCACGATCGAACGAGTCCGCCCTGCCGAAGTGCGAAATTTGATTTTTGCCGGATCTAGCGTCACCTCCGGACGCGGGCTCGCCGTCGTTTATGCCACGGGAACCCAGACGGAGTTCGGTCATGTCGCCCACCTCACCACCACGGTGAAGCGGGAACCGAGCACGCTGGAAATTCAAATTGCCCGCATCGTCCGCGTCATTACCTTCATTGCCCTCAGCGTCGGCGCGTTGGTGTTTGCCCTCACTTCCCTGCTGGTGGGGATGGATGTCCGGGAAAGCTTTGTGTTCGCGATCGGGATTATCGTGGCCTTAGTCCCGGAAGGCTTGCTGCCTACGGTGACGCTGGCCCTGGCGATCGGCGTCAGGCGGATGGCGCGGCGCAATGCCTTAGTCCGCCGCCTGTCTTCCGTGGAAACTTTAAGCGCGACAACGGTGATTTGTACCGATAAAACGGGGACGCTGACGAAAAACGAGATGACAGTGAAATCCCTGTGGATTCCCGCGCGCGATCGCCAAACTCGCGAAATTGCAGTCACCGGAGTCGGCTACGATCCGGCCGGAGAGGTGCAAATTCCCCCAGAAACCGAGGCGAGTTGGCAAGTTCACCTGCTGCTGGCGGGGGCGGCCCTCTGTTCCAACGCCCGGTTAATTCACCTCACAGAACCCAGTCGCTGGCAGGAAATCGGCGACCCCACGGAAGCAGCGCTGTTGGTGGCAGCGATTAAAGGGGGTTTGAATCCAGAGGAATTGCAAAGCCGATCGCCCCGCAGGCGCGAAGTGCCGTTTGATTCCCGGCGGCGGATGATGACTGTTGTCCTCGACTGGCATTTATCGGAAATCTGGCCCAACGAATACCCCTACCTCAGCTTTACCAAAGGCGCGCCCTTGGAGGTGTTGCGCCACTGCGGGTCGATCCTGCGCGAGGGGCAGATCGAGGAATTAACGGAGGACGATCGGGCGGAAATTGCTGCAGCGAACGATCGCCTTTCGGGTCAAGGATTCCGCGTCTTGGGCGTGGCAGCCCGCAAAGGCGGGCAGGAACTCCTGGAAGGCCGATCGCCCCAACTAGAAGAAAACCTGACCTTTGTCGGTTTAACCGGAATGCTGGACCCCCCGCGTCCGGAGGTTGCCGAAGCGATCGCCCTCTGCCACCAGGCGGGAATTGCGGTGACAATGGTAACGGGGGATTACGGCTTGACAGCAGAAGCGATCGCCCGCAGCATCGGACTGGTAGGGGATCGGGCGCGAGTGGTGACGGGGGATGAGATGGGGCAACTCTCCGACGCGCAACTGCGACAAATCCTCCACCGGCGCAACAGCGGATTAGTGTTTGCCCGGATGATGCCGGAACAGAAACTGCGGTTGGTGGAAACCTACAAAAGTTTGGGGCATATCGTTGCCGTGACGGGGGATGGAGTTAACGATGCGCCTGCGTTGAGGGCGGCGAATATCGGCATCGCGATGGGCATCAGCGGGACGGATGTAGCGCGGGAAGCGGCGGATATCGTGTTGATTGACGATAACTTTGCCACCATTGTCGGCGCGATCGAACAGGGACGTTCGATTTACCAAAACATCCGCAAGTTCATGACCTATATTTTGGCTTCCAACGTTCCGGAAGTCGTCCCGTTTCTGTCGATGGTGGCCTTCAAGATTCCGCCCGCCCTAACCATCATGCAAATCTTGGCGATCGACCTGGGAACCGATATGATACCAGCTTTAGCCTTGGGGGCAGAACGACCGGAGGCGGGTTCGATGCAACAGCCGCCGCGTTCTCATACGCAGCCGTTGCTGGATTTCTGGTTGTTGGCGCGTTCTTACCTATTTTTAGGGGCGATCGAGGGCGCGATCGGGATGCTGGCATTTATGGCGGTGTGGTGGAGTCACGGATACTCGCTAGCCGAGTTGCAAGCGATCTCGCCTGCTATTTTGTCCCACAGGGCCGATCGGGCAACAACGGCGCTGTACTACCAAGCGATGACGGTGACATTGGCTTCGATCGTGGCTTGCCAAGTGGGGAATGTTTTTGCCTGTCGATCGGAACGGGTTTCAATCTTCCGCTTGGGATTATTTTCCAATCGGTTAATTTGGTGGGGAATTGCAACGGAATGGTTGTTAATTTTAGCGATTATTTTCATTCCTCCCTTGCAGAAAGTTTTTGCCACTGCACCGCTGACACTAACACAATGGGCGGGGTTGCTGTTATGTCCGCCGCTGTTATTGGTAGCGGAGGAATGCCGCAAGCAGTGGATGCGGAGGAGGAAAAGGGTTGCATTGCGATCGATAATTCATCCAGGGGAAAACTGATTTAACCAATTGGTTGAGCGATCGCGCCTCTTATATCGGAACTTACCCCCAGGCTCGATCGCTCCTAGATTTCAAACCAAGAACTCACGGGCAATCGGGGTGAGACTCCCCACCTGATACATGACTACAAATT
>JALOON010000043.1 GCA_025454405.1 Oscillatoriaceae cyanobacterium Prado104 | reverse complement strand
TGCATTACCAGGCAGAGCCTGGTAACGAGTTATCGCGATCGGCAGTCGAGGCAGAGCCTCTAGATCTGCATTACCAGGCAGAGCCTGGTAACGAGTTATATTACCAGGCTCTGCCTGGTATACTGGTTCCCAGGCAGAGCCTGGGAACCCATGTCCAGAGGCTCTGCCTCGCGAGGCTTCCGGTACAGTCGAGGCAGAACTACAAGCCTGCAAGGACTAAAGTCCTCACTACAAACCTGGTTCGTAGTAGGGACTTTAGTCCTTTGACAATTCAGTCAAACTCAAACAAAAGAGAGAGTTAAATCCGCAGCCATTTTATCTGTAACTACGGCAATCATGTCACCATCATAAAAGATTTTGGTGTCTTTAGTTAAGGCATTGCCGTAACCGTAGTAGCCCGATACAAATTCGTAATCTTGCTTTTTACCCACCATCAAAATAGCATCCCCATCAGCTTTATTAAAATCCCTAATTATCGCATAGGCGTGCTCGCCCAGGCCATCTACGTAAGGAATTTCTAGCACCGGACCTTCCATAACTAGCGAGAATGTATCTGCTCCCGAACCACCAGTTAAGGTATCGACTTCATAATAATCGTGTCCGTCATCATTGGCGTGACCGACCAGAAAATCATTGCCGCTATTGCCTTCTAACCAGTCGTCACCGCGACCGCCATAGATCTTATCATTGCCAGTACCGCCAAACAACAAGTCGTTTCCATCAAGGCCTTTGAGTGTATCTGCACCGCCAGCACCATAGATTGCATCGTCTAGATAATGTTCCCCTTCTAAATAGTCATTTCCTGAGGTTCCCTGTATGTTATCAGAATCGCCATTGCTGAATTCATCAATGCTGGGGAAAAAGATATTAGTAGAGTTGCCGTCAAGGACTGTGAATTCAAATGTTTCTTCCCTGGAATTTGTAGATTCTTCCGGGCGAGGACGATCCGTTAAATCTTCCATAGCACCGAATTTATTCTGAGTGGGGTCTACCGGTTTAGCTCGATCGATGTCGCTATCGAGGTCAGTCCGAGGAACATCGGTAAAGTCTTCAATCAAACCGGATTTATCAGGCTTAGGCTCGCTATCGAGGTCAGTCCGAGGAACATCGGTAAAGTCTTCAATCAAACCGGATTTATCAGGCTTAGGCTCGCCATCGGGGTCAGTCCGAGGAACATCGGTCAAATCTTCCATCGCACCGAATTTATTTTGAGTCGGATCGACTGGCTTAGCTGCATCGGGTTCTTCTTCTGGGAGAACATTTCTCAAGTCTTCAATTAAACCGAAAGTAGAAATGTTATCATTGTCGATCGCTCTAAGTTCTGTCATGGTAGTAATTCCTATTTTTGACTATTTGTTGAATTTGCCAAAGCGGTAAGTATTTGCGTTTGTTTGCTGCACTTGTTGCTTTCTGTTATCAGTTTCTTGTTAAAACTTCCGACCCGCAATGGTGATAAAATCAGGTATTAAAAGAATCGATCGCCCTTCTGAATCCCTAAATTTATAGGAAAAAATCAGGTGCAGCCTGACAAAGCATCATAAAATCGGGGCTTAGGCATCAAACCAAAGAAACCGGGTTTTTATCTAATTTGTCGGCTAAAACGAAAGATTTTCGTAAAAAACCCAGTTTCTAGTTACCGATGCGCAAGTTGTCAAAATCTGAAAAAGTCAGGTTTTTTTGGTAAATCGCTAAATAGTCAGGAAAGCGATCGTACAATCAAATCAAAATTTTGGTGCAGGCAATGATGGAAAAAATTCCAGTTAGTTATGAATATCAGATTGGCGGGAGTCTTCCAGCCGATGCGTCCTGTTACGTTACCCGGCAAGCAGATTTGGATTTCTACGAAAATTTGAAGAATGGTGAGTTTTGTTACGTTTTAAATTCGCGACAAATGGGCAAATCTAGTTTGCGGGTGCGGGCGATGCAAAGATTGCAAGCTGAAGGTATTGTTTGCGCTTTTATCGATTTAACTGGCATAGGGAAGGAAGATGTCACTCCCGAAAAATGGTATGCGGGAATTGTTAATTCTTTGGTGAGTAGCTGCCAGCTAGCAAGTAAAATTAATTGGCGAAATTGGTGGCGCGATCGCCGGGATTTGTTATCGCCACTCCAGCGGTTTAGTTTGTTTGTCGAAGAAGTTGTTTTAGTTGAAATCGCGGGAAATATTGTTATTTTTATTGACGAAATCGATCGAGTGTTGAGCATGAACTTTTCGGCAGATGAGTTTTTTGCTTTAATTCGCTGGTTTTACAATCAAAGAGTTGACAAACCTCTCTACCGGCGTTTGACTTTTGCGCTGTTGGGAGTGGCGACTCCTTCGGATTTGATTGCTGATAAAACTCAAACTCCTTTTAATATTGGTAAGGCGATAAATTTAAGCGGTTTTAAAATTAATGAAGTGCAACCTTTAATTGATGGTTGGCAGGGGCAAGTTGGTAATGCTGAAAGTGCGATCGCCCAAATTCTAGATTGGACGGGCGGGCAACCTTTTCTCACCCAAAAGTTGTGCAAGTTGTTGCTTGAAGAATCAGCATTGCGAAATTCCCGATCGGTTGAACAGGTGGTGCAGTTGCGGATTGTTGAGAATTGGGAATCTCAGGATGAGCCGGAACATTTGAAAACTATTCGCGATCGCATCCTGAGAAACCAGCAAAAATCAGGGCAGTTATTGGGGCTTTACCAACAAATCTTGCAATCCACAAACCCTCCCCAATTCGATGAAAACCAGGGTTGTGTAGGGGTAGTGCCCCCGTGCCTACCCCTCCCCACCAACGAGGGCGATCGCTGGGGGATTGCCCCTACAGAGAATAAAACAGGCTTGCTACCCATCGGGGTTCTTGCCGATGGCAGTCCCGAACAAACTGAATTGCGGCTGTCGGGTTTAGTCGTGCAACAGCAAGGTAAAATCAAAGTTTACAACCGGATTTATGCAGAAGTTTTCAATCTAGAATGGGTAGAAAAACAATTAGGAAAGCTGCGGCCTTATGCGGAAAATTTTAATGCTTGGACTGCTGCCAATTTTGAGGACAATTCTCGTTTGCTGCGGGGTCAGGCGCTGCAAGAAGCTCTGGAATGGTCTAAATATCAAAGTTTGAGTCCTTTGGATTATCGCTTTTTAGCAGCATCTCAAGATTTGGAAAAGCGAGAAGTTGAATTAGCTTTAGCACTGCAAGCTGAAGAAAGTCAAATCTTAGTCCAAGCAAATGAAACCTTGACTTTTGCTCAACAAACTGCCAAACAGGAATTAACAAAAGCTAAGAAAAAAGCTCGAAAAATAATTGCGATCGGCTCGACAATTTTAGGTATTTCCCTAACCGCAGCGATCGCCGTTCAAGTGCAAGTAATTAAGACCGATCGAAACCTCGCAGAAACCAAACTCGTCCTCGAAAGCGTGTCCGCAAAAACTACTTTAGATGCCAATCCTTTTGATGCGCTAATTGCATCGGTTAAAACTGGATACAAACTCAAACAGTTGGAAAAATCGGGTAAGGTTAAACTCGATACGCGCCAGCAAGTAATTTCTGCACTCCAACAAGCAATTTACACGATCCGAGAGCGCGATCGACTCCTCGACCACCAAGCTAGCGTCAAAAACGTCGTGTTCTCTCCCGATGGCAAAATCCTCGCATCCGCCAGCGAAGACGATACCGTCAAACTCTGGAACCCTGACGGTACATTGATTAGAACCCTTACCGGACACCGCGACAACCTTTGGACTGTCAGTTTCTCGCCCGACAGCAGGACGATCGCATCTGCGAGCGACGATGCTACTATCAAAATCTGGAACACCGCAGACGGCAAAGAAATCAGAACCCTTACAGGACATAAGGGCTGGGTGAGAGGAGTCAGTTTTGCTCCTGACGGGTTGACGATCGCATCTTCGGGTTCCGACGCCACTGTCAAACTTTGGAATGCAGCAGACGGCACTTTAATCCAAACCTTTACAGGACATACATCTTGGGCAACCAGCGTCACTTTTTCGCCCGACGGATTGACGATCGCATCTTCCGGTAGCGATCGCACTGTCAAACTCTGGAATCGGGCCGATGGCACGGAAATCGCGACGCTGACAGGCCATACCAATGCTGTCAGAACTGTCAGTTTCTCGCCCGATGGCAAAACTCTCGCATCCGCTGGCGAAGACGGTTTAGTCAAGCTGTGGGATGTCGAAAACCTGACTCTCCTCAAAACGCTGCAAGCCCACAACAGGGAAATCTGGAGCGTCAAATTCAGTCCTCCTGGCAGCAACAGCCCAACTCTGGCTACCGCTAGCGAAGATGGAACCGTCAAACTGTGGAATTTATCGCAGTTGGGAGACATCGAACCGCAAACACTCAAAGGACACAGCGGCAGGGTTGCAAGCCTCAGTTTCAGTCCCGACGGCCGCACTTTGGCAACGGCAGGGACCGATCGCACGGTACGCCTCTGGAGTTTGACAAGCATCGAACCGAAGGTTCTGGAAAGCCACCGCAGCAATGTTTTGAGCGTTAGTTTCTCGCCCGACGGCAAAACAATTGCTTCCGGTAGCAGCGATCGCACTGTTAAATTGTGGAATGCACAAAACGGCAGCGAAATCAAAACTTTTTTAGGACATCAAGGTGCTGTCACCAGCGTCAGTTTCGCCCCTGACGGTAAACTTTTAGCATCCGCATCGGGCGATCGAACTATTAAATTGTGGGACATAGCAAGCAACACTGAAATCAAAAGTTTTTCAGGACATCGGAGCGGAATTGACAGCGTTGTTTTCAGACCGGATGGTAAAATTTTAGCATCAGCAGCACTCGATAAAACTGTTAAATTGTGGGATGCAGCAACCGGAATTGAAATCAAAACCCTCACAGAACATCGCGAAAGAGTTAGAAGTATCGTATTCAGTCCCGACGGCAAAACTTTAGCCTCAGCAGGGAACGATCGCACGATAATTTTCTGGGATTTAAACAATTTAAAATCTCCCCCGAGGAGGATTCGCCAAGCGCACAACAGCCGAATTACCAGCATCCGTTTCAGTCCCGACGGCAAAACTTTAGCATCTAGTTGCGATGACAGTACGATTAAATTGTGGGATGCAGCAACAGGCACCGAAATTCAAACTCTTAAAGGGCATGGTACTTGGGTAAAAAGTATCAGTTTCAGTCGCGACGGCAAAACTTTAGCATCCGCCAGTTTCGATCGCACGATTAAACTGTGGAATGTCGCAGACGGTAAGGAAATCGCATCTTTTGAAGGACACCGCGATCGAGTTAACGATGTTAGCATCAGTCCCGATGGCAAAACTTTAGTTTCTGCCAGCGAGGATGCTACTGTAAGAATTTGGAATTTAGAACTTGATGCGATCGATTCTTTAATGAAACTGAGTTGCCAGTGGCTGAGCAATTATATTGCCAACCATCCCGCAGAAAAACAGCTTGCAGAAATTTGCGATCGTTGAGAGTGAGAAGAAGCATCCAGGAATTGTATATTGCTCGATCGCGATCGAGCGTAGATTTTCAACTGTTTTCCGACAGTTGTTCTTACTCAATTTTTACGTAACGGAAAATTCACACAACCCGCTGCCCGACAACTTTACCTGAATTTCTGAAATTTCCCGTCAGATTCGTTACAGTAAGGGCAGACTCTTAAACCCCATCCACCGACACCAAGCACCCTATGCCAGAATTCGACTCTGAGAACTCTCTAGGCGGGAACTCTCCAGGCAATTTTGCGGTGGCACCCGAGACCTCATTCGCTCCAGTTCCAGAGTATGAGGAGGGCAACATCAAACATCCGACTGCGACTCGCTCCTGGGCGTACAACAACTGGTCTGCCGAAGATCC
Organism: Oscillatoriaceae cyanobacterium Prado104; assembly: GCA_025454405.1. GTDB lineage: Bacteria > Cyanobacteriota > Cyanobacteriia > Cyanobacteriales > Microcoleaceae > Microcoleus. The sequence continues at coordinate 37,718 of JALOON010000043.1, read as the reverse complement.
CGTGGGAATTTTGTTCAAAGAAATGGCCCGCTATCCCCTGCTGAATGCCTCCGAAGAAGTGGAGTTGGCCCGCCGCGTCCGAGAATTGGTAGCTTTAGAAGCACTCGAACAGAGTTTGAATTGTGAATTGGGAAGAACCCCCACGGTAGCAGAACTTGCCTCTGCAGCGGGGTTGAGCGAAACTAAACTGCAAGCGCACCGCCACCAATTGCAGTTGGCAAAACAGAAAATGATCGGCTCAAATTTGCGGTTGGTAGTTTCGATAGCCAAACGTTACCTCAACCGGGGCGTACCTTTTTTGGATCTAATTCAGGAAGGAGCTTTAGGTTTAAATCGAGCAGCGGAAAAGTTCGATCCAGAAAAAGGTTACAAGTTTTCTACTTATGCTTATTGGTGGATTCGCCAAGGAATTACCCGCACGATTGCCAATCAAGGGCGGACGATTCGCCTGCCAGTTCACATTGTCGAACAGTTAAATAAACTCAAAAGAGCTTATCGGGAGCTGAGGCGTTCCCTGCAGCGCAATCCTACTGAAGCTGAACTGGCAAAAGCGATCGAAATTAGTGTCGAACAGCTTCGCTACCTCCAGCAAGTGCGCTATCAATCTTTATCTCTCAACCACCGCATCGGCACAGAAGAAAGTTCGGAATTGTTAGATGTTCTTGAGGATAGTGCGACGCAATCTCCGGAAGCTCAGATGAGCGAGATGATGATGCGCCAAGATATTTTGGAGGTGTTGGACAATATTTTGACGGAGCGGGAAAAAGAGATTGTTGCCCTGCGTTACGGTTTGCTGACCGGCGAACCTTACACTTTAGAAGAGGTCAGCAGTTTGTTCAATTTATCTCGCGAACGGGTGCGCCAAATTCAAAACAAGGCGATGCGAAAGTTGCGCAGACCTCAAGTAACGGAACGGTTGAAGGGTTGGTTGAAATGAGTTGACAGTTAAGAAAAGTGTTGAGTTTTAATTTTTGAGTTTTGAGTTAAAGACATTTCTTAATTCACAACTCACAACTCACAACTCCCGATAGTTGACAGTTAAGAAAAGTTTTGAGTTTTAAATTTTGAGTTTTGAGTTAAGACATTTCTTAATTCACAACTCACAACTCACAACTCCCGATAGTTGACAGTTGACGAAAGAACAGTTGACATTCGACATTTGACAGTTGACAGTGCGAGCGTCAGAGTTCGCGAACACCGTCAGTTATTTATTAGCAGTACGAGCGTCCCCGCTCGCTTGCGGTGAGTTAGAGAGTTGATAGTTGATGTGGTATGTTTAAATTTCGATCGTTCGTAGTGTTTTCTGAGTTATGTCTTCTGAGGTAATTTTGCGTCCCGCAGTTCTGGCCGACGCGCCGGTGCTGTTCGATTTAATTAAGGCTTTGGCTGAGTACGAAAAGTTATCTCATGCGGTAACGGGCAGCGTTGAGGATTTGGCAAAGCATTTGTTTGGATCTCGCCCTTTTGCTGAAGCTATTTTAGCAGAAGTGGACGGGCTAGTTGTCGGCTGGGCGATGTTTTTTCACAACTATTCTACTTTTTTGACTAAGCCGGGAATTTATTTGGAAGATTTGTTCGTACTTCCTGAATTTCGAGGTCGGGGAATCGGCAAGTCTCTGATTGTTTATTTGGCACAGTTGGCAGTGGAAAGAGATTGCGGGCGCTTGGAATGGACTGTTTTGGACTGGAACGAACCGGCAATTGGTTTTTACAAACGCATGGGTGCTGATGTGCTCCCCGATTGGCGGATTTGCCGCGTTACGGGTGAATCTTTGGCAGGTTTGGCATTGGCAGTTCCATAGACTTACAGCAGTTTTCAAATTTATGAAGTACAGCTAGAAACCCGGTTTCTCTAAGAAACCGGGTTTCTGAAGCAGTTTTTGTGTACCTCAGATACCTGAAAACTGCTGTAAGTCCGCACTACAAATCTTTTTTGATAGTGGTAAGGCAGCGAGTGCCTTGCTAACCTACAGGTTTTGCTGCGGGGAAGTCACCTCGTTAAGCTTGACAGGCAAGGTTATCGTAAATTCTGTTCCTTTGCCAAGTTCCGATGCAACTGTCAATTTTCCTCCATGTTTTTCTACGACTATTTGATGGCTAATTGCCAAACCTAAACCCGTCCCAACTCCTCTAGGTTTAGTCGTGAAAAAATTTTCAAATATTTTATCTAAATTCTCGGGAGCGATGCCGCTACCATTGTCTTTGACTCGCACAACTATCCAATTTCGATCGACGCGCTCGGTGGTAATAACAATTTCCTTAACACCTGTCATTCCTTCCATCGCATCCAGTGCATTTGTAAACAAGTTCATAAAGACTTGATAGAGAAATCCCGTATAGCCTTCAATCGGGACGATCTCGCCGTATTCGCGGACAATTCTGACATTCTTTTTCAAGCGGTTGTGGAGAATTAACAGAGTAGAGTCAATACAATCATGCAGGTTGACTTTACTAGCTTTTTTGACATCGAGGCGGGAGAAATCTTTCAAGCTAAAAAGAATTTGTCTCGCGCGATCGACAGCAATGTTCATAGAGTCTAAAATCTTCGGCAAGTCTTCTTTTAAAAACTCGATATCAAGTTTTTCTGCGAGTTCTTTAACTTCTGGTGGCTGTTGGGGAATTGTGGTTTCCCAGCAGCCATTCAAAATTAGCAAATCTTTGGTATATTGACTGAGAGGGCTGATATTGCCGTGAATGCAATTAACGGCATTGTTGATTTCGTGGGAAACTCCTGCTACCATCCGGCCTAAACTCGCCATCTTTTCATTTTGAATTAGTTGCTGCATTGCTTCAGTTTTTTGAGCTTCTAGCAGTTGTTTGACCCGATCGATAAGTTGGTTGAGAGTGGTGGTTAAGACTCCTACTTCGTCTTCTGTCGTCACAAGTATTTGCAGGTCAAAATTATTGTCTTGGGCGACGATTTTAGCAATATTGGTAGCAGTTTTGAGAGGTTTTGCGATCGCGCGACTGGTGTAAATTGCTAAAATAGTTGCGATCGCTGCCGATAGCAAGCCACTTAGAGCAATAATTTGCGTCCGCAATACTTCCGCACTGGCGATTTGATGGCTAGCTACCTCTTGTTTCTCATCTATCTCCTCCACTATTGTTTCCAATTCTTCTGAAAACTCATCTACCTGAAGCGCTACTTTACTGCTCGCAAAATCGATTAATCTTTGCCGCAATGCAGGTATTTTAGCTAACGGTAAAGCTCCCAGATCTAGCTCACTAAAAAAGGCTTCTGCTTGCAACAAAAAAAAATTTAAATTTTCTTCATTTTTGGCAATAATTTTTTGCAATTTGATGGCTTCAGCAGGCTCTATCTCCTTAGGAAATTCAAGAAATAAATTTTTTAGTTGTTTCTTGTCCCGGATAAAATCCTCCACCAAATCTTCTAATTTTGCTGGTTTACCTAACAAAATAATCATCTGCATTTGTTGCATTCTAGTTTGAAAAACTTCTTGTTGGATCTTTGCTACATAACTTTTTTCGGCATCAAAACTAGCTAGCTTTTTTCGAGCTTGTTCCAAATTTGTATTGCCAATAATTACCCCCGTTGCTGTCCCCACAAGACAAATGCCCAAGGCAAGGGCATACCCGCAGCTAATCTTGTTACTGATACTCGTGCTGCTAGTGAATTTACTTAGCCATCTAGATTTTTCTTGACCTTTTTTGGGGCTTAAGTTATTGACCATAATTCACCTGCCGATCGAGCGAAGAGAAGTTAGAAGCAACATTATAATCATTTTTAATTAAATTGTCTTCGCTCCGTGTTAATCGACATTCTCTACTTCTGCTTCACAACTAGATTTTAAAACTCGTGTGGTGTAAAAAATAATACCAGTATCAAAAAAGAATGCAACTCTATAAAAGCTCCCACTCCTTATGAATTGACTGATTTCCAGTTTTTATAGCGCCGATCTAAAATAGAAAACGATATCGTTTATCAGTCAAGCTGAGCTTGGTCACTAGGGGATTTACGCAAACAATCCAGTTAGGGAAAAAAATCGTCGATCGATCCCTTAAAATATTGATGCAGAAATCTGGTTTTTGGGCCCAAGAGTGTCAGCCTATCTGAGCTCTATCTATGTCTTGCCTCCTCGGTGTTGCTTGAGAAGAGTTATCGCCAACAGCAAACAAGACTTCTCTGCCACAAAAATCATTGGAGATATTCTCTGCCTGTATTGTCAAAAGTATAGGAAAATTTAGATGATATTTGAGTTCGATCGGGAGATAAGATTGTGAAGATCTGGGTAAACGAACAAATCGATCCGTCGGGTATTCTTTATGCTTGCATTGCTTGTTGCGATGAAACTCAAGCAAAAGAATGCCACGCCTCTTTCGAGCAGAATTTGACAAGTGAGCAAAAAGAACTCGGCTGGGTGGCCAGACTGCGCACCGTTAATTCTTGGGATGAAGTTCCTGTTAATGCTTTGAAATTGAATTGAGCTATAAATTCAATGCCCGATCGCGATCGCAAGTTGAATTGTATCCTCAGTTACATTATTTCTAGCATCATTTCTTGTCAGTTCGATCGCACTTGTGCAGTAATTGCAAGCATATTCGATCGCAAAATGCAAGCTCCGTCTTTTTGAGAATTTGCAGTTGAGTTGTTTGTGTCTCCATGCCTCCGGGGATTGGAGCGCAAATTTAACTGTTTGAGATGCTAAAAGCAGAGGGCGCTAAAAGTCAGACCGATCGCACTTGTTTGCAGCTCTGCGATCGATTACTATAAATAAATAGATAAATCTTAAAAAAAGCTGAAATTCAGAAAATGGCTCCTACTAATTTGCGTTCGCAATAATATCGGCCTTAAGAAATATCTTTCTTTCTGCTTTCAGCCCCTAACATCAAAGCATTTATTCGTTCAGCGGTAACTCTGTACGCTACTTTTTGATGGAATTTGGCACCAATCATTGCATTGTAACTTGGTATACCAAATTTCGCCCAAAAGCACGAATCCTCGACCTGAGATACCGCCACCGACACAACGACCAAAACCGCACTCAGCAAACTTTTCTAATTGTCAACTTAACTAATTATGATTGAAACCTTATTCCACGCTTATACCCCTCTAATTATTTGGACGGGTTTGGGATTGCTGCTGTTTCGCTACATCCCCGTCAACTTTCCCAAACTGCTAGGAAATTTACTTTACTGGGTGGGAATCCCGCTGCAAATTTTTGTTTTAGCCCGTCAAAGCGAATTTTCCGGTGCAGTTAGCATCACCCCGGCCATCGCAGTATCGGTAATGTTCCTGAGTACGAGTTTAGCTTGGTTGACCTGGCTGTTGCTGCGAAAATTCAGCGCCATTGCCCTCAAAAAAACCTCTTTTTGGGGCAAAAAATTGCCGATCGATCGATCGTTTCTCAACTTTAATTCCCTGAAGCGATCGAGCCAAGGCAGTTTTATTTTAGCATCAATGTTAGCCAATACAGGCTTTGTTGGATTGGCAATGACACCCGCTTTAATCGGTGCGGATAACAACAATTGGGCGGTTTTGTACAGCGTCACCAATAACGTGATCGGCACTTACGGATTCGGCGTATTTATTGCCAGCTATTTCGGTCGATCGCAGCAACAAAATCGCTGGTGGACTCAGCTCCGAGACGTACTGACAGTCCCGGCACTTTGGGCATTTTTCATCGGTTTAGCTACCAGAAATATCCCCCTGCCGGAAACAGTAGAATCTGGATTGCAAGGAGCTATTTGGGCTGTAATTGCCAGTGCTTTGCTGTTAGTAGGAATTCGGCTGAGGTCTATTAAAAAATGGCAAAGTTTTGAACTTGCATTAATCCCGTCGCTGTTAAAAGTTGTCATCGTGCCGGTGCTAGTAGGATTGGGCGCGAGTTATTTCGGATTGAGCGGCGATCCGAGGTTGGTTCTGGTGCTGATGTCGGGAACACCCACAGCGCTAGCCGTGCTGATTTTAGCCGAAGTTTACGACCTCGATCGCGATTTATTAGCTAGCAGCATTGCCATCACTTCTGCCGGATTGCTGCTGATGCTTCCCCTGTGGCTTGCTTGGTTTAGTTAATAGTTTTTCGGGAGTTTTGAGTTGTTCGGGAGTTTTGAGTTTTGAGTTTTGAGTTTTGAGTTAAAGAAAAGTTTTGAGTTGACTGTTGACTAATAACCAATAATATCGTTTCCGGTTGCATCAGAATTATATATTTCGATAAACGAGTGCTCCCGTACTCGCTCGCGCGGGTGCGGCCGCGATCGAGGACGCTCGCACTTTATAATTCCGATGCTACCGGATTTGATATAACTGATGACTAATAACTAATAACTAATAACTGATGACTAATAACTGATGGCTGAGTACAATTTAAATAACTGCACGGACAACGACAATGAATGAGACAATAGCTGCTACCGATCTGCCTCCTGCATTCCCCGATCACACGCAACTGCCAGACGAAGACGGTACATTTGTGAAAAATTTTCAGGAGCATCCACAGAGCATCATTCTGACAGATTCGATCGGACCCATTTTAGAGCGATTGCATCCAGACGGACAATACGCGATCGGGCAAGATTGCGGCATTTACTGGCGGGAAACCGATCCGCCGGAAAAAGGTGCAGAATCGCCCGATTGGTTTTACGTGCCTAACGTACCACCAACACTCGACGGTTTTCGCCGATCCTACGTATTTTGGCGGGAACACATGGCTCCATTTATTGCTTTAGAATTTGCTAGCGGTAACGGAGCCCAAGAACGCGATCGCACTCCCCTTTCTGTAGCACCCGACGGTACAACAACTAAACCCGGCAAGTTTTGGGTGTACGAGAAAATTGTCCGCATTCCTTACTACGGAATTTATGAAGTTGCAACGGGTAATTTAGAAGTCTATCACCTGATAGACTTTTCATATCAAAGGATGCAGCCAAACGAACGCGGTCACTATCCCATTCCTATATTAGATGTAGAATTGGGACTGTGGCAGGGAAGCTATCAAAATCAAGAACTGCTTTGGCTGCGATGGTGGGATTCGCAGGGAAACTTGTTGTTAACTGGCTTTGAACAAGTTGAAATCGAGCGCGCTTTGGTCGAACAAGAAAGGCAAAGAACCGAACAAGAACGGCACAGGGCCGAACAAGAACGGCACAGGGCCGACCAAGAACGGCACAGGGCAGAACAAGAACGACACAGGGCCGAACAAGCAGAGCGAAAAGCTGCCCAGTTAGCGGAGAGATTGCGAGCAATGGGTTTCGATCCCGATGCAGGGGAGTAATATCAAATCCGCTTGTTTAACCGCAATTAAGTTTGCAGTATTGAGGAAGTCCAAACGAGTCAAATTATTATTAGTCGATCGGGACTAAAGTCTTTACTACAAACCAATTTCTCCCTCTCTCCCCCTCTCCCCCTCTCCCCCTCTCTCTATAATTTCTAAGGCGATGGACTCTCCGGCGGTGGTGGCAACTCTGGCAACTGCTGGCTGTCGGGTTCGGCACTCGGGTTTTCCTCCGAACTCGGTGTCGGACTTTCTTCCGAACTCGGTGTCGGGCTTTCCTCCGAACTCGGTGTCGGACTCTCCTCCGAACTCGGTGTCGGACTCTCCTCCGAACTCGGGGTGGGAGTTGCTTCGGGGCTATCAGCAGGAATTTCTTCGATCGCGGGTTCCGGATTTGGACGGTTGCGCACCCACAAGCCCAAGCCCAAACCCCCCAGCATCAGAGCTAACAGCCCCAGCAGGGGCACTAAAAACTTAAAGGGCGATGGTTTTTGGGGTGCTTGGGAAGGGGCGTTTTCTGCGTACAGCAACTGTTTGGAAGATTCTGACAGTTTAGATTCCGCAGCAATCCCCGACATTGGGGTAGAGACTGAAACCGAGATTGGGTTTGACACCGGCACAGCAACCTGTCCGGACATCGATCCAGACATCGGCAGCGACAGCGACGGCGAGGCAGATTTTGTCTGAAACAGCGTCACTTTCTCCGGCGACATCCGACAGTGAGTCATCACCACAGAAGTATTGTCGTAACCGTTTTTTTCGTTGGCGAGGCGAACCAAATATATCGCTGCATCCTCCAAAGACATATCACCTTTGAGTACCGCAGGTCCGAAATTTTTCCAATAATTTTCTACCCAATCGTTGTCGCTCAAACCATCAGAACACAGCAGTAGCAAACCTTCATCTTCGATAACAAATCGCTGGATTGTCGGGTGCAGAAAATCCGCATCCCGCGTGCCCAAAGCTTGAGTTAAAGCCCCTGCGTCCGATCGCTTTTGGGCCTCCCAATACAAATTATGTCCGAGCGCTACTTCTCTCGATGCCACGTCATCGTCTACAGTCAGCCGCACGCAGCTCTCCGAGGAAATCCAGTAAGCGCGGCTGTCTCCCACATTCACCAAATAAAGTTCGTGGCAATTATCCGATCGCACTTCTTCGGAAATTTTCATTTTTTGAGGCAACTGAAGCGCCATCACCAAAGTGGTTCCCATGCGCTGCCGCAACTCTTTTCCCTGAGCGTTGTTCTGAGCCGAAATGACATTATTGACAACTCTAACAATTTCTTCGAGTTGTTTCATTACCATTGCCGGCGGCAGCAACTCTTCTTGTTGAACTGTTTCTGCCAGCAAGTTTTGAATCAAAGCTTTTAGAGACTGCACGGCTAATTGACTGGCAACTTCTCCTCCGTCGTGCCCTCCAACCCCGTCGCAAACTATTGTTAAGTAAGGAATTAACTTTTCGCCCGCATCATTTTTATTGGAGTAAAAATCCGCAGCAGTCGGATAGCAACTGTCTTCATTGTGGGAGCGCTGCGGGCCAGTATCCGTCATCCCGACTACACTTAAACTCAGGGGCAATTGAGCGGCTTGTTCTAACAGTAACTCATTCAGTTCTAGGGCGATCGCCTCAAAATTCATGCTGCTGCGGCGCATAAACTGACAGATTTCTCGCAATCTCGACTGCACCTGAGGTTGCGCCGTTTCCACCAAGCCGGACCACACATCTCCCAAATCCCGCAGCGCCGGCTGATAATTGCCCCGATGCAGTTGCAGCATCCGCACCCGAGGACCATCCACTCGCAAATTTTCCGGCACTAGCAAACTCGAAGCCATTCCTTGTTCTGAAAGAGGCGTCCACAGTTGCAGCATTTGCCACAGCCAGTAAATCTGCCGCACGGCCGATGTTTGCGACCAAGCTTCTAAAATTGCAGGATACAGGCTACCGTAAGAATCGATCGGCGCATTTTCTAATAGCAGCACCTCCATCGTTTCCCCTGCTTCCTCCCACTGACAAAAACCGTATACTTCCGGTACGTGCAACCGTTGGGAATACAAGTGCAGGTAAGGCACTATCGCATCTGGCAATTGCTCCGGAACATTTGGGGGCAGATCCGGACGGCTCTCCAGCCAGATTTGTGGTGCAATGACAAAATAGCGATCGGCAATTACCTTATCGCGCGGTACTTCCTCTGCTTTCGGGCCCACCGCCCACAAATACCGATAAACCAGTTCGGTTTCGCAAGCCGCGCAATGCTGGCGGCCAAAGGTGTTGCGGGGCTCGGGACAAGTCGGATTCTGGCAGTAAATAGGTTCGGAGAAACTGTTGAGCATATCAAGGTGTGTAAAACATTCTGAAGATATCTGGCAGGCAAGCCTCAATTCAAGAGTCCGAGAATAAATCGATTTTAGCCGATACTTTTTTGCTAACTTTCGCTAACAAATACTCAAACTTAGGTTAGACCTAAGCCAGGGCGTATCAACCAATGTACGAAGGAAAATCCCCCGCGCACCATTCAAATCTCGGTTCATGGTCTGACCTGTACTCGGAGACTTAATGGTTTTTGCACCGCCAAGGTTTTTGATTATTTCACCCGTCCAGCTTACAGTTTTTGACGTGTAAGCTTCATTAACGTCTAATACTACTTTTCCTGTTTCTTTAGCTTTATGCTTGAGAAACTGTTTGAATTTGTAGTGAGATAACGTTTTTGAACTAATAGCTGATTTGGGAATATAGCATGATTGTTTGGCGTCTTTTTTCGTGCGAAATCTCAATCGGGAAACAATACCCAATCGGGAGTGTTTTTTATAGGCGTTACTCCGAGCTTGACAGGCATCTTTGACAGCTATACTTTTAATTTGGTAAGGACAATCCTTACACCATCCTGGCAAGCCTTGGATGATGGCTGTTTTAATTGACTTCCAGCCTCCTTTACCACCGTTTTGGAAATATCGGATAGTTTCGTTATAAACAAATCTCGATACTCCTAACCAGTAGTTAATTGTTCTCTTCTGAGATGCTGTCAGACTTAGATAAATCTTCCTTGATTTTCTTGGAATACTTTCTGAGTCCGTGCATTCGACAACTGAAGACGTGAAGGATTGAGAGTAAATCTTGTGTAAGCTCGGTTGTTGGACAATATACAGTTTGGTCGAGAACCACGATTTTTCCACCGTTTTTTTCGACCATGTACTGTATGAGTTCAAATCCAAACCTTGCAAGCCTGTCTCGACAGGCAACAGCAAGTGTGAATTTATCTCCCCGCAAAAGTCTGTCCAGTATGGCTTGCAATCCTTTGCGCTTGAAGTTGATTCCCGAGCCAATATCTCGGATGATTTCTGAATCTGGGTAAATTTGGAGCATATAGGCGACTTGTCTTTCAAGAGCGTCTCGTTGCTTGTAACTGCTGACTCGGCAATAGCAAACAATGGTAACTCCAACTGCGTCTCGATCTCCTCTGATAAAGGATTCGGTGTCAAACAATCTTTGACCTGCAGCGTTCTTGATACTTTTGATTTTCCCTTCATCTGCATACTTCCTCAAAGTGTTCGGATGCAAGCCCAGGGCTTCGACCGCTTTCCTGAGTGGTACAAATGCCATATCAGCCTTTGTGAACATCTATAAGGAAATGTTAGCAAATTGATTTTTAGCTAGCAACCCTCCGGCACCTAGAAATTGTAGTTTCTGCCAAGACCGATCGGCTAAAATTTTAATCAATGTTACTATAACTTTTCATTTGAGGGCGATTCTCGTCGAAAGCTTCGCCAACGAACGTTCAGTCAGGCTGCTGCTACCTCAGCCCCGTACCGCTACATGTAAAATTTCGATGCTGCTGGCAAGACGCCAACGGTTGCAGAGTCGGTATTTGGCAATTTTCAATGTTTAAATGCTACTGTTTTTCTATCTAAAATAGTTCTACTTTACTCTTTTTATGCTGTGGAATCCTACATTGCTTTGGCTGGTATTTGGGTCTTTACTCTGTTTGACGGAGCTATTTTTACCCACTGCTTTTGTCGCTTTTATGATGGGTTTGAGCGCCTTTGCTGTGGCGGGAATTTCTTTGTTTTTACCTTACCTTAACTTCCAAATATTCTTGTGGATGGTATTTTCGACAGTTTTTGTACTGCTGTCCCGGCGTTTAGTGCCAAAAGGTAAGGCAAGGGCGATCGAAGATGCTAAGGAAGCGAAAACTTTAACAGAAATTCCTCCGGGCGAAACGGGACGGGTGATTTATGAGGGGAATTCTTGGCAAGCTCGCTGCGAAGATACTTCTGCCGCCATCCCCCCCAATCAAAATGTCATTGTCGTCGGCAGGAAAGGCACTACTTTAATTGTTGTGCCAGAAAATTTATTGCATTCTTAAAAAAAATGCGTAATTTGGGATGGGGAATTGGTAATTAAATTACGATGGCAATGGAATTCGCTCCCATTAATAACCAGGTGCACTGGTATTAATAACCAGGTAGCGATCGGGGACGCTCTGAGTTTTAAGTTGTGAGTTTGGAACTTCAGAACTGTCTTTAACTCAAAACTCAAAATTCAAAACTCAAAACTCCTTACCAACTGTCAACTGTCAACTGTTTAGGAGGCTGCAATGGAAGGATACTTTTTACTGGTGTTTTTAGCTTTAGGTGGCTCTACGCTTTTAGGTTCCGTCAAGACGATCAATCAGGGCAATGAAGCTTTGGTAGAAACTTTAGGTAAATACAACGGCAAGAAACTCGAACCGGGTTTGAATTTTATTACGCCGTTTCTCGATCGAGTGGTTTACCAGCAAACAATCCGCGAAAAAGTTTTAGACATTCCCCCGCAAGCCTGTATCACCCGCGATAACGTTTCCATCACCGTTGATGCTGTGGTTTACTGGCGGATTGTTGACATGGAAAAAGCCTATTACAAAGTAGAAAACCTCCAGTCAGCAATGGTGAATATGGTACTCACCCAGATTCGCGCCGAAATGGGTCAACTCGACCTCGAACAAACTTTTACAGCACGTTCTCAAGTTAATGAAATTTTACTTAGAGATTTAGACATTGCTACCGATCCGTGGGGAGTCAAAGTAACGCGGGTAGAATTGCGCGATATTATCCCTTCTAAAACTGTACAGGAATCGATGGAATTGCAAATGGCGGCCGATCGGCGCAAACGGGCGGCAATTCTGGCTTCGGAAGGGGAACGCGAATCGGCTGTTAACAGCGCTAAAGGTAAAGCAGAATCCCAAGTTTTAGATGCTGAAGCGCGCCAAAAAGCTACAATTTTAGAAGCGGAAGCGCAACAAAAGGCGATCGTCCTGAGAGCGCAAGCAGAACGCCAAAGTCAAGTTTTGAAGGCTCAAGCTACTGCTGAAGCTTTGCAAATTATCGGCAAAACCTTGCAAAATGACCCCAATTCTCGGGAAGCTTTACAATTTTTGCTGGCTCAAAACTATCTAGATATGGGATTGAAAATTGGCAGCAGCGACAGCAGCAAAGTGATGTTTATGGACCCGCGCAGCATCCCCGCTACGCTGGAAGGAATGCGCTCGATCGTGGGTGATACTAATAACAATGACCTGAAAAATTTGTCTGAGAATTTATAGATGTAGGGTGCGCAGCGCGCACCTTACCGAAAAACGAGCGTGCATCCCCTGACTTCAGGTATGGGGATGCAGGCGATTCGCGGCTGCGGGCCGCCTTCTTGAGTGTTAGATAGAAAAACTTCACCAAAATGTTGAGCGCAGTCCCCACCTACAATCTTTGATTTAGGTGGGGAGTTTCTAGCCCTGAGATGACGGAGTTACATTGTTGCTGTTTTGCAAGTCCTGAGGGTACTGAAACAGCGTTTCCAGATAAACTTTCGCAGCTTGGCGGTAGCTGCGCGATGCTTCCGGCGTACCGCTGTCGGCATTCTGCAACAAAAATAGGGACAGGGCAGCGCAAAATACTCGATCGAGGTCCCATTCGGGATGGGTCTCCAGGTAGGTTTTGAGGGAGTCGTGTAGCGTTTCGGGAATTTCGGCAAAGATACTGACTGTTGCGTTCATCATTTTTTTAGTCTCGCTAATAAATTGAAAATAAAACCCCCCTTTCAACCGGAACCGGGCGCGGGTACGGTTGAAATCAGAGCGCTTTTTTTTAGGTCGGTCGCATCATTGTCGGCGATCGGGGGGTGGGGTTGTCAATGTAGCGAAATGTTGCAATATGCTTTCGATCGAGCAAAGCTGTACGAAACGATAGGTGTTTAAAGCCTTTTTTTGTTACAATTATTTACTTCTTCGAGGTCTTCTCAGGCATTTGACAGCGAACGAACAAAATCCCCAATTCAGCAGAAAAATCCACTGTTGTCGTTAACTTCTGTGGAAAACTCAGTAAAATCTGTGGAAAACCTCGGATCTGCCTGTGGAAATGTTGTGGAATGTTTGGGGAAAAGTCTGGCAAAAAATAAGAATTGCAAAGGGTAGTCCGCGGCAGGCGCTCATCAGTCAGGGGTCAGCGGTTAAGGGAAAATACTAATTTGTTGCGCTCGCTCGAACGGCAAACCATACCACCTAACCAAAGTTAGCAGCAGGACGTGGTACGATCGGAGACGATTTTTGAATGTAAAAAGTATTTTTCTGATGAAAATCGGAATAGCCGTGTTAGGCGCGGGTCGCTGGGGAGTTAACTTAATTCGCAACTTTCTCGAACATCCCGACAGCGAAATTTTGGCAGTTATAGACCCGCACCCAGAAAGATTGGCGGCAGTGCAAAAACAGTTCAACTTCAATGCTGGGGTAATTCTGGCTGCCGATCGATCTCAAGTGCAAGGATTGCAAGGATTAACAGCAGTGGCGCTCGCCACTCCAGCTTCTACTCACTACACTCTAGCAGCCTCCGCTCTCAAAGATGGCTATCACGTTTTCGCAGAAAAACCCCTCGCCCTCACGCTTGCAGAAGCGATCGAACTTTGCGAATTAGCCGAAAAACAGCAGCGCCAACTTTTTGTTGACCACACTTATTTATTTCATCCAGCAGTAGCCAAGGGGCAAACAATTATCCAGCAAAATCAACTGGGAAAATTGCGCTACGGTTACGCTCAGCGCACCCATTTTGAACCGGTGCGACGCGACGTTGATGCTCTCTGGGATTTAGCAGTACATGACATCGCTATTTTTAACACCTGGCTCCAACAAATGCCAATTCAAGTAACAGCAACCGGTACTGTATTTCCGAAGGCAGAAATTATTCTGAATTCGGGAGATGGAGTTTTCCCAGTCAGTCCCCTAGCAGAACTAGCAGATTTAGTTTGGGTAACTCTTACTTACCCGGACGGATTTCAAGCATTCATTCACCTGTGCTGGCTGAATCCCGACAGACAGCGGCGCTTGACAGTTGTGGGTAGCTTGGGAACTTTGATTTTTGATGAAATGCTGCCAAAAACCCCGCTGATTTTGCAGCGAGGTAATTTAAATCCTCGCAGTTCAGACAGTTGTTTCGCAGGGACGATCGCCCCTCAACAAACCAATTTTTACAACCGGGAAATATTCAACTTAGAACCAGTAGAACCGCTGCGACAGGCTTGCGATCGCTTCCTCAATTGCGTGCAGACAAATACTCCTTGTCCGACTTCTTCCGGCGCGGCTTCCGTCGAATTAATCCGCATTCTTTGCACTTTAAGCCGATCGCTCGAACAAGGGGGAAAGCCTTTAAGTATCGGACATTAAAAAAAGCAAGCATCTGCCGTTAAAACTTAGCATCTAGCGGTTAGATTGTGCCTGCACAATGCCTATAGTTTGTAGTGCGGACTTTAGTCGGAAAAAAGCGGACTAAAGTCTGCACGCTCGATCCGTTTTGTCCCGTTAATCGACCGGATACTATCTAATATCATGTCCGGTGGTATCGATCGCGCATTCGGAGGGTGAAGCAGTCGGATACCAAACCGGAAATTTATTGCCCGGGTTGTCGCCCGACTGCTTCAATTCAACCCGGAGCGTGGATGCAACCGATGCTACCGGACGCAATCTTACGCCCATTCTTGTGGCGTAAAATAGGAATTTGAATGCTGGATTACAGGCAAAGAAATCGTCACTGAAGTACCTTGATTCACTCCCGCACTGTGCAGCGAAATGTTACCTTTCATAGATTCCACAATTTTTCGCGAGATAGCTAAACCCAAACCATTACCGCCAAACTTGCGAGTTGTAGAGCCGTCAGCCATGACAAAAGGTTGAAACAACTTCTGCTGTTGTTCTGGATCGATGCCGATCCCGGTATCTTTAACTGTGATGACAATCCACTCGCTGTCACCGCCGCGTCTCGTACCGCTTTCTGGCGAACTGCCGTTGTACTCGGCAGCATCGGTTAAATTCCGAGATTCGAGCCGCGTAGATATGGTAATGCTGCCCGATTCCGTAAACTTAACTGCATTGCTCAACACATTCACAAACACTTGCTTCAACTTGTCCGGGTCAGCATGAACTGCGACTGGCTCGCGATCGTCCGGCAAATAAAATTTCAAACCTTTTTCCTCGATTTGAGCTTCCTGCTGAACGGCAACCAAATCGGTCGCTTCTGTAAGTACCTCGATAACATCAATTACCTCCAACATCAGCGAGAAAGTGCCGGATTCAATTTTGGCAATGTCCAGAATATCGTTAATAATATTCAGCAAGTGGATTGCCGCATCGTGGGCTCGCTGCAAAAACTCTACTTCCTCGTCTCGATCGTCGCAGTAGCCGTCCCGCACGAATTGAATGAAACCGATAATCCCGTTGAGCGGCGTTCTCAATTCGTGGGAAATATTGCGCAAAAACTCATCTTTTAACTGGTTGGCAACTTGCGCTTCTTTTGTTGCTATTTCCAATTCACCGGCCCAGGATCTGAGCCGCAGTACCATGCTGTTAATTGCATCGGCTAATTGATTGAATTCCCTAATTTGGAAATTGTGAGGCACTGCCTCCGGCGCTTCCGTATCAACTTTCAGCGCGTAGTCCCTCAGCTTTTCTAAAGGACGGGCCAAGTCGCGAGACAAATATAAAGTCGCGATGATGCTGGCGGCAACCAACCCGACAATCAGATTGAACAAAACTTGCTGGATTTCTTCTAAACCAGACAGAGCGTAATCCAAACGAGAGACAGCTAAAATAATCCATTTGCTGTTTTCCTGTTTGGCTAAAGGGCTGGGAATCGCGGCGTATCCTGCCAGCAATTCTACACCGTTTCTTTCAAAGGAAAACAAGTGCAGAAATGCCTGACCTCCGGCGATCGCCCTTCTGACGATGCTTTTTAACCTGCCTGCGTCGGCTTCTTGCTCGATATTGCGCCCTACGCGATCGATATTCGGGTGAGCCAAAATAGTACCGTCTTGGTCGATCGCCACCGTATAGCCCGCCAAAGACCCCCTGGGAGCGCTAGTTTGTACCGGAAGGGCCGACTTCAAACTCAAAGCATAGGTTAACTGCCGGACATTGCCGCGGCGGATGTAAACGGGAGCGCTCAACACCAAACTTACTTGGCTGTCGGGATTGTTGTTACTGGATTCCGGCAATTGGGCAGCATCTAAAATATTATCTTCACCGTTTTGTTGCCCCTCAGGCCGCTTCGGCCACGACAGACTGATGTAAACACTCTTGTCGTCTAGCAATAATTCTTGCTGCTGCTGCGGCTGCCAAAAATTAGCCGGCAGCTTTTGAATCGCTTGCTGGCCGCAGGTGCTGGCGATCGTTTGATTTGTTTTGATGTTAGTCAACTGCAAGCAATCAACCTGCGCCGGCAGTCGCTGCCCTAGCTGTGCGATAAACCTTTGATAGTTTTTCGGATCTACCGACTGCAGCATCGAACTTTCGGAAGCCCCAATCAGATTTGATTTGAGGGATTTCGCCCATTGTTCGATAGTTTCTGCTTTTCTGCCGGCACTCTCGGTCAAATTTTGGCGCGCAGTTTCCAGAAGCGTCGATCGTGCCTTGCGATAGGTTACATACTCTCCCACCAGTAGAACCGGTACGCTGAGCAACAAAATCCGCGACAGTAAAATACGGCGAAAGGAGGATGGACCTAGCTTAACCATAGGACATCTTTAAATTTAAGGTGCAACACCCAAAGCGCGATCGTACTCAAACAAACAGACTGACTGGCAACTCTGTCGCTGGTACTGCGGCCGATCGAACTGCACGTTTTCCAAACAACAGTTAAACACAATTATAGAAGCCAGTGCAGTACCTTTGGATTTTGAGTATCTTCATTTAAAGATGCTGAGCAATTTCTTCGGTCAATGCCTGTGATTTCAATCACAATTTTGTCAGTAAATTGACGGTCAAACTGCTGCCGAGCGCCCGAGGCAATTCTTTGCTGCTGCAAACCAGCGCTGCGTTGGTGCAGCACGGTCGATCGAAGTTAAAATTTTCCTCATGCCATAATCCAATGAATGCTCACAGCAGGTGAAAAAATGCTAGTTAACTTCTTTCTTGTTCGATTCAATCCAGCGAGCTTGGCGATTGACTCCGACAACCCTGCTGCAGTTAATATTGACACGATCGCGCACTTACCTTTCCCAGTGAAGTTGCGCTCTCGGCAATAGTCTCTGATGCTGAAGCGATGAAAACAACTAGCAATTATACATATTTTTACACAAACAACCGTCCCAGATATCATCATGCTTATTTAGTATCTCCGCTGTTGAAAATGCTGGTTGCGCTGCAAGATGCCAGTCCCCACAAACAACTCAAAGTTTTAGATCTCGGCTGCGGCAACGGCAGCCTCACCCACGTTATTGCACAGCAAGGCTGCGAAGTAATCGGGGTTGACAATTCTGCAGCCGGAATTGCGATCGCCCGTCAAAGTTTTCCGGAATGCGAGTTTATTCAAGCTGATATTTACGAACTGCCCGATCCAGACATGGTAGAAGCATTTGATGTTGTTTTAGCAATTGAAGTTATCGAACATTTGCTCTATCCTAAAGAAATAGCTCGGGCTGCTAGAAAATGCCTGAAACCCGGAGGCAGGTTGATTATTTCTACTCCCTACCACGGCTATTTAAAAAATCTGGTTCTGGCTGTTTCCGGGCGGCTCGACAAACATTTTACTGTGCTTTGGGATAACGGTCACATCAAGTTTTTTTCAGTAGCGACGCTGACGACTTTATTGCAAAAGGAAGGATACACAGATATTAAATTTAGATTTGCCGGTCGTTTGCCTTACTTGTGGAAATCAATGTTGTGTTCGAGTATGTTTGGTGAAAAAGATTAATTGTAGGGCTGATGCAAAAATATCGCCAAGGTTTGTTTGTAGAGCGTATTGCGTAACTCCTGAATTAGCTAAGCATCATTTAATTTAATAAAAGCTTCCCGTGCTGCAGCTTGCTCGGCCGCTTTGATCGATCGCCCCGTTCCCCGCGCTAGCAAATTCCCGTGCACTCTAACTTCGGCGGTAAAACGGTCTTCACCTCCCTGGGTCGTCCCGGTTTCTAAAACGTGATATTTCGGCAAAACTTTGTGTTTTCCTTGAGTCAATTCTTGCAGGGCGGCTTTGTAATTTTGGCGGGCAGGATCGCGGCGAATTTCTGCTGCTAGCTGTCGGAAATGCGGGTCCAGCCAAGGGCGAATTAATTCTAATGTACCCGCGCTCAAATACAAGGCAGCGAGTACGGCTTCCAAAGCATCCGCCATTCGAGTTTCAGCGCCTGTTTTATCGCTAGCAGCGCTGCTGGCAACAATTAAATAGCGATCGAACCCGTAGCTGTCAGCAATTTTACAGAGAATGCGATCGCTCACCAAGATCGATCTTATCGCCGCGAATTCGCCTACAGAACAGTCGGGATAAATCTCGAACAGCAGTTGGGAAGCTGCCAGCCGCACCACGGCATCGCCAATAAATTCTAATTGTTCGTAATTAGCTGTAGCTGACGCGCTTGCATGGGTCAAAGCCAAATGGAGCAACTCCCATTTAATCGAAGCATTTTTGGGCAAACCCAACTTTTCAACTAATTTTTCAAGCTGCTTTTGGCGGCCGGGATAACCGAGATTCATGGTCAATAGTTGATAGTTGATAAGGAGTTTTGAGTTTTGAGTTTTGAGTTTTGAATTTTGAGTTAAAGACAGTTCTCAATTTAGGAATTTTTTACTTGCATTTAGGATAATTGGAGGGGAAA
Organism: Oscillatoriaceae cyanobacterium Prado104; assembly: GCA_025454405.1. Lineage (GTDB taxonomy): Bacteria > Cyanobacteriota > Cyanobacteriia > Cyanobacteriales > Microcoleaceae > Microcoleus. The sequence continues at coordinate 18,387 of JALOON010000043.1, read as the reverse complement.
AAGTCGGACATAAGCCGGGTTCTGTTCTCTCAACTGCAAGCAATTAAGAGGGCAGTTATCTATCTGGGACGCCTGTTACCAAACGCCTCAAGCGGTTCCCTAAAACGGAACGGGTAAAAGACCAACCGTAGTTCCTCCGACCTTGCTCCCAACCGGGGTTTACCGAGCCAGCACCTCTCGATGCTGCTGGTGCGCTCTTACCGCACCTTTGCACCCTTACCCCCTAAACTTTTTCGATGTTTGATTCGAGCTAAAATCTCGAACCTACAATCTTAAATTAGGGGGCGGTATCTTTCTGTGGCACTATCCTCACGATCGCTCGCACTGGGCGTTACCCAGCAAGTTTGGTCTTTCGGGAGCCCGGACTTTCCTCAGACTAACTTTCGCTAGCCCGCAACCGCCTGCGCCTACTTTCTCCCCACAATTATTTTAACGCGATCGCGACACCAAAACATCAGTAAGCGATCGACTCAATCATCTTGAATGTTAGAAAAGTTTTCAAACCAGCCGCGCCGCCAAAAGAAGAAAATTAAACCAGCGGCGATCGCTGCCATCATTCCCCAACAAAGCGGATAGCCAAAATACCAATTAAGTTCCGGCATATTCCACGGCGATTTTTCTGTATTGAAATTCATGCCGTAAATTCCTGCCACGAAAGTTAGAGGAATAAAAATACTCGAAATTACTGTCAGCAATTTCATAATTTCATTCATTTTATTCCCCACAGAAGACAGGTAAACATCCATCAAACCTGATGCCAATTCCCGGTAAGTTTCCACCATATCCATCACCTGCACCGTATGATCGTAACAGTCGCGCAAGTAAATCCGCACTTCCGGTCCGATCGCATCGCTGCTATCGCGAATTAAAGTATTGATGGCATCTCGCTGCGGCCAAATTGCACGGCGCAGCGTCAGCAATTCTCTGCGGATTTTATAGATTTTTTCTAAAGTTTTGCGGGTGGGTCGCGCTACCACTTCATCTTCCAGTTCTTCAATGCGCTCGCCGTAGATTTCCAGCACGGGGAAGAAGCCATCGATAATTGAATCTAACAAAGAATAGGCTAAATAATCAGCACCGTGTTTGCGAATAGTTCCCTGTCCTTTGCGAATGCGATCGCGCACTGGTCCAAAACAATCGTAATCCGGTTCTTCCTGAACGGTTAATACATAATGTTTGCCCAAAATTAAGCTTACTTGTTCTTTGTGAAAGGTATCAGATATTGGGTTTACCATCACCATCCAAGCAATAATTAATAGATGGTCTTCATAATCTACAACTTTCGGTCGCTGGGGGACGTTAACAACATCTTCTTGTGCCATGACGTGCAAATTAAAAACTTCGCTCATTTGTCGCCAAGTTTCTTTATTTCCCAATCCCAACATATCAACCCAGGAAACAGATTCTGTATCCAAATAGGGGGCTGCTGCTTGAGGATTTGCCAATTTGGTGCGCGTAGCCGTCGCCTCGCAATAATCGATCAATACAATTTCAGGAGGGGGTGCATCCGGTTCTAAATCGAGAGTTCCCGGCACGGCACCCGGATCGTCGTAAAAATAATCAACGTAGGAATCGTCATCATCATCATCTTCTTCTGCTATTGATTTGACAATTAAATTGTCAGTTTTTACGGTTTTGGATGTCATGCTCTCTCGCCTTGATTTTCAATACATTTGACCGGAAGCATCTATCTAGCAAAGACTAGAATTGACCGATGCCGGAGCCCCGTTAGTTAACCTCTTTAGGAAACCCTATGGTGCGCTGCCACTGAATTGCTGTAAATAGACAGGACGAGCGCGACAACGCACCCTACTTTTAGGAAATCATTCTGGGGGTATGATACCTGGATTTGGTATGGGTACATTTTATTCTATCAGAAAGCTTGGTTGAAAACCAGCCCGATAACGACGGATTTTCTTGATTTATTTGCAGCAAACTATTTGAACATCCTGATTTAAATATCTCTGTGAAAAACCTCGCCAAAAAGAAGGAAGAGAGGGAGAGGGGAAGTTATGAGTTTTAAGTTTTGATTTTTGAATTAAGAACTGTCTTTAACTCAAAACTCAAAATTCACAACTCAAAACTCCCGAACAACTCAAAACTCCCGAGAAACTCCCGAGAAACTCAAAACTCCCGAGAAACTCAAAACTCAAAATTCACAACTCAAAACTCCTTACCAACTGTTTAGCGCTGCCGAATTGGAATTTCGATCGCCATTTCAGTTCCGCCTTCCGGTGCCGAAATGCACCGCAGCTTGCCTTGATGTCTTTCTACTACTATTTGATAGCTGATTGACAGTCCCAAACCAGTACCTTTTCCGACAGGTTTAGTAGTAAAAAACGGGTCAAATATTCGAGATTTAACAGATTCTGGCATTCCCGGACCGTTATCCAAAATTACGATCGCCACCCGCTGGTTATCCAAAACTTCCGTGCGAATGTGAATGCAAGGTGACGGATCGCAACCCGAAACCAAACAGCAAAAATCTGGATCTTCCGCAGCACCTGCTAATTCTAACTTTTTACCTCTCACATCTGCCAAAGCATCAATAGCATTGTTCAATATATTCATAAACACTTGATTTAACTGACCGGCATAGCACTCTACCGGAGGCAAATCGCCGTATTCTTTGATTATTTCAATATTGCGGTTTCTGCCATTTTCTTTAAGTCGGTGCTGCAAAATCAACAAAGCACTGTCAATACCTTCATGAATATCAACTCGCTTGATTGCTGATTCTTCTAGTCGGGAAAAGTTGCGCAAAGATAGCACAATTTGCCGGATGCGATCGGCTCCCATCTCTATTGAACTCAGCAGTTGCGGGAAATCATTTTTGATAAATTCAAGTTCTATTTCCTCAGCAAAATTGCTAATTTCAGCAGGGGGAATCGGGTAGTGTTGCTGGTACAAGATAGATAATTGTAGCAGATTTTGAGCGTAGTCGCGAGCATAAATAATATTGCCGTAAATAAAACTTACAGGATTGTTAATTTCGTGGGCAATTCCTGCAACTAGCTGTCCCAAACCTGACATTTTTTCGGCTTGAATCAGTTGTGCTTGAGTTTTTCCCAATTGTTTCAAAGTTTGTTCTAATTGGCGGTTTTTATCTTTTAATTCCGATTCTGCTTGTTTCCGCTGGGTAATATTGCGAGCTATAATAATAATTTCACTAAAATTCAAAGGCAACAATCTTGCTTCGTAAATTTGTTCTCCTTCCGACAGGGGCAATGAATACTCTAGATTAATTGGAGTTCTTGTTTCTACAATTTCTCGCCTTGCCCGCTCGAATTGGACAGCGAGGTAAGGTGGCAATATTTCTGTCATTTTTTTACCCAGAAACTCCTCAGCAGGCAGGTAAAGTTCCACTGAATTTCCTGACAAGTAATCCAAGATTGTGCCGTCAGCATTTAGCCGGAAATACAGATCGGGTAATGCTCGAAAAACAGCTTCTAACTCCGAAGTTTTTTGACGCAATGCTTCTTGGGCGTAATGGCGGTCGCTAATATCAAAAATCACCCCATCCAAATAATTAGCCTTGCCATCTTCATCAAATACGGGAGAACCTTTATCCCAAACCCATTTAATCGTGCCGTCTGCTGCTAGCAAGCGGTATTCTAAACTGTAGCACTGCCTGGTTTCTATTCCTTGCCTAATTGTTGCCTCGACTTTAGGCAAATCCTCTGCATAAATAACGCTGGCAAAATTCCGTCCTTGCCTATCAGGAGGCGATAAAAACTCAGCAGCAGGGTAGCCAGAAAGCAAGAAAACAGCATCGCTAATATAGGTGACAGAAAAATCGCACCGCCAGCGATAAACTACTCCGGGAATGTTAGCTACCAAAGAACGAAATCTGGTTTCGCTTTGGCGCATCGCTTCTTGGGCTTGATGTCTTTCGGTAATGTCGTGAGAAAAAGCTAGCACTGCGAATATATTGCCATCAGCGTCGCGCAGGGGAAATTTTTGAGTGTCAAAAATATGTATTGAACCATCAGCGACTGTTGCCAAATCGCAGGGATTGTGGATGGTTTCTCCAGCCAACACAGCACAGTCGTCATGGTGAAATCCTGGGATATTTTTTACCGGATTGCCATAAATTAATTCTTCGGGAAATCCTAATTCTAAAGCATTTTTACCGACAGTTTCTTCGACTGTTTTGCCAATAGCTTTAGCAAAACTTTCGTTAGCTAAGATGCAGCGGAAGTCTCGATCTTTAGCCAAAATCCAGTCGGGAGTTTTGTCAATTACAGTCCGCAGCAGTTGTTCGGAACGTTCGGTTTGCTGCAGGGCTAGCTGCAATTCTAACTCCAAACGCTTGCGATCGAGAATATTTTCAAATGCAACGCCGACGCAGTTGTTGGGTAACGGAAAGGCTTTAATCGAAAAAGCGCGAGTTATGACGCCTTTTTCGTCGCAGTCGATATCTTCAATTTCTACTGCTTCTCGATCGCGGACTACCGATGCGAATATTTTGGGGATATTTTTCGATCGCCAGTTGGGAAAGATTTCGTCAATTGTCATCCCCAAAACATCAGCCATTTCTAATCCAGTAAATTCAGTAGCGGCTGGATTGGAAGAAATTGCCCTGAGGGTAGTGTCGTCTTCTGTATTTTCCAAATGGTAGACGTACAAACCTATTTGCATATTTTCGACAATTTGGTCGTACAGCCTAACGCTTTCGTCTACCTGCCTGCGTTCGGTAATATCTTCTGTAATTCCCAAAACATATTGGGGATTTCCTTTAGAATCGAGAATCGGCACTTTGCGGGTGTGCAGAATTCTCAAACCTTTGTGGCGAGTTTGAATCGGTTCTTCAACTATTTTTTTAAGAGCTGACAGATTTTGATAGCTTGTCAGTATTTGCCTGTCTTGTTCCGTAAAAGCATCAGCTTGTTCTTTAGGATAAATATCGTAATCATTTTTACCGATCGCTTCTTGACTGGTAACGCCCGCGATCGTTTCTCCCGCCTTATTCCACAGCACAAATTTTAGGGAGGAAGCATCTTTAGCAAAAACTCCGACTGGCAGGTTTTCTACTACAGAATTGAGGAAGGTTTTAGCTGCTTTCAATTCTGATTCGGCGCGTTTGCGTTCGATACCTAAAGCAATAACATCAGCGACAGATCCTAAAGTTTGCAAAAACGCTGCGGTCAGCGGTCCTGTCGTGACAATTACCATTGCCCCCACCAACCGTTCTTCGACAATTAAAGGATAGCCTGATAACTTAGCTATCTGCTTTTCATATTTGCAAGCACGGCTAATTTTGCCAGCGGAATTTATGGGGAATTCGGAAATTTTAGCAGAATTTTTATCTTTGCCAGATTCCCCCAATTTCCATCCGAATCCTTCAACAAATCCGCAATCAATATACGGCTGTTTGCGAGCAGCAATTTCACCGATCGTACTTTGAACAACTTTTTCAAAACCATCATTTATGCTGTAATCTCCGGCAGTAGCTTGAACTTCTAAAACATTTGTTTTCGCGTTGACAGCCCAAATTTGAGCAGCAGTAACATCAAGGTTTTGTACCATTGCTTCGCAGCAAGGAAGCAGGATATCTTGAGGATGTTTGGTGAGGGCGATGCCAACACCGGCCACCATTGCTGTCAGCCTAGCTGCTTGGGCTTTTTCGGCTTCTAAACGCTTGCGATCGGTGATATCTTCTACCAAAGAAAGCACCGTAAAATTGTCCCCGCTGCCAATAATTGAGTTGAACCAGCGGCACCAAATCACCTCACCATCTTTAGTATAATTGCGGTTAGTTGAAGTATTGCTGTTGCCCGCTGTCAATTCTGCCTCGATCGCGCCGATTTTTTCTCGATCTTCCTCGCAAAAAAAGGTCAAATCTCCGAAACGCTTGCCGATCGTTTCCTCACTGGTCCAGCCAAAGATTTGTTGGGCGCGTTTCGACCACTGAATGATGCGAAAATCTTCATCCCAGCCCACCATAGCCAGCGGGCTGTTAACAGCATTCAACCACAGTAAATGATTCGAGTGGCGCAATTCCTGAGTCTTTTGCTGCTGCCAGCGGTAGTGTCGCGTAATGTCTCGGCCGACAGCAAATACTCGCATCCTGCCAGATGCCCCATCTACCACGAGCGTATAAGCAGTTTCGTAAATTTTGACCCCGCCATCCGCCATCACCTCGTGGATTGCCAGCCGTTTTTCACCTGTGATAAATACTTGTTGCAGGCAAGCATCTATCTGCGATACAATTTGAATTAGAGCCAAGTTTGTTGGATGTAACTCCACCAATTGCTCGTTAGTTTTATGGACTATTTCATCAGGTTCTAAGCCCATCCAACCGGCGGCAACAGGATTAATTGAGATGTAGTTTTCCTGTCGATCGTACTCGAGGAAAGCATCAACCGAGTCGGATAAAAAAGTTTGAAACCAGTTGATAACTTCCTGCATAAGTATTTTTAGCCTGTTGCAAGTTAATCTCACTAATTTTCCTTAAATTAGTTTAACTCACTCAAATATTTTTAGCTGTTTTCCCAGTGGCGAGCCTGAGGCTGCCTTTCATGATACAAATATTTAACGGAAATAATATATTTAGGAAAATAAATTAATTAAAGCAGATTCTGTTTTTCTTCACAAGACACCAGGTATACAAAATAGGGAGAGGGGGAGATGGGGAGAGGGGGAAAAATTTTACGCATTACTGGTTCCCAGGCTCTGCCTGGGAACCCATGTCTGGAGGCTCTGCCTCGCGTGTCATCAGTCAACGAATAATTCGAGGCAGAGCCTGTCGATCTGCGTTACCAGGCTTCAGCCTGGTAACGAGTAAACACGAGTAACAAGTAACACGAGTAAGAAATTCGAGGCAGAGCCTCTGGATCTGCGTTACCAGGCTTCAGCCTGGTAACGAGTAAAATAGTAAGACGAGTCAACAGGGATTACATCATGCCCATGCCGCCCATGCCGCCCATGCCGCCCATGCCGCCCATGCCGCCCATGCCGCCCATGTCGCCCATGTCGCCGCCCGCTTTTTTCGGTTCGGGTTTTTCGACAACTAGAGCTTCAGTAGTCAGCACCATACCAGCTATCGAACCTGCGTTTTGCAAGGCCGATCGTACCACCTTCGCGGGGTCGATAATTCCGGCAGCAATCATATCTTCATACTTGTCGGTCAGAGCATTGTAGCCGACATTGGCATCGCTGCCCCGGACGCCCGCGACAACTACAGAACCTTCAGCACCTGCATTGTCAGCGATTTGGCGCAACGGCGCTTCCAAAGCTTTCGCCAGCAAGTCAGCGCCAACTTTTTCTTCCGCATCCAAGGTATTTTTGACAGCCTCAATCTTGGCAATCAAATTAATCAGCGTCGTGCCGCCGCCGGGAACAATGCCTTCCTCTACAGCAGCTTTAGTAGCGTTGAGAGCATCTTCAATGCGCAATTTGCGGTCTTTGAGTTCGGTTTCCGTAGCTGCGCCCACTTTAATTACAGCAATACCGCCGGCAAGTTTGGCAATGCGTTCGGTAAGTTTTTCCTTGTCGTATTCAGAATCCGTTGCTGCTAGCTGCTTGCGAATTTGCGCGATCCGCTTTTCGACATCAGATTTGTGTTCGTCGCCGGCTACGATGACAGTGTTTTCTTTATCGATCGTAATTTTGCGGGCGCTGCCGAGCATTTCCAGAGTTGCGGTATCGATGCTGAGTCCGACTTCTTCAGAAATCAATTGGCCGCCCGTGAGAATGGCAATATCTTCCAGCATAGCCTTGCGCCGATCGCCAAATCCGGGGGCTTTGGTAGCTGCGACGTTCAATACGCCGCGGGCTTTGTTAACTACCAATGTCGCCAAAGCTTCGCCTTCAATATCTTCGGCGATAATCAGCAGCGGTTGACCGGTGCGGGCGATTTTTTCGAGAACGGGAATTAGTTCTTGAATGACGTTAATTTTTTTGTCGGTAATCAGGATGCGAGCGTTCTCGAACTCGACTTCCATACGATCGGGGTTGGTGACAAAATACGGGGAAAGATAACCGCGATCGTACTGCATCCCTTCGACAACTTCCAATTCTGTTGACAGAGATTTCGACTCTTCTACAGTAATTACGCCGTCCTTGGTGACTTTTTCCATCGCTTGGAAAATCATGTCGCCGACTTCTGCATCATTGCCAGCGGAGACGGTAGCAACTTGGGCGATGGCCGCACCTTCCACCGGCTTAGCCATTTTCTCGATTTCTTGAACTAAATAGGCGATGGTTTTGTCGATTCCCCGGCGCAGGGCGACTGGATTTGCCCCGGCGGCAACATTTTTCATGCCTTCGCGGATCAGGGCTTGAGCGAGAACTGTGGCAGTGGTAGTGCCGTCACCTGCGATATCTTTAGTTTTAGCAGCGACTTCTTGGATTAAGCGAGCACCGGTATTTTCCAAGGGATCTTCGAGTTCGATGTCCCGCGCTACGGTGATGCCGTCATTGACGATTTGGGGAGCACCGTATTTTTTTTCCAAAAGGACGTTGCGGCCTTTCGGACCCAAGGTGATGCGGACTGCATCGGCGAGTTGGTTGACGCCCCGTTCTAAGGCCCGCCGGGATTTATCGCTGAATGAAACTATTTTGACCATTTTTTGTTTCCTGTCGCTTCCATTACAAAATTTAGCACTCTCTGGGGCTGAGTGCTAAGAGGGGGAGCGATTTTAGATTTTGGATTTTCGATTTTCGATTGAGGATTGGGAATTGGGCATTGGGGATTGGGCATTGGGGATTGGGGATTAAAGAAACTGGGTTTTCGCTTGAAGCCGAAAATACAACATCCCGATCGCGGCTTATATTTGATGAATCAGGTGTTGTTGCTGAGTTGGCAGACAGAGTGCAATTGGAAGTTTAGGCGATCGAGATCGCCGATCGAAATAGGAGATGCTACATATGCCACACATTCATTATCTGCCGGACGATCGCGCGATCGAGATTGCAGATGACGATATCATTCTTGAAGCTTCTCTGCGCGCCGGAATTCCCCACACTCACATCTGCGGCGGCAGCGCCCGGTGTTCGACTTGCCGGGTGTTGATTGTTGAAGGTTTGGAATTTTGCTCGCCTCGCACTTCCCCGGAAGAAGAACTAGCTAAAAAATTGCAACTAGAACCGCAGGTTCGGCTGGCTTGTCAGACGCAGATTGCAGGTGGAAAAGTAATTTTGCGGAGACTGGCGATCGATTCTGAAGACTTAGAAGCATTTAACAATCAAATAGCAGGAAAAGCAACGGTCAATCCTGTCGGAAAGGAGAAAAAAATTGCGATTTTGTTTGCGGATATTCGAGGATTTACGCCCTTTGCAGAATCGTTACTGCCCTACGATGTAATTTATGTTTTGAACCGCTACTTTCAAAAAATGGGTTACGTTATCAACCGCAATGGCGGGATGATTAATAATTACATGGGTGACGGTTTTATGGCACTTTTTGGGTTAGAAAATCCTGAAAAGGCAGCGCACCAAGCGGTGAGGGCGGGAATCGAGATGTTGGAGGAAATAGAGAAGTTAAATCCTTACTTTGAAACTTTATACAGCCAGCGGTTGCGAATTGGGATTGGCATTCATTGCGGGTTGGTAGTTGTGGGGAATTTGGGGGAATCGAAAACTCAGACGGTGACGGCGATCGGAGATGCGGTGAATTTAGCCAGCCGGATTGAGTCTGCTAATAAAAAAGTGGGAACTAATTTTTTGATTTCTGAGGAAACTTATGAGGAGGTTAAGGAACTGGCGATCGTCAACAGGCGGGTATTAGTTGAAATTCCGGGGAAGAGCGGTGAATACCCGCTTTACGAAGTAGTTGGAATGCCGCCTCTGCCCGCAGAACTAGAGGAGGTTGCTGAGGTAAAAAAAACTAATATTTGGCAAAGATTTGTAAATAAGTTGCTGGCTTTGTATGCTGCGGTGCGGGATTGGCTGAGAAGAATTTTGAGTTAAAATAGTTGCATCCCAGACTAAAATATTTCCTAGGAACTTTCCGAGAACTACCAACGATCGATTTTTTGCATACTCAACAGGTAAAAGCGACATGACACAAAATCCCGATCGACCGACAGAATACGATGCCGTTCTAGGCGGCGCAGCCCAAATACCAACTAACGCGGCGGTTTTGGGAGGAATCGCAGGTGTCAAAAAGCGATTGGCGAGTGCAATTATCGAGGAAAGAATTGCGGCTGTTGGCGATGCGATTAAGTATGGAGAAGCTGGTTTAGATTTAGCGATTCGAGCTTTGGAGGATGAATCGGATCGAGTAGAAAAAGCTGCATATTTGTTGCTGCGAGAAAGACCGGAATCGAGAGTAAAAGAGATTTTAAAAGAATACAACCCGTGGAGAATTGGGGGGCGATCGTACACTTTTGGCTGGTCTTTAGGTTCAGTTATATCTGTTGCCATCAGCCCGGATGGTCTAACTATTGTTAGTGCAAGTTGTGATAATACCATCAGAATCTGGAATCTGCACACAGGAGAGTTGATAAGAACTATTGCAGCACATTCAGACTTGGTTGGTTGCGCCGCCATGGGTCCGTATGGGCAAACTCTTGTCAGTAGGAACAACGACAATACCATCGAAGTTTGGAATTTGCATGATGGAGAATTAATAAGAACTATTGGAGATCGCTCAGATTGGGTTAATTGCATTACCATCTGTGCTGATGGGAAAACAATTGTTAGTGCGGGGAACGATCGAACAATCCAAGTGTGGGAAGTTCCGTAATGTTCGATCGCCCTTCAACCCTCAAAATCAGAAATTAAAAAACAAGGACAGAAATTTGCTAACATAATTATGAATGTTCTTTTCAAGAAGAGAGGCAAGATGGCAACAATTACGATTCACAATGTGCCAGATGAACTAATCGCTATCATCAAAAAGCTTGCGGAACAAAAGGGAGTTTCGATCGAGCAGGAAATTCGCGATTTGCTACAAAGTCGCTACGCGCGGCGCAGCGCGACGATCGATCGCATCCGCCGGCGTTGGGATACTCTGCCCGTTCAAAATGCCAGCCAATTGCAAGATTGGAAAAAACAAGGACGACCCTGATGGTAATCGATACAATGGTGTTCGCTTATGCGCTGTTGCGAGTGGAGAATTATCACGAGCAAGCAATCGCAGCCCTAGAAACAGCAGAACAAATTTATTGATAATTTATTTTTGCTAGTATTTGTGCTGGTACATTCAAGCTTTTTTGCCGCGAACCTGAATGCGTTTTTCGGGTTTTTGTTTTTTAACCCAAGAGATAAATTTCTGCAGTTGGGGGTCATTTTGGAGTTTGTCGAGAGAGTTGAGTTCGGCTGCTAGGTGTTTGTTGTCAAATAGAGAGTGAATCTGGCGGTGACAAGCCGAACAAATCTCGATTGTCGGGCTGGGATCGGCGTTTTTCCGCTTGGTGTTTTGTCTGGGAATCAGGTGGTGGGCAGTTAATTCTGCCATTTCTCGATCGCACAATTCGCACTGCATAATTTTCGCAATTTTAACTGGATATTTCTGCTAGTCGATCTGGCTGTAAAGGATGCATGGCAAGCAATTCCTCAACTGAGAACGGTTGGGGTTAGAGAATTGCAGCTTCGGCATCCATAAGTTCTTTAATTTTATCAAAAATCAAAACCGCACCTACATTACTGCCAGTTGCCTACTAAAACAAAAGGTGCCCAGAAAAAAGGATTCCGATATTTTGTGGTTTTCAGCAACATTAATTGAGCGTTGCGCAGGGCTTCAGCTTTGCTAACTTTAGACAAAGCAAGCTGCTTGTAAAACTCTGCCATAAAAATCGCAGTCGATTCATCGTTTACTTGCCACAAAGTCGCTGCGGTACTGCGCGCGCCCGATCGAATTGCCGCCCCAGCCAAACCCAAAGCCGCGCGACTGTCTCCAGAAGCAGTTTCGCAAGCGCTTAATACCAAAAGTTCGATCGGCTGTTGCTGTTCCCCAAGGCGCGATCGCAGCAATCGATCGAACTCTTTAACATTCACTCGCTCGTCCCAAGTTAAAATAAAAGTTTCTGCTGCATTCGAGCTAAATTGACCGTGGGTTGCTAAATGGACGATCGGGTAAGCTGAACCTTGAATTCGATTTTGCAACTGGCGAGCCACAAACTGTTCGTTAACAAGTTTGCTACCCGGTAAAATTGCAGAAATTTGCTGCACTTCTTCGGTAACACCGGGCAAAGCAGAAAAACCCGGACGCGCTTCTGAAAGCGCTGCCGTTAACACTTTTAACTGCGTTTTTTTCAGTGGTTTCGGCGCAATTAATTGCAATCCAGGCGCGATCGCGATGCTGTATCTTTCTACTAGAAACTGTTGCCCGTCGTGGAGCACTGCCATCGGCAAATTTCGCAAAAAACCGTCGAGTACGAATACTAGCGTTTTAATCCCGCTGGCGCTCAACTCTGACTCGGCGGGACGGATCAACCAGTCATATACTTGTTGAACTGCGGGCAATCTTTCCCGAGGAAAACCAGCGGGTCTGATTGTATTTTTTGCTGTCCTAAAGGCAGTTTCCAACTCTTCCCGAGATTTCTTCGTAGTGTAGCGACGCAGGGGCTTACCGGGAATTGATAAAATTACTTCCAAGCGATCGCTTAAAATAATCGGATAAATCACCGCTGCTGCCGGATCGATATCTTCGATCGATTGCGCTTTGGCATCGGCACAAGCATCGCGAAAAAAGTTATCTAATTCTGCTAATTGCAAAGATTCTACTGTTTGGCGGGCAAGTTTCAAATTTTCTTGACTCGGCGATTCCCCTTGCAATAGCAGCCCGACTAATTCTCGATAAACCGGTTCGGCACTTTCTCGAAAAGAAAACTGCACTTCGGGATTGACTGTTACCAAATCGCCCCGCAAAGAAGATAGAATACCGACAGCTTGACTGTACAGATCGATCGCCCCTTTGATATTCCCTTGAGATTTGCGAATTCGCCCGAGTTGCCACAACAATTGATAAGCAATATCGGGAGATTGAAATGCCGGTGCTAAACTCAAAGCCCGCAGGGTTAGAGTTTCCGCTAGAGAATTCTGATTTTGCAGTTCGTAAAGTTTGCCCCGAGTTCCCAAAATGTAAGCTTGCACTCGCGGATCGCCCAAACGAGTTGCAGCTTCGCTGGCGCGATCGAGGATGTTTTCAATCTCGCTAACTGCCGGAGTGTTTGCCGGAGAAAATGCTAACTTTGTCAACCTTTGAGCTAAATTAATTCTAGCGTAAATTCCGGCGCGATTTAGAGGGAAATTATCGACTTCAGGCGCGATCGAACGCCACACATCAACTGCATCCGACCAATTTGCTCGATCGACTAACAGGCTCAATTGATTCAATTTCGCCTGCATCCACAGGGCCGATAACGGAGGCGACATAGCAGCCGATCGAGTATAATTCTCCAATGCCCGCTGCTCCCAGTCGCTTTTTTCTGAGAGATTTAAACCGGGTTTGTTGCTTTTAGCCCGCGCTGTATTGCCGAGATTGAGGGTAATTGCAGCTTCTTCTTGCCCGCCCGCATCTCTACTGGCTGTTGCTGCAAATAACAGCAAATTTTCCGATGTATCCAGTTGTCCCAAAACTCGCAGTACCCTGCCTAAAGCATTAATAGCGCGGAGATTTTCCCGGGACCTATTGCCAGCGTACAAACTTTGCAGTGCCTCGATCGAAACTTCACAAGTTTTATTTTCTAACTGCAAAGCACCTAACAGAATTTTGCAAGCTTTCGGGTACATTCCCAAAGCTTCCCAAGCTCTCGTTTGATTTAGTTTAACTTGTAAAAGTTGATGATTTGCATTAATTTTATCGAGAATTTTAGCTGCTGTTTCGAGAGTATCGATCGCCTCTTGATTCTGTCCCCGTTCGAGTTGCAACTGTCCTTTAACATTCAGAATTTGACCTAATATTTGCTGCTGCTGCGGGGTTGTTGGCTGCGATCGCACTGCTGACAAACTCGAATTAATCGCAATTTCTGCTTGTTCCCAATCAGCTAACTGCCCGAAAGTTGCAGCCAAATTGCTCAAAGCTGCGGCTCGATCGAGGTTTTCTCCCCTTGCTTCCAAGGCTGCTGCTGCTTGCTGCAACAGCGTTACGGCTTCGGAAAATCTTTCTGAATCGTACAAAGTTCGAGCTTGCTGGAGGAGTTGGATTGCTTCGGGCTGCCTTTGTTGAGCGCTAGCATGAGGCACGGTAATTGTCAACAGGCACGAGCAGAGAAATAAGACAATTAATTGTCGGAGCGATCGGGTAAATTTCATCTTTTTTAGATATAATTAATCCCAATTCTCCAAAATCTTAAACCTGTATCTGAATGGTTAACTTCCTCTCGATCGACCCTGAAGTCACCACTTTTGTACGCTCTTGGAGAATTGGTATAAAAACCGCTGTCAACAGTCAACTTGTAAGCCCTCAACTGTTAACAGATACACCCAGATCCACGCAGATACATCCGATTCAATCAGGTTTTTATTGAGCGAGATGCTAATTGCTAATTACTAATCTTTGCCATTTGTTCCGGAAAAGGAAGGTGGGTTTTTCGGCAATTAATATTGTGTTTCCCGATCGATAACCATAAGATTAGTTCGTAGTTTAGTTCGCAGTCAGGACTTTAGTCCTCTAACTTTGCGGGCTGAAGTCCTCACTACAAACAGTTATAACTAAAACATCTGCCGCAAAACTTGTAAAATTAAATCGCCATTGACGCGATCGCTCACTCCGGCACTGCCGATCGCAGCAGGCAAGACAAACCTGACTTTGCCATCCTGCACTTTCTTGTCTATTTGCAAGCTTTTGACAATCTCTTCAACATCGATACCTGCGGGCAATTTTGCGGGCAAATAAGCTTTTTCAATTAAGGCTAATTGCCGCCGATCGCACTCTTCATTCCACATCCCCAATTCTACAGCAATCCGGCTGGCTGCCACCATCCCGATCGCAACTCCTTCGCCGTGATTTATGGTTTTATAACCTGTTAAACTTTCTACGGCGTGGCCGATCGTATGTCCGTAATTTAAAATTGCTCGCAAACCCGATTCTTTTTCGTCTTTGCTTACCACATCTGCCTTCGCTTGGCAAGACCTGCTCAAAATTTCTGCCAGCAACTCCGGTTTCACGTAGCGCATTTGATCCAAACGATTCGACTTTTCCAACATCTCAAAAAGTTCGGCATCCCAAATTACACCGTACTTAATGACTTCCGCCATCGCCGATCGAAATTCCCTTCCCGGCAGAGTTTTCAGCACATCCGGATCGATGAGTACCAAGCGCGGCTGGTGAAAAGCCCCGATTAAGTTCTTGCCTAAAGGATGGTTTACCCCCGTTTTACCGCCGATTGCAGCATCCACCATCGCCAGCAGCGAAGTCGGGACTTGCACGACATTAATTCCTCGCAGCCAAGTCGCCGCCGCAAAACCTGTCATATCTCCGACGACTCCACCGCCCAAGGCTACCATCGTCGAGGAACGTTCCAAGCGGTTTTCCAAAGCAGCCCCGTAAATTTTCTGCACCGAGTTTAAAGTTTTGTACTGTTCCCCCGGCGGTAAAATGCAGTTAGAAACCTCAAAACCAGCAGATTCCAAGGAAGCAGTAGCTTGTTCGCCGTAGTGCCGAAAAATCGACTGATTCGACACCAACAGCACTTTTTTGCCCAAATTTAGCTCTGCCACCAGCGGACCCAGTTCCTCTAAACCGTTCGATCGAGCGCAAATATGGTAAGATTGCGACCCTAAATCCACTTTTATCGTTGAGTGCATATTAATTGAGTTTAGATATGAGATTTTCAATTATAATTCTCAAAGGTCTTTTTTATTGATTGTTTTGGAGAAATTGCAATGACTCTTAGCGGTGCGATAGCTTATTTCGGAATTTTTGCTGGAATGCTCGGTCTGGCAGCAGGTTTGATGTTCACTTTGCGTGCGGTTAAACTGATCTAATTCCCCTGTTTGTTAATGCAGGAATCAGAGAGTTAAATCTCTGGTAATTCAAGAGCGATCGCCCGCAGTATTTGCCCCCAACAATCTACAATATAATTTGTAGAATAAGCGGTGAATGCTGCGGGCAAGTTTACCTAATGCTCTAAGGTATTTGTGTCATTATTTTCCAACTATCTCGAAGAAAAAGAGGTATCGTGGCGATCGCGATAAACAAAATCTTCTTGGTGCGCGGGCAATTGCTCTAATATCGATCGAACTCGATCGTGCTGTGGCGAAAGATGGCAAACCGGATCGGTAGCCCCCGCATCTTTAGTTAACAGAAAAGCTTGACAGCGACAACCTCCCCAATCCAAAGTTTTTCGATCGCAACTCTGACAAGGTTCCGGCATCCAATTCGTGCCGCGAAATCGATTCATTCCAGGAGATTCAAACCAAATCCAATCGAGAGGGCGATCGCGAACGTTGCCAAACTCAAGATCGGGAATTGCCATTGCAGCTTGGCAGGGTAAACCCCCGCCATTTGGGGTAATAATTAATGTCCGATTTCCCCAACCGCCCATGCAAGGTTTGGGATATTCTGCATAGTAATCGGGAATAACATAGAGAATTCCCATCGGAATTTTGCGGCGTTGTTGTGCAGCTTTTACTGCTAGTTCCGCCCTTGCTAACTGTTCGCGAGTTGGCAACAACGCATCCCGATTGTGAAATGCCCAACCGTAGTATTGAGTGTTTGCCAACTCAACGCGATCGGCTTGCAATAATTCCGCTAGCGATAGCATTTCCTCAAGTCGATCGAGATTTTGGCGGTGCAAAACAAAGTTCAATGTCAGCGGAAAACCTAACTCTTTTACCAGTCGAGCAGTTGCAATTTTTTGGTCAAACGATCGCGCTCCCGCAATGCGATCGGATTCGGTCGATCGGCTATCTTGAATGCTAATTTGAACGTGATCTAAACCCAGTTTATTGAGATTTACCGCCCGTTCTCTTGTTAGTAAAGTTCCAGCCGTAACTAATGTCGTATAAAGTCCCAATTCTGCTGCGGTTTCGACTAACATTTCTAAGTCATTTCGCAGCAGCGGTTCTCCACCAGTCAATCCCAATTGCAAAACACCTAAATTTCGAGCTTGCCGAATTACTCGCAACCAATCCTCTGTCGGGAGTTCTTGCCTGTAAGAACCATCGCTCCAATTCATCGGATTTGAACAGTAAGGACAGCGCAACGGACAGCGGTAAGTTAACTCGGCAACCAGACTAAAAGGTAGTGGAATCTGATTCATTTATCAAGCCTCGCTGCGAAATTTTAGCAATCAGTTGACAGACATCCGATTCAATGTTAGTGTTAGCAAACTGTGCTGATAACTCAGCAACAATTTCGTCTATTGTATGTTGGCGATCGCACAGTTTTAAAATCGCCCAAGCCGTTTTATTCAATTTAATTGCGCCCTCGGGAAACAACAGAAAATGCTGTTGTCGCACCTCATCCCAAAACAGCCGCACTCCGCAAGCCAGATAGGGATAACTGTTATTATTCATCTTGCTTGACTCCCGGACGAGTGTCTCCGCGTTCGATCGCTTCAAGTTGACTCCACAACAAATCGCACTTGAAAATTAATGCCTCAACAGCTTTTTGTTGCATCTCCACAGTTTGACAGTGTTTTATTACTAAATTTAGCGCGTAGCGAGCGTCTTGAGGGGCTTGATGCAACCGCACTCGAAAATAATCAAATCCGCTGGGATCGATCCATGAATAGTATTTTTCTAACGCAACTAAACGTTCGCGAATTGCATCGGGTCCGAACAATTCTGTCAGCGAAGATGCGATCGATTCAATCCAAGGTTTAGTTTTGCAAAAATTGACATAAGCATCCACAGCATATCGCACTCCGGGTAAAACATGGCGATCGTCCAACAGTCGATCGCGCGAAATTCCAACTGCTTCACCCAATCGCAACCACGCTTCAATTCCGCCTGTTTCTGTATCTCGGCCATCGTGGTCTATAATGCGTTGAATCCACTCGCGCCGCACTTCGCGATCGGGACAATTCGATAAAATTGCGGCATCTTTGAGCGGAATACTGCGTTGGTAATAGAAGCGATTTATTACCCAGCGCCGCACTTCTTCTGGTGTCAATTCTCCGGCATTCATTCGCTTGTGAAACGGATGCAGGTGGTGGTAGCGGCGGTGTTGCTGGCGCAGCAGATTCTCGAATTCGATCGGCGATAATAATTCTTGCATGGGTCGATCTGCTCTAATTTGTGAGGGGATTAGCATTGCATATTTTAGAAGGTATTGGTTTTAAATTCAGCTTCAAGTTAGCCGCAGAAAGTTGTTTAACTATGAGATCTCGATCCCCCCTAGCCCCCCTTAAGAAGGGGGGGACCGGAAGCGATCTAAGTCCCCCTTCTTAAGGAGGATTTAGGGGGATCGAAACTCGGAAACCAGCGAGATTTCTCCTGCATCATCAAAGTCCCCCTTCTTAAGGGGGATTTAGGGGGATCGAAACTCGGAAA